>NZ_JAUJPV010000009.1:0-218740 GCF_030481585.1 Burkholderia sp. AU45388 | reverse complement strand
GCTTCGACCTGTCGGACCTGCGTTACAAGAACGGTGTGGACAGCTATCTGTCGGTGCTGACCGCGCAGACGGATCTGTACTCGGCGCAGCAGTCGCTGATCAGCGCGCGCCTGGCGCGCTGGACGAATCTGGTCGACCTTTACCGTGCACTGGGCGGCGGGTGGATCCAGCATGCAGGCGAAGCGCCGCGCGCGCCGGATGCGCCGGTCGATTACGACAAGGCGGCGGCTCCGGCGCCTGCGTCGGCAACGGCGACGAACGGGTAGGCACGGCGAAGGGCAGGCGCGGCTTATCGCGCTTGCGCTTCGAACCGGCTGTACGCGGAAACGAAAACGCCACGGACGAAAGTTCGTGGCGTTTTCATTTGCGCTGTCGAATCGCGCGGGGAATCAAGCAAAACGCCACGGCATGCCGTGGCGTTCGTCGTTACCGCTTCGCGCCGTCGTCCGGCGCGGGGCGATCAGTGGTGCACGTCGGCGGCCCGCCCGTCGAAATCGTGTCCCGCGCGCCGAATCTCGCAGCGCGCATCCTTTTCGCCTTTCACGCCGTTGAACACGATGTTCAGGATCACGGCTCGATGGAAGCGAGCGGCTGTAGGCCCATTTGCTGTTGAACGGTGCTTATAACAATTAGCTGTACAAAATTCGAATTTGTCTGATTGATTCTTCTTTCTCGTCCGCGCAAATTTCGCATGGAGCATTCCTCACCCATTGTCGAGAAAGGAAATCCGGATGAAGAGCGAGCAGACTGCACCGACCCATCTTTTTGCCACCATCGGGGCGCTCACTGAGCGCGGTGGGCGGGTAACCAATGCTACCAGCGGCCTGACAGTCGCCGGGCTTGTCGTTGCCCGTGTTGGCGATGTCGTCACTTACGAGGATGGCAGCGAGGCCGTCATTATGGATGGCGCAGGCGAATATGCGATTTGCAGCGACAAGCCGTTTGCGCTGGTGGGTAGCCGGTTGAGCAACGGTGATCGTATCGTCGAAACGCTTCAGCGGTTGTGGGGAATTCACATACAAGCCGGCGAAACGGCCGAGGGATTGCCGTATGGTTCTAACGTTACGCGACAGAGCCGTACAAATGATCGACGTGCGGCTCGTAGATTTGCGCAAGTGGGGGGCGGTCGAACGTCAACGCGTCGCAACGTGGTTTGGCTCAAGCGATGAAACGATTCGGCAACGTCTGACAGGCGGCCTCGCACGAGTAAGTCGGGTGATGCGCGATCTCAAGCCTGGAAACTTTGTTCGTCAATCAGAGGAGCTTGATCGATATCTTGGTTGTACGCCGAATAACAAGGACCCTGATGGTGCCGTCGCTCATGTTTGCGGCCCCGACACTGCTACACATACTATTTGTATCCATGAGAATTTTTGCGGGATGCGTCCCATATCCAGCGCGAAGGACTCGATGTTATCGACACTGATTCATGAGTGCACTCATTTTGCCGACACTTTTGGCGCTCAGGATCATCAATATTTCATGCGCGAGTGCTTGGTATTGGCTCGGGCGCGCCCCGATCTCGCAATCAATAATGCGGATAGCATTGCCGGGTATATTGTCTATGAGGATTAGAGGTGACGTGGCGGGGTGTTCCTTGTTGAATCTGATCGGGTCCAACGGAAAATCGATATGGTAAAAGGACTGGCCTGCATTGCGCTGGCGTTTTTCTCGACCGGGACATTCGCCTGCTCCCCGGTTCATACACTTGATGTTTCGTTTGAAAGAGATTCTGCCAAAGTGCGCGGCGATGAGCTCATCAAGCTGGCCAATTGGGCGATAGACCTTCAACTCAAATATCCCAATCTTGATCGTACGTCTGTCGGTGGCCTTGCCGAAGCTGACGAAAGACAGCCGAGCGTGCTGGCGCAGCAACGCGCGGAAAGTGTCAAGGGGCTGCTAGTCACATTGAGGCTTGGTCGAGCCCCTATCGACGTCGATGCCAGGCTTTATAAGTCGCATCATCTGAACGGTGTGCCGGATAATGGCCAACGAGTAGAAATCGACTTCCTTCCCGGTTGCCCGCATGAATGCCCCTGCCAAGGGAAATGAGGTCCTGGCTGCGATCTGCCGCGCAGTGCTGCACATTTCGATGGTGTGAAGCGGCCTTTTACGCACCATGCAGCAAGCGCCGGCCCGTCACGAGCCGACGCATGCCTGGTGTCCGTCAGTGCGAATCGGCGGCCCGCCCGTCGAAGTCGTGTCCCGCGCGCCGAATCTCGCAGCGCGCATCCTTTTCGCCTTTCACGCCGTTGAACACGATGTTCAGGATCACGGCGGACGCCGATGCGAGCAGGATGCCGCTGTGCAGGATCGGCGCGAGCGCGGGCGGCAGCTTCGAGAAGAAGTGCGGCGACACGACCGGCACGAGGCCCATGCCGACGCTCACGGCGACGATGAACAGGTTGTGCGAATTGTTCACGAAGTCGACCTTCGACAGCACCTTGATGCCGTTCGCGGCAACCATCCCGAACATCACGATGCCTGCGCCGCCGAGCACGAACGGCGGCACCGACGCGACGACTTGCGCCATCTTCGGGAACAGCCCGAGCAGCACGAGGATCACGCCGCCCGTCGCGCACACGAAGCGGCTCTTCACGCCCGTCACGCCGATCAGGCCGACGTTCTGCGAGAACGACGTATGCGGGAACGAGTTGAAGATGCCGCCGATCAGCGTGCCGAGGCCGTCGACGCGCAGGCCGCGCACGAGGCGCTCCTGGTTGACCGGGCGATCGACCATGTCGCCGACCGCGAGGAACATGCCGGTCGATTCGATGAACGTGACGAACATCACCGTGACCATCGTCACGATCGACAGCGGGTCGAAGTGCGGCAGGCCGAAGTGGAACGGCATCACGAAGCCGACCCACGGCGCATGCGCCACGCCGTCGGTGTTCACGCGGCCGATCGCGAACGCGATCGCGAAGCCCGCGACGATGCCGAGCAGCACCGAGATGTTCGCGACGAAGCCGCGGCCGAACTTGTTGATCAGCAGGATCAGCGTGAGCACGAGCAGCGACAGGCCGAGATAGACGGGGCTGCCGTACTCGGGGTTGCCGACGCCGCCGGCCGCCCAGTTGATGCCCACTTCCATCAGCGACAGCCCGATCACGGCGATCACCGTGCCGACGACCACGGGCGGGAAGAACCGCAGCAGCTTGCCGATCATCGGCGCGAGCACGATGCCGATGATGCCGGCCGCGATGGTCGAACCGAAGATGTCGAGAATGCCGAGGCCGGGGTTCGTGCCGATCGCGATCATCGGGCCGACGGCCGCGAACGTGCAGCCCATGATGACGGGCAGGCGGATCCCGAAGATCCACAGGCCCAGCGTCTGGATCAGCGTGGCGATGCCGCAGGAAAACAGATCGGCGCTGATCAGGAACGCGATCTGGTCTTTCGGCAGCTTGAGCGCCGCGCCGACGATAAGCGGCACGGCGACGGCGCCGGCGTACATGACGAGGACGTGTTGCAGACCAAGCGTTACCAGCTTGCCGGTCGGCAGCACCTCATCGCACGGATGGACCGTGTTCGATTGCATCTGTCTCACTCCATGATCTTGTTTTCGGGGTGATACGAAGTTATTCGGAATGAATCCATGCAACAAGAGCACTGGGTTCTATTCCGCTCTTTGCTGGTTCGATATGCCATTTCGATATGGAAGAGGAGGGCGATCATCGGGAAACTGCCGCGGGAGTGAGGTGTACCGGTTTTATAGCGCTTCAAAATAGCGCCGGCCCCCCTGTCAAATATGGGGTGCTTTATGGTGTGTATCGGGTGGGCCGCATAGTGGCAAAAAGCGGTGTGTGCAAATCGTGCCGGGTTAACCCGCGAACGGTCGCTTTTGCGTGCAAGGTGCCGCCCGATGGAACGCGGCGGCCCGACCGCACATTCGATGCGTCGAAGCGGTGGCAAAAAGCGGGGCGCACATCGCGATCCCGTTATCATCGGCATCCGTTCATACGAATCCTCTTCACGTCATGCGCCTGCTCGGAATCGACCTCGGCACCGGCTCCGTCAAACTCGTCACGCTCGATGCCGACGGCGTCGAGCGGGCCGTCGCGAGCGAACCTTATGGGTTGTCGTCGCCGCGGCCCGGCTGGGCGGAAATCGCGCCCGACGCGTGGTGGCAGGCGCTCGTGCGCGCGGCCGCGCGGCTGCCGGCCGACGAACGCGCGCAGGTCGCGGCGATCGGCTTTTCGGGCCAGATGCATGGCGTCGTGCTGATCGACGCGGCCGGCCAGCCGGTGCGGCCCGCGCTGCTGTGGCCCGACACGCGCGCGGTGCGCGAAGCGGACGCGGCCGGCTGGCCAGCCCCCGGATCGTCCGCCGCCGGATTTCCCGTCGCCCCGAACCCCGTCGCCCCGAACCCCGTCGCGCCCGGCATGGCGGGCCCGCTGTTGCGCTGGCTGGCGACGCATGAACCCGACGCACTGCGTGCCGCGCGCTGGGCCGTGCAGCCGAAGGACTGGCTGCGCATCGCGCTCGGCGGCGACGTCGCCGCCGATCCGAGCGACGCGTGCGCAACGGCGCTCGCGACGCCCGACGGCGCGTGGGACAGCCCATTGATCGACACGCTCGGCCTGCCTGCCGACCGCTTTGCGCCGGTTCGTGCGTCCACCGCGCGCTGCGACGTGCTCGGCGCGCAGGCCGCCGCCGCGCTTGGCCTGCCGGCCGGCGTGCCGCTCGCGACGGGCGCGGCCGATACCGCGTGCGCGGCGCTCGGCAGCGGGCTGGTCGCGGCAGGCGATGCCCTGCTGACGACGGGAAGCGGCGGGCAGATCGTCGTGCTCGCGGATGCGTTGCCGCCCGCGCGGCGCGGCTTGCATCGCTATCGTGCGGCGACGGGCGGCGGCTACTACACGATGGCGGCGATGCAGAACGTCGGGCTCGCGCTCGAAGCCGTGCGCGGCTGGCTCGGCTACGCGCGATGGGCCGACGCGTACGACGATGCGTTCGCGCAGCCGGCGTCCGAACGGCTGTGTTTTCTGCCGTACCTGACCGGCGAGCGGTCGCCGTGGATGAACCCCGATGCGCGCGGCGGCTGGCTCGGCCTCGGGCTCGGCGACACGCGCGGCGCGATGATGCGCGCCGCGTTCGAAGGCGTCGCGTTCGCGTTGCGCGCGGGGCTCGATGCGATCCGCGACGCCGATCGCCGCGACGCGGTGACGACGCTGCGTCTCGCGGGCGGCGGCTCGGTCGATCCGCGTTGGCGCCAGTTACTCGCCGACGCGCTCGGCGCGTCGCTGCACGCGATCGATTGCCCGAACGCCGCGACGCGCGGCGCCGCGCTGCTCGCGGGCGTCGCGATCGGGCATTGGCGCGAGGATGCGTTGCGCGCGCTGGCGCCGAGCGCGTCGCCGGTCGCCGCGCCGCGCGATGACTGCCTGCTGGCCGCGCGCCACGCGCGCTTCGTCGATCTGTACGCCCGCACGGATGCATGGTTCACGACGGGCGTTTAAACTCGGGCACTTGTTCTTTTGCGTCAGCGATGACGCATCCTGGCAAGCCGGCGACCGTTTCGCGCACGCGATGCGCGGCGGGAGCCGCCATCATGGCGAGCACGATATTCTTGCGCCGTGCCACGCGGCACGGATTCGACGCTTTGCATGACACCCCGGCCGGCGTCGACGCGCCGGCCCGGGCCGATCTCACAGACACACAGGAGTGACACGATGAAAACGAAAGCCGCGATTGCATGGAAGGCCGGTGCGCCGCTGACGATCGAGGAAGTCGATCTCGAAGGGCCGCGCGCCGGCGAAGTGCTGATCGAAGTGAAGGCGACGGGCATCTGCCATACCGACTACTACACGCTGTCGGGCGCCGATCCGGAAGGGATCTTCCCGGCGATCCTTGGCCACGAGGGCGCGGGCGTGGTGGTCGACGTCGGCCCCGGCGTCGGCACCGTGAGGAAGGGCGATCACGTGATTCCGCTCTACACGCCCGAATGCCGCGAGTGCAAGTTCTGCCTGTCGCGCAAGACCAACCTGTGCCAGAAGATCCGCGCGACGCAGGGCAAGGGCCTGATGCCGGACGCGACGTCGCGCTTCTCGCTCGACGGCAAGCCGCTGTTCCACTACATGGGCACGTCGACGTTCTCGAACTACATCGTCGTGCCGGAGATCGCGGTCGCGAAGGTGCGCGAGGACGCGCCGTTCGACAAGATCTGCTACATCGGCTGCGGCGTGACGACGGGCGTCGGCGCGGTCGTGTATTCGGCGAAGGTCGAGGCCGGTGCGAACGTGGTCGTGTTCGGCCTCGGCGGGATCGGCCTGAACGTGATCCAGGGCGCGAAGATGGTCGGCGCGGACAAGATCATCGGCGTCGACATCAACCCGAAGCGCGTCGAGCTCGCGAGGAAGTTCGGGATGACGCACTTCATCAACCCGAACGAAGTCGAGAACGTCGTCGACCACATCGTGCAGCTGACCGACGGCGGCGCCGACTACTCGTTCGAATGCGTCGGCAACGTGAAGCTGATGCGCCAGGCGCTCGAATGCACGCACAAGGGCTGGGGCCAGTCGTTCATCATCGGCGTGGCGGCGGCGGGCGAGGAAATCAGCACGCGTCCGTTCCAGCTGGTGACGGGCCGCGAGTGGAAGGGCTCGGCGTTCGGCGGCGCACGCGGTCGCACCGACGTGCCGAAAATCGTCGACTGGTACATGGAAGGCAAGATCAACATCGACGACCTGATCACGCACACGCTGCCGCTCGAGCGGATCAACGAAGGCTTCGACCTGATGAAGGCCGGCGAGTCGATCCGCTCGGTCGTGCTGTACTGACCGGGAGCACATCGCCATGCTCGAACTCGTTTCCTCGCATGCGTGCCACGGCGGCGAGCAGCGTTTCTACCGTCACGATTCGGCGGCCATCGGCCTGCCGATGAAGTTTTCGGTGTACCTGCCGCCGCAGGCCGCGCAGGATCGCGTGCCGGCGCTGTTCTATCTCGCGGGGCTCACATGCACCGACGAGACGTTCGCGATCAAGGCCGGCGCGCAGCAATACGCGGCGCAGCACGGCATCGCGCTCGTGATGCCCGACACGAGCCCGCGCGGCGCGGGCGTGCCGGGCGAGACCGATGCGTGGGACTTCGGCGTCGGCGCGGGTTTCTACGTCGATGCGACCGAAGCGCCGTGGTCGACGCATTACCGGATGGAGTCGTACGTGACGGGCGAGCTGCGCGAGCTCGTCGTGGCCGAGCTGCCGATCGACGGCGCGCGGCTCGGCATCTTCGGCCACTCGATGGGCGGGCACGGCGCGCTGACGCTCGCGCTGCGTCATCCGGGCCTGTACCGGTCGGTGTCGGCGTTCGCGCCGATCGCCGCGCCGACGCGCTGCCCGTGGGGCGAGAAAGCATTCTCGGGCTATCTGGGCGCCGATCGCGATGCATGGAAGGCACATGACGCGAGCGAGCTCGTCGCGCGCGCCGATGCGCCGAAGTTCGCGGACGGCATCCTCGTCGATCAGGGGCTCGCCGATCAGTTCCTCGCGAACCAGTTGAACCCCGACGTGTTCGAAGCCGCGTGCGCGAAGGCCGGCCAGCCGCTGACGCTGCGCCGTCATCCGGGCTACGACCACGGGTACTACTTCATCTCGACGTTCATCGCCGATCACCTCGCGCATCATGCGCGTGTGCTGGCGCGGTAGCCGTCCCTGACGCCACGTCGTTGCGCTTCAACGGGCGACGTGGCCGTCATCCTCCGTTACGCATTCCACCGGGGCATCCGCCCGAAAAAAACACCTGCCGTCGCAAATTCTTACTCGTTCTATAGGAAGTCGAATCGATTCGCCGAATAATGATCGACGATTTAATCGTGGTGAAATTTGTTCGAGTGAGCCTTTGACCTGAATGGGCGACAGGGTATGCGAGGTATCAAAAAACTCCCCGAAGCGGGGGTTGATCAATCTGTTTGCGTGGAAACTTGCGCCCGAGCGGTGGAATGGCGGCATCAAATACATCCAGGCGTTCAAGGATGCCTGGATCATGCACAACAAGTCGCATATCCGGGCCGCAGCGGGGCGAAACCGCCTACCCCGGGAAATGCTCGCGGGTATATGTTGGATCGAGGTCGGCGGCGACCCTGAATTCATCGATCGCGTTGCATTTGAAGTGCGCACATTCGACTGGAGCGGTCCGCCGTTCGTCGACAGGCATCCGACACTGACACGTCATCCAGCGATGACATCGTTCGGCCCGGTGAGCATGCAGCTTCGCACGGCAGCGCAAACACTCGGAATATTGGCCGCGCTTCGCTCGACTCATCCAATAATGCATCGGGATGCAAACATGGCTCGTCTCCTTCGCTTCGTCATTCATGTTGCATGCGTCATCGGATTGCTCGTCGTTATCACGATCACCGGAAGCAAGTATGCGTGGATGCATGAAATCGATCCATCCGTCGCGGTCGACGCGATCAAGGACGAAGCTGGCGACCATATACTTGTCAGCTATGCGTTGCTCATGGTCGTTGCGATCACACAGGTCGTGTTGCTCAAGAGAGCCGGTGCCGCAGGTGCCAAACCCTGGATCGGGTTCCTGATCCTCGCGGCAACGGTTGTGTGCGCATGGAGGGCGATCTCGTAACGCCATCCGCACGCATGCAACACATCATGCCCGCCGCAACAAGCTCGCGCCATACACCAGCGCCGACAGCGCCGTAATCCAGAAACTCGTCGGCCAGTCGGTGTGATACGCGAGCACGATGCCGGCCCACGCCTCGAACAGCGCGAACAGCGCGGCGAGCAGCACACCCGTCGACAGTCGCGTCGACACGTTCTGCGCGGCCGCGGCCGGCCCCACCAGCAGCGTGAACACGAGCAACACGCCGACGATCTGCGTCGCCGCGGCCACCGCGAGCGCGCACACCGCGAGGAACAGCATCGACACCGTGCGCAGCGACACGCCCTTGGCTTCGGCGAGTTCGGGCTGCAGCGATGCGAACAACAACGGCCGCGCGATCAGCGCGAGCGCGGCGAGGCTCACCGCGCCAATGCCCGCGAGCACCGCGAGCGTGTCGTGGCTGACCGCAAGCACGTTGCCGAACAGCAGCGCGGTGACCTGTGTCGCGAACGACGTGTAGAAGTGCAGGAACAGCAGGCCGAAGCCGAGCGCGCCGGACAGGATCACGCCGATCGCGACGTCGCGGCCCGCGAGCTTTTCGCCGAGCGCGCCCATGCCGATTCCGGCCGCGAGCGTGAAGCCGACCATCCCCCAGATCGGCGAGAGGCCGAGCAGCACCGCGCCCGTCGCGCCGGTGAAACCGACGTGCGACAGCGCGTGGCCGGCGAAGGTCTGCCCGCGCAGCACCAGGAAATAGCCGACGATGCCCGCGAGCACCGCGACGATCCCCGACGCGGCGAACGCGTTGATCATGAAGTCGTATTCAAACATCGTGCGAATGCCCGGGATGAGCGTGTCCGTGGTGGTGATGGCCGTGGCCGCCGCCACCGCCGTGCGAATGGCCGTCGTCGTCCTCGTGTTCGTGATCGTGCTTCTCGATCTCGACGTCGCCGGACATCACGAAGATCTTGCCGTTCACGCGCATCACGTCGATCGGCGATCCGTAGAGCCGCGACAGCACGGGCTTCGTGATCACCTCGTCGACGGTGCCGAGCGCGGCCACGCCGTTGCCGAGATACAGCACGCGGTCGAGCGCGTTCAGCAGCGGATTCAGTTCGTGCGCGGAGAACAGCACGGTGATGCCGAGCTCGCGCTGCACGTTGCGCACGAGTTCGACGACGCCGCGCTGGTGGTTCGGGTCGAGGCTGATCAGCGGCTCGTCGAGCAGCAGCAGCTTCGGGGTGCCGAGCAGGCATTGCGCGAGCAGCAGCCGCTGCCGTTCGCCGCCCGACAGTTCGGACAGAGGCCGGCGCGCGAGCGACGGGCCGCCGACGAGGTCGAGCACGCGATCGACGTCGCGGCGCGTGGCCGCGTTCGTGTGCGGCAAGCCCCAGCGATGGCCGTCGGCGGCCATCGCGACGAAATCGTAGCCGCGCATCCGGCGGTTCGCGAGGCCGCTCCTAATCTGCGGCATGTAGCCGATCGACGCGTTGCCGCGCGCGACCGGCACGCCGCCGACCGACAGCGTGCCGGCCGACACGGGGACGAGGCCGAGCACCGCGCGCATCAGCGTCGTCTTGCCCGCGCCGTTCGGCCCGAGCACGCCGACGAATTCGCCGGGCTCGATCGAGAAACTGACGTCGCGCAGGATCGTGCGGCCACCCAGTTCGAGCGTGACGCGATCGACGGCGAGGGCGTGGGGAGTGGCGGTCATGTCGTGACGGTTATCTATTACTTGCCGGCCGACAGCGCGCTGCCGAGCGCGTCCAGCTGGCCGATCATCCATTGCTGGAAGGTCTTGCCGGCCGGCTGCGTCTCGGTGACGCTGACGGTCGGCACGCCGCCGTCGTGCGCGATCTTCAGCATGCGCCTGGTCATCGGTTCTTCGGCCTGGCTGTTGTAGATCAGCACGCGCACCTGCTTCTTGCGCAGGTCGTTCTCGAACGCGGCGACGTCCTGCGCACTTGCCTCCGTGTCGTTCATCGTCGCGAGCTGGAAGCGCTGGTTGCGCATGTCGAGGCCGATCGCGTCCGACATATAGCCGAACACGGGCTCGGTGGCCGTCACGGGCACGCCCTTGTACTTCGCGCGCAGCGCGGCGATCTTGTCGTCGACGGGCTTCAGCGACGCGACGAACTTCTGCAGGTTCGCATCGTACTCGGCCTTGTTCGCCGGGTCGGCGCGGCCGAACTCGGCCGCGATCGCGCGGGCGGCCGCCGGCATCGTCGCCGGGTCGTACCACAGGTGCGGGTTGTCGCCGGCCTTCTTGCCGACGAGCTCGGCGACGACGATCGTCGCGCGCTTCGCCTGCTTCGATGCGCCGAGCAGCTTGCCCATCCACGGATCGTAGTCGGCGCCGTTGTAGATCACGACCTGCGCGTGCTGCAGCGCGCGGGCCGTCTTCGGGCTCGCTTCGAACAGGTGCGGATCCTGGTCCGGATTGCTGAGGATGCTCGTGACCGCGACGTGGCGGCCGCCGATCTGCGACGCGACGTCGCCGTAGAAATTCTCGGCGGCGACGACGTTGACGGTGGCGGCCTGCGCGAACGCGGGCGCGGCGAGCGATAGCGCGGCGACGGCGGCGGCGAGCCAGCGGACAGGCGACAGGGCGCGCCGCGGCGCGCGCTTCAGGGCAATGGACATGGAACTCCTCGTTGGAAGGGCGGTGCGTGCACCGCACGATGCGGCGTCAGCGCTGCGCGGGCTTGCGCTTGCAGTGCCCGCACAGGCCGCTCAGCTCGACGACCTGGTGGTGGACTTCGAAACCATGCGCGGGCTCGCTCGCGGACAACTGCTTCGCGAGGTCGCCGCCGGGAATCTCGACGGTATCGCCGCACGAATCGCAGATCAGGAACTGGCCTTCGTGCGGCACACCGATCTCGCAGCACGCGAGGAACGCGTTCTTCGATTCGATCCGGTGGATGAAGCCGTGCTCGACGAGGAAATCCAGCGCGCGGTAGACGGTCGTCGGCGGCACGCGGCCGCGTTGCGGTTCGAGCTCGGCGAGCAGGTCGTACGCGCCGATCGGGCGCTGCGCGGCCAGCACGCGTTCGTAGACCTGGCGGCGCAGCGGCGTCCACGCGAGCCCGTGCTCGGCGGCGAATGCGTCGGCCCGGGACAGCCGGGCGTCAATGGACGATGAGGTAGCCATGGCGTGAAGCAGGGCGATGAAACACAGTATCGCGATGATATAACGTATCGTCGCGCCGTGCAGCGCGAAATCCGTTTTTCGTCCTCCGTCCGTCCCCTTCATCGCCGATGCCACTGCGCCGCACCGTGCGCGTCTCGCCTTGCAGTGCGGGCGCGGCGGGGCGTCGTCGCGCGCCGCCGTGCCGCAGCGCGTCATAGAAAGCCGTCGCGTCGTCTTGACAGCGCGTATCGCGTATCCGATCATTCGATCACTAACAGAGCAATTGATCGGTCAGAGAGCGTTCGCTCACCTCTCGACCGTCGTGCAGCAAGAACGAACCGGAGACAGCCAGTGAGACTGGAAGACAAGGTCGCGATCCTGACGGGCGCCGCAAGCGGCATCGGCGAGGCGGTCGCGCAACGCTATCTGGACGAGGGCGCGCGCTGCGTGCTCGTCGACGTGAAGCCGGCAGGCGGCTCGCTCGCGCGGCTGATCGAGGCCCATCCCGGCCGCGCGGTGGCCGTCACGGCCGACGTCACGCGCCGCGACGACATCGAGCGGATCGTCGCGACGGCGGTCGAGCGCTTCGGCGGCGTCGACATCCTGTTCAACAACGCGGCGCTGTTCGACATGCGCCCGCTCCTCGACGAATCGTGGGACGTGTTCGACCGGCTGTTCTCGGTCAACGTGAAAGGGTTGTTCTTCCTGATGCAGGCCGTCGCGCAGCGGATGGTCGAGCAGGGGCGCGGCGGCAAGATCGTCAACATGTCGTCGCAGGCCGGCCGTCGCGGCGAGGCGCTCGTGTCGCACTACTGCGCGACCAAGGCCGCGGTGATCAGCTATACGCAGTCGGCCGCGCTCGCGCTCGCGCCGCACCGGATCAACGTGAACGGCATCGCGCCGGGCGTCGTCGACACGCCGATGTGGGAGCAGGTCGATGCGCTGTTCGCGCGCTACGAGAACCGGCCGCTCGGCGAGAAGAAGCGGCTCGTCGGCGAAGCCGTGCCGCTCGGGCGCATGGGCGTGCCGGGCGACCTGACGGGCGCCGCGCTGTTCCTCGCGTCGGCGGACGCCGACTACATCACCGCCCAGACGCTGAACGTCGACGGCGGCAACTGGATGAGCTGAAATGCCGCCGCTCGCACGCGCCACGCGCTGGCCGGCCCGCGAAGCGGCGGCCGCCGTCGAACGAGGAGGGCTCGCCTGATGGCCGAGATCGTCGTCGCCGGCGAACTGCTGGCCGAATTCGTCGCCGCCGCGCGCGGCCAGGGTTTCGATACGCCCGGCCTGTTCGAAGGGCCGTTCCCGAGCGGCGCGCCGGCGATCTTCGCCGATCAGGCCGCGCGGCTCGGCGCACGCGTCGCGTATGCGGGCTGCGTCGGCCGCGACGCGTTCGGCGATGCGATCGTCGCGCGGCTCGAACGCGACGGCGTGGACGTGGCGCGCATCCGCCGCGTCGCGCGCCCGACCGGCACCGCGTTCGTCGCGTATCGCGACGACGGCTCGCGCAGCTTCGTCTTCACGCTGTCCACCAGTGCGGCCGCGTGCGTCGATGCGTCCGACGTCGACACCGCGATGTTCGACGGCTGCCGCTACTTCCACGTGATGGGTTCGTCGCTGACGAGCGAATCGGCGATCGCGGCCGTGCAGCGCGGCGTGATCGAGGCCGCGCGCGCGGGCGCCAAGGTGTCGTTCGATCCGAACGTGCGGCCCGAAATGCTGAGCTTTCGCCCGATGCGCGCGGCGCTCGACGAGATGCTCGCCGCGTGTCACCTGTTCCTGCCGAGCGAAGCCGACCTGCCGTTCTTTTGCGGGCCGCAGCCGGCCGAGCGCGCGATCGCGGGCCTGCTCGCGACGCATCCGCTGCTCGAGCGCGTCGTGCTCAAACGCGGCGCGCAAGGCAGCGTCGCGTTCGACCGCGCGAACCGGGTCGAAGCGCCGGCATTTCCGGTGGACGAAGTCGATCCGACCGGCGCCGGCGACTGCTTCGGCGGCACGCTGGTCGCGAGCCTCGTCGCCGGCGTGCTGATCGACGTCGCGCTGCGCCGCGCGAACGCGGCCGGCGCGATCGCGGTCACGCGGCGCGGCCCGATGGAAGGCAACAGCAGCGCGGCCGAGATCGACCGCTTCCTGACCGAACGAGGTATCGCATGTCCGGCCTGACGACCGTTGCCGAGCGCACGCGCACCGCGCACGCGGACACCGTGCTGCGGATGATCTTCGACGCGAACCGCGCGGACGCGCAGCGCGGCATCTATTCGATCTGCAGTGCGCACCGGCTCGTGCTGGAGGCCGCGTGCGAAGCCGCGCGCGCGGACGGCTCGCCGCTGTTGATCGAGGCGACCTGCAACCAGGTGAACCATCTCGGCGGCTATACGGGCATGACGCCCGCCGATTTCCGGCGCGACGTCGATGCGATCGCCGCGCGCTGCGGGCTCGCGCCGTCGGCGCTCGTGCTCGGCGGCGACCATCTCGGCCCGAACCCGTGGCGGCACCGCCGCGCGGCCGACGCGATGCGCGAAGCGGCCGCGATGGTCGCGGCCTACGTCGAAGCCGGTTTCGAAAAGATTCATCTCGATGCGAGCATGGCGTGCGCGGGCGATCCGGCGCGGCTCGACGATCGTACGATCGCCGCGCGCGCGGCCGAGCTGTGCCGCGTCGCGGAAGACGCGGCGGCGCGCGCCGGGATCGCGCCCGTCTACGTGATCGGCACCGAGGTGCCGACGCCGGGCGGCGAAGTGAGCGGCGAGGCCGGTAACGAAGCGAGCGGCGACGCGATCGCGCAGATCGCGGTCACGCGCAGCGAGAGCATCGCGGCGACGCTCGACGCGCACCGCCGCGCGTTCGCGGCGGCCGGGCTCGACGATGCGTGGACGCGCGTGGTCGCAATCGTCGCGCAGCCGGGCGTCGACTTCGACGATCGCCACGTGCTCGATTACGACAGCGCCAAGGCGGCGTCACTCGGCGCGAGTATCCTGCAGACACCGCGCCTCGTGTTCGAAGCGCATTCGACCGACTACCAGACCGAAGCCGCGCTTGCCGCGCTCGTGCGCGACCATTTCGCGGTGTTGAAGGTCGGCCCCGCGCTGACGTTCGCGCTGCGCGAGGCGCTGTTCGCGCTGACGTACATCGAGGACGCACTGATCGACGACGGCGCGCAGCGCTCGCGGTTGCGCGACGTCGTCGATGCGGCGATGCGCGAGCAGCCCGAACACTGGGCGCCGTACTACCGCGGCGACGAGACCGCGCAGCGGCTCGCGCGCCAGTTCAGCTACAGCGACCGCATCCGCTACTACTGGCTGCAACCGGCCGTCGCGGCCGCGGTCGAGCAGCTGTTCGACAACCTCGCGCGGCAGCCGGTGCCGGAAACGCTCGTCGCGCAGTGGCTGCCGGACGTCTACGCGGCGTGCCGCGCGGGCGGCCTCGCGAAGGAACCGCGCGCATGGGTGCGCCACCGGATACGCGACGTGATCGCGCACTATGCGCGCGCGTGCGGGATGCAGCGGCCGGCATGACGGGCCGCGAAGGAAGCGACGCAACACCACGCAGGACCGACGACATTTCGAACAATCACAGGAGACATGCCATGCAACGAAAGATGCTCGACGCCGCCGCACGCTGTTTCGCCGGAGCCGCGCTCGCGACGGCGGCCTGCGCGGCGTCCGCCGGCACGCTGACGATCGCGACGCTGAACAACCCCGACATGATCGAGTTGAAGAAGCTGTCGCCGGCGTTCGAGAAGGCGAACCCCGACATCAAGCTGAACTGGGTGATCCTCGAGGAGAACGTGCTGCGCCAGCGCGCGACGACCGACATCACGACCGGCAGCGGCCAGTTCGACGTGATGGCGATCGGCACCTATGAAACGCCGCAGTGGGGCAAGCGCGGCTGGCTCGCGCCGATCACCGGGCTGCCGGCCGATTACGACCTGAACGACATCGTGAAGACCGCGCGCGACAGCCTGTCGTACAACGGCCAGCTGTACGCGCTGCCGTTCTACGTGGAAAGCTCGATGACGTTCTACCGCAAGGACCTGTTCGCGGCGAAGGGGCTGAAGATGCCCGACCAGCCGACCTACGACCAGATCGCCGAATTCGCGGACAAGCTCACCGACAAGTCGAAGGGCACCTACGGGATCTGCCTGCGCGGCAAGGCCGGCTGGGGCGAGAACATGGCGTACGTGTCGACCGTCGTGAACACGTTCGGTGGGCGCTGGTTCGACGAGAAGTGGAACGCGCAGCTCACGTCGCCCGAATGGAAGAAGGCGATCACGTTCTACGTGAATCTGCTGAGGAAAGACGGCCCGCCGGGAGCGAGCTCGAACGGCTTCAACGAGAACCTGACGCTGACCGCATCCGGCAAGTGCGCGATGTGGATCGACGCGACGGTCGCGGCCGGGATGCTCTACAACAAGCAGCAGTCGCAGGTGGCCGACAAGATCGGCTTCGCGGCCGCGCCGGTCGCCGTGACGCCGAAGGGCTCGCACTGGCTGTGGGCGTGGGCGCTGGCCGTGCCGAAGACGTCGAAGCAGCAGGACGCCGCGCGCAAGTTCATCGCGTGGGCGACGTCGAAGCAGTACATCGAGATGGTCGGCAAGGACGAAGGCTGGGCGTCGGTGCCGCCGGGCACGCGCACGTCGACGTATCAGCGCGCCGAGTACAAGGCCGCCGCGCCGTTCTCGGACTTCGTGCTGAAGGCGATCGAGACGGCCGACCCGAACGATCCGTCGCTGAAGAAGGTGCCGTACACGGGCGTGCAGTACGTCGGGATTCCCGAGTTCCAGTCGTTCGGCACGGTGGTCGGCCAGTCGATCGCGGGCGCGGTCGCGGGCCAGATGACGGTCGACCAGGCGCTCGCCGCGGGCCAGGCCGCGGCCGACCGCGCGGTGCGGCAGGCCGGCTACAAGAAGTAACGCGCAAGCCGTCGCGCGGCCCGCGTCGTGCGCCGTGGCACACGGCGCGGGCCGGCGAGGCCGACAGGCGGGCAGGCCGTTCGCGTTCGCGCCCGCGCATCAACCGGAGGGACTCCGTCATGCGTCACCTGCGTCTTCCCCTGAGTCACGCTCACGCGCCGTCGGTCGGCGACGCGTCGTCGCCGCCCGGTGCGCCGCGCCGGGCGCGCGGCGGCGCGAGCTGGCTCGTGTCGCCGTCCGTCGCGGTGCTGCTGCTGTGGATGTCGATTCCGCTCGCGATGACGATCTGGTATTCGTTCTCGCGCTACAACCTGCTGAACCCGGACGTGAAGGGCTTCGCCGGGCTCGACAACTACCGCTTCCTCGCGACCGATCCGTCGTTCCTGCCCGCGATCTGGCACACGCTCGTGCTGATCGGCGCGGTGCTCGCGATCACCGTGATCGGCGGCGTGCTGATGGCCGTGCTGTTCGACCGCAAGTTCTACGGGCAGGGCGTCGCGCGCCTGCTCGCGATCGCGCCGTTTTTCGTGATGCCGACGGTCTCCGCGCTGATCTGGAAGAACATGATCCTGCATCCGGTGTACGGGCTCGTCGCGAACGCGATGCGCGCGCTCGGGATGACGCCGATCGACTGGTTCGCCGATTACCCGTTGACCGCGGTGATCATCATCGTCGCGTGGCAGTGGCTGCCGTTCGCGTTCCTGATCCTGTTCACCGCGATCCAGTCGCTCGATCAGGAACAGAAGGAAGCCGCGCGCATCGACGGCGCCGGCCCGATCGCGATGTTCTTCTACATCACGCTGCCGCACCTGAAGCGTGCGATCGCCGTGGTCGTGATGATGGAGACGATCTTCCTGCTGTCGATCTTCGCGGAAATCTACACGACGACCGGCGGCGGCCCCGGCGACGCGACGACCAACCTGTCGTACCTGATCTACGCGCTCGGCCTGCAGCAGTTCGACGTCGGCCTTGCGTCCGCGGGCGGGATCATCGCCGTCGTGGTCGCGAACGTCGTGTCGTTCTTCCTCGTGCGGATGCTCGCGCGCAACCTGAAGGGGGAGTACGAGAAATGAGCGACCTCACTTTGGAAAACCGGCGCATACCGGCCGTATTCGACCTCGTGCGGCGTGCGCTGCCCGGCACGCTCGCGTGGCTGATCGCGCTGTTGCTGTTCTTCCCGATCTTCTGGATGGCGATCACCGCGTTCAAGACCGAGCAGCAGGCGTACGCGTCGTCGCTGTTCTTCATGCCGACGCTCGACAGCTTCCGCGAGGTGTTCGCACGCAGCAACTACTTCGCGTTCGCGTGGAATTCGGTGCTGATCTCGGCCGGCGTCACCGTGATCTCGCTGCTGTTCGCGGTGCCGGCCGCGTACGCGATGGCGTTCTTCCCGAACCATCGCACGCAGAAGGTGCTGCTGTGGATGCTGTCGACGAAGATGATGCCGTCGGTCGGCGTGCTCGTGCCGATCTACCTGCTGTGGAAGAACGCGGGGCTGCTCGACACGGTGTCGGGGCTCGTGATCGTGTACACGCTGATCAACCTGCCGATCGCGGTGTGGATGACCTTCACGTATTTCAACGAGATCCCGAAGGACATCCTGGAGGCCGGGCGGATCGACGGCGCGTCGACGTGGCAGGAGATCGTCTACCTGCTGATGCCGATGGCGCTGCCGGGGCTCGCGTCCACCGCGCTGCTGCTCGTGATCCTGTCGTGGAACGAGGCATTCTGGAGCATCAACCTGTCGAGTTCGAACGCCGCGCCGCTGACCGTGTTCATCGCGTCGTACTCGAGCCCCGAAGGGCTGTTCTGGGCGAAGCTGTCCGCGGCGTCGCTGCTCGCGGTCGCGCCGATCCTGATCGTCGGCTGGCTGTCGCAGAAGCAGTTGGTGCGCGGGCTCACGTTCGGGGCGGTTAAATGAGCGGCGCAGGCAAAGGCGCGGCGAGCAAGGCTGTGGCCGGTCACGGCGTGAACGTGCTGATCTGCGATTGCGACGGCGTGCTGATCGACAGCGAGGCCGTCGCCGCCGACGTGATCGTGCGCGAACTCGACGCGCGCTGGCCGGGCGTCGATGCGCGGCCGGCCGTGATGCCGTTGCTCGGGCTGCGCATCGAGCGCGTGCTGGCCGGCGCGTCCGAGGCGGTGGGTCGGGCGCTGACGAACGACGACGTCGACGCGATCCGCCGCGCGGTCGAGGCGGCGGCCGTGAAGGCGCCGATGGTCGAAGGCATCGACGCGGCGCTGGCCGCGATCGACTTGACGACGGCCTGCGCGAGCAACAGCTATCGCGCGTACGTCGAAGCGGCGCTCGCGCGCACCGGCCTCGCGCGCTTCTTCGGCGACCGGCTGTTTTGCGCGGATTCGGTCGCGCGGCCGAAGCCGGCGCCGGACGTGTATCTGGCAGCCGCCCGCGCGCTCGGCGCGGTGCCCGCGCAATGCCTCGTGGTCGAGGACAGCGTGACGGGCATCACCGCCGCGGCCGCGGCCGGCATGACCGTGCTCGGCTTCATCGGCGGCGGGCATGCGTCGGCCGCCCAGATCGACGCGCTGCGCGGCATCGGCGCGCGTCACGTATTCGACGACATGCACGAGCTGCCCGGCTACGTCGCGCGCTGGCAGGCGACGGGCGAGGTGCTGCCGAACTAGCAACGATCCAGCGCTGCCGGCTTGGCGGCGCATCACGAACGAACGGAGACAGATCATGGCAAGCGTGCTCCTGCGCAACATCGCGAAGCGCTACGACGACACCGAAGTGCTGCACAACGTGAACCTCGACATCGCCGACGGCGAATTCGTCGTGTTCGTCGGCCCGAGCGGCTGCGGCAAATCCACGCTGATGCGGATGATCGCCGGCCTGGAAGATATTTCGAACGGCGACCTGCTGATCGACGGCGCGAAGGTCAACGACGTGCCGAGCGCGAAGCGCGGCATCGCGATGGTGTTCCAGTCGTATGCGCTGTACCCGCACATGACGCTGTACGACAACATGGCGTTCGGCCTGAAGCTCGCCGGCGCGAAGAAGCCCGAGATCGACCAGGCCGTGAAGCAGGCCGCGAAGATTCTGCACATCGATCACCTGCTCGACCGCAAGCCGAAGCAGCTGTCGGGCGGCCAGCGGCAGCGCGTCGCGATCGGCCGCGCGATCACGCGCAAGCCGAAGGTGTTTCTGTTCGACGAACCGCTGTCGAACCTCGACGCCGCGCTGCGCGTGAAGATGCGGCTGGAATTCGCGCGGCTGCACGACGAGCTGAAGACGACGATGATCTACGTGACGCACGACCAGGTCGAGGCGATGACGCTCGCCGACAAGATCGTCGTGCTGTCGGGCGGCGCGGTGCAGCAGGTCGGCACGCCGAACGCGCTGTATCACGCGCCGGCGAACCAGTTCGTCGCGGGCTTCATCGGCTCGCCGAAGATGAACTTCCTGAAGGGCACGGTCGAATCGGCCGATGCGGGCGGCGTGCTCGTGCGCTTCGACAGCGGCGAGACGCAACGTGTCGCGGTCGATGCGGCCGGGCTGCAGCGCGGCGCGGCGGTGACCGTCGGCGTGCGGCCCGAGCATCTGCTGGTCGATGCGGCGGCGCCGGGCGTCGTCGCGCGCACGATGGCCGTCGAGTCGCTGGGTGACGCCGCATATCTGTATGCTGAGTCGGCCGTCGCGCCGGACGGGTTGATCGCGCGGATTCCGCCGCTCGACACGTACCGCACCGGCGACACGCTGCGCGTGCATGCGCAGGCCGAGCACTGTCATCTGTTCGACGAAAACGGGCAGGCGTTTCGGCGGCTGAGCGTGCACGCGAAGGCGGCGTGACGCACGGCACGTGCGCGTGCGCGGCTCGAGCCGGCCCGTGCGACGGTGCCGTCAGGCCGCCTTCGCGGCCAGCGCGGCACGCGCGCACGCTTCGTCGGTGACGAGCCCCGACAGCCAGCCGCCGCGCAGCGCGGCAATCACCGCGTCGTGTTTCTTCGGGCCGCCTGCGAACGCGATCGTCGGCAGTTTCGGCGGCGTGGCGAGCGCGACGCTGGTCACGCGCGCGCTCGTCGACACGGTGATCTGCGTACCTTGCGCATCGATCGGCACGCCGAGCAATTCGGCCACCGCGCCGAGCGCGGTCATCTCGTCGCGCTCCTGTTCGGTGATGAAGCCGTCTTCGTAGAGCGGGCAGTGCGGGCCGATGTTGCCGATCCCGACGAACGCGACGTCGGCCTCGCCCGACAGCGCCTCGACGATCCGGTACAGCCGATGATTGCACCACTGCGCGCGCTCGGCGTCGCTGTCGGCGAACAGCGGCGCGGGCAGCAGGAAGTGCTTGCTGCCGGTTTTCTCGGAAATGTACTGCGCGACGTCGTAGCGGTTCGACGAACCGTCGGCCGCGATCGCGCCGACCATCGACACGAGCCGGTGCTGCGGCCGGTCGATCTGCGCGATCTGCGCGACCGCGGCCTTCAGCGTCCGGCCGCTGCTGACCGCGATCACCATCGGCCGCGTTTCGTTCAGGTAGCGCTCCATCACCTGCGCGCCGGCGACCGCGAGCTTGCGGTCGATCGCGTCGGGCGCATCGGCGTCGACCGGCACCACTTCGCACATCGCGAGGCCGTAGCGTTTCGACAGTTGCGCGCCGAGGTCGAGACAGTCGGCGAGCCGATGGTCGACGCGCACGCGGATCAGGTTCTTCTCGACCGCGAACGCGACGAGGCGCTGCGCGACGGGGCGCGACACCTGCAGCTTTTCGGCGATTTCGTTCTGCGTGTCGCCCGCGACGTAATAGAGCCACGCGGCGCGCGTGGCGAGATCGAGTTTTTCTGAGGACTTGGACACGATAGCGATTCGGTTCGGATGGGGGGCCGCTTCGCGGGCCGGCCGGCGGGCCGCATGACGGCATCCACTGTACCGCATGTCGCGCGGCCGGCCGGCGGCCCGGCCGCGCGACGGGGCGTGCCTACGCGAGCCGTGCGCGCGACGGTTCGTACAGCGGCCGCACGTGACGGTACAGCGTGCGGAACGCATCGAGGCGTTCGCGCAGCCGCGCATGGCGGGCGGCGTCCGGCGCGTATTCGGCGCGCACCGGCGGCTTGGTCAGCACCGTATGCGGATCGCCGCCGACGGCGAGCCAGCCGAGCCGTGCCGCGCCGAGCGCCGCGCCCGTTTCGCCGCCGCCGATCTGCTGCGTGCGCACGTTCAGCGCGTCCGCGATCAATTGCGCCCAGAACGCGCTGCGCGCACCGCCGCCGATCAGCGACAACTGGTCGGTTTCCACGCCGGCCGCGTGCAGCGCATCGAGGCCGTCGGCGAGGCCGAGCGTCACGCCTTCGAGCACCGCGTAGCCGAGGTGCGCGCGCTCGGTCGCGTGCGTCATCCCGAAGAACGCGCCCTGCGCGTACGGATCGTTGTGCGGCGTGCGTTCGCCGGACAGATAGGGCAGGAACAGCGGGGCCGCCGCGAGCGCGTCGGGGTCGAGCGCCTCGACTTCGGCGAGCAGCGCGGGCTCGTCGGTGCCGGTCAGCTTGCAGACCCAGCGCAGGCAGCTCGCGGCCGACAGCACGACGCTCATCAGTTGCCAGCGATCGGGAATCGCATGGCAGAACGCGTGCACGGCCGACGCGGGATTCGGCATGAAGCGGTCGCCGACCACGCTCAGCACGCCCGACGTGCCGAGCGACACGAAGCCGTCGCCCGCGTGGATCGCGCCGATGCCGAGCGCGCTCGTCGCGTTGTCGCCGCCGCCGCCTGCCACCGGCACGGCCTCCGACAGCCCCAGCTCGCGGGCGACGTCCGCGCGCAGCGTGCCGGACGGCGCGTTGCCTTCGACGATGCGCGGCATCTGCTCCCGCGTCATCCCGCACGCGGCGAGCAGCGCATCGGACCAGTCGCGGCGCGCGACGTCGAGCCACAGCGTGCCGGCCGCGTCCGACGGGTCGGACACTTTCGCGCCGGTCAGCCGGAACCGCAGGTAGTCCTTCGGCATCAGCACGCACGCGGTGGCCGCGAACACGTCGGGTTCGTGCTTCGCGACCCACAGCAGTTTCGGCGCGGTGAAGCCGGGCATCGCGAGGTTGCCGGCCAGCGCGTGGAGATCGGGCGCGCGTTCGGTCAGCAGCGCGCATTCGTCGGCGCTGCGCATGTCGTTCCACAGGATCGCGGGGCGCAGCACGCGGTCGTCGCGGCCGAGCAGCACCGCGCCGTGCATCTGGCCCGACAGGCCGATGCCGCGCACCTGTGCGAACGCGTGGGGATGCCGTTCGCGCAATGCCGCGAGCGCGGCGAGCGTGCCTCGCCACCAGTCGTCCGGATGCTGCTCCGCCCAGCGCGGGTGCGGGCGCGATACGGTAAACGGCGAGCCCGCGGTGCCGACCACCGTGCCGTCCGGGGCCAGCAGCAGCACCTTCACTTCCGAGGTGCCGAGGTCGATGCCGAGATACATGAGCAATCCGTTCGGTCGGTGAGGAGCCGCTACTTTAGCCGTGCCGCACGGCCTGTGCCAAGCGGGTTCGCCCGGCAGCGCGGCCGGGCGCCGGCGCGCGCGTCGTCAACGCGCGGCGAGCCACGCGTCGACGCGCGCGAGCCCGGCGCGCAGCGCCTCGAACAGCGCCGCGTTGCCGGCGAGCGAGCCCCACAGCGCGCGGCTCGCGCACAGTGCGACGACCGGATCGTCGGCGTCGACGATCGCGCGTGCGCTGCTTTCATCCATCACGCCGTCCTGGTACGCATACGGCAGCGTGCCTCGCGCCCAGCGTTCGAGAAAGCGCAGGAACAGCGCGGGCAGCACGGCGGTGGCGCCCGGTGCGGCGCCGCGCGCGAACGATTCGACGAGCGTCGGCGCGATGAAGCCGGGAATCTTCGAGAAGCCGTCGGCCGCGACGCGCTGGTTCGTGTCGAGCACGTACGGATTGCCGAAGCGCTCCAGCACGACGTCGCGGTAGCGCGCGAGATCGAGCGGGCTGGGGCTCAGGCACGGGATCACGTCCTGCGTCACGTAGTCGTGCGCGAAGCGGCGGATCGCCGCGTCGTGCGTGCCTTCGTGGATGTAGGTGTAGCCCGCGAGCGTGCCGGCCCACGCGATGCAGCTGTGCGTCGCGTTGAGGATGCGGATCTTCGCTTCCTCGTACGGATGCACGTCGTCGACGAGTTCCGCGCCGGCCAATTCCCAGCGCGGCCGGCCGGCCGCGAAGCGGTCCTCGATCACCCACTGGATGAACGATTCGCCCATCACCGGGCATGCGTCGTCGACGCCGGTGGCCGCGAGCACGCGCTCGCGCACGTCGGCGGTCGGGCGCGGCGTGATGCGGTCGACCATCGCGCTGGGCGTCGCGACGTGCGCATCGAACCACGCGAGGAGATCCGCTTCGCCGCGCCGTTCGAGGAATTCGCGCATTCCCGCGCGAAAGCGCGCGCCGTTGTTGCGCAGGTTGTCGCAGCTTTGCAGCGTGAGCGGGCCCGCGCCGCGCTTCACGCGTTCGGCGAGCAGCGCCGCGAGCGCGCCGTACAGCGTCGTGCGCGCGCCCTGCAGATCGGCGGCGAGATCGGCGTTCGCGACGTCGAGCCGGTTGTGTTCGTCGAGGTAGTAGCCGCCTTCGGTGACGGTGAACGACACGATCCGGCAGGCCGGATCGGCGCCCGCGTCGATCAGTGCGGCGAGGTCGATCGACCACGGCAGCACGCGGGCGATCGCGCGGATCGTCTCGTACGCGCGCTCGCCTTGCGGCGTGACGGTTTCGAGCGTGTACGCGCCGTGCTGCGCGGCGAGCGCGTCCATCGTCGCGCGCATGTCGTCGCGGATGTTGCCGACGGTCAGCGACCAGCGTTCGTCGGCCGGCACGGCCGCGTTCACGCGATGCAGATACCACGCCTGGTGCGCGCGGTGAAACGAGCCCGCGCCGATGTGCAGCAGCACGGGCGCGCGGGCGGAGGACGATTCGCTCATCCGGTGTCTCCTGTTCGTGCCTGTCTATCCTGTGGAATACGATCATTTGCTCTTTGTGTGAGCGAATGATCGTATTCGGGCGCGCGAAAGTCAAGGCGGCGAGACCGCATTTCGATGGTGCGCTGCGGCGGCGTGCGAGGCACGGCCGGCGAGGGAGACCTGATTGGAAAAGGGCGTCAGCGCGACGCGTTGTTCGAGCAGCTTGCCGGGCGGCCCCGGCAGAATCCCGTGGCGGCGCCGGGACGCGGTGGGCGTGCGCAGCGGATGGTGCGGCGCCGCAACGGCAGGACGCGGCGAACCGTTCCGGCGGCACGCTGCAAACGCGGCGATCTCGTTGGTGTCGGATCCGTGTTCGAACGCGCAGTCCCGCGCGAAGGAGAGGCACGCGCCCGCCCGTCGTCGTGACGGCGGGCGCGTGACGGTGCGTTACAGCGTGGTGCGCACGTGCCAGAGCTCGGGGAACAGCACGACGTCGAGCATCTTGCGCAGGTACGGCGCGCCGCTCGTGCCACCGGTGCCCTGCTTGAAGCCGATGATGCGTTCGACCGTCGTCACGTGACGGAAGCGCCACTGGCGGAACGCATCCTCGAGATCGACGAGTTCCTCGGCCATCTCGTACAGTTCCCAGTGCTGCTGCGGATGACGATAGACCTCGAGCCACGCGGCTTCGACCGTCTCGTCGTGCCGCATCGGCTGGGTCCAGTCGCGCTCGAGCCGCTCGGGCGCGATCGGGAACCCGCGCCGCGCGAGCAGGCGCACGACCTCGTCGTAGAACGACGGCGCCTCGAGCGTCGCGCGCACCTGTTCGAGGATGTCGGCCCGGTGCGCATGCGGCTGCAGCATCTGCGCGTTCTTGTTGCCGAGCAGGAATTCGAGCTGGCGATACTGGTACGACTGGAAGCCCGACGACTGGCCGAGATACGGCCGCATCGCCGAATACTCGGACGGCGTCATCGTCGACAGCACGTTCCACGCCTGCACCAGTTGCTCGAGGATGCGCGACACGCGCGCGAGCATCTTGAACGCGGGCGGCAGCGCGTCGGTGCGCACCGCGTCGAGCGCGCCGCGCAGCTCGAACAGCGCGAGCTTCATCCACAGCTCGCTCGTCTGATGCTGGATGATGAACAGCATCTCGTTGTGATCGGGCGACAGCGGATGCTGCGCATCGAGGATCGAATTCAGCGACAGGTAGTCGCCGTAGCTCATCGACTTCGAGAAATCGAGCTGCGCGTCGTGCCAGCCGGCTTGCGTGTCGGCCTCGCCCGGCACGTGCGGCGCGTCGTGCGCGGCTTGCGCCGGTTGGGCGGCGCGTGCGCCCGAGAACGGGCAGCCTGCCGGCGCGTCGCCGCCGGGCGGCTGCATATGACCAGAATTCACGACTATCTCCAGATTTGAATGACGAACGCGTGGCGCGTGCCGCGCATGCAGCCGAGGCGCGCCACGCAAAACCGGTCAGGTCACCGCGCCGCGTTCGGCGAACTCGGGCGCCTTCCACGCGTCGGTGGCGAGGATGTCGCGCAGCGTCTCGACCGCATCCCATACGTCGGCGAAGCGCGTATAGAGCGGCGTGAAGCCGAAGCGCAGCACGTACGGCTCGCGGTAGTCGCCGATCACGCCGCGCGCGATCAGCGCCTGCATCACTTCGTAGCCGTGCGGATGCTCGAAGCTCGCCTGCGAGCCGCGCTGGTGATGCGCGCGCGGCGTGACGAGCTTCAGCGACAGGCCCGCGCAGCGTTCCTCGACGAGCGCGATGAACGCGTCGGTCAGCGCGAGCGACTTGCGGCGGATCGTCTGCATGTCGGTCTGCAGGAACACGTCGAGCCCGCATTCGACCATCGACATCGACACGATCGGCTGCGTGCCGCACAGGAAGCGCGCGATGCCCGGGTCGGGCGCGAAGTCCGGCTGCATCGCGAACGGCGCGCGGTGGCCCCACCAGCCCGACAGCGGCTGCGAGAAATGCGCGAGATGGCGCTGCGGCACCCACACGAACGCGGGCGAGCCGGGGCCGCCGTTCAGGTACTTGTACGTGCAGCCGACCGCGCCGTCCGCGCGCGCGCCGTTCAGGTCGACCGGCACCGCGCCGGCCGAGTGCGCGAGATCCCACAGCATCAGCGCGCCCGCGTCGTGCACGAGCTGCGTGACGGCCGGCATGTCGTGCATGTAGCCGGTGCGGTAGTTCACGTGCGTGATCATCGCGACGGCCGTGTCCGCGCCGAGCGCGCCGGGCAGGTCGGCCGGATCGTCGATCAGGCGCAGTTCGTAGCCGCCGCCGAGCTGCTCGATCAGCCCCTGCGCGATGTACAGGTCGGTCGGGAAGTTCGAGCGTTCCGACACGATCACGCGGCGTTCGGGCGCGCGCTCGGCCTGGTGGCGCAGCATCGCGGACAGCAGCTTGAACAGGTTGATCGAGATGGTGTCGGTCACGACCGTTTCGCCGGGCGCGCCGCCGATCAGCGTCGCGAGCTTGTCGCCGAGCCGGCGCGGCAGCGCGAACCAGCCGGCCGTGTTCCAGCTGCGGATCAGGCCGTCGCCCCATTCGGCGCCGATCACCTGCTGCGCGCGGGCGGCCGACGCGCGCGGCTGCGCGCCGAGCGAGTTGCCGTCGAGATAGATCACGCCGTCGGGCAGCGAGAACTGGTCGCGCAGCGCGGCCAGCGGGTCGTCGCGGTCGAGCGCGAGCGCGTCTTCACGGGTCTTGATCATCATTGTGTGAGGTCGTAGGTCGGGGTAATCAGGCGGCGCGTGCGGGCAGTGCGCGCAGTACCGCGCGCACGGGGCTCGCGTCGAGCGTCGCGAATTTCAGCGGCAGCGCGATCAGTTCGTAGTCGCCGGGCGGCACGTCGTCGAGCACGATCCCTTCGAGGATCGCCATCCGGTGCGCCCGCACGCGGTGATGCGCATCCATCGTCTTCGATTCCTGCGGATCGAGCGACGGCGTATCGATGCCGATCAGCTTCACGCCGTGCGCGGCGAGCAGGTCGATGGTGTCGGGCGCGACCGCGCAGAAATCGCTGTCCCATTGCTCGACCGCGGCACGCGCATACGTGCGCAGCAGCACGCGCGGCGGCGCGCCGTCGAGCGCGGCTTCCACGTCGGCCGGCCGCACGACCGGCGACGCGCCGATGCAGTGGATCACGCGGCACGGGCCGAGATAGGTGTCGAGCGGCACCGCGCCGATCGGCGCGCCGTCGGCGTCGTAGTGCAGCGGCGCGTCGCAGTGCGCGCCCGTGTGCGGCGACAGCGTCAGGCGCGCGACGTTGACCGGCGAACCGGCTTCCATTCGCCACACGCGTTCGACCGAAACCGGCGTATCGCCCGGCCACACGGGGGTGGCGGGGCTGACCGGCGGCGAGATGTCCCAGAGTGTGTGCATGGCATGACGTTTCGATGAGTCGATCCTTCGAATGATAGGTGGACGCTCGCAGAAAGTGCTTGCGAAATAAACATGGACAATCCGCCAGATTGGCAGATAATTCGACTCAGAGGGAAAACGGGGACCAAAAATGCACGCGATCACGCTCGATGCCACCGACTGCCGGATTCTGGCGGTATTGCAGGAGGAGGGCAGAATCAGCAATCTCGACCTGGCCGAACGCATCTCGCTTTCGCCGTCCGCCTGTCTGCGCCGCATGCGCCTGCTCGAGGAGCAGGGCGTGATCGAGCACTATCGCGCGTGCCTGAGCCGCGAGAAGCTTGGCTTCGAGCTCGAGGCGTTCGTGCAGGTGTCGATGCGCAACGAAGAGAATCAATGGCACGAGCGCTTCGCGGAAGCGCTGCGCGAATGGCCGGAGGTGGTCGGCGCGTTCGTCGTGACCGGCGAGAGCCACTATCTGCTGCGCGTGCTCGCGCACAACCTCAAGCACTACTCGGATTTCGTGCTGAACCGCCTGTACAAGGCGCCGGGCGTGATGGACATCCGTTCGAACATCGTGCTGCAGACGCTGAAGGACGAAGCCGGCGCGCCGGTGGGGCTGGCGCGCACGGGGGCGATCAAAGCGGTGTGAGGCCGTGGAAGCCGCCGCCGTGGAACACGAGCGGCGGCGCGGTGTCCGATACGGCGCGCACGCCGCAGCGTTCCACTTCGCCGACGAAGATCACATGGTCGCCTTCGTCGTAGCGGCTGCGGTTGTGGCATTCGAACCATGCGAGCGCGCCGTCGAGCACGGGCATTCCCGAGTTGCCGGCCGCGTGCGCGATCCCTTCGAAGCGGTCGCCCTTGTAGGTCGAGAAGCGCTTGCACAGGTCGAGCTGCGACGCCGCGAGCACGTTCACCACGTAATGGCTGTTGCCGCGGAACACCGGTGTGGACGCCGATTTGTGCGCGAGGCTCCACAGCACGAGCGGCGGATCGAGCGACACCGAATTGAACGAGCTGGCGGTGATGCCGATCAACTGGCCGGACGGCGCACGCGTCGTGATCACCGTCACGCCCGTCGCGAACTGGCCGAGCGCCTGCCGGAACGCGGCCGCGTCGAAATCGGGCGGATTGGCGCGGCTCGTCATCGGGCAGCCATCCGGAACGGGGCGGGCGGGCGCGACACGACACGGGCGTGACGCGCGCGGCGGACGAAAGACGACGAGGCGGTCGAGTGGGAAGGGGTGTGCATGGCCCGATTTTAGCGGAATCGCGGTCGCCGGGCCCGGTCGGGCGGTGCATCGCGACGGCAGGGTGACGTAGCGAACACTGCGGCGCGTGGCCGGCGTCGCCATTCCGTCGCTTTTTTGACGGTGCGGCGTTCAGACCGACACCGTGTTGCCCGGCCGGCAGCGCGACCGCGCTATTGCGCCGCCGCCAGCCCGAGCGACAACGCCCCCGTCACGATCAGGCTCGACGCCCACACCGTATCGAGATTGAACCAGCTCCGCGACACGAACTTCAGCCCGAGATAGCGGTACACGAGCCACGCGAGCCCGCCGCCGGCGGCGATCATCGCGGCCGCATGCACGGCCGCGACGACGAGCGCCATCCCGAGATGCGCATCGACGAGTATTGCCGCCGCGCGGTGACCGGCATCCCGGTCGAGTCCGCACAGGCCGAGGTAGATCGGCACCAGCATCAACCCCGCGCCGTGCGCGAGCGCGACCGCGAACGACCACAGGCCGAGCCGCGCCGGCGCAATCCGCGCGAGCGCCCGCGGATGCCGGCGCCGGATCAGCAGCACCGCGCCGAAGCCGATCACGAGTGCGCTCGCGCCGATCCGGATCGCCGTCTGCCACGCGAGCAGCGCCGCGAGCAGCCCGAACGGCAGCATCACCGCGAACACGGCCAGCGCATGACCGAGCGCGAGATAGCCGAGCGCCGCGACGAGTGCGCGGCCGCGGCGCGTCATCAGCGCGTTCGACACCGCGAGCGGCCAGCCCATCGCCGGGTTGAGCCCGTGATAGACGCCGCTCGCGAGCACGGCCGCCCACAGCGCGAACGGCGCGTGAAGGCCGGCGCTCAACGCTTGACCGACGGATAGCAGAACGAGTCGGTCGAGCAGTCGCCGCCTTCGAGCCGGATCTGATGCGCGCGATAGCCGTCGGGGAATTCGACCCAGTAATCGTCGGCGAGCGTCAGCCCGCCGTCCGGCCCCGCATGCGCGAGCACCTGCGCGGCCGGCACGCCGTCCGGATAGAACTGGTCGTCCCACGTCGAATAGAGCGAATTGGTCCAGTACACGCGCCGGCCGTCGCGGCTGATCTCGACCATCTGCGGGCCGCCCGCGAACGCTCGGCCATTCGAGTGCGGCGCACGGCGCGCGATGCCGCCGATGCGCACCGACCCGGCGAGCACCGGGTGGTGCGGGTCCGACACGTCGTACTGGCGCATCTCGCCGGTGCCCCAGCACGACACGTACAGGAATCGGTCGTCGAGCGACAGGTCGATGTCGGTCACGAGCGGCGGCACCGCGCCGAATCCTTGCAGCAGCGGCGGCAGCTCATCGGCCGTGGCCGGCTCGGCCGGGATCGTCGCGGTCTTCTTCACATGGAACTTGCCGCCTTCGCGCCACCAGGTCCAGATCGAGCCTTCGAGATTGGTCGTGTCGACCACGACGCCGACGAATCCGTATTCGCGCACCGGGTCGTGCGCGGGCCGCACCTCGAGCGCCATCTGGTGCTGCGCGCCGAGATCGATCGTCTGCACGTTGCGCCGCGCGCGCAGGTCCCAGAAATGCAGCCGGTGCCCGTACTTGTTCGCGAGCAGATCCTCGGGGACGATCCCGTTCTCGAATTGCGGCGGCAGCGCCCATTCGCTCGACACCATGTAGTCGCGCGGCAGGTTCCACCAGAAGTCGTAATGCTTGTCCTGCGGGCCGCGGTCGATCTCCCAGCGGCCGAGCACGTCGAAGGTCTCGCAATCCATGATGAAGATGCCGGGCGCGCCGTCGGTGCCGTCCTTGCCCGCGCCGCCGAGCGTGCTCACATAGATGCCCTCGGGCCCGCAATGCACGGTGTGCGGCCGCGAATAGCCGGTCTTCGCGAAGATCTCGTCGGGCTCGACGATCTTGTGGATGCGCGCCTGCGTCGGGTGCGGCTTCGTGTCGATCACGTAGATGCGCGACGAGCGCAGGCCCGGGATGATCAGGAAGCGGCGCTCGAGGAATGCATGCCCGGTGAGCGGCGACAGCGCCGACGAGCATGCATTCCAGCCGAAGTGGTGAAACTCGTCGCCGGTGTTCGGCATCGTCACCGTATGCACGATCTTGCCGTACGTCGACGAACCGGGCTTCACGTCGATCACGGCAAGCGCGTCGGGTCTGGAAAAATCGGGGCTCAGCAACAACGTATAGGCAAACTCCTCCGCCGGCGCCTGCATCGCAAGCTCGGGCGAAGCGTGAAACGTCGGGTCGGGCCGCATGCTCATGGTGATGCCTCCTCGATGGGTCTGGATCGCGAGCGCACGGCCGTTCGTTGCGGGCGTGCGGGTCGGGATGGCCGCGCGGCGTGCATCGTGCCGGCGGGGGCGATCGACGCACGGACGCACGTGTCGGTGCCACGCGCGGCGCCGTGCATCAGATCGTGAAAGCAGGGAAAGCGGGTAACGGCGACCGGCCGGATCGCCGCGCCGCGGGCGGGGCGGACGGGCGGCGACGTGATGAAGCCGTCGAAGCGGCGCCCCGCGGCGCGGCAGCGGCCGGGCGGGTGACGCGGGTGAATGCTGTTAAGGCATGCATAGCGATGTTCCGGCAGATGATGTTGGCATCAGGGTCGGGCATGCATCGAACGCTGCGCGCGTGACCGCGGGTTTGCCGCCGCGCTGGCGCGTGCCTAAGTGTAGACGAGAATCGGTAGGCGAGTCGGGCGCGGCGCCTGCGGGATCTGCCAGGTTCGCGCGCGAGTGAGATACTTGCCGGAGTGCCGCGGTGACCCGTATCACGGGCGCGCAGCGGCGGGATGGAACGGTGGCAGCCGGCACGGGCGTGCCGCTGCCGTCATCAACGAGGGTCTGAATTCATGGGGAACGAGATGCTTGAAACCGCGACTTTGGGAGGCGGGTGTTTCTGGTGCACGGAGGCCGTGTTTCTCGACGTCGACGGCGTGACGGCCGTCCAGTCGGGTTATGCGGGCGGCCATACGCGCAACCCCGGCTACCGCGACATCTGCGAAGGCGACACCGGCCACGCGGAAGTCGTCAACGTGACGTTCGATCCGGCGCGCATCGGCTATCGCGAGATCCTCGAGATCTTCTTCGCGACGCACGATCCGACCACGCTGAACCGGCAGGGCAACGACGTCGGCACGCAGTACCGGTCGGTCGTGTTCACGCATTCGGATGCGCAGCGCGACACGGCGCTCGACGTGATCCGCGAGCTCGAGCGCGAGCAGGTGTTCGGCCAGCCGATCGTCACGCAGGTCGTGCCGCTCGACGGCAACTACTGGCCGGCCGAGGACTACCATCAGAACTATTACGCGCGGAACCCGGGGCAGGGCTACTGCTCGGTCGTGATCGGGCCGAAGCTCGCGAAATTCCGGCAGAAGTTCTCGCACCGGCTGAAGTCGCTGCGCGGCGCGTAAGCGACGGCGGCGCAAGCCGCGCTCACGCCGCCTCGTTGCGCCACTGCGCGCACGCGGCGGCGATTTCGCGTGCGAGCGCGATGCACGACAGCGGCGCGGAGCCTTCCGCCTTGTTGTTGATCGTGATGATCACCGGCTGCCCGGCGAGCGCATAGCGCGCGGCCAGTTCGGCGAGCGCCGAGCGCGTGGCCGGATCCTCGTCGACGAGCTTGTCGAACGGCTCGTATTTCGCCTTCGCCTGCTCGTACTTGAAACCGCCGTGCAGGCTCCAGCGCACGATCAGCGGGCCCGGCGCGTCGCCGTCGAGCAGCGCGAGCGCGGCGGCCTGGCGCAGCGGGTCGGGCATCCGCGCATGCAGGCCGACGCAGTAGCGCACGCCGAGCGCGGCCAATGCGCGGATGAAGCGCGGCGTGAGCAGGCTCGCGTCGCGGATCTCGATCGCGTAGCGCGTGCCGTCGGCGTCCGGCGGCAGCGGCGGCAGCGCCGCGAAGAACGCGGCGAGCCGGTCGATCAGCGCGGCCGGTTCCGCGAGCAGCTGATCGGGCAGCGGCGAGAACTGGAACACGAGCACGCCGGCTTTCCGGCCGAGCCCGTCGAGGCACGGCTGAACGAATTCGCGGGCCGCGAGCTGGGCATCGAGGAAGGTCGGGTTCGGCCCGGACGGCTCGCCGCGCCGGCCGCGGATCACCGCGTCGGTCACCGCGGCCGGCGCCTTCACGACGAAACGGAAATCGTCCGGCACCTGCTGCGCGTAGCGCAGGTAATCGGCCACCGACAGCGGCCCGTAGAACGACCGGTCGAGGCTCACGCTCTTCAGCAGCGGATGCGCGCCGTACGCTTCGAGCCCTTCGCGCGACAGCTTCGTCTGCGCGAAATCGCCGTCGTAGACGATGCCGTTCCAGCCGGGGAAATACCACGACGACGTGCCGAGCCGCACGTTCGGCGGCAGGCCGGCCGCGGCTTCAGCCACGTCTGCCGAGATCGGTGCCGGGAGCACGCCACGCTTGCGGCGGCCTTGCTTCGGCGCGGCGGCCGGTGGAGACGGTTCGTCCCACAGCAGGCCGGATGACGGGGCGGGCTCGTCGTGAGCGTCATCGGCGGTGGGGCGGGAGGCCGTCCGGGCGGGCCGCGCCGGTCGCGCGTCTTCCGGTGCGTGCGGCGTCACGTGCTCATCGGGGCCGGCGGGGCGATCGTCGTCGGCCGGCGACGCGCGTGCGGCGTCCGTCGGCACGCCGAACAGGTCGAATTGCCCGTCGGCGTGCGACGCGTCGGCGTCGTCGCGCGGCTGTCGTTGCGGCGGCGCCTTGCGCCGCGTCCTGCCGTCACCCATGCATGCCCTGCGTGATGCGCCGCCTAGCGCGGCAGCGCGTGTTCGTACATGTAGCGCCGCGACCACGGCAGCGTTTTCGCGCTGCGTCCGGCCTTGCGGCACACGATCTGGAAGATCGACACGTCGTCGTGCTCGAACGCATACGCGCAGCCGGCGAGATACACGCGCCAGATGCGGAATTTTTCGTCGTCGACGAGCTTTCTCGCTTCTTCCGCTTTCGCTTCGAAGTTTTCCGTCCAGATATCGAGCGTGCGCGCATAGTGCCGGCGCAGGCTTTCGACGTCAACCGCCTCGAGTCCGCCGCGCTGCGCCGCTTCGAGCGCGAGGCTGATGTGCGGCAGCTCGCCGTCCGGGAACACGTAGCGATCGATGAATTCGCCGCCGCCGAGCGCCGTTTCGCCGCTTTCCGCGTCGGTCGACGTGATCCCGTGGTTCATCGCGATGCCGTCGTCGGCGAGCAGTTCACGCACGCGCGAGAAGTAGAGCGGCAGGTTCTTGCGGCCGACGTGCTCGAACATCCCGACGCTCGTGATCCGGTCGAACTGGCCTTCGATCTCGCGGTAATCCTGCAGACGAATCTCGATCTTGTCTTCGAGCCCCGCCGCCTTCACGCGCGCGGTCGCGAGGTCGAACTGGTTCTGCGACAGCGTCACGCCGAGACACGTCGCGCCGAACTTCTGCGCGGCGCGCAGCACGAGCGCGCCCCAGCCGCAGCCGATGTCGAGCAGGCGCTGGCCGGGCTGCAGCTGGATCTTCGTCAGGATGTGGTCGATCTTCTTGATCTGCGCGGTGGCGAGATCCTCGTCGCCGTTCTCGAAGTACGCGCACGAGTACACCATGTTCTCGTCGAGCCACAGCTGGTAGAACTCGTTCGACACGTCGTAGTGGTACTGGATCGCCTTCTTGTCGGTGCTCTTCGTGTGATTGAAGTAGCGCTTCACGCGTGCGAGCTTGCTCGCGCTCGTCACGGTGCTGCGCGCGAGCGAGTAGCCGATGTTGATGATGTCCGACAGCTTGCCCTCGATGTCGATCTTGCCCTTCACGTACGCCTCGCCGAGATTGTCGAGGCTCGGTTCGAGCAGCAGCGGCAACGCCGATGCACTGTTCACCTTCAGCGTGACCTGCGGCGCGCTGAAGGTGCCGAAATCGAGTTGATCGCCGTTCCACAGCACGAGTCGCGCCGGTATGTTCGCTTTTGCCCGTACTTCATCCGCCCACTGTGCCAGCTTCTTTTCCCAGAACATTTGGATTCTCCGTTTGTTCGTTGAATCGAATACAGCCAAGTATCTTGACCGGCGCCCCACCACTTGCGGCGCAGGCACCCGGATGCAACACGAGACACGACCGGCGTGCGCCGGCGCCGCGCTTACGGCGACAGGCGCGAGATCGTCCAGCCCGGCGCCGCCGCGGCGTCGCGCGTATAGAGCAGGCGGTCGTGCAGCCGCGACGGGCGCCCCTGCCAGAACTCGATCGTGTCGGGCACGAGGCGGTAGCCGCCCCAGTGCGGCGGGCGCGGCGGGTTGTCGCCGTAGCGTTCGCTGACGGCTTTCTCGCGCGCTTCGAGCGTCGCGCGGCCGTCGATCACGGTGCTCTGGTCCGACGCCCATGCGCCGATGCGCGAGCCGAGCGGGCGCGACGCGAAATAGCGGTCGCTTTCTTCCGCGCTGGTTTTCTCGATCCGGCCTTCGATGCGCACCTGGCGCTCGAGCTCGATCCAGTAGAACAGCAACGCGGCCTGCGGATGCACGGCGAGATCGTGGCCCTTGCGGCTTTCGTAATTGGTGAAGAAGACGAACCCGCGTTCGTCGACGCCCTTGATGAGCACGATCCGGGCCGACGGCCGGCCGTCGGCGCCGACGGTCGCGAGCGTCATCGTGTTCGGCTCGGGCAGCTTGGCGGCGAGCGCCTCCTTGAACCAGCGATCGAACTGGGCGAAGGGATCGGGGGCGGCATCGGCTTCGTCGAGCGAAGCACGCGAATAGTTGATGCGGAGATCGGCGAGAGTCGTCATGTTATGCAAACGCTTCAATCTGGGGGCCAGTATAGCGAACGCGCAAAAATCGTGCGTGCACAGTCGGGCGAGGGGGCGAGGAGTTCAGGCAAAATAGAGGGCTGCACGACTTACGTTTTCCTTGCTGCCATGTCCTCCGCCGACGCTGCCCCGCCCCGTTCTTCCGATCTTACCCCGACCCCGGAAATCCAGCTTGACGTGGATCGCGCGCGGCGTTTCGGCGGCGTCGCGCGTCTGTACGGCGCGCCGGCGGCGGCCGCGTTCGAGCGCGCGCACGTCGCGGTGATCGGGATCGGCGGCGTCGGGTCGTGGGTGGCCGAGGCGCTCGCGCGCAACGCGGTCGGCACGCTGACGCTGATCGATCTCGACAACGTCGCGGAAAGCAACACGAACCGGCAGGTTCATGCGCTCGACGGCAATTACGGCAAGCCGAAGGTCGACGCGATGGCCGAGCGGATCGCGCTGATCGATCCCGCGTGCCGCGTGAACCGCATCGAGGATTTCGTCGAGCCCGACAATTTCGACGCGCTGCTCGGCGGCGGCTTCGACTACGTGATCGACGCGATCGACAGCGTGCGCACGAAGGTCGCGCTGATCGCGTGGTGCGTCGCGAAACGGCAGCCGTTGATCGTCGTCGGCGGCGCGGGCGGGCAGCTCGACCCCACGCGCATCCGCATCGACGATCTCGCGCTGACGATCCAGGATCCGCTGCTGTCGAAGGTGCGTGCGCAGTTGCGCAAGCAGCACGGTTTTCCGCGCGGGCCGAAGGCGCGCTTCAAGGTCAGCGCCGTGTATTCGGACGAGCCGCTGATCTATCCGGAAGCGGCGGCCTGCGACATCGAGGACGGCGCGGAGCCGTCGGCGGCCGCGCATGTCGCGGGGCTCAACTGTGCGGGCTTCGGTTCGAGCGTGTGCGTGACCGCGAGTTTCGGTTTCGCGGCGGCCGCGCATGCGTTGCGGGCGATCGCGGCACAGGCGGCCGGCTGAGCGCGCGGCGCGCGGGTCGCGAATGAGCATGTCGCGGCGCGGCCGGCGTGCCGTGCACGAGTCGGCAGGTGACGGCGAGCCAGCCGGGCCGTCGCGGCCCGGCCTTTCGCGGCCCGGCCGTTCGCGGCCTGGCCCTTCGCGGCCTGGCCCTTCGCGGCCTGGCCCTTCGCGGCCTGGCCCTTCGCGGCCTGGCCCTTCGCGGCCTGGCCCTTCGTGGCCCGGCCGCTCGTGCGTCAGTTGAGCGCCATGCTCAGCTTGCGCCGCCATGCGGCGACGAGGTCGGGGCGATCGCCGGCCAGTTCGAACACCGAGATCATCGTGCGGCGGCCGAGGTCGTCGCCATATGCGCGATCGCGCGTCACGATTTCCAGCAACTGTTCCAGCGCCCCTTCGTATGCGCGTCGCGCGATCAGGCTCTGCGCGAGGTCGAAGCGCGCGTCGAGATCGGCCGGGTTCGCCGCGATGCGCGCTTCGAGCGCGTCGGTCGGCGGCAGGTCGGCCGTGGCGTCGAGCGCGTCGAAACGGGTCTTGATCGCCTGGTAGCGCGGGTCGCCGTTCTGCACGGTCTGCGGCGACAGGCGCTCGGTCTCCGCGCGCGCGGCGTCGACCTCGTTGCGCGCGAGCAGCAGCTCGATGAGGTCGAGGCGCGCGTCGTCGTAGCCGGGGTTCAGCGCGAGCGCCGCTTCGAGGTGCGCGAGCGCATCGTCGAAGCGCTGTTCGGCCATCGCATACTGCGCGGCGCGGCGCTCGGCTTCCTCGGCCGCCGGCAGCAGCCGGTCGAGGAACGCGCGCAACTGCCCTTCGGGCAGCACGCCGACGAACTGATCGACCGGCCGCCCGTCGGCGAACGCGATCACGTGCGGGATGCTGCGCGTCTGGAAGTGCGCGGCGAGTTCCTGGTTCTCGTCGACGTTGACCTTCACGAGCTTCCAGCGGCCGGCGTAATCGGCTTCGAGCTTTTCCAGCAGCGGGCCGAGCGTCTTGCACGGGCCGCACCACGGCGCCCAGAAGTCGACCAGCACGGGCGTGTCCAGCGACGCCTCGATGACGTCTTTCTCGAATGTGGCAAGCGTGGTGTCCATGTCGTTCTCTTCCGTTCGAATATCGTCAGGATGGGGGCGGCGCGCCGCTTTTTCAACGCGGCTTCGATTCGGGCAGCGGAATCCACTCGGTCTCGCCGGGCACCTTGCCCATCTCCTGGCGCGTCCACGCCGCTTTCGCGCGCTCGATCGCGTCGCGGCTGCTCGCGACGAAATTCCATTCGATGAAGCGTTCGCCGTCGATCCGGTCGCCGCCGAGCAGCATCGCGCGCGCGCCGCTGCCGCTCGCGAGCGTGACGGTCGCGCCCGGCGCGAGCAGGGCCATCCGTTCGGCCGGCACCGGCGTGCCGTCGATCGCGAGCTCGCCGTCGACCACGTAGACCGCGCGCTCCTCGTGCGACGCATCGAGTTCGAGCCGGCCGCCGGCCGCGAATTCGGCCGCGACGTACAGCGTGCGCGAGAACGTCGTCACGGGCGAATGCAGCCCGAATGCGTCGCCGGCGATCACCGTCAGCGCGACGCCGTTTTCATCGCGCTTGGGCAGCGTGTCGGCCGCGTGGTGCTCGAACGACGGCTCGGTGGTCTCGTGCGTTTTCGGCAGCGCGACCCAGGTCTGGATGCCGTGCACGGTGTGGCCGCTCGCGCGCTGCGCGTCGGGCGTACGCTCGGAGTGCACGATCCCGCGGCCGGCCGTCATCCAGTTCACGTCACCGGGCACGATTTCCTGCAGCGAGCCGAGGCTGTCGCGGTGCAGGATCGCGCCGTCGAACAGGTAGGTGACCGTCGCGAGCCCGATGTGCGGATGCGGGCGCACGTCTAGCCCCGCGCCGGCCGGCAGCGCGGCGGGCCCCATGTGATCGAAGAAGATGAACGGGCCGACGAGGCGGGCGGCGAGCGCGGGCAGCGTGCGGCGCACCTGCAGGTTGCCGATGTCGCGTACGTGCGGCTTCAGCAGGGCTTTGATCGAGTCGGTCATGGCGGGCCTTCGTGGGGAACGGCTGGATTGACGGTCATTGTACTGGCGGCCCGGTGGCGCGCGTGACGGGGCGCGCGAAAGGCGCGAGGCGGCCGCGGCAGGCACGTGTCGTGCGGCCTTCATCGTGTCGCGCAAGTCGCTGCGTTGCACCACCCGCCGCCCGTCGCCGATTCGATGCACGCCGCGCGGGTATCGGGCGCGGCGGCGAAACCCGGTAGACTGACCGGCTTCACCACGACCATTCGACAATCGAGGAGACGCCGATGATGGCCCCGAAGGACTTGCTGCTCGCGCTGGTCGTGATCCTCGCATGGGGCGTGAACTTCGTCGTGATCAAGGTCGGCCTGCACGGCATGCCGCCGATGCTGCTCGGCGCGCTGCGCTTCACGCTCGCGGCCGTGCCCGCGGTGTTCTTCGTGCGCCGGCCGCAGATTTCGTGGCGGCTGCTGGTGCTGTACGGCGCGACGATCCAGCTCGGCCAGTTCGTGTTCCTGTTCACCGGCATGTACGTCGGGATGCCGGCCGGCCTCGCGTCGCTCGTGCTGCAGTCGCAGGCGTTCTTCACGCTGGTGTTCGCGATGCTGTTCCTCGGCGAGCGGCTGCGCGTGCAGAACCTGGTCGGGCTCGCGATCGCCGCGGGCGGGCTCGTCGTGATCGCCGCGCAAGGCGGCCGCGCGATGACGCTCGCGGGCTTCCTGCTGACGATCTGCTCGGCCGCGATGTGGGCCATCGGCAATATCGTCACGAAGAAGGTCGGGAAGGCGAACCTCGTGTCGCTCGTCGTGTGGGCGAGCCTCGTGCCGCCCGTGCCGTTCTTCCTGCTGTCGCTGTGGTTCGAAGGGCCGAAACGGATCGCGACCGCGCTCGCGGGGCTCGACGGCGCGTCGATCTTCGCGGTCGTCTATCTCGCGTTCGTCGCGACGCTGCTCGGCTACGGGCTGTGGAGCCGCCTGCTGTCGCGCTATCCGGCCGCGCAGGTCGCGCAATTCTCGCTGCTGGTGCCGATCGTCGGGCTCGCGTCGTCGTCGCTGCTGCTGGACGAGCATCTGACGCAATCGCAGCTGATCGGCGCCGCGCTCGTGATGGGCGGGCTCGCGGTGAACGTGTTCGGCGGGAAACTGCTGAGCCGCTTCGCGGCGTCGTGACGCGCCGGCACGCGCTGCGTGCCGGCGGCAGGGAAGGATGGCGCTCAGGCCATCCGGCTCTTCGCGAGCGGCGGATTCGCGGCGAAATAGCGCTTGATGCCGCGGAAGATCGCGTCGGCCATCTCGTCGCGATAGCTGTCGTCGTTGAGGCGGCGCTCTTCGTCCGGGTTGCTGATGAACGCGGTCTCGACGAGGATCGACGGAATGTCGGGCGCCTTCAGCACCGCGAACCCGGCCTGCTCCACCGAGCCCTTGTGCAGCTTGTTGATCCCGCCCACCTCCTTCAGCACGTAGTTGCCGTAGCGCAGCGAGTCGCGGATCTGCGCGGTCGTCGACATGTCGAACAGCGCGCGGTTCACCGCCGCGTCCGCCGTCTTGATGTTGATGCCGCCGATCAGGTCCGACGAATTTTCCTTGTTCGCCATCCAGCGCGCCGCGGCGCTCGTCGCGCCGTGGTCGGACAGCGCGAACACCGACGAGCCGCGCGCGGACGGCGTCGTGAACGCGTCCGCGTGGATCGACACGAAGAGATCCGCGCCGACGCGGCGCGCTTTCTGCACGCGCACGTTCAGCGGCACGAAGAAATCGGCGTCGCGCGTCATCATCGCGCGCATGTTCGGCGCGGCGTCGATCTTCGCGCGCAGCTTCTTCGCGATGTCGAGCGCGATGTGCTTCTCGTACGTGCCGCCGCCGCCGATCGCGCCCGGATCCTCGCCGCCGTGGCCCGGATCGATCGCGACCGTCAGCAGGCGCACGGTGCCGCCCTTGCCCGATTTCGGCGCGGTGAACTTGTAGGTGTCGTCGTCGTTGTCGTCGCGGCGCGCGATGACGGGCGGCGGCTTGACGGCCGGCTTCGCGGGCGTCGATGGCGTGCCGGCGGCCGGCGGCGTGTGCGGCGCGGCCGGCGTGTTCTGCGCGAAACGCTGGAAGAACGCGTCGCTGTTGTCGCCCGCGCCCGCGCCGGGCGGCGGGGTGCCCGGGCCGGCCAGCGTGGACGGCGGCTGCATCTGCTGCGCGCGCGCGGTGTCGTTGAGCGCCTGTTCCTTGCGTTCCGTCTGCGCGATCAGGTCGGACAGCGGATCGGGCGCGACGGCCGGATACAGGTCGAACACGAGCCGGTACTTGTAGGTGCCGACGGGCGGCAGCGTGAACACCTGCGGCTTCACCGAGCCCTTCAGGTCGAACACCATCCGCACGACGTGCGGCTGATACTGGCCGACGCGCACCGACTGGATCTGCGGATCGTTCGGCGCGATCTTCGATACGAGATCGCGCAGCGACTGGTCGAGGTCGAGGCCGTTCAGATCGACGACCAGACGGTCGGGACCCTGCAGCAGTTGTTGGCTATTCTGCAGCGGCTGGTCGGATTCGATCGTGACGCGCGTGTAATCGCGTGCGGGCCACACGCGCACGCCGAGCACCGACGACGCGTGCGCGAGCCGCGGCGCGACGAGACCGAGCACCAGCGTCGACGCCCCCGCGCGCAGGATCTGACGGCGGCGCCAGTTGTGCGTCGCGGTGGCCGCCGATTCGATCGAGCGGAACGGTTTGATCAACATCTTTCGAGACATGCCTTTCCTGAAGCGCTGTACGCCCGGACGGTGAGGGCACGGCCGTCGCCGTCCACGTCGAGCGAGAAAACCAGATCGGGCACGCCGAGCAGCGCGCCCGCCTGTTGCGGCCATTCGACGAGGCAGATCGCGCTGGAATTGAAATATTCGCGAAAGCCTGCATCGGACCATTCGGCCGGATCGTTGAATCGGTACAGATCGAAGTGATAGACCTCGAGTTCCCCATCGCTGCGTTCGAGCGCGTACGGCTCGACGAGCGTATAGGTCGGGCTGCGCACGCGGCCCGGGTGGCCGAGGCCGCGCAGGATCGCGCGCACGAGGGTCGTCTTGCCCGCGCCGAGATCGCCGACCAGCTGGATCTGCAGCCCGTCGAACGCATGGGCGCGGTCGAGCTCGATGCGCGCCGCGTCGAGCGCGTGCGCGAAGCGGGTGCCGAAGGCCTCGGTTGCCGCTTCGTCGGCGAGCGCGATCACGCGCTCCGCGAGCGGGGCGGGCAACGTGGCTTGAGGCGGTTGGCTGGACGTGGCTGGCATTCTCGTAAAATAGTGCGATGAACCGACTACCGGAACGCGCCGCATCCGACCGGCCTTCGACTCGTGCCGAAGGCGCGGCGCCGTGCGCGCTCGACGATGCGGCGTTGACTGCGCTCGCCGCTCGCATCAGGGCGTGGGGGCGCGAATTGGGTTTCGGGGCGATCGGCATCGGCGACACCGATCTCTCGGATGCCGAAGCGGGCCTCGCCGCCTGGCTGGAAGCCGGATACCACGGCGAAATGGATTATATGGCGAAACATGGGATGAAACGCGCGCGGCCGGCCGAACTTGTGGCCGGTACGCGACGCGTGATCTCCGTGCGGCTCGCCTATTTGCCGGCCCAAACGCTCGCCGGCGACGCGCCCGGCGACGAGCCCGGCGCGCTCGCGCCGCACGACTGGCGCGCGCGCGAACGGGCGCGGCTCGACGATCCGCAGGCGGCCGTCGTGTCGATCTATGCGCGCGGCCGCGACTATCACAAGGTATTGCGCAACCGGCTGCAGACGCTCGCGGAGCGCATCGAGCACGAGATCGGCGGGTTCGGCTACCGCGTGTTCACCGATTCGGCGCCCGTGCTCGAGGTCGAGCTCGCGCAGAAGGCCGGGGTCGGCTGGCGCGGCAAGCACACGCTGCTGCTGCAGCGCGATGCCGGCTCGCTGTTCTTTCTCGGCGAGATCTACGTCGACCTGCCGCTGCCGACCGACGCGCATACGTCGCCCGACACCGCGCCCGAGACGCCCGGCGCGCACTGCGGCAGCTGCACGCGCTGCATCGACGCGTGCCCGACCGGCGCGATCGTCGAGCCGTACCGCGTCGATGCGCGCCGCTGCATCTCGTACCTGACGATCGAACTGAAAGGCAGCATCCCCGAGCCGCTGCGGCCGATGATCGGCAATCGCGTGTACGGCTGCGACGACTGCCAGCTCGTGTGCCCGTGGAACAAGTTCGCGCAGGCCGCGCCCGTCGCCGATTTCGACGTGCGGCACGGCCTCGACCGCGCGACGCTCGTCGAGCTGTTCGCGTGGGACGCGGAGACGTTCGACACGCGGATGCAGGGCAGCGCGATCCGGCGCATCGGCTACGAAAGCTGGCTGCGCAATCTCGCGGTCGGGCTCGGCAATGCGCTGCGCGCCGGCGCGGACCGGCTCGCGCCGCCCGCGCGCGACGCGATCGTCGCCGCGCTGCGCGCCCGCGCCGACGATCCGTCGCCGGTCGTGCGCGAGCATGTCGAATGGGCGCTGCGAGCGGCGTGAAGGCGGCGTAAAGTGTCGTCGGCGCGCGGGCAGCACCGCGCGCGTCCCCTGGTCAGGAGAAGGCAATGTTCAACGCAGTCATCGACGCGCCGTTCGGCAAGGTCGGCATCCGCACGGATGCCGCGGTGGTGCGCGAGATCGTCTATTTGCCTGAATCGATGAAGTCGGTCGATCCGGATTCACCGCTCGCGAAGCGCGCGGTCGAGCAGATCGAACGTTATTTCGAGCGCGCATCGGCGCGCTTCGACCTGCCGCTCGCCGACGTCGGCAGTGCATTCCAGCACCGCGTGTGGGACGTGATCAGTGACATCCCGCCCGGTACGGTGCTGACCTACGGCCAGGTCGCGAAGCGGATCGGCAGCGCGCCGCGCGCGGTCGGCCAGGCGTGCGGCGGGAACTACTTCCCGCTCGTGATCCCGTGCCATCGCGTCGTCGCGGCGGGCGGCCTCGGCGGGTTCGCGAACCACGACGACAACGGCTATTACCAGAAAGTGAAGCGCTGGCTGCTGGCGCACGAAGGCGTGCCGTACCCATGAGCGAACCGATGATGTCCCCCGACGCCGACAACGACGCCGACACCGTCGCGGCATCCCCCGCGCTGCTCGCGAGCCGCGCATCGATCGACGTGTTCTGCGATGCGCTGTGGCTCGAGCACGGGCTCGCGCGCAACACGCTCGATGCGTACCGGCGCGACCTGGCGCTGTTTTCCCACTGGCTGGCCGCGACGCACGACGCGCCGCTCGACTCGGCCGACGAGGCGATGGTGACCGGCTACATCGCCGCGCGCAGCGACGGCAAGGCGACCTCGTCGAACCGGCGGCTGTCGGTGTTCCGTCGCTATTACGGCTGGGCCGTGCGCGAGCATCGCGCGAGCGCCGACCCGACGCTGCGGATCACGTCCGCGAAACAGGCGGCCCGGTTCCCGTCGACGCTGTCCGAGGCGCAGGTCGAGGCGCTGCTCGGCGCGCCCGACATCGGCACGCCGCTCGGCCTGCGCGATCGCACGATGCTCGAGCTGATGTACGCGAGCGGGCTGCGCGTGAGCGAGCTCGTGACGCTGAAGACGGTGGAGGTCGGCCTCAACGAAGGCGTCGTGCGCGTGATGGGCAAGGGGTCGAAGGAGCGGCTCGTGCCGTTCGGCGAAGTCGCGCACGGCTGGATCGAACGCTACCTGCGCGACGCGCGGCCGGCGCTGCTCGGCGCACGCGCGGCCGATGCGCTGTTCGTGACCGCGCGCGGCGACGGGATGACGCGCCAGCAGTTCTGGAACATCATCAAGCGTCACGCGCAGCAGGCCGACGTGCGCGCGCACCTGTCGCCGCACACGCTGCGGCACGCGTTCGCGACGCACCTGCTGAACCACGGCGCCGACCTGCGCGTCGTGCAGTTGCTGCTCGGCCACAGCGACATCTCGACCACGCAGATCTATACGCACGTCGCGCGCGAGCGGCTCAGGACGCTGCACGCGCAGCATCACCCGCGCGGCTGACGCGCGACGCGGGCATGCGGTGCGGTGCGGCGTGGTGGGGCGCCGGTGCAGGTTCCCCCGCGTAGGGCGGCCGCGTCAGACCAGCTCGCGCAGCCGGTGCTTGAGCACCTTGCCGGTCGACGCGGCCGGCAGCGCATCGAGCACGCGGATGTGCGCAGGGCGTTTGTAAGCGGTGAGCCGATCCGCGCACCACGCGTGCAATGCCGCCTCGTCCGCCGTCGCACCGGGCACCAGCTCGACGAACGCGAGCACTTCCTCGTTGCCTTCGATCGCGCGGCCGATCACGGCCGCCTGCACGACGTCCGGATGCGCGTTCAGCACCTGTTCGACTTCGACCGGATATACGTTGAAGCCCGAACGGATGATCAGCTCCTTGCTGCGGCCCGCGATTGTCACCGCGCCGTCCGCGTCCTGCCGCGCGAGATCGCCGGTGCTCAGCCAGCCGTCCGGCGACACGGCCGCGCGCGTCGCGTCCGCGTCGCGGTAGTAGCCGAGCATCACGTTCGGCCCGCGCACGCGGATCTCGCCGACTTCGCCCGGCCGCACGTCGGTGCCCCCCGGCGCGACGATCCGGACCTCGATGCCGGGAATCGGCACGCCGACCGAACTGTCCGCGCGCGGCGCGTCGAGCGGCGTCTGGGTGATCGTCGGGCTGCTTTCGGTCATCCCGTAGCCGTTGTGCAGCGGCACGCCGTACAGGCGCTCGACGCGGGCCTTCAGGTTCGTATCGAGCGGCGAGCCGCCCGAATACGCGAAGCGCAGCCGCGGCGCGCGCCATGCGTGGCCATGCGTGTGCAGGTGTTCGAGCAGCTTCGCGTGCATCGCGGGCACGCCCTGGAAGATCGTCACGCCTTCATCGGCGAGGGCGACACGCACGGCTTCCGGCGAGAAGCGCGGCGCGAGCCGCAGCGTCGCGCCCGCGTACAGGCTGCCGACGCACACGGACGCGAGCCCGTACACGTGCGACACGGGCAGCACCGTGTAGACGACGTCGTCCGGCGACACGCGGCGCAGCGTGCTCGATATCGCCGCGATGAACAGCAGGTTGCGGTGCGACAGCATCACGCCTTTCGGCGTGCCGGTCGTGCCCGTCGTGTAGATCAGCGCCGCGCACTGCCCGGCGCCGTCGGCGGCCACCGGTTCGGCGGGCGCGCCCGCATCGACGCGATACGACCACGCGCCGACGTCGACCGGCAGCGCGCCGGCGGGCGTCGCGCCGAGCCGCTCGGCGTGGGCGCGCGCATCGGCCGATGCGTCGATCGTGAACGCGATCAGCTTCGGACGCGCGTGCGCGGCGATCGCGTCGAGCTCGGCGGCCGACAGCCGCGCGTTCGACACGAGCGCCCATGCGTCGATGCGGGCGGCCGCGAACAGCAGCACGATCTGCGCGACGCAGTTTTCCGCGACGATCATCACGCGGTCGCCGCCTTGCACGCCGAGGCTCGCGAGCCGCGCGGCCGCCGCGTCGACGGCCTGCGCCAGCTCGCCGTACGACAGCCGGCGCGCATCCTCGATCAGCGCCGGATGCGCGGGCGACTGCGCGGCCCGGTGCGCGGGCACGTCGGCGATGCGGCGCGGCAGCGCGGCGAGCAGCGCATCGACGTCGAGCGATTCGGATGAACGGATGGGCGAGGACATGGCGTCTCCAGATGAAGGGCCGGCGGCGGCCGACGATATTTGCGAACGATCGTGCCATGGCGATGCACGCACCACAATCAGCCAATCGGACAATAGCGCTTCACGATGTTCGCAACGATGATGGGCACACGCGCGACGGCGATGCGGCGGGCCGGCGGAAAACGGGCCGCGAGTATACCGTCGGCGCGGGCACGCCATTGCGCGCGCGCCGATCGTTCGCCATTAAAATGCCGCCATGAGCAAATCCAGACACGTGTCCGAAACCCCCGCGACCCAGTTGCTGCGCCGTCATGGCGTCGCATTCGGCGAGCATCCGTACGACTACGTCGAGCACGGCGGCACCGGCGAATCGGCGCGCCAGCTCGGCGTCGACGAGCACAGCATCGTGAAGACGCTCGTGATGGAAGACGAGCACGCGAAGCCGCTGATCGTGCTGATGCACGGCGATCGCACCGTGTCGACGAAGAATCTCGCGCGTCAGATCGGCGCGAAGCGCGTCGAGCCGTGCAAGCCCGAGGTCGCGAACCGCCATTCGGGCTATCTGGTCGGCGGCACGTCGCCGTTCGGCACGCGCAAGACGATGCCCGTCTACGTCGAGGCGACGATCCTCGCATTGCCGACGATCTACCTGAACGGCGGCCGGCGCGGCTACCTCGTCAGCCTCGCGCCGGCAGTGCTCACGTCGCTGCTCGACGCGCAGCCCGTGCAGTGCGCGAGCGTCGACTGAGGGTTTCACCTTCGTGGCACCCGGCGCCCGTTCGGTAGAATGGGCGCCGTTTCGGCCTGCCGGCTTGCCGCGCCCGGCCGTCCTTTCCCGATACGTTGAAAGAAGAGTCCTCCGCATGCAGATCCTGCTCGCCGCCCTCGTTGCCTACCTGATCGGTTCGGTGTCGTTCGCCGTCGTCGTCAGTTCCGTGATGGGCCTGGCCGACCCGCGTTCGTACGGATCGAAGAATCCCGGCGCGACCAACGTGCTGCGCAGCGGCAACAAGAAGGCCGCGATCCTGACGCTCGTCGGCGACGCGTTCAAGGGCTGGATCGCCGTCTGGCTCGCCCGGCACTTCGGCCTGCCCGACGTCGCGGTCGCGTGGGTCGCGATCGCCGTGTTCCTCGGCCACCTGTACCCGGTGTTCTTCCGCTTCCAGGGCGGCAAGGGCGTCGCGACCGCGGCCGGCGTACTGCTCGCCGTGCATCCGGTGCTCGGGCTCGCGACCGCGCTCACCTGGCTGATCGTCGCGTTCTTCTTCCGCTATTCGTCGCTCGCGGCGCTGGTGGCGGCCGTATTCGCGCCGGTGTTCGACGTGTTCCTGTTCGGCATGCCGGGCCACAACCCGATCGCATGGGCCGTGCTCGCGATGAGCGTGCTGCTCGTGTGGCGTCACCGCGGCAACATTTCGAAGCTGCTCGCGGGGCAGGAGAGCCGGATCGGCGACAAGAAGAAGGCGGCCGCCAACGGCGGCGCGCAGGACGGCGGGAAGGCCTGAGAAAGCGCGGCGCTGGCCGCGCGCCGGGCGCGCCGCGTGTGCGGGGCCCGGCCGGATGACGCGACGCGGCGGTTGCCGGTCAGTCGCGGAAGTTGTTGAAGTCGAGCGGCGTGTCGGTCACGTCCTTGCGCAGCATCGCGATCGTGCTCTGCAGGTCGTCGCGCTTCGTGCCCGAAATGCGCACCGCGTCGCCCTGGATGCTTGCCTGCACCTTGATCTTGCTGTCCTTCACGAGGCGCACGATCTTCTTTGCCAGGTCGCCCGTCACGCCCTTCTTCACGGTGACGATCTGTTTGACCTTGTCGCCGCCGATCTTCTCGACCTTGCCGTAGTCGAGAAAGCGCACGTCGACGTTGCGCTTGGCCAGCTTGCCGATCAGCACGTCCTTGACCTGGCCGAGCTTGAAATCGTCGTCGGCGAACAGCGTCAGCTCGCGCTCCTTCTGTTCGACGCGCGCGTCGGAGCCCTTGAAGTCGAAGCGCGTCGAAATTTCCTTGTTCGACTGCTCGATGGCGTTCTTCACTTCGATCATGTTCGCTTCGGAAACGACGTCGAACGATGGCATGGCATTCTCCCTTGAGATGCGGGCACCCGGCTCGCGCGCAGGCACTCGCTATAATTGCGGACTGTTTGCCATTTTACCGATGCCCCTCCGTTTGCCCAAGGCCGGCCAGCGCCGCCCGGGCCGACGTGACCGCGAATGCCGATGCCCCCTGACGATTCCGCCCTGTCGCTGCTTCCCGACCATCCGCTCGCCGCGCACAACACGTTCGGCATCGCCGCGCGCGCGCGCTTCGCGGCGCGCATCACGCAGGCGGCGCAGTTCGAGGCGCTGCATCGCGACCCGCGGGTCGCGGCCCTGCCGCAGCTCGTGCTCGGCGGCGGCAGCAATATCGTGTTCACGCGCGATTTCGACGGCGTCGTGCTGCTCGACGAGATCGCGGGCCGCCGCGTCGTGCGCGAGGATGAAGACGCGTGGTACGTCGAGGCCGGCGGCGGCGAGAACTGGCACGCGTTCGTCGCGTGGACGCTCGAGCACGGGATGCCGGGCCTCGAGAATCTCGCGCTGATCCCGGGCACCGTCGGCGCCGCGCCGATCCAGAACATCGGCGCGTACGGCCTCGAGATGAAGGCGTATTTCGATTCGCTGGTCGCGGTCGAGCTGGCGACGGGGCGCAGCGAGCGCTTCGACGCCGCGCGCTGCGCGTTCGGCTATCGAGACAGTTTCTTCAAGCGGGAAGGGCGCGGCCGGTTCGCGATCGTCTCGGTGACGTTCCGGCTTCCGAAGCAATGGACGCCGCGGCTTGGCTACGTGGACGTCACGCGCGAGCTCGACGCGCGCGGCATCGCGCCCGATGCGGCGACGCCGCGCGACGTGTTCGACGCGGTCGTCGCGATCCGCCGCGCGAAGCTGCCCGATCCGCTGGTGCTCGGCAATGCGGGCAGTTTCTTCAAGAATCCGGTGATCGACGCCGCGCAGTTCGAGGCGCTGCGCGCCCGCGTGCCGGAGGTCGTGTCGTATCCACAGCCGGACGGGCAGGTGAAGCTCGCGGCCGGCTGGCTGATCGACCGCTGCGGCTGGAAGGGGCGCGCACTCGGGGCGGCGGCCGTGCACGACCGCCAGGCGCTCGTGCTCGTCAATCGCGGCGGCGCGACCGGCGCCGACGTGCTGGCGCTGGCGCGGGCGATCCAGGCCGACGTGCGCGCGCGGTTCGGCGTCGAGCTGGAGGCGGAGCCGGTCTACCTGTAACGGCGCGCGTGCCGGTTTCGGCGCGCCCAAGCGAAAAGCGCCGATCGTCGACCGGCGCTTTTTTACGCGTGTGCGTTGCCGCGCGTCAGTGCTTGAGGCGGCCGAGCAGCAGGAACTCCATCAGCGCCTTCTGCACGTGCAGGCGGTTTTCCGCTTCGTCCCACACGACGCTCTGCGGGCCGTCGATCACGCCGGCCGTCACTTCCTCGCCGCGGTGCGCGGGCAGGCAGTGCATGAAGAGGGCATCCGGGTTCGCATGGCCCATCATTTCCTCGTCGACGCACCAGTCGGCGAACGCCTGCTTGCGCGCTTCGTTCTCGGCCTCGAAACCCATGCTCGTCCATACGTCGGTCGTCACGAGATCGGCGCCCTTGCACGCTTCGTTCGGATCGTCGAACACCTCGTAGAACGGCGCGCTGTCGGGCGACACGAGCTTCATGTCGAGCGCATAGCCGGGCGGGGTGGACAGGCGCAGCTTGAAGCCGAGGATCTGCGCGGCTTCGATCCACGTGTACAGCATGTTGTTCGCGTCGCCGACCCACGCGACGGTCTTGCCGGCGATCGGGCCGCGGTGCTCGTAGTACGTGAAAATATCGGCGAGCACCTGGCACGGGTGGTATTCGTTCGTCAGGCCGTTGATCACCGGCACGCGGGAATTCTGCGCGAAGCGCGTGATCACGTCCTGCTCGAACGTGCGGATCATGATGATGTCGACCATCCGCGAGATGACCTGTGCGGAATCCTCGACGGGTTCGCCGCGGCCGAGCTGCGTGTCGCGCGTGCTCATGAAGACGGCGTGGCCGCCGAGCTGGAAGATCCCGGCCTCGAACGACAGGCGCGTGCGCGTCGAGCTTTTCTCGAAGATCATCGCGAGCGTGCGGTCGTGCAGCGGGTGATAGGTCTCGTAGTTCTTGAACTTGCGCTTCAGGATACCCGTGCGTTCGAGCACGTACTCGTAGTCTTCCAGCGAGAAATCCTTGAACTGCAGGTAGTGACGAATGGTTTTGGCGGTCATGAAACGAAATACGGCGGGTCTCACCCGGCCGCGAGGCCGGACGGCGCCGCCGTCGGGTGTGGATAACTCAAAGCAGCATAAAGGATTTTCTGTGCTTTGACGAGCCGTGGAGCGACGCGGGGCAGGATCGCCGCTCGCGACCGGCCACTCGGGGAGGCGGGCGTCGGGACGCCGCGCAATGGCGCGCTGCGGTATAATTCAAAAGTTTTCTCCAGCCCGGCAGGCAAGGCTTTTCGCGCTCTGCCGGACACAAGCCGTGCGCTGCACAAATCCTGTGCAGTCCATCGGCGGCGCGCATCGACGCTCCGTTTTCGGGATATCGATCGGCGCGTGCGGCCGACCCTCCAGCTTTGTGTTCGCGTATCCAGGCGCCGTTGCCTGGACATCGCCGGGCCGTCACTTGGGTAACCACATGGCTGAAACCCCTCCGACCGAATTTTTCATCCAGGGCATCACGAAAGACGGGAAAAAGTTTCGCCCGAGCGACTGGTCGGAACGTCTGGCCGGTGTGATGGCCTGCTTCGGGCCGGGGGCGAGCGGGCCGAATGCGCGTCTCAAGTATTCGCTGTACGTGCGCCCGACGATGCTCGGTGACCTCAAATGCGTGATCCTCGATTCGCGGTTGCGCGACATCGAGCCGATGGCTTTCGATTTCGTGCTGAATTTCGCGAAGGACAACAACCTCGTCGTGACCGAGGCGTGCGAATTGCCGGACTACAACACGAAGAGGTGAGCGATGCCGGCGGGCGAGGGTGCGCGAGGGTGCATTTCGCGCGCGCCCTCCCGGCAAGTGCCGCTGCCGTGCACGATGTGCCGGCGACAGCCAACAAAAAAGCCCGCCTAGGCGGGCTTTTTCGTGATCGCAGGAAACAGGAACGCCCGCCTGAGCGGGCGCACCGGAGTTACGCTGCTGCCTGCAGGCCCTTGACGGCTGCGGCCAGGCGGCTCTTGCTGCGAGCGGCCTTGTTCTTGTGAACGATCTTCTTGTCGGCGATCGTGTCGATCGTCTTCACGGCAGCCTTGAACAGCTCGGCAGCCTTTGCCTGGTCGCCGGCTTCAACAGCCTTGCGAACCGACTTGATCGCGGTACGGAATTTCGAGCGCAGCGCCGAGTTGTGCGAGTTTGCCTTCGCGGCCTGGCGGGCGCGCTTGCGTGCTTGTGCGGAGTTAGCCATGACGGTTCCTTATCCTGTCCTGTTTCCAGAGCTTGGAGCCTGACGGCCAAGCGCTGCTTTTCGATCCGTCCCCTGAGAACGATTGCCCAGGGGCGCATAAAAAAACGGTGATTTTAACCGAGGCCGGGACATGAAAACGGCAGTTGCCGTGCATGTACGAGCCCAGAAACCGGCGATTATAGCAACAAAATCAAGCGAGTGGCAAGTTCAACGTGATGCCGGCCGAATGGGGCCGTCGGCGGCCGGTGCGCTTTTCGGCATCGGCCGGTGGCCGGGTCGCACAACGTCCGTATAATGAGCGCCCCATGAATCTATTCCGAGCCCTGCTGACGGTCAGCGGCTTCACGCTGCTGTCGCGCGTGACCGGACTGGCCCGCGAGACGCTGATCGCCCGTGCGTTCGGCGCCAGTCAATACACCGACGCGTTCTACGTCGCCTTCCGTATCCCGAACCTGCTGCGCCGCCTGTCCGCCGAAGGCGCGTTCTCGCAGGCGTTCGTGCCGATCCTCGCCGAGTTCAAGAACCAGCAGGGGCACGATGCGACGAAGGCGCTCGTCGACGCGATGTCCACCGTGCTCGCCTGGGCGCTGGCCGTGCTGTCGGTCGTCGGCATCGCCGGTGCGTCGTGGGTCGTGTTCGCGGTCGCGTCCGGCCTGCACAGCGACGGCCAGGCGTTCCCGCTCGCGGTCACGATGACGCGGATCATGTTCCCGTACATCGTGTTCATTTCGTTGACCACGCTCGCGTCGGGCGTGCTGAACACGTACAAGAGCTTCTCGCTGCCCGCGTTCGCGCCGGTGCTGCTCAACGTCGCGTTCATCGCCGCGGCCGTATTCGTCGCGCCGCACCTGAAGGTGCCCGTCTACGCGCTCGCGTGGGCCGTCATCGTCGGCGGCGTGCTGCAGTTTCTCGTGCAGTTGCCGGGCCTGAAGAAGATCGACATGGTGCCGCTGATCGGCGTCAACCCGCTGCGCGCGCTGCGTCATCCGGGCGTGAAGCGCGTGCTCGCGAAAATGGTGCCGGCGACGTTCGCGGTGTCCGTCGCGCAATTGTCGCTGATCATCAACACCAACATCGCGTCGCGGCTCGGGCAGGGCGCCGTGTCGTGGATCAATTACGCCGACCGCCTGATGGAATTCCCCACCGCGCTGCTCGGCGTCGCGCTCGGCACGATCCTGCTGCCGAGCCTGTCGAAGGCGCACGTCGATGCCGATTCGCACGAATATTCGGCGCTGCTCGACTGGGGGCTGCGCGTCACGTTCCTGCTCGCGGCGCCGAGCGCGCTCGCGCTGTTCTTCTTCGCGACGCCGCTCACCGCGACCCTCTTCAACTACGGCAAGTTCGACGCGCATACCGTCACGATGGTCGCGCGCGCGCTGGCCACCTACGGGATCGGCCTCGTCGGCATCATCCTGATCAAGATCCTCGCGCCGGGCTTCTATGCGAAGCAGGACATCAAGACGCCCGTGAAGATCGCGGTCGGCGTGCTGATCGTCACGCAGCTGTCGAACTACGTGTTCGTGCCGCTGATCGGCCACGCGGGCCTCACGCTGAGCATCGGCGTCGGCGCGTGCCTGAATTCGCTGCTGCTGTTCCTCGGGCTGCGCAAGCGCGGCATCTACCAGCCGTCGCCGGGCTGGCTGCGCTTCTTCGTGCAGCTCGTCGGCGCGGCGCTCGTGCTCGCGGGCCTGATGCACTGGTGCGCGATCAGTTTCGACTGGACCGGCATGCGCGCGCAGCCGCTCGATCGCATTGCGCTGATGGCGGCGTGCCTCGTGCTGTTTGCTGCACTATATTTCGGTATGTTGTGGGTGATGGGCTTCAAATACGCTTACTTCAGAAGGCGCGCCAAGTGACGACCGCAATGACCCGCGTCCTCGACTACTTCAGCACGCTCGTGGCGGACGACGACAGTCTGCCCGTCACGGAAGCCGCGCTGTCGCTGGCGCAGGACGCGTATCCCGACCTCGACCTGCAGGGCACGCTGGCCGAACTCGACATGCTGGCGGCGCGGCTGCGCCGGCGGCTCGCCGACGACACGGACCTGAAAGGCCGCGTCGCCGCGCTGAACGACTTCTTCTTTCGCGAGCTCGGCTTCGCGTGCAATCACAACGATTACTACGACCCCGATAACAGCCACCTGAACGCCGTGCTGAAACGGCGGCGCGGGATCCCGATCTCGCTGTCGGTGCTGTATCTAGAACTCGCCGAGCAGATCGGCGTGCCGGCGCGCGGCGTATCGTTCCCCGGCCATTTCCTGCTGCGCGTGACGCTGCCGGACGGCGACCTGATCATCGATCCGACCAACGGCCATTCGCTATCCGAAGCCGAGATGGTCGAGATGCTCGAGCCCTACGTCGCGCGGGCGGCGGGAGCGGTCGACAGCGCGTTGCGCGCACTGCTGCAGCCCGCGACGAGCCGCGAGATCATCGCGCGGATGCTGCGCAACCTGAAGACGATCTATCTGCAGACGGAGCGCTGGCAGCGGCTGCTCGCGGTGCAGCAGCGGCTCGTGATCCTGTTGCCCGAGCAGCTCGACGAGGTGCGCGACCGCGGCTTCGCGTATGCGCGGCTCGACTACCTGCGTCCCGCGCTCGAGGATCTCGAGCAATATCTCGGCGAGCGGCCCGAGGCGGAAGACGCGACCGTCGTCGAGTCGCAGGTCAGCGAATTGCGGCAGCGGATGCAGCGCGACGGCGAGGATTGAGCCGCCGGCACGCCATTGCTCGCACACGGAAAGCACGCCCGCATCGCGGGCGTTTTTCTTGCGCGCGTGCCTGTCGTGCCAATCGCGCAGGCGAAAAAAAACCGCCCGGAACGGGCGGCTTGCGGGTGCGCGACGCGCTGCTTACTTCAGTGCGTCGAACGCGCGCTCGCGAATTTCGTCGACGGTGCCGAGGCCCGAGATCTTGCGATACTGCGGCGCTTTCAAACCGTTTTCCTCGCCGCGCTGCGCCCAGTCGCCGTAGTACGTGATCAACGGCTTGGTCTGCGCTTCGTACACTTCGAGACGCTTTTTGACAGTTTCTTCCTTGTCGTCGTCGCGCTGGATCAGCGGTTCGCCCGTCACGTCGTCGTGCCCTTCGACCTTCGGCGGGTTGAACTTGACGTGGTACGTGCGGCCCGATGCCGGGTGCGTGCGGCGGCCGCTCATGCGCTCGATGATTTCCGAAAACGGGACGTCGATCTCGAGCACGTAGTCGATCGCGACGCCGGCTTCCTTCATCGCGTCGGCTTGCGCGATCGTGCGCGGGAAGCCGTCGAACAGATAGCCGTTCGCGCAGTCGGATTCCTTCAGGCGCTCCTTGACGAGGCCGATGATGAGCGCGTCCGGGACGAGCTTGCCGGCATCCATGTAGCCCTTCGCCTCGACGCCGAGCGGCGTGCCGGCCTTGACGGCCGCACGCAGCATGTCGCCCGTCGAGATTTGCGGAATCCCGAATTTTTCCTTGATGAAGTTTGCCTGGGTGCCCTTTCCCGCGCCGGGCGCGCCCAACAGGATCAAACGCATGGTGATATCTCCAAGTATGTAGATTCGTGTGGCGAGCCTCAAAGGCGTCGGCGACGGCGGGCGCGGGGCTTGCCTGGCGCGTGGCGGACCGGTCTGATGCGGCGCGTCGGTTCGAGCGACGCGCGGCTGCCGGCGGAGCCACGGGCGGGGTCAAGCGAGGACGCGCTGGTCGCGGACGGCTCGCACAATCGCCTGATTATGCCATGGGTTATTTTGAACCCGGCCGAAAAAGGGCCTGCACGCGTGCGAGATCGGCCGGCGTATCGATGCCGGCTTCGGGCGCGGATTCGGTGATCAGCACCGCGATGCGCTCGCCGTGCCAGAGCGCGCGCAGCTGTTCGAGCTGCTCGGCCTGTTCGATCGGCGCCTGCGCGAGCGACGGATAGGTGCGCAGGAAACGCGCGCGATACGCATAGAGGCCGATGTGCCGGTAGACCGGGAAAGCCGGTGCCGGCATGGCCGCGACGTCGGGCCAGTGCGGTTGGTATGCGTCGCGGCTCCACGGAATCGGCGCGCGCGAGAAGTACAGCGCGACGCTCTGCGCGTCGAGCGCGACCTTCACGACGTTCGGGTTGAACACGTCGGCCGCGTCGTGGATCGGGTGGGCCGCGGTCGCGATCGCGCACGCCGGATGCGCGGCCAGGTGCGACGCTACGTCGCGGACGAGCACGGGGTCGATCAGCGGCTCGTCGCCCTGCACGTTGACGACCACGGTGTCGTCGCGCCAGCCGAAGGCCGCCGCGACTTCCGCGAGCCGGTCGGTGCCGGACGGATGATCGGCGCGGGTGAGCACCGCTTCGAAGCCGTGATCGCGCGCCGCGTCGAGCACGCTCTGCGCATCGGAGGCGACGAGCACCTGCTGCGCGCCCGCTTCGCGCGCGCGCTCGGCGACGCGCACGACCATCGGCTTGCCGCCGAGATCGGCGAGCGGCTTGTTCGGGAGCCGCGTCGACGCGAGCCGGGCGGGAATGACGGCGATGAAGGGTTGCGGGTGAGTCATCGAAGAGCGCTGGGAAGAACGGGGCGGGCGACGCCGGAAGCCGGTCGCCCGGCGGAGTGCGGCGACCCGGCCGGAGCCGGGCCGTCGGTGTCGAATCGGTGCGCCGGGCGAGCGGCGCCGTGGTTCAGCGGTTCAGCGGCCAGCCGGATCGACCGGCGTGCCTTCGACGGTCTGGCGCGCTTCGTCGACGAGCATCACCGGGATGCCGTCGCGGATCGGGTACGCGAGCTTGTCCGCGTTGCAGATCAGTTCCTGCGCGGCACGGTCGTAGTGGAGCGGGCCTTTGCAGATAGGGCACACAATGATTTCAAGCAGGCGAGCGTCCACGGAGTTTCTCCACAACGAGGGCAATGAGGCGAGGGTCGAGCGCGGCTTCGACGGGGACCACCCACAGTCGGGCGTCGCGCCAGGAAGCGCCCAATTTTACTGCATCCTTCTCGGTGATCAGGATCGCATCGACGGCATCGTCGACGAACGGATTGTCGGCGAACGCGTAATGGTCGGGCAGCGCGCGGGTCGCTGGCGCGAGGCCGGCCGCGCGCAGCGTCGCGAAAAAGCGTTCCGGCGCGCCGATGCCGGCCGCGGCGAGCACGCGCTCGTTCGTGAATTGCGACAGCGGGCGGCGCAGCGCGGGCTGGTCGAGGTGCCATGCGGCGCCCGGCGTCAGCGCGAGCGCGTAGGTGTCGGGCCACGGCGGCAGCGCGCCGCTGTACGGATCGTTGACGAGCGTCGCGTCGCGGCGCCGCGACAGCGGCTCGCGCAGCGGCCCGGCGGGCAGCAGGAAGCCGTTGCCGCCGAGCCGGTGGTCGAATACGACGAGCTCGACGGCGCGCGCGAGGCGGTAGTGCTGCAGACCGTCGTCGCTGACGATCACGTCGACGTCCGGATGCGCGGCGCGCAGCGCCTGCGCGGCGGCGACGCGGTCGGGGCACACCCACACGGGCGCGCCGGTGCGGCGCGCGATCAGCAGCGGTTCGTCGCCGGCCGTGCCCGCGCGCGACGTCGGCGTGACGGCCGTCGGCGCCTTCACGTTCGCGCCGTAGCCGCGCGACACGACGCCGGGCGTGAAGCCGGCCGCGCGCAGCGCGTCGACGAGCGCGATCACGGTCGGCGTCTTGCCGGTGCCGCCGACGGTCACGTTGCCGACCACGACGACGGGCACGCCGACGTCGACCGGCTGCTTCCAGCCTTGCGCGTAAGCGGCGCGCCGCAGCGCCGCGCACAGGCCGAACACGCAGGCGAACGGCGTGAGCGCCCACGCGAGCGCGCCGCGCCGCTGCCATTCGCGTGTCAGGCGCGCTTCGAGCCGCGCGAGCGGGCCGCCGGGCGCGCTCATCGGGCCGGGCGCGGCGCGTCGTGCGCCGCGGCGAGGGACGGATTCGTCAAGGCGGATTCTCCGTTGGGCGGCGCATGCCGCAAGGTCCGTGGAAGGCGGCACTCTAGCGCGCCGCACGCCGGCGCGGCAAGCGCGACCGGCCGCCGCGGCCCACGGGGCCGGATCGAGTCGGCCTGTGGATAACTCTGTGAAAAACTCCCTGCTCGATCGCCTCAAACGCCCGCCCGGCGGGCATCGAATCGGATGAGAATCATTTCGAAAGGTTTAAAAGATTATAAAAATCAACGTGTTGCGAAGAATCGTCTGGTTTTTTTGGCGGTTTCCGAGCGTTTTGCGCGGACGAATGCCAGAGTGTGGACACCTTCCGCGCACGGCGGCGAATGCGGCGGCGCTGGACGCCGCGCGCGTGTCGGACTATCGTGACGCCGCCAGCATTCATCCGACCGCCCATGCTTTCCGATTCTCCTTTTTCCGCACCCGGCGCCACGCGCGGCGGCGACGAAGTGATTCCCGTTTCGGCGCTCAATCGTGCGATTTCGACGATGCTCGAGCGTTCGTTTCCGCTGCTGTGGATTTCCGGCGAAGTGTCGAATTTCACGCGCGCCGCGAGCGGCCACTGGTATTTCTCGATCAAGGACCAGCAGGCGCAGATGCGCTGCGTGATGTTCCGCGGCCGCGCGCAGTACGCGGAATTCACGCCCCGCGAAGGCGACCGCATCGAGGTGCGCGCGGTCGTCACGATGTACGAGCCGCGCGGCGAGGTGCAGCTCAACGTCGAAGCCGTGCGGCGCACCGGCCAGGGGCGTCTGTACGAGGCGTTCCTGCGGCTGAAGGCGCAACTCGAAGGCGAGGGCCTCTTCGCCCCCGAGCGCAAGCGTCCGTTGCCGGCTCATCCGCGCGCGATCGGCATCGTCACGTCGCTGCAGGCCGCCGCGTTGCGCGACGTGGTGACCACGCTCGCCCGCCGGGCGCCGCACATTCCGGTGATCGTCTATCCGGCCCCCGTGCAGGGCGCCGGTTCCGCCGAAAAGCTCGTCGCGGCGGTGGCGACCGCGAACGCGCGGCGCGAGGTCGACGTGCTGCTGGTGTGTCGCGGCGGCGGTTCGATCGAGGATCTGTGGTCGTTCAACGACGAAGCGCTGGCGCGTGCGATCGCGGCGAGCGAGCTGCCGGTCGTCAGCGGCGTCGGGCACGAAACCGATTTCACGATCGCGGACTTCGCGGCCGACCTGCGCGCGCCGACGCCCACCGGCGCGGCCGAGCTCGCGAGCCCGCAGCGGGCGCTGCTGCTGCGCGAGGTCGACGAGCGCCAGCGCGCGCTCGCGCGCGGCATGGCGCGCCGGCTCGAACAGCGTGCGCAGCAGCTCGACTGGCTCGCGCGCCGGCTCGTGAGCCCGGCCGAGCGGCTGCAGCGCCAGCGCACGCACGTCGAGCAGCTCGCGGTGCGGCTCGCGTCGGCGGCGTCGCGGCCGGTGCGCGATGCGCGTGCGCGTTTCGCGCTCGCGCAACTGCGCTGGCAGCGCGCGCGGCCCGATCCGTCCCAGGCGCGCCACGCGCTCGCGGGGCTGTCGCAACGTCTCGCGAGCGCGTTGCAGCGCCGTCACGAACGCGACACGGCGCGTGTGTCGGCCTGTGCGGCACGGCTCGAGGTGCTGAGCCCGCAGCGCACGCTCGAGCGCGGTTATGCGGCGCTGATCGATGCGCAGACGGGCCGTGCGGTGCGCGCGCCGAACGCGCTGAAGCCGCAGCGGCGCCTGACCGTGCATCTCGCCGAAGGCTCGGCGGACGTGTCGCTCGCCGACGTGCAGCCGCGCCTGACCGATACGATATGACTTAACGGGTGCCGAGCGAAACGCGCGTCGTCGCAACACGCGCCTCGCGGCGGGAACGGATGCTGCGCATCGTCGGGTTCGTCCTGCCGGACGTCGCGCCAGCATCGCTTTTCCGCATACCGCGGATAAATGGCCCGTGAGTTTGCGGGGTTATTCGTCCTCGCCTACAATCGGACGCTCGGCAGCATCCAACACAGCCTCCCTACATACTCAACGAAGGAATCGCCATGGCTCATACGCTCCCGCCGCTCCCGTACGCTGAAGACGCACTCGCGCCGACCATCTCGAAAGAGACGATCGAGTACCACTACGGCAAGCACCATCAGGCTTATGTGACGAACCTGAACAATCTGATCCCGGGCACGGAATTCGAAAACCTGCCGCTGGAAGAGATCGTGAAGAAGTCGTCGGGCGGCATCTTCAACAACGCCGCGCAAATCTGGAACCACACGTTCTTCTGGAACAGCCTGTCGCCGAACGGCGGCGGCGCACCGACGGGCGCGCTGGGCGACGCGATCAACGCGAAGTGGGGTTCGTACGACGCATTCAAGGAAGCGTTCACGAAGGCCGCGGTCGGCACGTTCGGTTCGGGCTGGGCATGGCTCGTGAAGAAGGCCGACGGTTCGCTCGACATCGTGTCGACGAGCAACGCCGCCACGCCGCTGACGACCGCCGACAAGGCGCTGCTGACGATCGACGTGTGGGAACACGCGTACTACATCGACTACCGCAACGCGCGTCCGAAGTTCGTCGAAGCGTTCTGGAACATCGTGAACTGGGACTTCGCCGCGAAGAATTTCGCGTAAGTCCGGCGCCTGCGCGCCGTCACGGCGCGCGGCATCGAAGAAAAGCCCTCGTTTCGAGGGCTTTTTGTTTTTTGCGTGGCCGAACGTGCGGAGATGGCCGGCTCAGCCGGCCATGCCGAGCAGCCAGCCGAGCGCCGCGCTCGCGATCACCACGGCCCATGGCGGCATGCGCCAGAACACCAGCGCGACGAACGCGACCAGCGCGGCGGCCAGGTCGCGCGGCGCGACGATCGTGTCGGTCCAGACCGGATGATAGAGCGCGGCGAGCAGCAGCCCGACGACGGCCGCGTTCACGCCGGCGAGCGCGGCCTGCATGTGCGCGCTGCGGCGCAGGCGCTCCCAGAACGGCGCGGTGCCGGCAACGAGCAGGAACGACGGCGCGAAGATCGACACGAGTGCGAGCGTGCCGCCAAGCCAGCCGGTCGGCGCATCGCGCAGCGACGCACCGAGGAACGCCGCGAACGTGAACAGCGGCCCCGGCACCGCCTGCGCGACGCCATACCCGGCGAGAAACGCCGAATCGCCGACCCAGCCGGGTGCGACCACGGCCGCCTGCAGCAGCGGGAGCACCACGTGGCCGCCGCCGAACACGAGCGCGCCCGTGCGGAAGAACGCATCGACGACGGCGAGCGTATCCGAGCGCAGCGCGCGGGCCGCGAACGGCAGCGCGACGAGCAGCGCGGCGAATAGCAGAAGCCACAGCACGCCTGCCCGGGGCGACACGTGCAGCGGCAACGGTTCATGCGCATCGCGCGCCGGTTGCGGCAGTAGCACGAGACCGGCCGCGCCGGCCACGACGATCACCGCGACTTGCGTCCACGCGGCCGGCGCGAGCAGCGCGACGCACGCTGCCGCGGCCATCAGCGTGACGCGCCGCGCATCCGGGCACAGCGTGCGCGCCATGCCCCACACGGCTTGCGCGATCACCGCGACCGACACGATGCGCAGCCCGTGCAGCGCGCCGGCTTCGATCGGCACGCCCGTAGCGTGAACACCGAGCGCGAACAGCATCATCAGCAGCGCCGACGGCAGCGTGAACCCGAGCCACGCGGCGAACATGCCGGCATAGCCGGCGCGCACGAGACCGATCGCCATCCCGACCTGGCTGCTCGCCGGGCCCGGCAGGAACTGGCACAGCCCGACGAGATCGGCATAGGTGCGCTCGCTGAGCCAGCCGCGCCGCGTGACGAATTCCGCGCGAAAGTAGCCGAGATGCGCGACCGGGCCGCCGAACGACGTGAGGCCGAGCCGCAGGAACGCGATGAAGACGGGCCACGGATGGCGGGCGGGGGCGGGGACGGTCGACGTGTTCAAGGCGGTGCGCGCGGCGGACGGAAGGAGCCGCCACGATAGCGCAACTCGGTGGCCGCGGGCAGCGCATGGCGGCCAGTACCGGCCGATGGACGTCGTTGCGCGGCGTTCAGTACGCGCCGTCGCCGAGCCCGCTCGCGCGGCGCAACGCGTCGATGTCGACGAGTTCGATCTCGCCGACGTGCAGCCGCACGACGCCATCCGTCTGCAGCGCCTTCAGCAACTGGTTGGTGGTCTGCCGCGTCAGCGACAGCATCGACGCGAGCGTTTCCTGCGACAGCCGGATGTGCGTGCGCCCGGCGCTGATGCCGCCGTAGCCTTCGGCGATCATCAGCAGCCGCGCGGCGAGCCGCTGCGCGGCCGGCATCACGCTCATCGATTCGACCGTCAGGAAGCTCAGGCGCAGCTTTTGCGCCATCAGCAGCGCGAACTGCCGCCAGTATTGCGGCGTCGTCTCGAGGATCGCGAGCAGCGCGGCCTGCGGCACGTGCAGCAGCAGCGCGTCGTCGAGCGCGATGGCGTCGTGCGTGCGCGGCTGGCCGTCGAACAACGCGATCTCGCCGAACCACGTGACGGGCTCGGCCACCGTCAGCAGCGCTTCCTTGCCCTGCGGATCGACCGCACCTATCGTGAGTGAACCGGCCAGGACCGCGTACAGCCCGCACGGCGGGTCGCCGCGCCGGAACAGCGCGTGGCCGGACGGCAGACGGCGCAGCGTCGCGCGGGCGATCAACGCCGCGCGCAGCGCAGGCGGCAGCGCGGCGAACCACGGGTTCGCTTCGATCTGCGGCAGGTACGGGGCGAGCGAGGCAGGCATGGGCGCGCGATGTCGGGTAGCTGACAGAGGTTCTCGGGCGTGACGCGCATCATAGCGCTCAATAACCGATCGGGAGACGCCATGAAAACCCTCGAAGACCATCTTTCCCAGTATGCGGCCTACCACCGCGATGCGCGCAACATCGCGACGCATCTGGTCGGCATTCCGATGATCGTGTTCGCGGTCGAGGTGCTGCTGTCGAGGCCGGCGCTCGGGGCGCTGGCCGGCGTCGCGCTGTCGCCGGCGCTGCTGCTCGCCGTGGTGTCCGCGGTGTTCTACCTGCGTCTGGACCTGCGGTTCGGGATCGTGATGACCGTGCTGCTCGCGCTCGGCCTGTGGGCCGCGCAGTCGCTGGCGCTGCGGCCGACCGCGCAATGGCTCGCGATCGGCGTCGGCGCGTTCGTCGTCGGCTGGATCGTGCAGTTCGTCGGACACTGGTTCGAAGGCCGCAAGCCGGCATTCGTCGACGATCTGGTCGGCCTGATCGTCGGGCCGTTGTTCGTCGTCGCCGAGGTCGCGTTCTTCGCGGGGCTGCGCGGCGACGTGCGCCGCGAAGTCGAGCGGCGCGCGGGTCCCGTGCATGGCGGCGCGCATTCGCATGTCTGAGGGGCTGGCCGCGCCGGTCCGCGTGTTCGGCGCGGGCCGCGCGCAACGGCTAAGATGCGGAGTGCGTCATCCGACGTCTTCGCGGAGCACTCGCCATGGCGGATCGCCCGACTCTCGATGCCTACGACACCCACGCCGCGCAATACGCGCAGGACTGGCTCGACCAGGCCGCGCCCGACGACATGTACGCGCTGCTCGAACAGCATTTCTCGCCGGGCCTGACCGCCGACGTCGGCTGCGGCGCGGGGCGCGACACCGCGTGGCTCGCGTCGCGCGGCTTCGACGTGCGCGGCTACGACGCGAGCGCCGCGCTGCTCGACGAGGCGCGGCGGCGCCATCGCGGGCTGACTTTCGAGCTGGCCGCGCTGCCGGCGCTGGCCGGCGTACCGTCGGGCGCGTTCCGCAACGTCTTGTGCGAAACGGTCGTCATGCATCTCGAACAGGCGGACGCAGCGGCCGCCGCCGCGCGGCTGGCCGATCTGCTGATGCCGGGCGGCACGTTGTACCTGAGCTGGCGGGTGGCCGGAAACGGCGTGTTGCGCGACGAGCGCGGCCGCCTCTATACGCCGCTCGACTCGGCGCGGATGCATGCGGCGCTGGGCGCCGGCATGCAGGTGATCGACGAACACGAGGTCGTCAGCGCGTCGTCCGGCAAGCGCGTGCACCGGCTGATCGTGCGCAAGGCGGGCGGCGACGCCTGAACGCGGCGCGCCGGCGCTTATTCGCGGCTGAGCGCCGCTTCCCAGTTGATGTCGACGCAGAGTACCTGCATGCCGGTCGCGGCCGGCGCGGCGATCGACGCGGTCACGCACAGGTGCGCCTCGTTGATCGACAGGTAGGGCGGCGTCAGATGCACGCGGCCCGGCGCGCGCATCGCGTCGATGAAGTACGGGCGGCGCTCCCAGCTCGCGCCTTCGGAATGCAGCAGCGGCCGGAAGCGCTTCGCGCGTTGCGACACGCTGCCGCGCGCGAGCACGTTGTCCCCGATCTGGCGGCCCGACGCGTCGAGCAGGAAGCAGCGTGCGGTTTCGGGCAGCCCCAGCACGGCGGTGGCCGCATCGGTGAGCGATTCGCCCGCGCCGAGCCGACGGCTCGCTTCCTCGAGCGCGGCGACGTACGGCGCGAGCCGTTCCGCCTGCGTGCGCTCGCGCTGCGCGACGCGCAGCCGCAGCGCGGCCGACAGCGTATCCATGCAGCCCGCGGCGGCCTGCGGCTGCACGGGATCGACGCTCGGCCCCGCGAAGTACTGGCCCTGCACGAAATCGACGTCGCATTCGAGCGCGATCAGCGCGTCGCGTTCGGTCGAGAGGCCGCCCATCAGCACGAGCTGGCCGGATTCGTGCAGCAGCGACACGAGCCCCGGCAGCACGCGTTCGAGATGCGAGTGCTCGCTCGCCTGCGCGAGGATGCCGCGGTCGAGCGTGACGATGTCGGGATGCAGATGCCACACCCGATCGATGTTCGAATGCTTCGCGCCGAACCCGACGAGCGCGATCAGGAAGCCGGCCTTGCGCAGCCCGTCGATGATCGCCGCATAGCGCGGCGTTTCGCCGCCGGCCTGTTCGGGCACCTCGAGCACCACGCGGTGCGGCGGCAGCCCGAGCGCCTTCAGGTTCGCGAGCAGCGCGTCGCCGTAGATGGTGTCCATCAGCGCGGCCGGATGCAGGCTCAGGAAGAGCCATTCGTCGTGGCTGTCGAACGCGTGGAAGTTACCGAGATGCAACGATTCGGCGAGCCGGCCGAGCTCGAGCAGGTCGCCGCGCCGCGCCGCCTGCGTGAACACCTCGTGCGACGCCACCTGGCGGCTTTCCTCGTCGTGCGCGCGCAGCGACGCGTGATAGCCGATCGCGCGCCGGTGCGACACCGAGAACACGGGCTGGAACACGCTGAACACGGTGTAGCCGCCGTACAGCACGGTGCGCCGGTTGCCGTCGTCGCCGGCGACCGGGCGGGGCGGCTGAAAGCCGGGGGGATCGATTTCGATCATGCTCATGATGTCGGCCGAAGGAAGACTGCCAGTTTACCTACAGAATAGGCGAGCAAGAAGCATGCACGGCAGGGCGCCGTGTGCGGCCGCCCGTCGCGGCCGATACGCGCACGCGTGCCGGGCCGCGTTGCACCACGATGGTGCGTTCCGGCCCGATTCGGCGCGCGCCACGCGTCACGCGCGCTCGGACGGGTCGGTCTTGCGCGCGGTGCTGCGGATCTCGGGCGCGAGCTGCGCGAAGATCCACGCGGACGCGGCGGTGATGATGCCCACGCAGACGAACGTCGCGTGGAATGCAGGCAGCGTGTTGCTCGGCGTCACGGTGCGCAGCATGCCGGTGAACGTCGCGAGCAGCGCGCCGGCGACCGTGACGCCGAGGCTCATCGACAGCATCTGCACGAGCGAGAACAGGCTGTTGCCGCTGCTCGCGCCGCCGGTGCCGAGATCCTTCAGCGTCAGCGTGTTCATCGCGGTGAACTGCATCGAGTTGAAGCCGCCGAACAGCGCGAGATGCACGACCTTCACCCACACCGGCACCGTGTCGCGCATCAGCGCGAAGCTCGCCATCATCACGCCGACCATGATCGTATTCGCGAGCAGCACCTTGCGGTAGCCGTGCTGCGTGATCAGGTGCGTGATGATCCGCTTCGAGAACATGCCGGCCGCCGCGACCGGCAGCATCATCAGCCCGGCCTCGAACGCCGAGTAGCCGAGGCTCACCTGCAGCAGCAGCGGGATCAGGTACGGCATCGCGCCGCTGCCGATCCGCGCGAACAGGTTGCCGAGCAGCCCGACGCTGAACGTGTGGATCTTGAACAGCTCGAGCGAGAAGATCGGCTGCGGCGCGCGCACCGCGTACAGCCCGTATGCGACGAAGCACGCGAGGCTCAGGATCAGCAGCACCAGCACGGCCGCGTGCTGCATGCCGAGATCGGCGAGCCCGTCGAGCGACAGCGAGATCGCGACCATGCCGATCGTCAGCAGCAGATAGCCTTTCAGGTCGAAGCGGCCGGCGGCCGGGTTGCGCGAATCGGGCATCGAATAGAAGGTCGCGACGCAGCCCGCCACGCCGACCGGCACGTTGATCAGGAAGATCCAGTGCCACGACGCGATCTTCACGAGCCAGCCGCCGAGCGTCGGCCCGATCAGCGGGCCGATCAGGCCGGGAATCGCGACGAACGACAGCGCGGCGAGGTAGCGCTCGGCCGGGAACGTGCGCAGCACCGCGAGCCGTCCGACCGGCAGCAGCATCGCGCCGCCGACGCCCTGCACGACGCGGAACGCGACGAGCTGCGTCAGCGTATGCGCGTTCGCGCACAGCAGCGAGCCGAGCGAGAACACCAGGATCGCGCTGAAGAACACGCGCCGCGTGCCGAACGTATCGGCGAGCCAGCCCGACACGGGGATCATCACCGCCATCGTCAGCGAGTACGCGATCACGACCGATTGCATCCGCAGCGGCGATTCGCCGAGGCTCGCGGCCATCGACGGCAGCGCCGTGTTGACGATCGTCGCGTCGAGCGTCTGCATGAAGAAGCCCGTCGCAACGAGCCAGAGCATCACGGTGAGGTTCTTTTCGCCGGGAGCGGCGGCGGGCGGGCGTTGGAACATGAGGGCAGGGGCGGTGGCGCGGGACAGCCGACATTGTAGGGAAAGCCGCCGCGCCGTGCAGGTTCGGGGCGGTATGTCGTGCGGCCCGGCGGGATCCGGCCCGGCGCGAACCGCGGCCGGGTGCCCGTCCCCGTCGGACGGCCAGTACAGTTCAGCCGGAACTGTTCGCGGCCGTATCTGTCCGGGTGCCGCCGCTCTCCGAAATACTGGTGTCATCGAACCGGTGCGACCAGGAGGCTGCGATGCGCGAACTGCGACTTTACGTCATGGACGGCGACGAGCCGGCCGGACGGTGGCGGATCGTCGATCACACGTTGCTCGAAGTGGCGCAAGGCGACGTGTGGGTGACCGTCGAGGGCCGGCCCGACGATCACTGGCTGGGTGCCGGTGCGTCGCTGACCTTGCTGCCCGGCATGCGCGCGTGGGTCAGCGCCGGGCCGCGCGGCGCGACGTTCGCGTTCGGGCCGCTGGCGGTGTCGGCCGTGCGCACCGCGCCCGCGTGGTGGCGCCTAATCGCCGCGCGGCGCGACGGCCGGCGTCACGCGGCCGCGTCGCTGCCGACGTAGCGTGCCCGCGGCCGGATCAGCTTCCCGTCCGCATACTGCTCGAGCGCATGCGCGATCCAGCCGGCCGTGCGGCCGGCCGCGAACAGCGTGAACGCCGCGCCGTCGGGCAGCGCGAGCGTGCGCTCCAGCGCGGCGAGCGCGAAGTCGATCGCGGGCCGCAGGCTCGTCGCCGCTTCGACGCGTGCGGCGAGCGCGCGCGCCGTGCGCAGCGCCGGCCGGTCGGGCGCCGTCGCATGCAGCGCATCGAGCAGCGCCCGTGCGCGCGGGTCGCCGTCGGGGTACAGCGGATGCGCGAAGCCGGACAGGGTCGTGCGGCCGCCGTCCGCGCGTTCGTCGTGCGCCAGCCGCAGCGCGAGGTAGCGATCGAGATCGGCGGCGCGGGCCGCTTCGTCGAGCAGCGCGCCCGCGCGGAACGTCTCGCCGCCGTGGCGCGGCCCCGACAGCGCCGCGAGCCCGCCCGAGATCGCGCCGAACAGATGGGTACCGGTCGATGCGATGCAGCGCACCGCGAACGTCGACGGATTCAGTTCGTGATCGGCGCACAACACGAGCGCACGCCGCAGCAGGTCGGCTTCGTCGCGCCGTCGCACGCGCCACGCGGCCGCGAGCTGGCGGTGCACGGGCGCGTCGCCCGGCGCGATGCCGGCGAGCGCGGCCGCTGCGACGCGCAACAGCAGCGCCGCGGAATCGAGCTGCGCATCGCGCCCTTGCGCCCACAGGCGCGGCAGGGATGCGGCCGCAGCCGGCAGCAGGACCAGCGTGCGTTCGAGCGGCGCGAGATGCGCCCAGCGACGCGCCCAGTCGTCCCACTGCGCCGCGTCGAAACCGCTCGCAGCGAGCGACGCGGCGGCCAGCCGCGCGGGCGGACAGTCCCACAGCCGCGCGGCCGTTTCTTCGAGCGTCGCTGCGTCGGCCAGCGCGAGCGCATCGACGCCGCGGTAGCGCAGGCGGCCGTCGGCGATCTGCGTGATCCGCGATTCCAGGACCGGCACGCCCCAGTCGAGCGAACGTTCGGCGACGCCGCCCGCGCGCTTCGCATCGGCACGGCGGCGCGCGAGCAGGCGCACCTCGTTGGCGTCGTAGCGGCGGCGCTTGGTCGCGCCGTCGGGCAGCGAGCGCAGCAGGCCGCGGCTCACGTACGCGTAGAGAGTGCTCACGCTGACGCCGAGCATGCCGGCGGCTTCCTGCGCACTGACGGATGTCATGCCGATGGCTCCTGTCGCCGCGCATGAAGCGCGGCCTCGCTACAACTATTCGTTATGTATTGATTCGCGCAATCAAGATTGATCGTGCCTGTCGCGAATTCTAGACTCGATTCCGTCTCCTCCACGGCATCTTCCTCACCATGACACCCGAATCCGCATTGACCCACCTTTGGCAGCTCGCGCACGGCGAGCGCGACGCGCTGGCCCGCACGACCCTGACCGGGCAGGACCCGACGCTGCCATCGACGTTCCATGTCGGCACGCTCGCCGCCGCGACGATCGCCGCGGCCGGGCTCGCGGCTGCCGAATGCCATCGGCTGCGAACGGGCGTCGCGCAATCGGTCGACGTGTCGGTGCGCGACGCGCTCGTGGCGTTCCGCAGCGAACGCTACCTGCGCGTGGACGACGGCCCGCCGCCAGAGTTGCGCCATCCGGTGACCGGCTTCTTCGAGACGCGCGACGGTCGCTGGATTCAACTGCACGCGAATTTCCCGCATCACCTGCACGGCATTCTCGACGTGCTCGGCTGCGGCCCGCAGCCCGCCGACGTCGCCGCGGCAATCCGCACCTGGGACGGCGCGGCGCTCGATACCGCGCTGGCCGACGCCGGCCTGTGCGCGGCATTGATCAGAACCCCTGACGAATGGGCGGCGCACGAGCAGGCGCGCGCGATCGCGTCGCTGCCGCTGTTCGAGATCGAGCGGATCGGCGACGCGCCGGCCGAGCCGATCGGCCGCGGCGAAGCCGGCCAGCCGCTGGCCGGCGTGCGCGTGCTCGATCTGACGCGCATCATCGCGGGGCCGGTCGCGGGCCGCACGCTGGCGTCGCACGGCGCGCAGACGCTGCTCGTCAACGGCCCGCACCTGCCGAACATCGCGCCGCTCGTGATCGACAACGGGCGCGGCAAGCGCTCGACGTGGATCGACCTGCGCGACGCGGCAGGCGTCGATACGCTGCACGCACTGGCGCGCGAGGCGGACGTGTTTCTGCAGTCGTACCGGCCGGGCGCGCTCGCGGCGCGCGGTTTCGCGCCGCAGGCATTGGCCGAACGGCGGCCCGGCATCGTCTGCGTGTCGGTGTCGGCGTACGGGCACGCCGGGCCGTGGGCGAAGCGGCGCGGGTTCGACAGCCTCGTGCAGTCGGCGAGCGGGATCGCATGGCAGGAGCAGCAGGCCGCGCAGGCGAGCGGGCCGCGCCATCTGCCGTGCCAGGCGCTCGATCATGCAACGGGGTATCTCGCGGCGTTCGGCGCGATGATCGCGCTCGCCCGGCGGGCACGCGAAGGGGGAAGCTGGCACGTGCGGATGTCGCTCGCGCAGACGGGGCGCTGGCTGCAGTCGTTCGGCGCCGTGCCGGACGGGTTGCATGCGCCCGATCTCGCGTTGGCCGACGTGCGCGACCGGATCGACCGCGTCGAATCGCCGTTCGGCGTGCTCGACACCGTGCGGCCGGCCGAGCGGTTGTCGGCGACGCCGCCGTCGTTCGCGCGGCCGCCCGTGCCGCTCGGCAGCGACGACGCGCGCTGGCTTTGAGCGCCGGCGACGCGCGTCGCGTTACTTGCGCAGTTCGACGACGAAATCGTAGTAGTCGTTGCGGCAGTAGGTATCGGTCAGTTCGATCGCGCGCTGGTCGGACGTATAGCCGATCCGCGTGATCAGCAGCAGCGCGTCGTGCGGGGCGATGCCCATCTGCTCGGCGATCTCGTCGGTCGCGTTGACCGCGCGGAAATGCTGCAGCGCCCGCACGATAGGCGTGCCGCGCGCTTCGAGATAGCTGTACAGCGAGCCGACGATGGCCTGCGGATCGGGAATCAGCGTCGCGGGGAACGTCGAGTTCTCGACGGCCATCACGATGCCGTCGGCGAGGCGCAGGCGTTTCAGGCGTGTAACCGAGGCGGCCGGCGACAGCCCGAGCTGGATCACTTCGTCGCGGTTCGCGGGCTGAATTTCGCGCGCGAGCCACTGCGAGCTCGGCTTGAAGCCGCGGCGCTCGAGCATTTCACTGAAGCTCGACAGCCGCGACAGCGGATCCTCGTAGCGCGGCTGGATGAAGTTGCCGGCGCCCTGCGTGCGGCGGATCAGTCCTTGCTCGACGAGCAGCGCGATCGCCTTGCGCGCGGTGATGCGCGACACGCCGAGCGCTTCGGACAACACACGCTCGGACGGCAGCGCTTCGCCGGCCGTCCAGCGGTTGTCGTGGATCGCATCGCCGAGCTTGCGGGCGAGCTGCAGGTAGAGCGGCGTATCGTTGTCGGGGTCGGGGCGCAGGTCCTGCCAGCGGTCGTCCGTGGGTGCCTTCATACAATGGGTATCGATCAGGTTGCGGCCATTCTAAGTCATCATGCCGCGCCGTTATAGCCGGTTTTTGCCGCGTCATAGGCCGGGGGCGCACCGATTGACTACACTGATGCGTCGTATCCGATGCTTCGGCCGCGGCGTGCGGCCACGAATCCGCAACGAGGAAACGCATGACAGACACGATCGCCACGGTCGTTTTGCCGAACGGCGAGACGATTCCGAAGCTGGGCCTGGGCACCTGGGAAATGGGCGAGCGGCCGGCGCGGCGCGCCGACGAGATCGCCGCGCTGCGCGAGGGCATCGAACTCGGGATGACGCTGGTCGATACCGCCGAGATGTACGGCGACGGCGCGACCGAGGAACTGGTCGGCGATGCGCTTGCGGGCCTGCGCGACGACGTGTTCCTCGTCAGCAAGGTCTATCCGCACCATGCGAGCCGGCGCGGTGTCGTCGCCGCGTGCGACGCGAGCCTCAAGCGCCTGCGTACCGATCGCCTCGACCTGTACCTGCTGCACTGGCGCGGTTCGGTGCCGCTCGCGGAAACGGTCGAGGGTTTCGATGCGTTGCAGCGTGCGGGCAAGATCCGGCACTGGGGCGTGAGCAATTTCGATACGGCCGACATGGCCGAACTCGTCGACGAGGCTGGCGGCGGCGCGTGCGCCACCAACCAGATTCTCTACAACCTCGCGCGACGCGGCCCGGAGTTCGACTTGCTGCCGTGGCTGGCCGATCGTCGGATCCCGGCGATGGCGTACAGCCCGGTCGATCACGGGCGGCTGCCGAAGCGCTCGCCGCTCGACGAAATCGCGCGGCTGCGCGGCGTGTCGGTGATGCGCGTCGCACTGGCATGGGTGCTCGCGCAGCCGGGTGTATTCGCGATTCCGAAGGCGTCGCGGATCGAGCACGTGCGCGACAACCGCGCCGCGCTCGATGTCGTGTTGAGCGATGACGAGCGCGCGCAGCTTGACGCGTATTTCCGTCCGCCGCGTAGCAAGCACGCGCTCGAGATGCTCTGACCGACATCGGCAGGGCAACGCTTCGGGTCAGTGGCGGCCGCCGGACGAGCCGCCGTTGCCGTGACCGCCGCCATTGCCGTTGCCCGTGCCGTGGCCATTGCCGACGCCGTTGGCTCCGCCGTTGCCGGCGCCGCCACTGCCATTGCCGTTACCGTTGCCGCCGCCATTGCCGTGGCCGCCGGTGCCGTTGGCGCCGCCGCTGCCGCCGTTACCGTTTCCACCGCCATTGCCACCGGCACCGTTGCCGTTACCGCCGCCGTTGCCGTGGCCGCCGCCGCCGTTGCCGCCGCCGCCGCCGCCGCCGCCGTTGCCGTGGCCGCCGCCGCCGCCGCCGCCGCCGTTGCCGTTGCCGTTGCCGTTGCCGCCGCCGCCGCCGCCACCGCCACCGCCACCGCCACCGCCACCGCCACCGCCACCGCCACCGCCACCGCCGCCGCCGCCACCGCCGCCACCGCCACCGCCACCGCCACCGCCACCGCCGCCACCACCACCGCCACCACCGCCACCACCACCACCACCACCGCCACCACCGCCACCGCCACCACCGCCACCACCGCCACCACCGCCACCACCGCCACCACCGCCACCGCCACCACCGCCACCGCCACCTTGGCCACCGCCGTTGCCGTGACCGCCGCCGTTGCCGTGACCGCCACCATTGCCGTGACCGCCGCCGTTGCCGTGACCACCGCCGTTACCGTGACCACCGCCGTCACCGTGACCACCGCCGTCACCGTGACCACCGCCGTCACCGTGACCGCCGCCGTCACCGTGACCGCCGCCGTCGCCATGGCCGCCGCCGTCGCCATGGCCGCCACCGTGGCCACCGCCCCCCGAAGTACCGCCCCCCGAAGTACCGCCCCCCGAAGTACCGCCACCGGAAGTGCCGCCGCCTGAAGTACCGCCCCCCGAAGTGCCGCCACCCGAAGTGCCGCCACCCGAAGTACCGCCACCAGAAGTACCGCCGCCCGAAGTGCCGCCGCCCGAAGTGCCGCCGCCCGAAGTGCCGCCACCTGAAGTACCGCCACCTGAAGTACCGCCACCGGAAGTGCCGCCACCTGAAGTACCGCCACCGGAAGTGCCGCCACCCGAAGTACCGCCACCGGAAGTACCGCCACCCGAAGTACCGCCACCCGAAGTACCGCCACCCGAAGTACCACCCCCTGAAGTACCACCCCCAGAGCCACCGTTGCCGGATGCATTGCCTCCGCGGCCGGTGCCGTTCGTACTGCCTGTTGTTCCGCCTGTCGTTCCGCCGACACCGGCAGGTCCGACGGCGCCGTTCCCGTTGTTGCCGCCGCTCCCGCTCCCATTCCCGGTGCCGCCGCCGTTCCCGCTGCCGCCCGCACCGGCGCCGCCATTACCGACGCCCCCGCCGGCGTAAACGTGTACCGCGCACGCGGCCGGATTGGCGGCGCACGGCGATGCGTTCTCGACCAGCGTCATGATGGTGTCCGCGCTGGCATTCGCGCCGGGCGCGGCGTCAGGCGTCGTGTTCTGTGCGACGGCATACGAGCAGCAGCACGCGAACGCGGCCACGGCCAGCAAGGTTGCACGAGGGCGCCGTCCCGCCGCGCGGAACGGTTGTTTCGTTTTATGCATCATGGCCTCCCCATGCGCGCGATGCCTCGTAGCCGCGCGACGATTTACGTGTGGTGCAGGGGGGCTAAAAGATTCGTTGTCCTATCGTCGGCCGATCGCCTTCGGGCCGACGCTGGACGTCAGCCGTGAACGCGGATCGGCACGCGGGCCCGCCGTGCGAATCTCACTCTGCGAGATTCGTGCCATCGGCCGTTCGGGCCCGTCGTGAAAGGCGGGCGCAGTCGCGTGACCGCGCGTGCAACGCCGTGGGGGAGCGTTTTGTTTCCGGAATGAAACGTCGGGGGCGTCGTTCAGCGTGCCGGCGCGTCGGCCGCGCGTTGCCAGCGGTGGAACAGGATCGATGCGATCCAGCAGACCAGGAACAGCGCGACGATCCCGTAGCCGATCGAGCCGAAGCGTTCGCCGAGCGCATCGAGCGTATCGCGCACGGGGCCCGTCAGCGACAGCTTGTCGGCCAGCAGCCCGGCCGCCTCGATCCCGCCGATCGCCAGCGCGACGGCCGCCGACACGAACGTGATGCTCGCGTTGTAGAGCAGCTTGCGCTGCGGATCGTCCATCGCCCAGCCGTACGCCTGAATCATCAGCACGTTGTCGGTCGAGTCGATCAGCGTCATGCCGGCGGTGAAAAGCGCGGGAAACAGCATGACCGTATAGACCGGCAGCCCCTGGCTCGCCTGCGCGGCGGCGATCGCGAGCAGGCCGATTTCTGTTGCAGTATCGAAACCGAGCCCGAACAGCACGCCGACCGGATACATGTGCCAGCTCTTCGACACGAACCGGAACAGCGGGCGCAGCAACCGCGAGACGAGCCCGGCGGGACGATGGTCGTGCGCGCCGTCGTGCGTGTGCCCGGACGCGCCGCGATAGCGTCGCCACACGTCGCGCAGGATCATCAGGTTCACGCACGCGAGCACCAGCAGGAAGGTGGCCGATACCGCCGTGCCGATCGTGCCGCCAACCTCGCGGAACGCATCGAACCGGTCGCGCAGCGCGAACGCGGTCAGCGCGATGCCGAGTGTCGCCGCGATCACGATCGTCGAATGACCGAGCGAGAAGAACAGGCCGACGCTCACCGGACGCTGGCCATCCTGCATGAGCTTGCGCGTCGCGACGTCGATCGCGGCGATGTGATCCGCGTCGACCGCATGACGCAGCCCGAGCCCGTATGCGATCGCGGCGGTGCCGAGCAGCAGCGGATGGTCGCGCAGCACCGCGAGCGCCCACAGCCAGACGGCGACGTTCGCGGCGATCAGGCCGGCATAGAGAGTCAGCAGGCGGCGCAGGGCAGGAGTGGGCGGCATCGGGCGGGTTCCATCTGACGAATCGCCATCCATTGTGGCACGCGAAAAAAAGCGCGGCGCGCCGATCGACGAGCCGCGCGCGCGACGCGCGCCGGACGAAAAAAAGCCCGTCCGGGATGAACCGGACGGGCTTTGCGCGCATGCGCCGGAGCGCGAGCGAGCGGCGCTTACTTCACTTTCGCGTTGATCACGGCTTCCGACACGTTCGCGGGCGTTTCCGCGTAATGCTTGAACTCCATCGTGTACGTCGCGCGGCCCTGCGTGGCCGAACGCAGCGACGTCGAATAGCCGAACATCTCCGCGAGCGGCACCTCGGCACGCACCAGCTTGCCGCCGCCGCCCGCGATGTCCTCCATCCCCTGCACGATGCCGCGCCGGCTCGACAGGTCGCCCATCACGTTGCCCATGAAGTCCTCGGGCGTCTCGACCTCGACGGCCATCATCGGCTCGAGCAGCACCGGCTTCGCCTTGCGCATCGCTTCCTTGAACGCCATCGAGCCGGCCATCCGGAACGCGTTTTCGTTCGAGTCGACGTCGTGGTACGAACCGAACGTCAGATGCACCTTCACGTCGACGACCGGGTAGCCCGCGAGCACGCCGCTCTTCAGCGTCTCGGTGATGCCCTTGTCGACGGCCGGGATGAACTCGCGCGGAATCACGCCGCCCTTGATCTCGTCGAGGAACTCGTAGCCCTTGCCCGGGTTCGGCTCCAGCGTGATCACCGCATGGCCGTACTGGCCACGCCCGCCCGACTGCTTGACGAACTTGCCTTCGACGTCGGCCGCCGTCGTGCGCACCGTTTCGCGATACGCGACCTGCGGCTTGCCGACCGTCGCCTCGACGCCGAACTCGCGCTTCATCCGGTCGACCAGGATTTCGAGGTGCAGCTCGCCCATCCCCGAGATGATCGTCTGGCCGGACTCCTCGTCGGTCTGCACGCGGAACGACGGATCCTCCTGCGCGAGACGGTTCAGCGCGAGGCCCATCTTTTCCTGGTCGGCCTTCGTCTTCGGCTCGACGGCCTGCGAGATCACCGGCTCCGGGAATTCCATCTTCTCGAGGATGATCGGCTTGGCCGGGTCGCACAGCGTGTCGCCGGTCGTCGCTTCCTTCAGGCCGACCGCCGCCGCGATGTCGCCCGCGCGCACTTCCTTGATTTCCTTGCGCTCGTTCGCGTGCATCTGCAGGATCCGGCCGAGCCGCTCCTTCTTGTCCTTCGTCGCGTTGAGCACCGTGTCGCCCGACTCGACGACGCCCGAATACACGCGGAAGAAGATCAGCTGGCCGACGAACGGGTCGGTCATGATCTTGAACGCGAGCGACGAGAACGGCTCGTAGTCGCTCGGATGACGTTCCGCCGGCTTGTCCGGATCGGCGAAGTCGTGGCCGAGGATCGCCGGCACGTCGACCGGCGACGGCAGGTAGTCGATCACCGCGTCGAGCATCGCCTGCACGCCCTTGTTCTTGAACGCGCTGCCGCACAGCATCGGCACGATCTCGTTGGCGATCGTGCGCTGGCGCAGCGCGGCCTTGATCTCGTCCTCGGTCAGCGATTCATGGTCGTGCAGATACTTCTCGAGCAGTTCCTCGCTCGCTTCCGCGGCGGCCTCGACCATCTTCTCGCGCCATTCGTGCGCGAGCTCGACGAGGTTCGCGGGGATGTCCTCGTACGTGAACTTCACGCCCTGGCTTTCGTCGTCCCACACGATCGCCTTCATCTTCACCAGATCGACGACGCCCTGGAAATGATCTTCCGCGCCGATCGGAATCTGGATCGGCACGGCGACGCCTTTCAGGCGCTCGCCGATCTGCTTCTGCACGCGGAAGAAGTCGGCGCCGATCCGGTCCATCTTGTTGACGAACGCGATGCGCGGCACCTTGTACTTGTTCGCCTGGCGCCACACGGTTTCCGATTGCGGCTGCACGCCGCCGACCGAGTCGTAGACCATGCACGCGCCGTCGAGCACGCGCATCGAGCGCTCGACTTCGATCGTGAAGTCGACGTGCCCGGGCGTGTCGATGATGTTGATCCGGTGTTCCGGATAGTTGCCGGCCATGCCCTTCCAGAAGGCCGTGGTCGCCGCCGACGTGATCGTGATGCCGCGTTCCTGCTCCTGCTCCATCCAGTCCATCGTGGCCGCGCCGTCGTGCACTTCACCGATCTTGTGGCTCACGCCGGTGTAAAACAGGATGCGCTCGGTCGTCGTGGTCTTGCCGGCATCGATGTGAGCGCTGATCCCGATATTTCGATAGCGCTCGATGGGGGTTTTGCGGGGCACGTGAACCTCCTGGTGGTTCGGATCGTAAGCGGGCCGGCCGATAGGTGCCGGCCCGGGCTGGAACTAGCGAGATTTAAAGGATAGCGCTTGTCCGTGGCTTTTGCAGATGCGGGCAGCGTGTGCCGAATCAAGGCGGGGGGCGCCGGCGGGCGAAAAAAAAGCCGGCGCCCGACAGGAAACCATCGGTGGCCGGCTTTTCGGTCGGTGCGCGGGGCGCGGCACGATGCGCGCCGCGCGGGCCGCCGCGGTTACCGGTTACTGGGCCCGCGGCAGGCCGTCGAGCTTCATGCCGGGCTTGATGCCCTTCGCGGCGAACCAGCCCTTGCTCATTTCGAGCGCATAGACGCCGTTGTTGCGCGGGCAGTGGTTGTCGGTCGTCTCCGCGCGCATCTCGTCGATGTCGGTGATCGTGCCGTCCGCGCGGATGAACGCGATCGACAGCGGAATCAGCGTGTTCTTCATCCAGAAGCAGTGCACGGCGTTCTCGTTGAAGACGAACAGCATGCCTTCGTTCGGCGCGAGCTGCGAACGGTACATCAGCCCCTGTTCGCGGTCGGCGTCGTTCGCGGCGACGGCCGCGTCGATCACGTACATGCCGGCGCGCAGCTTCACGCGCGGGAACTCGCTCGGCTGCTTGGCGCCGGGCGGCACTTGCGCGCTGGCGGCCTGCATGCCGAGCGCGAGGACGGCGAGGGCGGCGGGAAACACGGCGGCGCGCGCAAGGCGGCCGAGCGACGAGCGCAGGGAGAATGACACGGCATGGCTCCTGTCTGGAAAACGAGACCCGCATGGTACGCGATGCGCGCCGGCGGGCACAAAAAAGAAAAAGGCAGATCGCCTTGCGGTGATCTGCCTTTCAACGCCGTAAGAACGGCAGGACTGCGTGTTCTTGACTGCGTTATTACAGCCAGCTTGCTTAGTTCGAAGCAGCTGCCGGTGCTGCTGCGTCGCTTGCTGCAGCCTTCTTCGATGCCTTGTGGTGCTTCTTGGCAGCGTGGTGCTTCTTGGCAGCGTGCTTGGCCGGTGCCGAAGCAGCTTCTGCTGCTGCCGGAGCAGCTTCCGGAGCCGAAGCTTGTGCGAAAGCAGCCGTTGCGAAGAGGCCAGCGACCAGAGCGGCGATCAGTTTGTTCATGTTGTGTTCCTCAGCTTTAGTTAATTAACCAAATGACCCGGCAATAGGAGTCATGTCGTCTAACGGTGCCATCCACCTTTCGGTTGACAGACGCTTCGAGAAATTTCTCTTTGCGCTGCGGGCGCCGAATCGTATTCGAATAAAACGTCGCTTTCGTGACGCAAACACGGGTTCGGCTGCCAATGCCGGATAGCTAAGGTTGGCATCTGCGTGGTTTAACGCGCGATCTTCACGGCCGGTTGACGAAAAAGATGACGAAAAATTCGCGTGTCCCGGATGCGTCATCCGGCCGGCGCGAAACCGTCCCACGGCGCGCGCGGCGGCAGCGCGATCGTTTCGCCCGGTGCAATGCCGAGCGCGAATATGTCGAGCGCGCCGATGCCCACGCGCACCAGACGCAACGTCGGGAAGCCGACGGCCGCCGTCATCCGGCGTACCTGCCGGTTCTTGCCCTCGGTGATCGCCAGCTCGATCCACGTGGTCGGGATCGCGGCGCGGTAGCGGATCGGCGGATTGCGCGGCCACAGCGTGTCGGGCGGCTCGATGAATTCGGCGCGGCACGGGCGCGTCACGTAGTCGCCGAGGTCGACGCCGCGTGCGAGCGCCTTCAGGTCGGCCGGCCCCGGCGCGCCGTCGACCTGCGCCCAGTAGCGCTTCACCAGCTTGTGGCGCGGCTCCGCGATGCGGGCCTGCAGCGCGCCGTCGTCGGTGAGCAGCAGCAGCCCCTCGCTGTCCGCGTCGAGCCGGCCGGCCGCGTACACGCCGGGCGTTTTTACCCAGTCGCCGAGCGACGGCCGCGTCTCGTGCGCGGAAAACTGGCAAATCGTGCCGAACGGCTTGTTGAGGGCGATCAGGTTCATGGCGGGGCGCCCGCCGGCGCCCCGCACGAAGCGGGGCGGGCGGTCTATGGCAAATGGCGGAATCTTAATGCATAATACGGAACGGCAAGTCCTCTGTCTTATATAAGACATAAGTGAGGTCTTGATACGCAGTGCCGCGGTTCGCGCCGAAGTGCCCGGTTGGGGCGCTAGAATAGCGGCTCGCTGTTGTCGTCACGGGGTGGCCATGCCGCGCCCCGCCGCGCGCGCAGCTTCGACCAGCATCACCTGCTCAGCCACGTCACTGGAGTCGATCATGCCGTATCAGCACATCAAGGTTCCGGAGGGCGGTGACAAGATCACCGTCAACAAGGACTTCTCGCTCAACGTTTCCGATCAGCCGATCATTCCCTATATCGAAGGCGACGGTACGGGCTTCGATATCACGCCGGTCATGATCAAGGTCGTCGACGCGGCGGTCGCGCATGCGTACAAGGGCCAGCGCAAGATCCACTGGATGGAGATCTTCGCGGGCGAGAAGGCGACCAAGGTGTACGGTCCGGACGTGTGGCTGCCGGACGAAACGCTGCAGGTGCTGAAGGAATACGTGGTGTCGATCAAGGGGCCGCTCACGACCCCGGTCGGCGGCGGCATCCGTTCGCTGAACGTCGCGCTGCGTCAGGAGCTTGATCTCTACGTGTGCCTGCGCCCGGTCCAGTACTTCAAGGGCGTGCCGTCGCCGGTGCGCGAGCCGCAGAAGATCGACATGGTGATCTTCCGCGAGAACTCGGAAGACATCTACGCGGGCATCGAATGGGCCGCGGGCTCCGAGCAGGCGAAGAAGGTGATCAAGTTCCTGCAGGACGAGATGGGCGTGAAGAAGATCCGCTTCCCGGAAACCTCGGGGATCGGCGTGAAGCCCGTGTCGACCGAAGGCACCGAGCGCCTCGTGCGCAAGGCGATCCAGTATGCGATCGACAACGATCGCAAGTCGGTCACGCTGGTGCACAAGGGCAACATCATGAAGTTCACGGAAGGCCTGTTCCGTGACGCCGGCTACGCGCTCGCGCAGAAGGAATTCGGCGGCGAGCTGATCGACGGCGGCCCGTGGATGCGCGTGAAGAACCCGAAGACGGGCAACGAGATCGTGATCAAGGATTCGATCGCCGATGCTTTCCTGCAGCAGATCCTGCTGCGCCCGGCCGAATACGACGTGATCGCGACGCTGAACCTGAACGGCGACTACATCTCCGACGCGCTGGCCGCGCAGGTCGGCGGCATCGGGATCGCGCCGGGCGCGAACCTGTCGGATTCGGTCGCGATGTTCGAGGCGACGCACGGCACGGCGCCGAAGTACGCGGGCAAGGATTACGTGAACCCGGGTTCCGAGATCCTGTCGGCGGAAATGATGCTGCGCCACCTCGGCTGGACGGAAGCAGCCGACACGATCATCGCCGCGATGGAGAAGTCGATCCTGCAGAAGCGCGTCACGTACGATTTCGCGCGGCTGATGGAAGGTGCGACGCAGGTGTCGTGCTCCGGCTTCGGCGAAGTGCTGATCGAGAACATGTAAGACCCCTTCCGGGGTGGGCCGGCAGGTTGCCGGCCGCCCCGGCGCTGACTGCCGGCGCCGGAGCGTTTCATGGATGGCAGGTTTGTTGGCAGGGTGGCCCGGCATGCGGGCCGCGGCGCCGCGAGGCGGCCGCATGCCCTGCAAGGTAGAACATGACGGCCCTCGCAACACCACCGCCCGGCTGAGCCGGCGCACCCCTTTCGCGATCGACCCGGTCGCTCCCCGCCGGTTACCGCCGGCGCTCCTCAGTCCCATCATCACGTAGCAATGCTTTGACCACCATGTCCACTTCGCCCAAGATCATCTACACCCTCACCGACGAAGCGCCGGCGCTCGCGACCTATTCGCTGCTGCCGATCGTCAAGGCCTTCACGCGTTCGTCCGGCGTCGCCGTCGAAACGCGCGACATCTCGCTCGCCGGCCGCATCATCGCGGCATTCGCAGACGTCCTGCCGTCGGAGCAGAAGGGTTCCGACGATCTGGCCGAGCTGGGCCAGCTCACGCTGAAGCCGGAAGCGAACATCATCAAGCTGCCGAACATCAGCGCATCGGTGCCGCAGCTGAAGGCCGCGATCGCCGAACTGCAGGCGCAGGGCTACGCGCTGCCGGCCTATCCGGAAGATCCGTCGACGGACGAAGAGAAGGCCGTCAAGGCGCGCTACGACAAGATCAAGGGCAGCGCGGTGAACCCGGTGCTGCGCGAAGGCAACTCCGACCGCCGCGCGCCGCTGTCGGTCAAGAACTACGCACGCAAGCATCCGCACAAGATGGGCGCGTGGAAGGCCACGTCGAAGGCGCACGTCGCGCACATGACCGAAGGCGACTTCTACGGCAGCGAGAAGTCGGCGCTGATCGCCGATGCCGGCAGCGTGAAGATCGAACTGACGACCACCGACGGCGCGAAGAAGGTGCTGAAGGAAAAGACGGCCGTGAAGGCCGGTGAAGTGATCGACGCGTCGGTGATGAGCCGCAACGCGCTGCGCAGCTTCATCGAGGCGCAGATCGCCGACGCGAAGGCGCAGGACGTGCTGTTCTCGGTGCACCTGAAGGCGACCATGATGAAGGTCTCGGACCCGATCCTGTTCGGTCACTTCGTGTCGGTGTTCTATCGCGACGCGCTCGCGAAGCACGCGGACGTGCTGGCGAAGGTCGGCTTCAACCCGAACAACGGGATCGGCGACCTGTACGCGCGCCTGAAGGATCTGCCGGCCGACACGCGTGAAGCGATCGAAGCCGACGTCAAGGCCGAGTACGCGGTGCGCCCGCGTCTCGCGATGGTCAACTCGGACAAGGGCATCACGAACCTGCACGTGCCGAGCGACGTGATCGTCGACGCATCGATGCCGGCGATGATCCGCGATTCGGGCGGCATGTGGGGCCCGGACGGCCAGCTGTACGACGCGAAGGCCGTGATTCCGGACCGCTGCTACGCGGGCGTGTACCAGGCCGTGATCGAGGACTGCAAGCAGCACGGCGCGTTCGATCCGGTCACGATGGGCAGCGTGCCGAACGTCGGCCTGATGGCGCAGGCGGCCGAGGAATACGGTTCGCATGACAAGACGTTCCAGATTCCGGCGGACGGCGTCGTGCGCGTCACCGACGAAGCCGGCAACGTGCTGCTCGAGCACGCGGTCGAGGCAGGCGACATCTGGCGCATGTGCCAGACGAAGGACGCACCGGTGCAGGACTGGGTCAAGCTCGCGGTCAACCGCGCCCGCGCGACCGGCGCGCCGGCCGTGTTCTGGCTCGATCCGGCGCGCGCGCACGATGCGCAGATCATCGCGAAGGTCGAGCGCTACCTGAAGGATCACGACACGAACGGCCTCGACATCCGCATCATGACGCCGCAAGATGCGACCCGCTTCTCGCTCGAGCGCATCCGCGCGGGCAAGGACACGATCTCGGTCACGGGCAACGTGCTGCGCGACTACCTGACCGACCTGTTCCCGATCATGGAACTGGGCACCAGCGCGAAGATGCTGTCGATCGTGCCGCTGATGGCCGGCGGCGGGATGTTCGAAACGGGTGCGGGCGGCTCCGCGCCGAAGCACGTGCAGCAGTTCGTCGAGGAAGGCTTCCTGCGCTGGGATTCGCTCGGCGAATTCCTCGCACTGGCCGCGTCGCTCGAACATCTGGGCAACGCGTACCAGAACCCGAAGGCGCTCGTGCTCGCGAAGACGCTCGACCAGGCGACCGGCAAGTTCCTGGACGAGAACAAGTCGCCGGCGCGCAAGGTCGGCGGCCTCGACAACCGCGGCAGCCACTTCTACCTGTGCCTGTACTGGGCGCAGGCGCTCGCCGAGCAGACCGAGGACGCCGCGCTGAAGGCGCAGTTCGAAGGCGTGGCGAAGGCGCTGTCCGAGAACGAAGCGCGCATCCTGGAAGAACTGGCGGCCGCGCAAGGCAAGCCGCAGGCGATCGGCGGCTACTACCGTCCGAACGTCGACCTGACGAGCCAGGCGATGCGCCCGAGCGCGACGCTGAACGGCATCGTCGACGCGGTCGCCTGACGCCGGCCGCGCGATCGCGCGAGCCCGTGCACGGGCCGGCGCGGCGGAGCGAACCATTCGCCGCCCGGCACACAAGAAAAACGCCCCGGTCGCCCGGGGCGTTTGTCGTTGCAGATGTGCCATTCAGACGTGAACGATTTCCCATTCGGCGATTTCGTCCGGCACTTCGAGCGTGGCCGTGTCCAGTTCGGAAGGCTGCGCGCAGTCGCCGCGGGAGATGCGATCGGCCGCGACTTCCGGGCACGAGAACGCGCCGAGCGAAGCGTTGCCGAACGTCGCTTCCCAGCCGCCGTTTGTCGGCAGGATGTAGAACGACCCGAGCGCTGAACCAAAGCGAAATCCCTTCATTTCCGTTCTCCCTTTCTGATTACCAGCGATTCTGTTGTGCCGCCTGCCGGCTTGGCCGGCTGTGGCCCGACTGATTGCTTGCGCCGGATTCCGTATCGAGCGTCGCGGCGAAGCGTCAGTGCATGGAACAAAGTCTACGTCCGCGACCCGGTCGGATGGTGCATGTAGAACGGCTTCTCAAAACAAAAAATAACCACTAAAAACAATGAGTTATTTTCATCGTTTTGTATGGCGGAACGTTTTTCGGCATCGCGAAACGGGAAATTGGTGCCCTGCACCACGAATTTTTATAAAGCAGTGACTTGTTCCGCATCGTGAAAAATCGGCGAATTTCCGGATCGTCGATGCGGCGGGGCGAGCGCGGTGCGCGAGCGGAAGGCGCGAAAGGGGCGGCAGCCGAGGGGCCGTGGCCGCCGAAGCGCCGGGCGACGATCGCCGTCGTGGCGCCGTATCCGGCGCGGTAGCCGTGCTTGCTGCGGCGTATCGCCGCCCGCTTGGCGATGGCGTTTTTCGATCCGGCCCTGCGGTTATGATGACGCGACCGCCGCGCCTGTCGCGCGCACTGCATGAATAACGAGGATCGATTGATGAGACGGAGAACCTTCCTGTCGCGCGCCATCGGCGTCGCGAGCGCGTCGCTGTTCGCGCGCACTGCGTGGGCGCAGCATGCCGGTCATGCCGGCATGGCCGGCATGGATTCGATGGACGACATGCCGAGCATGTCGGGGATGTCGGCGCACGCGCAGCACGGCAAGCCCGCGCCGGCCGCGCTCGCGGCCGCGGACGCGCTGCCGGCCGGCGCGCCGCTCGCCACGTTGCGCACGCTGGCGAACGAAAGCCGCGAGCCCGGCACGTTCCGGGCGACGCTGGTCGCTCAACCGGTGGCGCGACCGCTGCTGCGCGGCGCGCGGCCGACGACGTTCTGGCAGTTCGGCGCGGGCACGCAAGGCCCGGTCGTCGGCCCGCTGATCGACGTGCGCGAGGGCGATACGGTCGAGATCCGGTTCGTGAACAAGCTGCCGCAGCCGTCGACGATCCACTGGCACGGCCTGCCCGTACCGCCCGACCAGGACGGCAACCCGTCGGATCCGGTCGCGCCCGGCGCGTCGCGCGTGTATCGCTTCACGCTGCCGAAGGGGAGCGCCGGCACGTACTGGTACCACCCGCATCCGCACATGATGACGGCCGAGCAGGTGTTCCGCGGGCTGGCCGGCCCGTTCGTCGTGCGCGCCGCGGACGATCCGCTTGCCGGCTGGCCCGAGCGCCACCTGTTCGTGTCGGACCTGAAGCTTGCCCGCGACGGCACGATCGCGCCGAACGACATGATGGACTGGATGAACGGTCGGGAAGGTCAATTCGTGCTCGTCAACGGCGCGCGCCGGCCGCGTATCGACATCGCCGGCGACGAGCGCTGGCGGGTGTGGAACGCGTGCAGCGCACGCTATCTGCGCATCGCGTTCGACGACGGTCGCGTGTTCGAGCATGCAGGCACCGACGGCGGCTTGTTCGACACGCCGCGGCGCGTGACGTCGCTGCTGATTGCGCCGGGCGAGCGCGCGGAACTGCTGGTGCGCGCCGGCGACCGTGCGTCACACGCGGTGCTGCAGGCAGCCGAGTACGACCGTCGCAAGATGGCGATGTCGCACGACGACGGCCACGGCAGCCTGCCGCCCGATCCGGCGCTGGCGCTGGCCGATGTGGCATTCGCGCCCGCCGAGGCCCGCGCGCTGCCTGCCACGCTGCGCGCGGTGCCGCCGCTGGGCGAACCGGTCGCGCACAAGACGGTCGCGTTCGGCGAGGAAATGGACATGGACGCGATGATGAAGGGCGGCGCGCACGGCCGCCCGGCGGGCATGCGCTTCACGATCAACGGCGACACTTACGCGCCGCACCGCGCGACCCTGACGAGCCGCCGCGGCGACGTCGAGCGCTGGGAGATCCGCAATACGACGGACATGGATCACCCGTTCCACGTGCACGGCACGCAGTTCCAGGTGATCGAGCGGGCGTCGGGTGGGTCACGCACGAGCGAACCTTTCCGCGCATGGCGGGATACGGTGAACGTGCGCAGCGGCGAAACGGTGTCGATCCTGGTCACGCAAGACATGCCCGGCGAGCGCATGTTTCACTGCCACATTCTCGAACACGAGGATCTCGGCATGATGGGCACGCTGAAGGTCGTGTAACGAAGCGGCGAATGTGTTTCACGTGCAGATTCGATATCCGACCTGCATGCGTGACGAGACAATGCGTGTTCAGTTATCGGGATTGAACGAAAAGGCCGGCCAATCGATTATCGATGGGCCGGCCTCAAAAAAAGAAACCCGGCGCCGTGCGCCGGGTTTCTTCGTCCGATATCCGATGCCTTATGCGGCCTGGATGTTCGACGCTTGCTTGCCCTTCGGTCCTTGAACGACGTCAAAGCTCACCTTCTGGCCTTCCTTCAGCGTCTTGAAGCCATTCATGGTGATAGCCGAGAAGTGCGCAAACAGATCCTCACCGCCCTCGTCGGGAGTGATGAAACCGAAGCCCTTCGCGTCGTTGAACCACTTAACGATACCAGTTGCCATTTTCCTACTTCCCCTGTCACACAGTCGCTGCTACTTACCACGAGCACGCTCGAAAAGCTAAACGACCAAAATCCGGTCGTTCCCCCCTCACAAGCTCACCTCGGCCTCTTTCGTTTCGCCAGTCGGCAAATTGAAAAAAGTGCCAGCTTGATTGTTGGCGCTCTTTATTGGAGTGTCAAGTGGAATTTTTAGACGTTTAGAGGGTCGTTGTAAAGAACCCATTTTCAGGGTTTTTCCGGCTTTGCTTCGCAACATGCGGCCAAGCGCGCGGGCTTGAAAAGCCGCATAATCGGCTCATATACCAGGCTCGAGTGACACGCGTTCGAGTCGTCCCGGCTTGTGGGATACTGGATGCGGACACGACGTTCCGGTGCGAATCCCCCAGACGGTTCGTGTTCCGCGCCATGCGTGAAAGCCGGCACCGCAGCCGGCTTTCATATGGCGCGAAGGCGGTCGTGTGTTCCGGGATACCGGGGAGGGCGCCGGCCGGTCGGTCGGGTAATGGCAGGATTGCGGGCCTGTCCGAGTTGTTTAGAATGGGTGTATGGCGATTATCCCGGACAAGCAGGACAGTACCGTCCTGGAACGCAAGCAGCAGAAGCTCAAGCCGCCTTCGATGTACAAGGTGGTGCTGCTGAACGACGACTTCACGCCGATGGAGTTCGTCGTGATGGTGGTCCAGGAGTATTTCAAGAAGGATCGCGAGACGGCCACGCAGATCATGCTGAAGGTCCATCGCGAAGGGCGAGGGGTATGTGGGGTCTATACGCGGGACATCGCGTCGACCAAGGTTGAGCAAGTCGTTACCCATGCGCGGCAGGCAGGGCATCCGCTGCAGTGCGTGATGGAGGAAGCATGATTGCCCAGGAATTGGAAGTCAGCCTGCACATGGCGTTCATGGAAGCACGCCAGGCGCGCCATGAGTTCATTACGGTCGAGCATCTGCTGCTGGCCCTGCTGGATAATCCGACGGCGGCCGAGGTGTTGCGCGCGTGCGCGGCAAACATCGAGGATCTGCGTCAGAACCTGCGCAATTTCATCCACGACAACACACCTACCGTCCCGGGCACCGACGATGTCGATACCCAGCCGACGCTCGGTTTCCAGCGCGTGATCCAGCGCGCGATCATGCACGTCCAGTCGACGTCGAACGGCAAGAAGGAAGTGACCGGCGCGAACGTGCTGGTCGCGATCTTCGGCGAGAAGGATTCGCACGCCGTGTACTACCTGCAGCAGCAGGGCGTCACGCGCCTCGACGTGGTGAACTTCATTTCGCACGGCATCGCGAAGACGAACAGCGGCGAAGCCGCGAAGTCGACCGACGCGAATGCGGAAAGCGAAGACGCGAATGCGCAGAAGGAAACCCCGCTCGCGCAGTTCACGCAGAACCTGAACCAGATGGCGAAGGACGGCCGCATCGATCCGTTGATCGGTCGCGAGCCCGAGGTCGAGCGCGTCGTGCAGGTGCTGTGCCGTCGCCGCAAGAACAATCCGCTGCTCGTCGGCGAAGCCGGCGTCGGCAAGACCGCGATCGCCGAAGGGCTCGCGTATCGCATCACGCGCGGCGAGGTGCCGGACATCCTCGCGAACGCGCAGGTGTACTCGCTCGACATGGGCGCGCTGCTGGCGGGCACCAAGTATCGCGGCGATTTCGAGCAACGTCTGAAGACGGTGCTGAAGGAGCTCAAGGAGCGCCCGCACGCGATCCTGTTCATCGACGAAATCCATACGCTGATCGGCGCGGGCGCCGCGTCCGGCGGCACGCTCGACGCGTCGAACCTGCTGAAGCCGGCGTTGTCGTCGGGCACGCTCAAGTGCATCGGCGCGACCACGTTCACCGAATATCGCGGCATCTTCGAGAAGGACGCGGCGTTGTCGCGGCGCTTCCAGAAGGTCGACGTGACGGAGCCGAGCGTCGAGCAGACGGTCGCGATCCTGCGCGGGCTGAAGTCGCGCTTCGAGGAGCACCACGGCGTGAAGTATTCGTCGGGTGCGCTGTCGGCCGCGGCCGAGTTGTCGGCGCGCTTCATCACCGACCGCCACCTGCCGGACAAGGCGATCGACGTGATCGACGAGGCGGGCGCCGCGCAGCGCATCCTGCCGAAGTCGAAGCAGAAGAAGACGATCGGCAAGGGCGAGATCGAGGAAATCATCTCGAAGATCGCGCGCGTGCCGGCGCAAAGCGTGTCGCAGGACGATCGCAGCAAGCTGCAGACGCTGGACCGAGACCTCAAGAGCGTCGTGTTCGGCCAGGATCCGGCGATCGACGCGCTCGCGGCCTCGATCAAGATGGCGCGCGCGGGCCTCGGCAAGATGGACAAGCCGATCGGTGCGTTCCTGTTCTCCGGCCCGACGGGCGTCGGCAAGACCGAAGTGGCGCGCCAGCTCGCGTTCACGCTCGGCATCGAGCTGATCCGCTTCGACATGTCGGAATACATGGAGCGTCACGCGGTGAGCCGGCTGATCGGCGCGCCGCCGGGCTACGTCGGGTTCGACCAGGGTGGCCTGTTGACCGAAGCCGTCACGAAGAAGCCGCATTGCGTGCTGCTGCTCGACGAAATCGAGAAGGCGCATCCGGACATCTTCAACGTGCTGCTTCAGGTGATGGACCACGGCACGCTGACGGACAACAACGGCCGCAAGGCGGACTTCCGCAACGTCATCATCATCATGACGACGAACGCGGGCGCCGAGTCGATGCAAAAGGCGACGATCGGCTTCACGACGCGCCGCGAAACCGGCGACGAGATGACCGACATCAAGCGCCTGTTCACGCCGGAGTTCCGCAATCGGCTGGATGCGATCATCAGCTTCCGCTCGCTCGATGAGGAAATCATCATGCGCGTGGTCGACAAGTTCCTGATCCAGCTCGAGGAACAGCTGCACGAGAAGAAGGTCGACGCGCTCTTCACCGACGCGTTGCGCAAGCATCTCGCGAAGCACGGCTTCGACCCGCTGATGGGCGCGCGCCCGATGCAGCGGCTGATCCAGGACACGATCCGCCGTGCGCTGGCCGACGAGCTGCTGTTCGGCAAGCTGCTGAACGGCGGCCACGTGACGGTCGACGTCGACGAAAGCGACAAGGTGCAGTTGTCGTTCGACAAGCTGGCGAATCCGCCGCACAAGCCGAACGAAGAGACGGTCGAAGTCGAGTAAGCGATAATTCGTTGTTCATGCGAACGGCGCGGGAAGTTCTCCGCGCCGTTTCGTTTTATTCGGCGCCGGCGGCGCGATGGTGGTGCAGGGGAGTGGTAACGCAGTGACAGAACAACAACGGTCGTTCGACGATATCGTCGCGCGCGAACAAGGGTTGCGCCACGCGCTGACGTCGGGGCAGATGGCGATGATCGCGATCGGCGGCGCGATCGGCACGGGGCTGTTCCTCGGCAGCGGTTTCGCGATCGGGCTCGCCGGCCCGAGCGTGCTGGTTTCGTATGCGATCGGTGCGCTGATCGCGCTGCTGCTGATGGGCGTGCTCGCGGAAATGACCGTCGCGCACCCCACGGCCGGCTCGTTCGGCGCCTATGCCGAGCACTACGTCGGCCCGCTCGCGGGTTTTCTCGTGCGCTATGCGTACTGGTTCGCCGTTGTATTCGCGATCGGCACCGAAATCAGCGCGATCGCCGTGTTCATGAAGTACTGGTTTCCGGTCGTGCCCGGCTGGTACTGGGTGATCGGCTTCTCCGCGCTGCTGATCGCGGTGAACCTCGCGAGCGTCACGCTGTACGGCACCGTCGAATACGCGTTCTCGCTGCTGAAGATCGCGGCGATCGTCGTGTTCATCGTGCTCGGCGCGTTGCTCGTGTGGTCCGCGCCGGCCGCATCGGGCATCGGCTTTGCGAACTACACCGCGCACGGCGGCTTCATGCCGAAGGGCCCGTGGGGCACCTGGGTCGCGGTGATCGTCGCGATCTTCAGCTACATGAGCATCGAAGCGGTCGCGATCGCGGCCGGCGAGGCGCGCGATCCGCAGCACGCGGTCACGCGCGCATTCCGCTCGACCGTGTTCCGGCTCGTGCTGTTCTACCTGCTGACGCTCGCGCTGATGCTCGCGATCGTGCCGTGGACGCAGGCCGGCACCGACGAAAGCCCGTTCGTGAAGGTGATGGCCGCGACGCACGTGCCGTACGCGGCGGGCGTGATCAACTTCGTGCTGTTGATCGCGGCGCTGTCGGCGATGAACAGCCAGCTCTACGTGACGACGCGGATGATGTTCAGCCTGTCGCGCGCGCGCCTCGCGCCTGCGGTGTTCGGCCGGCTCGGCGCGAACGGCGTGCCGCGCGCGGCGCTGTGGATCTCGACGAGCGGCGTTGCCGTCGCGGCCGTACTGGTCGCGCTCGCGCCCGATACCGCGTTCACGGTGATGATGGCGATCGCGATGTTCGGCGCGCTGTTCACGTGGCTGATGATCTTCGTCACGCACCTGCGGTTCCGTTCGCGGTATCGCGGCCCCGCGCTCGCGTTCCGGATGTGGGGGCACCCGTTCGGCAGCCTGCTCGGCGCGGGGCTCGTCGCGGCGATCCTGCTGACGACCGCTTTCACGCGCGAATTCCGGATGACGATGGTGGTCGGCGTCGTGTTCGTCGTGCTGCTGACGCTCGCCTACGCGCTGCATTACCGGCACCAGCACGCGCGCTGACGCCGGCGCCGCTGCCCGCGCCGTTCTTCGGTCGCTAAGGTTCCGTTAAGCGGGCGGCGACCACATTCGATCCTGTCTGCAACGCGCGCCGGTCCGCACCGTCGCGCCGTTTCCTGCAAAAAGGCTTCGAATGAACAAACTTCCCGAAATCACGCTCGCGTTCTGGATCATGAAGATCGGCGCGACGGGGCCGTGTTGTTCGGCGTGCTGGTCGCGATGGCCGTCTATGCGAGGACCGTCCAACCGGCCGGCAAGCGACGGCGCGTGAAAAGGAAAAGGGCTTTTTTTTGCTCTGCGCGGCTCAGTGGCGGCCGGTGCTGCCGAACCCGCCTTCGCCGCGATCGCTCTCGGTGAATTCGTCGACGATGTTGAACTGCGCCTGCACGACCGGCACGATCACGAGCTGCGCGAGGCGTTCGAACGGATTCAGCACGAACTCTGTCTGGCCGCGGTTCCACGTCGAGACCATCAACTGGCCCTGGTAGTCGGAGTCGATCAGGCCGACGAGGTTGCCGAGCACGATCCCGTGCTTGTGGCCGAGGCCCGAGCGCGGCAGGATCAGCGCCGCATAGCCGGGATCGGCGAGGTGGATCGCGAGGCCCGTCGGCACCAGCGTCGTTGCGCCGGGCTGCAGCGTAACCGGTGCGTCGAGGCATGCGCGCAGGTCGAGGCCGGCGCTACCGGTCGTCGCGTAGGCGGGCAGGTAGTCGCGCATGCGCGCGTCGAGAATCTTCAGGTCGAGTTTCATGCGGTCGTCGAATCGGTCGGGAAGGGCGCGGCGGCAAGCGCCGCCGCGCGGAGATCAGATCAGGCGGTTGTCGGGCAGGCGCTTCGCGATTTCGGCCACGAGCGTGTGCGCGAGTTCTTCCTTGGGCGCGCGCGGCAGGCGCGTGAGGCCGGCGGCCTCGAACAGCACGACTTCGTTGTCGTCGCGGCCGAACGTCAGCGGGCCGAGGTTGCCGACGAGCAGCGGGACGTTCTTGCGCTTGCGCTTTTCGTCGCCGTGCACGTCGAGGTCGCCGCTTTCGGCCGCGAAGCCGACGCAGAACGGCGCATCGGGCAGCGCCGCGACCGACGCGAGGATGTCGGGGTTCTCGACGAACGCGAGCGCCGGCATCTTGCGGTCGGCCGTCTTCTTCATCTTGTGCTCGGCCGGCTGGTCGACGCGCCAGTCGGCGACCGCGGCCACCGCGATGAAGATGTCGGCATCGGCGACCGCATGCATCACCGCATCGTACATCTGCTGCGCGGTCTGCACGTCCTGGCGGTACACGCCCCACGGCGTGTCGAGCGCGACCGGCCCGGCGACGAGGTGCACGTCGGCGCCGGCCTGCTGCGCGGCGCGCGCGAGCGCGAAACCCATCTTGCCGCTGGAGCGGTTCGTCAGGCCGCGCACCGGGTCGAGCGGTTCGAACGTCGGCCCGGCCGTGATCAGCACGCGGCGGTGCGCGAGCACCTTCGGCGCGAAGTGCGCGACGATCGCTTCGTAGATCGCCTCGGGCTCGAGCATGCGGCCGTCGCCGACTTCGCCGCAGGCCTGCGCGCCCGAATCGGGGCCGAGCACCGACACGCCGTCCGCGCGCAGTTGCGCGGCATTGCGCTGCGTGGCTGGGTTCTGCCACATCTGGCGGTTCATCGCGGGGACGACGAGCAGTGGGCAGTCGCGTGCGATACACAGCGTCGACAGCAGATCGTCGGCGAACCCGTGCGCGAGCTTCGCGAGGAAATCCGTCGACGCGGGCGCGATCACGATCGCGTCGGCTTCGCGCGACAGGTCGATGTGCGCCATGTTGTTGTCGATGCGCGCGTCCCACTGGCTCGTATAGACGGGCCGGCCCGACAGCGCCTGCATCGTGACGGGCGTGATGAACTGGGTGGCGGCGTCGGTCATCGCGACCTGCACGGTCGCGCCGGCCTTCACGAGCAGCCGCGTGAGTTCGGCGATCTTGTAGCAGGCGATGCCGCCCGTCAGGCCGAGAACGAGGTGTTTTCCTGCGAGTTCTGCGTGTGCCAACTCAGGCCTCCTGGGGTCGAACGGAACGGCCGGCGCGAAGCCGGCCGTCGACACGGAGTATGCGCGCTCAGCGCGCGCCGCGCACGCGCCGCAGCTCGTCGTAGATCAGCAGCACCGCGCCGACCGTGATCGCGGAATCGGCGAGGTTGAACGCCGGGAAGTGCCACGCGCCGACGTGGAAATCGAGGAAGTCGATCACGTGGCCGTAGACGAGCCGGTCGATCACGTTGCCGAGCGCGCCGCCCAGGATCAGCGCGAGCGACACGCTGAACAGCCGCTGATGGCCGTGGCGCTTCAGCAGGAAGCAGATCACGAGCGTCGCGCCGATGCCGAGCGCGGTGAACGCCCAGCGCTGCCAGCCGCTCGCGGTCGACAGGAAGCCGAACGCGGCGCCGCGGTTGTACACCAGCACGAGGTTGAAGAACGACGTCAGCGCATGCTGCGCGCCATACGCGAACGTCTTGAGGATCGCGATCTTCGACAGCTGATCGAACAGGATCACGATCAGCGAAATGCCGAGCCAGGGCGCGAGCGCGCCGCTGGCCGGTTTCGACAGGGTCTTCGCCATATTTAAGCAGCGCTCCGGATTTCGCCGTTTTCAAACAGGTTCGAGAAGCAGCGGCCGCACAGCGTCGGATGATCGGCGTGCGCGCCGACATCTTCGCGGTAGTGCCAGCAGCGTTCGCACTTCTGGTACTTCGACGCGGCCACGTCGACGCTTTCCTGAGCTTCGTCGTCGACCTTCACGACGGTCGCCGCCGACGTGATCAGCACGAACTTCAGGTCGTCGCCGAGGCTCGTGAGCGCGTCGTAGCGCGCGCCGCTCGCATGCACGGCCACTTCGGCCTGCAGCGACGAACCGATGCGGTTCGCGGTACGCGCTTCCTCGAGCGCCTTCGTCACGTTGCCGCGCACGTCGCGCAGCAGCGCCCACTTCTCGATCAGCGCGGCCGAGCCGGCGACTTCCGGATACGCGTAGTAGGTTTCCGTGAAGATCGTGTCGCTCGCCGGCTGGAACACCTTCCACGCTTCTTCCGCCGTGAACGACAGGAACGGCGCGAGCACGCGCAGCAGGCCGTGCGTGAGGTGATACAGCGCGGTTTGCGCGGAGCGGCGCGCGCGCGAATCGGCGGCGCTCGTGTACAGGCGATCCTTCAGCACGTCGAGGTAGAAGCCGCCGAGGTCTTCCGAGCAGTACGTCTGCAGCTTCGCGACGACCGGGTGGAATTCGTACTTCTCGTAGTGGCCGAGCAGTTCGGTTTGCAGTTGCTGCGAGAACGCGACCGCATAGCGGTCGATCTCGAGCCATTCGTCGACCGGCACCGCGTGCTGCGCGAAATCGAAATCCGACAGGTTCGCGAGCAGGAAGCGCAGCGTGTTGCGGATGCGGCGATAGCCTTCGGTCACGCGCTTCAGGATTTCCTCGGAGATCGCGAGCTCGCCCGAGTAGTCGGTCGAGGCGATCCACAGGCGGATGATTTCCGCGCCGAGACGGTTCGCGACTTCATGCGGGTCGATGCCGTTGCCGAGCGACTTGCTCATCTTGCGGCCTTCGCCGTCGACCGTGAAGCCGTGCGTGAGCAGGCCCTTGTACGGCGCGCGGCCGTCGATCATCGATGCGGTCAGCAGCGACGAGTGGAACCAGCCGCGGTGCTGGTCCGAGCCCTCGAGGTACAGGTCGGCCGGGAACTGCAGCTGATCCTTGTGCGAGCCGCGCAGCACGTGCCAGTGCGTCGTGCCCGAGTCGAACCACACGTCGAGCGTGTCGCGGTTCTTCTCGTACAGGTTCGCGTCGTCGCCGATCAGCTCGCGCGGGTCGAGCGATTGCCACGCCTCGATGCCCGACTGCTCGACGCGCTTCGCGACTTCCTCGAGCAGCTCGAGCGTGCGCGGGTGCAGCTCGCCGGTTTCCTTGTGCACGAAGAACGCCATCGGCACGCCCCACTGGCGCTGGCGCGACAGCGTCCAGTCGGGACGGTTCGCGATCATGCTGAACAGGCGCTGCTTGCCCCACGACGGGTAGAACGCGGTCGCGTCGATGCCTTCGAGCGCGGTTTCGCGCAGCGTCTTGCCGCCGTCTTGCGGCGTCACGTCCATGCCGGCGAACCACTGCGACGTCGCGCGGTAGATGATCGGCGTCTTGTGGCGCCAGCAGTGCATGTAGCTGTGCTTGTAGTGCTCGCTGCGCAGCAGCGAGCCGGCTGCGTTCAGCGCGTCGACGACCTTCGGGTTCGCGTCCCAGATCGACAGGCCGCCGAACAGCGGCAGCGATTCGATATAGCGGCCGTCGCCCATCACCGGGTTGATGATGTCCGAATCGGTCATCCCGTGCGCCTTGCACGACTGGAAGTCCTCGATACCGTACGCAGGCGACGAGTGCACGACGCCGGTACCCGTGTCGGTCGTCACGTAGTCGCCGAGGTAGACGGGCGCGGTGCGCTGGTAGCCGGGGTGGGCCGACGCGAGCGGGTGGTGGAAGCGCAGGTTCGCGAGCTTCACGCCGGGCGCGGTCGCGACGACGCGGCCGGTCAGCTTGAAGTCGGCCATGCACGCTTCGACGCGCTCTTGCGCGATGATCAGCAGCCCGCGCTCGGTGTCGACCAGCGCGTAGACGATCTCCGGATGGAGGTTCAGCGCCTGGTTGGCGGGAATCGTCCACGGCGTGGTGGTCCAGATCACGATGCCGCCCTCGGCGCGCGGCAGCGCCGGCAGGCCGAACGCGTGCGCGGTCTTTTCCGGTTCCGCGAATGCGAACATCACGTCGATCGTCGGGTCGGTGCGGTCCTTGTACTCGACTTCCGCTTCCGCGAGCGCCGAGCCGCAGTCGAAGCACCAGTTGACCGGCTTCAGCCCGCGATACACGTAGCCCTTCTCGATGATCTTGCCGAGCGCGCGGATTTCTTCCGCCTCGTTCACGAAGTTCATCGTCTTGTACGGGTTGGCCCAGTCGCCGAGCACGCCCAGGCGCTTGAAGCCGACCTTCTGCTTCTCGATCTGCTCGGTCGCGTACGCGCGCGCCTTGCTCATCACTTCGGCCGCCGGCAGCGACTTGCCGAACTGCTTCTCGATCTGGATCTCGATCGGCATCCCGTGGCAATCCCAGCCCGGCACGTACGGCGCGTCGAAGCCGGCCATGTTGCGCGACTTGACGACGATGTCCTTCAGGATCTTGTTGACCGCGTGGCCGAGGTGGATGTCGCCGTTCGCATACGGCGGGCCGTCGTGCAGGATGAACTTCGGCCGGCCCTTGCTGGCCGCGCGGATCTTCTCGTAGATGCCGCGCTCTTCCCACTCCTTGACCCACTGCGGCTCGCGCTTGGGCAGGTCGCCGCGCATCGGGAACGGCGTGTCGAGCAGGTTGACCGGATACTTGGCCTGCGGTTTCGAATCGGCTTTCTTGTTGCTCATGATGGGATCGCTATCTAAATCGGGGACGCTCGGGCGTCGTGAATCGGGTAGGCGCGCGACAGGGCGGCGCGAGGGGGCGGCGAGGCGCCGCCGTCCGGATCAGCTAATTCGGTCGGTGGCCGACGTCGCGAAGCCCGTCGCGCGGCTACCCGGCGCACGGTCGCGTTCGACGAAGTACGCGCGCGCATTCGCGACGTCCAGCGCGATCGCGCGCGACAGCGCCTCGAGATCGTCGAACTTCGCCTCGTCGCGCAGCTTCTTCAGGAATTCGACGCGGATCAGCTTGCCGTACGCGTCGCCGTGCCAGTCGAGCAGGTGGACTTCGAGCAGCACGCGGCCCGAATCGTCGACGGTCGGGCGCAGCCCGAGGCTCGCGACGCCCGGCAGCGGCTCGGGGCCGAGGCCGTGCACCTGCACGACGAAGATGCCCGCGAGCGCCGGCCGCTTGTGCGCGATCGGCAGGTTCAGCGTCGGGAAGCCGAGGTCGCGGCCGAGCTTGAGCCCGTGCGCGACGTGGCCGCTGATCGCGTAGCCGTGGCCGAGCGCCTGCGCGGCCGCGTCGAGATCGCCCGCGGCGAGCGCCGCGCGCACGCCGGAGCTGGAAATGCGCGTGCCGTCGCTGCCGGACACCGTGCCCATCTGCTCGACCTCGAAGCCGTGCAGCTCGCCGGCCGCCTTCAGCGTGTCGAAGGTGCCCGCGCGCTTCGCGCCGTAGCAGAAATCGTCGCCGACCATCATCCAGCGCGCGTGCAACCCGTTCACCAGCGTGCGTTCGACGAACGCCTGCGGCGACTGGCTCGCGAAGGTGTGGTTGAAGTGCTCGACGACGACGCGGTCGACCCCGTGGTCGCGCAGCGCTTCCAGCTTGTCGCGCAGCATCGCGATGCGCGGCGGCGCGCCGGCCGGGTTGAAGAATTCGCGCGGGTGCGGCTCGAACGTCATCACGCACACGGGCAGGCCGCGTGCGTCCGCTGCCGCGCGCACGCGCGCGAGCAGGGCCTGGTGGCCGCGATGGACACCGTCGAAGTTGCCGATCGTCAGCGCGCACGGGGCGCGGCTCTCGGCGTTGGGCAGGCCGCGGAAGACTTTCACGATAGCGGATGCAGCGTCGGGGGATGGGCGGTGGGATGCCGCAAAGCAGAAGATTATAAACGTTCGGGCGGCCCGACGGCCGAGAAGGCGGGAATCGCGAGGGCGAATGGTAAAATTCGCGGATGAAAAAACTCGTGATCCTGATTTCCGGTCGCGGCAGCAACATGGAGGCCATCGTCCGCGCGTGCGCGCAGGAACGCTGGCCGGCCGAGATTGCCGCCGTGATCGCCAACCGGCCCGATGCGGCCGGGCTGGCTTTTGCCGCGTCGCACGGGGTGGCGACGGCGGTGGTCGACCACCGGTCGTTCGACGGCCGCGACAGCTTCGACGCGGCGCTCGCCGCGGAGATCGACCGTTTCGCGCCCGATCTCGTCATCCTTGCCGGCTTCATGCGCATCCTCACGCCCGCATTCGTCAGACGATACGAAGGCCGGCTGCTGAACATCCATCCGTCGCTGCTGCCGAGCTTCAAGGGCATCCACACGCATCAGCAGGCGCTGGATGCGGGCGTCGCGCTGCATGGCGCGAGCGTGCATTTCGTCATTCCCGAGCTCGACAGCGGCGCGATCGTCGCGCAGGGCGCGGTGCCGGTGCGCGCCGGCGACGACGCGGCCGCGCTCGCGCGGCGCGTGCTGACGGTCGAGCACGTGTTGTATCCGCGCGCGGTGCGCTGGTTCGTCGACGGGCGCCTGCGCCTCGAGCACGGCCGTGCAGTGGTGGCGCCCGAAGAGGCGCGCTGGATTTTCGCGGATCAACCGCATACCGAAACGAGTGAGGGCGTATGAAGCTGCACGGATTCCTGATCGGCCAGACCGAGACTTTGCTGGCCGAGGTGCTGAAGTTCGCCGGCCCCGCCGACGCGACGACGAGCCGGTTCTTCCGCGCGCACCCGAAGCTCGGGCATGCCGAGCGCGGCGTGATCGCCGAGGCCGTGTTCGCGGTGCTGCGCCGGAAGATGGAGTTTTCGCATCTGGCCGAGAGCGGCACGGGCACGCCCGCGCGGCGCCTCACGCTGCTTGGCCTGATGCAGACGATGGGGCGCAATGCGCTGAAGCCGTTCCTGTCCGACACCGAGTCCGCGTGGCTCGAGCACGTGTCGAAGATCGACCCGGCGAGCCTGCCGGTGCGCATTCGCACGAACCTGCCCGACTGGATTCACCAGGCGCTGTCGGCCCGTTTCGACGCCGACGAGCTTGCGCAGCTCGCCGCCGCGCTGAACTACCCGGCGCCGCTCGACCTGCGCGCCAACGCGCAGAAGGCGAGCCGCGACCAGGTGATCGAGGCGCTGCGCGTGAGCGGCATCGACGCGGGCGCGACGCCGTTCGCGCCGTTCGGCGTGCGCGTGGTCGGCAAGCCGGCGCTGACGCGCCTGAAGCTGTTCGAGGAGGGCGCGATCGAGGTGCAGGACGAAGGCAGCCAGCTGCTGTGCTCGCTGGTCGCGCCGCGGCGCGGCGAGATGGTCGTCGATTTTTGCGCGGGCGCGGGCGGCAAGACGCTCGCGCTCGGCGCGATGATGCGCTCGACCGGGCGTCTCTATGCGTTCGACATCTCCGAGAAGCGCCTCGCGAAGCTGAAGCCGCGCCTCGCGCGCAGCGGGCTGTCGAACGTGAACCCGGTGCTGATCGACAGCGAGCACGACGCGAAGATCAAGCGGCTCGCTGGCAAGATCGACCGCGTGCTGGTCGACGCGCCGTGCAGCGGCCTCGGCACGCTGCGCCGCAATCCGGACCTGAAGTGGCGCCAGACGCGCACGGCGATCGACGAGCTGACGCCGAAACAGGCGTCGATTCTCGCGAGCGCCGCGCGGCTCGTGAAGAAGGGGGGCCGGCTCGTCTACGCGACCTGCAGCGTGCTCGACGCCGAGAACGAGCGCATCGTCGAACAGTTCCTGGCCGATCATCCCGACTTCGTGCTGGTGCCGGCGCAGCAGGTGCTGGCCGACCAGCGCATCGAACTCGAGACGGGCGATTACCTGTCGCTGTGGCCGCACCGCCACGCGACCGACGGCTTCTTCGCCGCGGTGCTCGAGCGCCGCGCCGCGCAGTAACGACTGCCCGGACGGACGATGGAGAGTCTGCAGAGCCGCCTGCTGTCGCACCGGCTGGCATCGGTGATTCGCGATTTCCACCAGCCTGTGATGGTCTGGCAGGCGGCGATCCTCGTCGGGGCGCTGTGCTTCGCCTGGGTGGCCGCGCGCGTCGTGCACGGTCGGATCGATGCGCACCGGCGGGCGGCCGGACGCGCGCCGGGCGCGGGCGCGCAGAGCCTGAAACGTGCGCTGTTTCCGCTGTTCGGCAGCGTGTTCGTCGGCGGCGCGCAGCTCGCGTTCGACCCGTTCATGTCGACGTCGCTGCTGTCGCTCGCGCTCGTGCCGCTGTTCGGCATCGGGCTGATCTACGTGCTGTTCTTCTTCGCGCGGCGCGTGTTCGCGCGCGACGGCCATACGCACGCGTGGCTGTCGATCGTCGAGAAGATCGTGTCGACCGTCGTGTGGGCCGCGATGGTGATGACGGTGCTGGGCATCCAGCGCGACGTGCTCGGCTGGCTCGACAGCGTGCAGTTCCGGGTCGCGACCGCGCACCTCACGCTGCTGTCGGTGATTTCCGGCGCGCTGTGGGTGTGCGTGACGCTGATGGTCGCGATGTGGCTCGGCTCGGTGCTCGAGGATCGCCTGTCGCGCGTGAGCACGCTCGATGCGAACCTGAAGGTCGTGCTGTCGCGGGTCGGGCGCGCGCTGCTCGTGTTCGCGGCGATCCTGATCGGCTTGTCGCTCGTCGGCATCGACGTGACGGTGCTCGGCGTGTTCGGCGGCGCGGTGGGCGTCGGCCTCGGTTTCGGGCTGCAGAAGATCGCCAGCAACTACGTGTCGGGCTTCATCATCCTGCTCGACCGCTCGTTGCGGCTCGGCGATGCGATCAGCGTCGGCGGGCTGCAGGGCGTCGTCACGCAGATCCGCACGCGCTACACGGTCGTGCGCGGCCTCGACGGCAACGAGACGCTGATCCCGAACGAGAAGCTGATCACCGACGTCGTGCAGAACCAGTCGTCGTACCTGACGCGCGGCTATGCGAAGGTTGCGGTGCAGGTCGCTTACACGAGCGACGTCGAGCAGGCACTCGCGTTGCTCGCCGACGCCGCGAAGGACGTGCCGCGCGTGCTGGCCGAGCCGGCGCCGACCGCGTACCTCGTGAGTTTCGGCGCCGACGGGATCGATCTGGAGCTCGGCTTCTGGATCGAGGATGCGGCGAAAGGCACGTCGGGCGTGCGCTCGAGCGTGAACCGCAACATCTGGCGGCTGTTCAGCGAGCACGGGATTTCGATTCCGTTCCCGCAGCGCGAAGTGCGCGTGGTCGGGCTGCCGGACGGCTTTCCCGCGGCGGCGGGCGTGGCGGCCGGGCTCGAGCCGGCGGCAGCCAACGGTGCGCTGGACGGGCACGCGTTGGACGGGCACGCGCCGACGGCGTAGCGGGCACGGGCGGTCAATCGTACCGATCCCGCGGTCGAAACCGGATCGCGAGCCCTACCCAGTCCGCACATGGACCGCGCGGATTGCGTCAGGGCAAGAAAATATTCATTTTTTACAAAGACTTGGAACGGTTGAAGTAAAATTCCGGTCTACACGCGGTATGCTTTCATTCTTCTGACGCCAGCGTGGCGTCGCTCTCATCACGGGTAACTGCCTTGTTGAATTCTGTGCTCGATTTTCTTTCCCACGGGCTCCTGCGTTTTTCGTGGTGGCAAGTCGCGTTGTTCGCGCTCGCCGTCACGCACGTCACGATCATCGGCGTGACCGTCTACCTGCACCGCTGCCAGGCGCACCGCGCGCTGGAGCTGCATCCGATCGCGAGCCACTTCTTCCGCTTCTGGCTGTGGATGACCACCGGCATGCTGACCGGCCAGTGGGCCGCGATTCACCGCAAGCACCACGCGAAATGCGAGACCGAGGAAGATCCGCACAGCCCGCAGACGCGCGGTATCTGGAAGGTGTTCCTCGAGGGCGCCGAGCTGTATCGCGCGGAAGCGAAGAACGAAGAGACGATGCGCAAGTTCAGCCACGGCACGCCGAACGACTGGCTCGAGCGCAACGTCTACTCGAAGTACCCGATTCTCGGCATCAGCATGATGATGGTGATCGACGTCGCGCTGTTCGGCGTGCTCGGCCTCACCGTGTGGGCCGTGCAGATGGTCTGGATTCCGTTCTGGGCCGCGGGCGTCGTGAACGGCTTCGGTCACTTCTGGGGCTATCGCAACTTCAATTCGGCCGACGCGAGCACGAACCTGTTCCCGTGGGGCATCGTGATCGGCGGCGAGGAACTGCACAACAACCACCACACGTTCGCGACGTCGGCGAAGCTGTCGAACAAGTGGTACGAATTCGACATCGGCTGGATGTACATCCGCATCATGTCGGCATTCGGTCTCGCGAAGGTGAAGAAGGTCGCGCCCACGCCGCGCCTGAACAAGCCGAAGACGGTGCTCGACCAGGAAACGCTGCAGGCCGTGCTGTCGAACCGCTACGAAGTGATGGCGCGCTACGGCAAGGCCGTGAAGCGTGCGTACCGCCAGGAGCTCGCGCACCTGAAGGAACTCGGTTCGAGCGAGAAGTACCAGCTGATGCGCGGCGCGCGCAAGTGGTTCCACAAGGACGCCGACGGCCTCGACGAGCCGCAGAAGAAGTTGCTGCCGGAAATCTTCGCGAACAGCCAGAAGCTGCATACGTACTTCCAGCTGCGCCAGGATCTGGCCGCGATCTGGGATCGTTCGACCGCGTCGCGCGAACAGCTTCTCGCGCAATTGCAGGATTGGTGCCATCGCGCAGAACAAAGCGGCATCAAGGCGCTGCAGGAATTCGCGACACGCCTGCGTCGCTACGCCTGATTCGAAATCGATTAGAATCTCAGGACGTCACAAACCCCGCGTTGGCGGGGTTTTTTCATTTGGGTCGCCGGTTTTTGACGGATCGGCGCCGCCGCGATTGGTATGAGGCTTGGGGCCGGAGTAAGTGCTAAAGCGCTCACTCCGGCCGACCGCGAAGCATGGGACCCAAGTAAGCGCTGAAGCGCTAACTTGGGTCGACCGCGTAGCATGGGGCATGAGTAAGCGCTGAAGCGCTTACTCATGCCGACAGGAGATATGGAGATGCAATCGACGATCAAACCCGTCGAGTACGACCGGCCCGTCGCAGCAGGGACCGTGTGCGGCGTCGGACAGGCATGGGCCAAGGTGCCCGACGCGCCGTCCGCCGACGAGCGCGCTGCGCTGAAGGCACGCATCAAGGCGTTGCTCGCCCGTGAAAAGGCCGTGCTGGTCGCCCACTACTACGTGGATGCCGAACTGCAGGAACTGGCCGACGAAACGGGCGGCTGCGTGGCCGATTCGCTCGAAATGGCCCGCTTCGGCCGCGACCACGACGCGCAGACGCTGGTCGTCGCCGGCGTGCGCTTCATGGGCGAAACCGCGAAGATCCTGAGCCCGAACAAGCGGATCCTGATGCCCGACCTCGACGCGACCTGTTCGCTCGACCTCGGCTGCCCGGTCGACGAATTCTCGGCGTTCTGCGATGCGCATCCGGACCGTACCGTCGTCGTCTACGCGAACACCAGCGCGGCCGTGAAGGCGCGCGCGGACTGGATGGTCACGTCGTCGATCGGCCTCGAGATCGTCGCCGACCTGCATGCACGCGGCGAAAAGATCATCTGGGCGCCGGACCGCCATCTGGGCAGCTATATCCAGAAAAAGACCGGCGCGGACATGCTGCTGTGGCAGGGCTCGTGCCTCGTCCACGATGAGTTCAAGGGCATCGAGCTCGACCTGCTGCGCGCCGAATATCCGGACGCGAAGGTGCTCGTGCATCCCGAATCGCCGGAAAACGTCGTGGCGCAGGCCGATGTCGTCGGTTCGACCACGCAACTGATCGACGCGGCCGTCAAGTTCGACGCGCAACGCTTCATCGTCGCGACCGATCTCGGCATCCTGCACAAGATGCAGCTTGCCGCACCCGGCAAGACCTTCATCGCCGCGCCGACGGCCGGCAACAGCGCGACCTGCAAGAGCTGCGCGCACTGCCCGTGGATGGCGATGAACGGCCTCGCGAACCTCGCCGACGCGCTCGAACGCGGGCACAACGAGATCTTCGTCGACCCGGCGATCGGCGCGCGCGCGCGGTTGCCGATCGACCGGATGCTCGAATTCGCGGCTGCACACAAGAAGCGCGTGCAGGCGAGCGGCGATCTGCAGCGCGACCAGCCCCTGTTCGCGAACGTGGGGGCGGCATGAGCAACGCCGTATCCCCGCTGTTCGAAGCCCTCCGCGCCCAATACGGTGCGGCCTTCGACGAAGCGATCGCGCGCAACGTGGCCGATGCGATCGCCGAAGACGTCGGCCCCGGCGACCAGACCGGGCGGCTCGTGCCGGCCGGCGAGCACCGCCGCGCGCGGATCATCGTGCGCGAGGAGGCCGTGCTGTGCGGCGTGCCGTGGTTCGACGGCGTGATCGCGCGGATCGATCCGTCGATCGCCGTGCAATGGCGCTATCGCGAAGGCGACCGGATGGCGCCCGATTCGACCGTGTGCGAACTCGAAGGGCCGGCGCGCGCGCTGCTGACGGCCGAGCGCAACGGGCTGAACTTCCTGCAGTTGCTGTCGGGGGTCGCGACCGCGACGCGCCGTTACGTCGATCGCGTCGAGGGCACGCGCGCGAAGATCCTCGACACGCGCAAGACGCTGCCGGGACTGCGGCTCGCGCAGAAGTACGCGGTGCGCGTGGGCGGCGGCGAGAACCAGCGTCTCGCACTGTACGACGGCATCCTGATCAAGGAGAACCACATCGCGGCGGCAGGCGGCGTGGGCGAGGCGCTCGACGCGGCGTTCGCGCTGGAGTCGGGCGTGCCGGTGCAGATCGAAGTCGAGACGCTCGCGCAGCTCGACACGGCGCTCGCGCATCGCGCGCAGTCGGTGCTGCTCGACAACTTCACGCTCGACATGATGCGCGAAGCGGTGCGCGTGACGGCGGGCAAGGCCGTGCTCGAGGTCTCGGGCGGCGTCAATTTCGATACGGTGCGCGCGTTCGCGGAGACGGGCGTCGATCGCATCTCGATCGGCGCGCTGACGAAGGACGTGCGGGCGACCGACTATTCGATGCGGATCGTCGACTGACCGAACGTCGTCTAATCAGACAAAAAGCCGTTGGCGCGCACACGCCAACGGCTTTTTTCTTGGGAGGCGCGCCGCTCAGCGGCGCACGCGCGGCGTGAGCACGCTCGGCAATGCCTTCGGCAGCGTATGCGGCCAGTCGCGGCTGTAGTGCAGCCCGCGGCTTTCGCGGCGCGAGTGCGCGCTCTTCACGATCAGCGTGGCCACGTCGACGAGGTTGCGCAGTTCGAGCAGATCCCGCGTCACGCGGAAATTCGCGTAGTACTCGTGGATCTCGTCGCGCAGCAGCGACAGCCGGTGCTTCGCGCGCTCGAGACGCTTGTCGGTGCGCACGATGCCGACGTAGTTCCACATCAGGCGGCGGAGTTCGTCCCAGTTGTGGGCCACGACGACTTCCTCGTCCGCATCCGACACGCGGCTTTCGTCCCATGCGGGCAGTGCGGTGGGCGTTTGGGCGTCGAAGCCGGCCGCTTCGATCGCTTCGGCCGCCGCGCGGCCGATCACGAGGCATTCGAGCAGCGAGTTGCTCGCGAGCCGGTTCGCGCCGTGCAGCCCCGTGTACGACGTTTCGCCGACCGCATACAGGCCGGCGAGATCGGTGCGCCCCGCGAGATCGGTGACGACGCCGCCGCACGTATAGTGCGCGGCCGGCACGACGGGGATCGGCTGTTTCGCGATGTCGATGCCGAATTCGAGGCAGCGCGCATGAATCGTCGGGAAATGTTCGCGCAGGAACGCTTCCGGCTGATGGCTGATGTCGAGATACACGCAGTCGATCCCGCGCTTCTTGATCTCGAAGTCGATCGCGCGCGCGACGATGTCGCGCGGCGCGAGCTCGGCGCGCGGATCGTGCGCGGGCATGAAGCGCGTGCCGTCGGGCAGCTTCAGCAGGCCGCCTTCGCCGCGCACGGCTTCCGAAATCAGGAACGATTTCGCGTACGGATGGAACAGGCAGGTCGGGTGGAACTGGATGAATTCCATGTTCGACACGCGGCAGCCGGCCCGCCATGCCATCGCGATGCCGTCGCCGGTCGCGGTGTCGGGGTTCGTCGTGTACAGGTAGACCTTGCCGGCGCCGCCGGTGGCGAGCACCGTATGCGGCGCCTCGATCGTGATCGTGCGGTCGTTGTCGACGTCGAGCGCATACAGGCCGTGACAGCGGCGGCCGGGCAGGCCGAGCCGGTCCGACGTGATCAGGTCGATCGCATGGTGGTTTTCGAAGAACGTGATGTTCGGATGCTGGCGCGCGCGCGCCGACAGCGTCGCGAGCACCGCATGGCCGGTCGCATCGGCCGCATGGATGATCCGGCGGTGGCTGTGGCCGCCTTCGCGCGTCAGGTGAAAGCCGAGTTCGGCCGCGTCGTCCTTCGTGAACGGCACGCCTTGCGAGATCAGCCATTCGATGGCTTCGCGGCCGTGCTCGACGATGTAGCGCGTCGCGCCTTCATCGCACAGGCCGCCACCGGCGACCAGCGTGTCGTCGACGTGGTTCTCGATGCTGTCCGCCGAGTCGAGGACCGCCGCGATGCCGCCCTGCGCGTGATCGCTCGCCCCCTCCATCAGCGAACGTTTCGCGATCAGCGCGACACGTCGCGTGCTGGCCAGGTTGAGTGCGACCGACAGCCCTGCCAGGCCGCTGCCGACGATCGCCACGTCGAATTTCATGCTGCATCTCCATCGTTACGCTTTTTGATCTTGCGTTCCGTCGGTCGTCGCCGCGGAAAGGGGAGAGCATACCGCGTCGGGCGCGAGCGCGCGCGGCAAAACAAAAAGCCCCGCAGTGCGGGGCTTTTCGGTCGCCGTCAGGCTGGAAGAAACCGGAGATTACTTGATCTTGGTTTCTTTGTATTCCACATGCTTGCGGACGACGGGATCGAACTTCTTGATCGCCATCTTTTCCGGCATGTTGCGCTTGTTCTTCGTGGTCGTGTAGAAGTGACCCGTACCAGCGGTCGACTCAAGCTTGATCTTGTCGCGGGCGCCTTTTGCCATGATTCTGCTCCTTGGGCTTAGGCTTCGCCGCGTGCGCGCAGGTCAGCGAGCACGGAATCGATGCCGTTCTTGTCGATCAGGCGCAGACCGGCGTTCGAGACGCGCAGACGCACCCAGCGGTTTTCGCTCTCAACCCAGAACCGGCGGTTTTGCAGGTTCGGGAGGAAGCGGCGCTTCGTCTTGTTGTTGGCGTGGGAAACGTTGTTGCCGCTCATCGGCGCTTTCCCAGTTACTTGGCATACGCGTGCCATGAGAGCACTCCTAATACGCTAAATTCGGGGTTCGATCGCCGGTGAAGGTTCCATCGCACCGCCACGTGATCCATGGCTGCACTCAGAACGCCGTAGCCCTTACAGACAAGGCCCTTCGATGGCTAGAACTGGTTGGAAAAAAGACAGACGGCGATTCTAGCAGAAAAAGTTCAGAAAAATCAAACCTAATTTCGCTTCGCCGTTGCGGCGCCCTGGGGAAGGGCCACCGCGCCACAGTCTACAGCCAACCGGCCCGTGCGAACGAAAAAGTATCGCTGACGCCGACCACGACGTGATCGAGCAGCCGCACGTCGACGAGCTCGAGCGCGTCCTTCAGCACGCGGGTCAGGCGGCGGTCTTCCGCGCTCGGCCGCACCGCGCCCGACGGATGATTGTGCGCGACGATCAGCGCCGCGGCGTTCTGTTTCATCGCCTGGCGCACGATCTCGCGCGGGTAGACGGCCATGCGCGTGAGCGAGCCGCGCGCGATTTCCTCCATGTCGATCATGCGGTTGCGAGCGTCGAGGTAGACCGCGACGAACACTTCGTGCGGAAGCGTGCCGATCTTCATTCGCAGGCAATCCTCGACGGCGCCGGGCGAATCGATCTGCATGCCGTCCCGGGCCTTCTCCTCCAGCATGCGCCGCGCGATCTCGGTGACCGCGACCAGCCGCGCGGAGCGCGCGGGGCCGATGCCGGGGTGCGCCTCGAAATCGTCGGCGCCTGATTCGAGCAATCCGCGCAGCGACTTGTATTGACCGATCAGTTCGCGGGCGATGACGAACACATCGTGACCGGGCTTGCCGGTGCCGAGCAGCAGCGCGATCAGCTCGTCGTCGGTCAGCGCGGCCGGCCCGCGCTCCAGTAGCCGTTCGCGCGGCCGCTCGGGCCGCCAGTCGGCCGGGCGGCGCTTGCGCCGCTGGATCGGGATCACGCGGGCCGGCGGATCGGCCGGCGCATCGGGGCTGTCGCGGCATTCGGCCGGCGGCAGGATGAGGCAGGGTGACGGCATGGTCTGAACTCCATTGGCGGCGGGCGGCGTGCGCAACGTCGTCGCACTTTCCGCCTTGCACGCTCAGGTGACTTACAATATTGGCTTTGCGCCGGGCCATTCGGCCGTAGCGGGCGCCGACCGAACGAGTAATTCATGAGCCTCATCGATCTATCCGAAGTGAAGCCCGGTTCCCACGTCACGTTGCATTACCGGCTCGCACTGGCCGACGGCGCCGACATCGTCAACACCTTCTCGGACAAGCCGGCCACGCTGTTGCTGGGCGCGGGGCAACTGGCGCCGTCGCTGGAACAGATTCTGCTCGGGCTCCGGGTCGGCGACCACTCGACTTTTCAGCTAACCCCGGAGCAGGGGTTCGGTCCCCGCAATCCCGACATGCTCCAGCGCGTGACGCTGTCGACGCTGCGCGAGAACGGGATGGTCGGCGACGACTTCACGCCGGGCGAACTCATCGAGTTCAATGCACCGGATGGCGGTCGCTACGCGGGGGTGCTGAAGGAAGTCGGCGAGACCTCGGCGCTGTTCGACTTCAACCATCCGCTCGCGGGCCAGGCGCTCACGTTCGAAGTGAAAATCATCGGAATCCTGTAATCATGAGTACCACCGATACGCTGTCCGGGCAGACCGTCGCCGCCGACGCCGAAATCCTGCTGGCCCAGCCGCGCGGTTTCTGCGCGGGCGTCGACCGCGCAATCGAGATCGTCGAGCGCGCCATCGCGATGCACGGCGCGCCGATCTACGTGCGTCACGAAATCGTCCACAACAAGTACGTGGTCGAGGATCTGAAGAAGAAGGGCGCGATCTTCGTCGAGGAACTCGAGGAAGTGCCGGCCGGCAACACCGTGATCTTCAGTGCGCACGGCGTGTCGAAAGCCGTGCGCGACGAGGCCGACGTGCGCGGCCTGCGCATTTACGACGCAACCTGCCCGCTCGTCACGAAGGTGCACGTCGAAGTGGCGAAGATGCGCCAGGACGGCGTCGACATCGTCATGATCGGGCACAAGGGCCATCCGGAAGTGGAAGGCACGATGGGCCAGGTCGAGCGCGGCATGCACCTCGTCGAGAGCGTCGAGGACGTGCAGAAGCTCGAGCTCGCCGATCCCGAACGCATCGCGCTCGTCACGCAGACGACGCTGTCCGTCGACGACGCGGCCGAGATCATCGGCGCGCTGAAGGCGAAGTATCCGAAGATTCGCGAGCCGAAGAAGCAGGACATCTGCTACGCGACGCAGAACCGCCAGGACGCGGTGAAGTTCATGGCGCCGCAATGCGATGTCGTGATCGTGGTCGGCAGCCCGAACAGCTCGAATTCGAGCCGGCTGCGCGAAGTGGCCGAAAAGCGCGGCGTGGCCGCGTACATGGTCGATGCGCCCGATCAGATCGATCCGGCGTGGGTCGCCGGCAAGCGTCGCATCGGCGTGACGGCCGGCGCGTCGGCGCCCGAGGTGCTCGCCCAGGCCGTTATCGCGAGGCTGCGCGAACTCGGCGTGCGCAACGTCCGCGCACTCGACGGCATCGAGGAAAACGTGTCGTTTCCGCTGCCGCGCGGGTTGAACCTGCCGCCCGCCGCCTGATTGCCGCATCGCACCCTGCGGAACACCGAAGCGCGCCCTTGCGGCGCGCTTTTTTTGTGCCGCCGAATTCAAATCGCAACCATTATTCCCAGTCGTGGTGCAACCCGGTTGCTCCCGCCGCGCGCAATCGTGTCTCAAAATTGGTTGCAATGCAGGAAAACCCCATCGAATCAGGAATATTGGCGGCCTGTAAATGGAGTTACAATGCGCCCGTTTTCAAGCCGGAATGGCTTTGAAACGGGTTTTGGCAAGGCGCGGGAGACCATTCAATGCATGTGAAGTTGGCTTACGCCGTGTCCGTCGCCGCACCGGTTGCAATGCTTGCCGGCTGCAGCAAAAAGAGCGACGACGAGGCGGGCAGGGAAGCTGCGGGGTTCGCGGCGCCATCGGCCAGCGGCGTGCGCGCCGCCGGAGCCGGACGGGCGGCGCCATCGGCGCGCCGTATCGCGCAACTGGGCAAGGAAAACGGGGCACGTTTGACGATCGAGGAAATCAACGCGCTTGGACCGGCGACCGGTCCGGCAGCGGGCCTGCCGGCTGCATCGCGGCAAGCCGCCGATCGACGGCTGCCGCACGATCGCGGCGTGGCCGGCAGCGTGCCGAGCCCACTGTTCCCCCTTCAATTCGATTCGACGAAGCAGCGCGCCGCCGCGACCGACCGTGTCGTGGCGCGCCGTCTGGTTCGTACGATGGATTCCGATGCAGTCCTGACGAACGTCGGGCGCGGCCGTCGCAACGCCTTGACGGGCGACGCGGCGCGGAATCCGATCCGTCCTGGCGCGATGCTTGCATGGCACCGGACGGGCCAAGGCACGGATGCCGGGAAACCGGACGACGGCCGTCTCGGCATGCTGCCCCACGACTTCAAGGAGGCCACGAACACCGTCCTCGATGTCGTGACGATTTAGCGACGGGACTCATGACGGCACCGGAACAGTGCGGTGCCGTTTTTGTATCCGCTTCGGCGGCAGGCTCGGCCGTACAGGCCGGGCGGCGCGCGCCGGAACGATCCACCCTTACCGGTATCGACTAGTACCCGCAGTGTCGCCGAGAAGGCGCGATTCCTCGCTTACCCGCGGGGCGCAACGTCCTCCGGCAGCACGGGCCAAGGAGCTTTAAATGGATATTTTCGTCCAGCAGGTTCTCAACGGGCTGGTGCTCGGCAGTGTGTACGCCATCATCGCGTTGGGATACACGATGGTGTACGGCATTCTCGGCATCATCAACTTCGCGCACGGCGACGTGCTGATGATCGGCGCGATGGTCGCGCTGTCGGCCATCACCGTGCTGCAGAACCACTTTCCCGGACTCGGCAACGTCGCGACGCTGACGATCGGCCTGGGCATCGCCGCGGTCGTCTGTGCGTTCGTCGGCTTCACGATCGAGCGTGTCGCGTACCGGCCGCTGCGCCGCGCGCCGCGCCTCGCGCCGCTGATCACCGCGATCGGTGTGTCGATCCTGCTGCAGACGGCTGCGATGATCATCTGGTCGCGCAACCCGCTGCCGTTCCCGCAATTGCTGCCGACCGATCCGATCAACGTGATCAAGGCCACCGACACGACGCCCGGCGCCGTGATCTCGGTCACCGAAATCGTGATCATCGCGGTCGCGTTCCTCGTGATGGCAGGCCTGCTGCTGCTCGTGCACAAGACCAAGCTCGGCCGCGCGATGCGCGCGATCGCCGAAAGCCCGAATACGGCGAGCCTGATGGGCGTGAACCCGAACTTCGTGATCTCCGCGACGTTCATGATCGGCTCCGCGCTCGCCGCGCTGGCCGGCGTGATGATCGCGTCCGAATACGGCAACGTGCACTTCTACATGGGCTTCATCCCCGGCATGAAGGCGTTCACGGCCGCGGTGCTCGGCGGGATCGGCAACCTCGGCGGCGCGATGGTCGGCGGCGTGCTGCTCGGCCTGATCGAGCAGCTCGGGGCCGGCTACATCGGCAACCTCACGGGCGGCGTATTCGGCAGCAACTACCAGGACGTGTTCGCCTTCGTCGTGCTGATCATCGTGCTGGTGTTCCGTCCGTCGGGCCTGCTGGGCGAACGTGTCGCGGACCGCGCGTAACGGAAGGGGAGCAAACAACATGACATCCATTCAACCGATCGAATCGTCGACGTCGCTCGTCGAAGAGCGCAACACCGCCAAGACCGTCGTCATCGGCCTGCTCACGGCGGTCCTCGTGATCGCCGCGCCGATCGTGATCGGCTCGGCCGGCGGCAACTACTGGGTCCGCGTGCTCGACTTCGCGATGCTGTACGTGATGCTCGCGCTGGGCCTGAACGTGGTGGTCGGCTTCGCCGGCCTGCTCGACCTCGGCTACATCGCGTTCTACGCGGTGGGCGCCTACACGGCGGCGCTGCTGAGTTCGCCGCACCTGACCTCGCAGTTCGAGTGGATCGCGGCGCTCGCGCCGAACGGGCTGCACATCCCGTTCCTGATCATCGTGCCGATCGCGATGGCACTGGCGGCGACCTTCGGGATCCTGCTCGGCGCGCCGACGCTGCGCCTGCGCGGCGACTATCTGGCGATCGTCACGCTCGGCTTCGGTGAAATCGTCCGGATCTTCATGAACAACCTCGACCGTCCGGTGAACATCACCAACGGCCCGAAGGGGATCACGGGCATCGATCCGGTGCACATCGGCGGCTTCAATCTCGCGCAGACGCATACGCTGTTCGGCTTCCAGCTGCCGTCGGTGTACATGTACTACTACCTGTTCGTGCTTTGCTCGCTGCTGGTGATCTGGGTGTGTACGCGTCTGCAGCACTCGCGTATCGGCCGCGCGTGGGCCGCGATCCGCGAAGACGAGATCGCCGCGAAGGCAATGGGCATCAACACCCGTAACGTGAAGCTGCTCGCGTTCGCGATGGGCGCGTCGTTCGGCGGCCTGTCGGGCTCGATGTTCGGCGCGTTCCAGGGCTTCGTGTCGCCCGAGTCGTTCACGTTCTGGGAATCGATCGTCGTGCTCGCCTGCGTGGTGCTCGGCGGCATGGGCCACATCCCGGGCGTGATCCTGGGCGCGGTGCTGCTCGCGATTTTCCCGGAATTCCTGCGTTCGACGATGAGCCCGCTGCAGCATGCGCTGTTCGGTCACGACATCGTCGATACGGAAGTGATCCGTCAGGCGCTGTACGGCCTCGCGATGGTGATCATCATGCTGTATCGCTCGGAAGGCCTGTGGCCCGCGCCGAAGCATGAGGACAAGATCGCGAAACTGGCGAAGCGCAACAGCAAGAAGCCGGTGCGCGCGTAATCGACGGACAAGGGGATAAACACATGAGCGACAAGCAAATCCGACTGTCCGTCTCGGGCGTGAACAAGCGCTTCGGCGGGCTGCAGGCACTGTCCGACGTCGGCCTGCAGATCAAGGAAGGCGAGATCTACGGGCTGATCGGCCCGAACGGCGCCGGCAAGACCACGTTCTTCAACGTGATCACGGGCCTCTACACGCCGGACTCCGGTGATTTCAAGCTGGACGGCCAGAACTACACGCCGACGGCCGTGCACCAGGTCGCGAAGGCCGGCATCGCGCGCACGTTCCAGAACATCCGCCTGTTCGGCGGGATGACGGCGCTCGAGAACGTGATGGTGGGCCGCCACGTGCGCACCAAGCACGGGCTGCTCGGCGCGGTGTTCCAGACGCCGGCCGAGCGCCAGGAAGAGCGCGAGATCAAGGAACGCGCGATCGAGCTGCTCGACTACGTCGGCGTGCTGCAGTACGCGGACTACACGTCGCGCAACCTGTCGTATGGTCACCAGCGTCGGCTCGAAATCGCGCGCGCATTGGCGACCGACCCGAAGCTGCTCGCGCTCGACGAGCCGGCAGCCGGGATGAACGCGACCGAGAAGGTCGAACTCACGCGCCTGCTCGACAAGATCCGTTCGGACGGCCGCACGATCCTGCTGATCGAGCACGACGTGAAGCTCGTGATGGGTCTGTGCAACCGGATGACGGTGCTCGATTACGGCAAGGTGATCGCCGAGGGTCTGCCGCAGGACGTGCAGAAGAATCCGAAGGTGATTGAGGCATATCTCGGCGCAGGGGTGCACTGATGGCAGCGGCAATGTTGAAAATCAAGGGCTTGCAGGTCAACTACGGCGGCATCCAGGCCGTCAAGGGCGTTGATATGGAAGTCCGCCAGGGCGAGCTCGTGACGCTGATCGGCGCGAACGGCGCCGGCAAGACCACGACGATGAAGGCGATCACCGGCCTGAAACCGTATTCGGCCGGCGACATCGAGTACGAAGGCAAGTCGATCAAGGGCGTGCCGTCGCACGAACTGCTCAAGCGCGGCCTCGCGATGGTGCCGGAAGGCCGCGGGATCTTCGCGCGGATGTCGATCATCGAGAACATGCAGATGGGCGCGTACCTGCGCAACGACAAGGAGCAGATCAAGAAGGACGTCGACCGGATGTTCGGCTTCTTCCCGCGCCTGAAGGAACGGGCGACGCAGCTCGCGGGCACGCTGTCGGGCGGCGAGCAGCAGATGCTGGCGATGTCGCGCGCGATTTTGAGCAAGCCCAAGCTGCTGCTGCTCGACGAACCGTCGATGGGCCTGTCGCCGATCATGGTCGAGAAGATCTTCGAAGTGGTGCGCGAGATCTCGAAGGAAGGCATCACGGTGCTGCTGGTCGAGCAGAACGCACGCCTCGCGCTGCAGGCGGCCGACCGCGGCTACGTGATGGATTCGGGCACGGTCACGATGGAAGGCGACGCGAAGCAGATGCTCGACGATCCGAAGGTGCGGGCCGCGTATCTGGGCGAGTAAGCGGTCGAGCGAACGAACGAGTCCGGTTGCGTGCGTCGCGCCCGGGCTGTCGAAAAGCCGTCACGGGAAGCAACCGTGGCGGCTTTTTTTCGTTTTGCGATTCGCGTCGAACGCCGCGCGCACAGGAGACTCCATTCGATTGTTGCGCCGCGCGTGCGGCTGGCGGGCCGGTCGCCCCTGGCCGGGCGCCCGCAAACCGACACACGGGCCGCGTAGCATCGATCACCCATCGGCACCTGGAGAACACGCATGAGTCTGGACTACGGTTTCGTGAAGGCGAAGGTGAAGTCGGTGGCGAAGCTGAAAGGCTCGCCGCACGGCAGCGAGATCCAGTATCACGTTCACCTGACGCTGGCGCTGCCGGCGGGAGACTGGGACGTCGCGATCAACGTCGGCACCAACGACGCGGACGATCTGCTGAACTACAAGCTCGTCTACGATTTTCACCATCCGCTCACGCAGACGCTCGCCGCCGCGGCCGAAGGCTACACGGACCTGACCGGCCAAACGGCGTTGCCCGCGCTCGACTATCTGCGCAGCGACGTCCTGAACGACACGGGGGCATGGCGCGCGAGCGCCGTGATGGATGGCACCGAGAACGCGGAGCCGATCCCGTCGCTGCTGCGGCTCGTCAATGCGGCGCAGTCGCAGGGGCTCGACGTCGTCGTGTTCGGCCGCACCTATGCGCAAGGCAACGGCATCCACGACACGCACATGAACCAGGGTTCGACGGGCCCGAACTACCTGCATCGCGCGGGCGACGACCACAACGATCACAACGACGTGTGGCAGGACGGCGCGCTGATCGTGCGCGTGAGCGACACGCAGTGGGCCGCGTATTTCGCGGCGTTCGAACAGCAGGCCGTGCCGACCGACGCGCTCGGCAATCCGCTGCCGGGCGCGGGGCCGATCACGCGCTGAAGCGAGGCGACTGCCGGCCGCGTCAGGTCGACAGTGTCAGGCCGACAGCGTCTTGCCGAACGAAATCCGTTCCTCGACGCGATAGCCGAGCGCCGCGTAGAAGCGGCATGCGTCGTCGTTGCCGGGCAGCACCTGCAGGTTGATCTTCAGGCAGCCGCGCGCGGCGAGCGCGCGTTCCGCATGCGCGATCAGCGCGCGGCCGACGCCGAGCCGGCGTGCGTCGTTCGCGACGCCGAACGAGTAGAGCCAGCCGCGATGTCCGTCGAAACCGGCCATCAGCGTGCCGACGACGCGCGCGCCGCTGGTCGCGACGAAGAACAGTTCCGGCTGCGTCGCGAGCTTCAGCTCGATCGATCGCAGCGGATCGCGGTGCGGCGGCGCTGCGGCGTCGTCGTATTGCGGGAACGCGTCGCGCCATACCGCGAGCACGGCATCGGTGTCGGCGCGTTCGAACGGGCGGATAGCGACAGCATCGGCGGCATCCATCGCGGCGGTCTCCTTACAGCGTGTCGAGGATCGACCGCAGCATCGCCATCATCTGGTCGATTTCCTCGGTCGTCACGTTCAGGGCAGGCATGAAGCGCAGCAGGTTCGGCCGTGCGGCGTTCAGCAGCAGGCCGTCCGGCTGCATGTCGCGCGCCTTCTCGACGATCTGCGGGCCGATGTCCTTGCCGAGCAGCAGCGCGCGCAGCAGGCCTTCGCCGCGTTCGCCCTCGAAGCCGCGCTCCTCCGACAGTTCGAGCAGCTTGCGCTTCAGGTACTCGCCGCGTTCGCGCACGCCTTCGAGGAAGCCGGGCGCGACGAGCTGCGAGATGACCGAATAGCCGACCGCCGTCATCAGCGGGTTGCCGTTGTACGTGCCGCCCTGGTCGCCCGCCTCGAACACCGCGACGTCGGCCTTCGACAGCAGCGCGCCCAGCGGTGCGCCGCCGCCGATGCCCTTCGCGAGCGTCATGACGTCCGGCTCGATGCCGGACAGCTCGTACGCGAACAGCGTGCCCGCGCGGCCGCAACCGCTTTGCACTTCGTCGACGATCAGCAGCAGGTCGTGCTGCTTCGTCAGCGCGCGCAGCGCCTGCATGAATTCACGCGTGGCCGGGATCACGCCGCCTTCGCCCTGGATCGGCTCGAGCATCACGGCGACGGTCTTGTCGGTGATCAGCTTCTCGACCGACTCGATGTTGTTCAGCTCGGCCTTCGGGAAGCCCGGCACCTGCGGCGCGTAGATCGTGTCCCAGCCCGGCTTGCCGCTGGCCGACATCGTCGCGAGCGTGCGACCGTGGAAGCTGTGGTCGAACGTGATGATCTCGTACGCGCCGTTCTTGAACTTGCGGCCCCACTTGCGCGCGAGCTTGATCGCGCCTTCGTTCGCCTCGGCGCCGCTGTTCGTGAAGAACACCTTGTCGAACACGCTGTGCTGCGTGAGCAGGCCCGCGAGCTTCGCCATCGGCTCGTTGTAGAACGCCGGCGACGGGTTCAGCAGCTTGTCGGCCTGCGTCTTCAGCGCTTCGACGATGCCGTCGTTGCAGTGGCCGAGGCTGTTGACGGCCCAGCCCTGGATGAAGTCCAGATAGCGCTTGCCGGTGTGATCGTAGAGCCACGACCCCTTGCCGTGCGTAAACACGATGTCGGGGCGGTTCGTGATGTACATCAGCGAGTCGATCGGATAATCGTTCAGGGGCATGGCAGCAGACTCCAGCGGGCGTTGAAAGGGAAACGGGCAATAAAAAAGCCACGGAAGGCCGTGGCTGGTGGGTCGAACAGCTTGTGCGTAACCGGTGAAGCGGAGGAGGGTTACGCGCGAGTCCGTGACGAGCCGGCGGCATCCGGGCGGAGCGGCGAGCGGCGACGTCGGAGAGCGGACAGGAAGCGGTTCATGTGCGCAAGCATAAGGCATCCCGCGCCCCACTGTAAACCGCCGCGATGCCACGGATGTGACACGGCGGCGCGCAGCGGGGCGCGGCCGGCGCTCAGACCGGATGCGCGAGATCGGCGGCGCTCGTGAACGAGTCCGCGTAGAACTCGTCGGCCGGCAGCGCGTGGTGCTGCGTGAAGTCGCGCTGCGCGGATTCGACCATCACCGGCGCGCCGCACGCGTAGACCTGGTGGCCCGACAGATCGGGCAGGTCCTCGATCACCGCGCGATGGACGAAGCCCGTGCGGCCCGTCCACTGGTCGGCGTCGTCCGGCTCGGAAAGCACCGGCACGTACTTGAAGTTCGGGATCTCGCGCGCCCACTGCTCGGCGAGTTCGGCGAGGTAGATGTCCTTCTTGCGGCGCGCACCCCAGTAGAGCGTCATCGGGCGCGTGATGCCCGAATGCTTCACGTGCTCGATGATCGCCTTGATCGGCGCGAAGCCGGTGCCCGACGCGAGCAGCACGATCGGCTTGTCCGAATCCTCGCGCAGGAAGAACGTGCCGAGCGGGCCTTCGAAGCGCAGGATGTCGCGCTCCTTCATCACGCCGAACACGTGGTCGGTGAACTTGCCGCCCGGCATGTGGCGGATGTGCAGCTCGATCGGGCCTTCCTCGTGCGGCGCGTTCGCCATCGAGTAGCTGCGGCGCGAGCCGTCCTTCAGGATGAACTCGACGTACTGGCCCGCGAGGTACTGCAGGCGCTCGTTCGCGGGCAACTGCAGCTTCACGACCATCACGTCGTCCGCCTTGCGTTCGAGCGCGGCGATCCGGCACGGCAGCTTCTTCACCTGCACGCCGTCGACGCCGGCGATCTCGCGCACGTCGATCTCGAGATCGCATTGCGCCTTCGAGCAGCACAGCAGCGCGAGGCCGCGCGTGCGTTCGTCGTTGGACAGCGCCGACGCGGCGTGCGGGCCCTGTTCGATCTGGCCCGACACGATCTGGCCCTTGCACGAGCCGCACGCGCCGTTCTTGCAGCCGTACGGCAGATGGACGTTCTGGCGCAGCGCGGCGGCCAGCACGGTTTCATCCGACTCGACCTGGAATTGCCGGCCGCTTTGCTTGAGAGTGACGTTGAATGCCATAGAACCAAACTAGAACAAAATGGGGGGGACCGTGCATGTCGCGCACGGCAGCTACAATGCAAAACCGTTGCGCGTCGCGCAACGGCGGCTACTGATCTCGCAACCAACATGATCGCGACACGAATCCTGCGCCGGCCGCGCGTACTGATCGTCGGCTGCGGCGACGTCGGCATGCGATGCGTCGCGCAATGGCGCGACACGCGCCGTAACCTGCGCATCCTCGCGCTGACGAGCCACCCGGCCCGCCGCGACGAACTGCGCGCCGCGGGCGCGACGCCGATCGTCGGCGACCTCGATCGCCGGGCGACGCTCGGCCGTCTCGCGGGCCTTGCCCGCACGATCCTGCATCTCGCGCCGCCGCCGTCCGACGGCCGCGACGACCGGCGCACGCGTGCGCTGATCGCCGCAACGTCCATGCCCGCGCGTCGGCCGGCGATACCGCCGGCACCGGCCGTCGGCCGGCTCCGAACGCTGCGCAGCGCGGCGCGACAGGCCGGCGCGCCCGTTCGGGCAGCGCGTATTGTACCCGACGGTTTTCGCGCGCCGAGGCTCGTCTATGCCAGCACGACGGGCGTCTACGGCGACTGCGGCGGCGCGCGCATCGACGAAACGCATCCGCTGCGCCCCGCGAACCCGCGCGCCTTTCGGCGCGTGTCGGCCGAGCGGCAACTGCGTGCGGCGACGGTGCGCGGCGTGCTGTCCGCGCGCATCGTGCGCATTCCCGGCATCTATGCGGCGAACCGCCTGCCGGTCGCGCGGCTCGAGCGCGGCACGCCGGCGCTCGAACCGGCCGACGACGTCTACACGAACCACATCCACGCGGACGATCTCGCGGCGATCCTGCGCCGGGCGGCCGAGCGCGGCAAGCCGGCGCGCGCCGTGCACGCGTCGGACGACACCGAACTGCGGATGGGAGAGTATTTCGACCGGGTCGCGCAGGCGCTCGGCCTGCCGAAGCCGCCGCGCGTGAGCCGCGCGGATGCGGAGCGCGTGCTCGAGCCGACGCTGTTGTCGTTCATGCGCGAGTCGCGGCGCCTGTCCAACGCACGGCTCAAGGCCGAATTGTGCGTGACGTTGCGCTATCCGACCGTAGACGATTTCCTTCAAACGCTCGCGCCGGGCAGCGCGTCAGGTGAGCGCCGGTAGCGCCTCGATCAGCAGGAAGCACAGCAGCGCACCGATCAGCGCGCCGATCAGGTTCGGATGATATTTGTGCTTCAGATGCATCGTGGCCAGCAGGCCGCCGATCACGACGACGCCGATGACCGCGAACGCGATCATCACGGACGACAGTTCGAAAGAATGGTTGATGTTCATGATGTCTCCCCCTGCATCGCCGCTCTTGCAGCTTGTGATTTCAGTATAGCGGGGGAACCTGCGGCCGAGAGGCCGCCAGACACCGAACGGTCGTGCGGATTTTCCCTTACAGGGTTTTGACCGGATTGCGCAGCATGGAAAGGTCGGCTTCATCGAGCCACCGCCAGGCGCCCGGCGCGAGATCGGCCGGCAGCGCGAAGCCGCCGATGCTTTCGCGGTGCAGCAATTCGACGCGGTTGCTCGCCGCCGCGACCATCCGCTTGACCTGGTGGTATTTGCCTTCCAGCACGGTCAGCGCGAGCGTGTGCGTGTCGCGGGCGTCGGCGGTGACCGCCGCGATCGGCTTCGGCTCGCCATGCAGCTGCACGCCGGTGCGCAGCGCGTGCAATTGGGCATCGTCGAGCGGGTGGCGCACGGTCGCGACGTAGGTCTTCGGCACCTTGCGCTTCGGCGACGTGTACGCGTGCACGAACTGGCCGTCGTCGGACAGCAGCAACAGGCCGGTCGTATCCTGGTCGAGCCGGCCGACGCACTGCACGCCGCGCGCGACGAGCGGCGCGGGCAACAGGCTGAACACGCTCGCATGGTGCTGCGGATCGCGCGAACACTCGTAGCCCGCCGGCTTGTTGAGCGCGAGATAGGCGCGCGCGTGGAACGGCCATGCCGTATCGTCGACCGCGAACACGAGGCCGTCGGTGTCGAAGGTGGCGTCCGGGTCGGTCGCGGCGGCGCCCGCGACGGCGACGCGGCCTGCTTCGATCAGGCCGCGGCACTGGCGGCGCGAGCCGAAGCCCTGGGTGTAGAGAATGCTTTCGAGATCCATAGCGCGCGCATTCTATCAAGCGGCGGCGCAGGGGCGGCATGAACGTGCATGCGCTGGTAAGCTGCCGGAACGCCGCGCCGCGCGCGGCGCCCGTTCATACTTCACGGACCGTCCATGCGTTTCGATTCATTCCCGTTCGGCCGCCACGCGGCCGCCGTCGTCGTCGCCGTGACCGTCTCGTCTGCCGCGTTCGCGCACGCGCATCTCGCGAAGAGCGACCCGGTGGCGGGCGCCGCGCCGGCCACCGCACCGGCCGCCGTCACGATCGACTTCACCGAGCCGCTGGAGCCGGCATTCAGCTCGATCGTCGTCGTCGACGGCGACGGCAAGACGGTGTCGAGCGACCGCGCGCGCATCGACGCGTCGAACCGCAAGCGGATGACGGTGCCGCTCGCGGCGCTCGGCGTGGGCGCGTATACGGTGAAGTGGGTGGCCGTCGCGACCGACGGGCATCGCACGCAGGGCGCGTACGGCTTCACCGTGAAGTGACGCAACGGCGGCGGCCGGCCCATGCCAGGGTTGCCGCGCGCCTTTATCCGACAGGGAGTTTCCCCGCATGAATCCGACGACGCTCGACGCACTCGCCGATTTCCCCCGTCAGCTCGAAGCGCATTTCGCGGCCGTGCCCGACGGCTATGCGCGCTGGACACCCGACGACTGGGCCGGCATCCCGAGCGAGCCCTTCTCGCCGCTCGGGCAGCTCTGCCACGTGCGCGACATCGAGATCGACGGCTATCACGTGCGGCTGCGTCGCATGCTCGACGAAGACCACCCGCTGCTCGTGTCGATCGACGGCGACTCTCTCGCGATCGAGCGGCGCTACGACGACGCGTATGCGTCCGACGTGCTCGCGGCGATTCGCGACGCGCGGCGCGAGACGCTGGCGCGGCTGTCGCGCGTCACGCCCGAACAGTTCGAGCGTACCGGCGCGTTCGACGGCTACGGTTCGCTGACCGTGCGCGGGCTCGTCCATTACCTGTGCAGCCACGACCAGCAGCATCTCGCCGGCATGCAGTGGCTGCTCGGCAAGATCGACGCGGCGCGGTACGCGCGCTGAGCGGGCCGGCGGCCATGCCGCGAATAATTGCAGAATCCGCCGCCGCCGTCGGTGCGGCAGACCACCTTGCGTCGCTTCGATTGGATCGGTTTTCTGGATAATCCATCCAGCCGCGGCCGGCTGATCGGCACGCCGCGCATGCCTACACTCCTAGCTTCGTTCAACGAAAAAAGGAGTCAACCGTGGCAACTCATACGCTCGCAGACAAGGTCGTCCTGATCGCAGGCGGCGCAAAGAATCTCGGCGGCCTGATCGCCCGGGACCTGGCGGGCCACGGCGCGAAGGCGGTGGCGATTCACTACAACAGCGCGGGGTCGCAGGCTCAGGCCGAGGAGACGGCCGCGGCGGTGCGCGCGGCCGGGGCGGAAGCCGCGACGTTCCGGGCGGACCTGACGACGGCGGCCGCGGTCGAGAAGCTGTTCGACGACGCGAAGCAGCGCTTCGGCAAGATCGACATCGCGATCAACACGGTGGGCAAGGTGCTGAAGAAGCCGTTCACGGAAATCAGCGAGGCCGAGTACGACGAGATGTTCGCGGTCAACAGCAAGTCGGCGTTCTTCTTCATCAAGGAAGCCGGGCGGCACCTGGAGGATCACGGCAAGCTCGTCACGCTCGTGACGTCGCTGCTCGGCGCGTTCACACCGTTCTACGCGGCGTACGAAGGGTCGAAGGCGCCGGTCGAGCACTTCACGCGCGCGGCGTCGAAGGAGTACGGCGCGCGCGGGATCTCGGTGACGGCCGTCGGGCCCGGCCCGATGGACACGCCGTTCTTCTATCCGGCCGAAGGCGCCGATGCGGTCGCGTATCACAAGACGGCCGCCGCGCTGTCGCCGTTCAGCAAGACGGGGCTGACCGACATCGAGGACGTCGTGCCGTTCATCCGCCATCTCGTGACCGACGGCTGGTGGATCACCGGCCAGACGATCCTGATCAACGGCGGCTACACGACCAAGTAACCGGGCCGCTTGCCGCCGCGCGGCGCCCCGCACTGGCGCGTTTGCGTGGACAATGGACGGGCGCGCGGCCACGAGGTCGCGCGCCCGTTTTCTCTTGTCGCCGAAGCCGGCCGCGATGCGCGGCGGCCGGCGCCGATCGTGGTTCGAACCCGGGTTTCCCGCCGATGGACAAGCTGGATCAGGTCAGGATCTTCCTGCAGGTTGCCGAGATGGGCAGCTTCATCAAGGCCGCGCATGCGCTCGACGTGCCGCGCGCGACCGTGTCGGCGGCCGTCCAGCAGCTCGAGACGGCGCTCGGCACGCGGCTGCTGCACCGCACGACGCGCCAGGTGCAGCTGACCGCCGACGGCGCGCTGCTGCTCGAACGCGGCCGGCGCCTGCTCGCGGAAGCCGACGAACTCGATCGCCTGTTCCGGCGCCGCGACCGCGACGTGGTCGGGCGGCTGAACGTCGACATGCCGAGCCGGATCGCACGCCGCGTCGTGGCGCCCGCGCTGCCGTCGCTGTTTCGCCGTCACCCGAAGCTGCAACTGTCGCTCGGCTCCACGGACCGCGCGATCGACCTCGTGCAGGAGGGCGTCGATTGCGCGATCCGCGTCGGGCGGCTCGCGGACAGCAGCCTCGTCGTGCGGCCGCTCGGACAGTTCACGCTGATCAACTGCGCGAGCCCCGGCTACCTGCGCGAATGCGGCGTGCCCGAGCATCCGGATGCGCTCGCGCACGGGCACTGGGCGATCGGCTATGCGTCGCCGACGACGGGGCGCGAGCTCGGCTGGGAATACTGCGCGGACGGGCAGCGGCACACGCTGACGCTGCCGAGCCGCGTGATCGTCAACAACGCCGAAACCTATATCGCCAGCTGTGTTGCGGGAATGGGGTTGATCCAGATTCCGCGCTTCGACGTCGAGCATTTGCTGGCGAGCGGCGCACTCGTCGACGTGATGCCCGGCCACCGCGCCGAGCCGATGGACGTGTCGGCCGTGTATCCGCACCGCCGGCATCGCTCGAGGCGGCTCAACGCGTTCATCGAATGGTTCGGCGCGTTGATGGCGGAGGCATTGAACGACGCGGGCGCGAGCGACGGCGGCGACTGAAAGCGGGATCGTGCCGGTATCCGCGGGCCGCCCGCCGTTTGCCGGCCCGTGGCGCCGCTCGAGCGGCGGCGCGAGGGGCAGCCCGTGCGGCGAGCGCGCCGCGCGTGCTCAGGCGGCGAACTGCCGCGTGCGCCCGGTCGCCCGCACCGCGTCGATCAGCGCGGCGCCGACGCCCGCGGGTTTCGACGCGAATGCGTAAAAGCGGGCGGCGGGCAGCGCCGGCAGGCCGTCGTGCGGCCCGCATGCGCGCAGGCCGTCGCGCAACTGGCTGCGCGCGAGCGCCGTGACCGCGAAGCCGGCGAGCGCGGCCGACATGCAGCCGGCCATGCTCGCGCTTTCGAACAGCACGCGAAACGGCCGCAGCGCGGCTGCGAGCGCGGACACCGCGGCTTCCCGGTACACGCACGGTTCCGGAAACAGCGCGAGCGGCACGCCTTCGTCGGCGTCGAGCGCCGTATCGGCCGCGAATGCCCACACCAGCGGCTCCTCCCACAGCAGTTCGCCCGGCGTGTCGACCTGCCGGCACTGCTTGCCGAACACGACGTCGAGCCGGCCCAACGATTGCTCCCGCAGCAGCGACGCGGTGATGCCGACCTTCAGTTCGATCGACGTGCGCGGATGGCTGTCGCGGAACGTGCGCAGCACCCGCGGCAGCCACGTGCCCGCGAAATCCTCCGACGCGCCGATCCGCAGCGGCCCGTGCGCCGGCGCGCCGCGCAGCCGTGCGCGCACCTCGCGCTCCATGTCGACGATGTTGCGCGCGTACGCGTACAGCGTGTCGCCGGCCGGCGTCAGCGCGATCCGGCGCGTCGTGCGCGCCAGCAGCACGGTGCCGGCCGCCTGTTCAAGCCGCTTGATGTGGCCGCTGACGGCGGATGGCGTCAGGGCGAGGCGTTCCGCGGCCGGCGCGAACCCGCGGCTGTCGACGACTTCGAGAAAGGTGCGCAGCAGCGCGATGTCGAGCGCGGTGGACGCGGGATCGGTCGGCGGTTGCATGGGTGAATTCAACGCAATATTTGAAGAGTTAATCATGATACTCCGCGAATCGTGATGAAAGGGTGGCCTACCATCGTAGGTTCCTGCCGACCTGACGGAGTACATGATGACGACCTATGCGCAAGCGACGACCGCGTCGCTCGACATTGCCTATCTCGAATGGAACCCGCGCGGCGAGCGCGTGGCCGTGTTGCTGCACGGCTGGCCGGACAGCCCGGTCGGATGGGAGGCGGTGGCGTCGGCGCTGGCCGCGCGCGGCTACCGCGTGCTCGCGCCCGCGTTGCGCGGCTTCGCGCCGACGCGTTTTCGCGACGCGTCCGTACCGCGCAGCGGCCAGCTCGCGGCGCTCGGGCGCGACCTGCTCGAATTCGTCGACGTGCTCGGTATCGAGCCGCCCGTGCTGGTCGGGCACGACTGGGGCGCCCGCGCGGCCGCGAACGCGTGCGGGTTGCGCGACGCCGCCGCATCGCATCTCGTGATGCTGTCGGTCGGGTACGGCACCAACGATCCCGCCCAGCCGCTGTCGCTGCAGCAGGCGCGCAACTACTGGTATCACTGGTTCATGGCGACGCCGCGCGGCGAGCAGGCGCTGCGCGACGACCGCCGCGCGTTCGCGCGCCTGATGTGGGACACGTGGTCGCCGCCGGACTGGTATCGCGACAGCGATTTCGATGCGGCGGCCGTGGCGTTCGACGGACCCGACTGGATCGACGTCGTGCTGCATTCGTACCGGCAGCGCTGGGGCTTCGCGCCGGGCGCGCCGGCTTATGCCGACGACGATGCGAGGCTGAACCCGGCGCCCGTGCTGACGGTGCCGACGCTCGTGCTGCACGGCGGCGCGGACACCTGCAATCATCCGGACAGCTCGGCCGGGCGCGAGCGGTTCTTCGCCGGGCGCTACGAGCGGCACGTGCTTGACGGAATCGGTCACTTCCCGCAGCGCGAATCCGCGGCGGCGGTCGCGGACGCGATTCTCCGGTTCTGCGAGCGAGGGTGACGCGCGCCGGCCGGCCCGACGCGCGAAGGATCAGCCGCCAGCGCGCGGCGCGAGCAGATCGGCGAGCCCGATGTTCTTGAACATCTCGCGGCGGATGCGGTCGCCGACGCGGAACACCTCCTCGGCGCCGTCCTGCGACGGGTCGACGAATACGCGGTAGGGGCGCTTGCCGGCCGGCGCCGCGACGAGCTCGGCGATCGCCGTGGCGACGGCGCCCGCGTCGGCGTCGGCCGGTTCAAGCGCGGCGAGGCCCTTCAACGCCTGATCGGCGACGCCTGCGTACGGCCCGCTGTCGTAGGCGGCCTGCACGGCGGTATCGGCCGGCTTGCCCGCATGAAGAAAGTGATTCGTGCCGCGGGTGAACGCGCCCGGCACGACGATCGACGTTTCGATGCCCCAGCGCGCGAGTTCGGCCGCGTAGGACACCGCGAGCGAATCCATCGCGGCTTTCGCGGCGAAGTAAGGGGCGAGGAACGGCGGGGTGCCGCCGCGCGCCGACGAGGACGACACCCACACGAGCAGGCCGCGGCCCCGGCGGCGCAGGTGCGGCAGCGCCGCGCGGTTCACGCGCTGGGTCGACACGACGTTGACGTCGTAGAGCTGCGCCAGCTGTTCGGGCGTGAACGCTTCGGCCGGCCCGAACACCATGTGACCGGCGTTGTGGACGACGACGTCCAGACGGCCGTGGTCGGCGATCACGCGGTCGATGGCGGCGTCGACCGATGCATCGTCGCCGACGTCGAGTTCGACGCTGCGCAGGTCGACGCCGTGTTGTCGCGCATAGGCGGCGATGGCGGCGACGCGCGGCGCATTGCGCCCGGTGCTCTCGCGCATCGACGCGTAGACCGTGTGACCGGCGCGGGCGAGTGCCTGGGCCGTCAGCCAGCCGAAGCCGCTGGACGCGCCGGTGACGAGGACGATTTCCTTCATGAGCGATCTCCTGGCGAAAAGATGAGGCGGCGGCGAGCGGCCCGTCAGCACATGCCGCCGTTGGCGCGCAGGATCTGCCCGTTGACCCACGCGCCGTCGGGGCCGGCGAGGAACGCGACGACGCGCGCGATGTCGTCGGGCTGGCCGAGCCGCTCGAGCGGGTTCAGCTTCGCGAGCCGATCGACGAGTTCGGGGCTCTTGCCCTGCAGGAACAATTCGGTCGCGACCGGTCCCGGCGCGACGGCATTCACGCGGACGCCGCGCCCGCGCATTTCCTGCGCGAGCACCTGCGTCAGGCTTTCGACCGCCGCCTTGCTGGCGACGTACACGCCGTAAGTCGGCATGCGCATGCCGATCACGCTGGTCGACAGGTTGATGATGCGTCCGCCGTCGCGCACCCGCCTGGCCGCTTCGCGGCAGACGTTGAACGTGCCTTTCACGTTGATGGCGATCGTTTCGTCGAACAGCGCGTCGTCGCAGTCGGCGATGGCCGCCAGCTTCATCACGCCCGCGGAATTGACCACCACGTCCAGGCCGCCGAATGCTTGTTGCGCGGTGTCGAACAGCGCGGCCACGGCCGCCGGGTCGGCGACGTTCGCCTGCACCGCGACCGCCTGCCCGCCGTCGGCGACGATCGCGTCGACCACTTCGCGGGCCGGGCCGGCGCTTCCGGCATAGTTGACGACGACCCGGAAGCCGTCCCGGGCGAGTTGGCGGGCGATTTCCGCGCCGATGCCGCGCGACGAACCCGTGACGAGGGCGACTTGTTCCGATGTGCTCATGTCCTGCTCCTGGTGAGTGGATGAATGCCGTTCGATCCGGCGACAGGGCTACTGTAGGCTTCCTCGATAAATAAAAATAATGAATAATGATCAGTCAATGGATGACTGAAAGTATGTCTCATGAGATTCGACAGCAGGCTGCTCAGCGGTATCGGGGTGCTCTCCGCGGTGATCGAGGCCGGCACCTTCGCGCGGGCAGGCGAGGCGCTGGGGTTGACGCAACCGGCGGTGAGCCGCGCGGTCGCCCGGCTGGAAGAGCGGGTCGGCATCCGGATCTTCAACCGCACGGCGCGCGCGATCACGTTGACCGACGAAGGGCGACGCTTTTACGAGGCGGTCGCGCCGCTGCTGGCCGGCATCGAGGAGGCGGCGCTCGATGCCGGCCAGTCGAAGGCGCGCGTGAGGGGGCGGTTGCGAGTCAACGTGGACGGCACGTTCGGCCACGCCGTGCTGGCGCCGCGGATGGCGGAATTTCTCGACCGCTTTCCCGACCTGTCGGTCGAAATCAGCGTGCGGGACCGGATGGGCGACCTCGTCGCCGACGGCTTCGACGTGGCCGTGCGCTTCGGCATCCCGGAGCCGTCGTCATATCGCGCGCGCCTGCTGCTCGAGACGCGCGTGCTGACCTGCGCGTCGGCGGCCTACGTCGCGCGTCATGGCGAGCCGAGGCACCCGCGGGATCTCGCGGACGGTCATCGGTGCGTGCTGATCCGCGATCCGGTGACGGGGCGGCCGTACGAATGGGAGTTTCATCGGGGCAAGGAAGTCGTGCCGGTCGACGTCGCCGGCAGGCTGACGGTCAACGATACGGGCGGGCTGCTCGGCGCATGCGTGGGCGGCGTCGGCATCGCGCAACTGCTGGAGCTCTATGCGCGGGACGTCCTGGCCGACGGGCGGTTGGTGCAGGTGTTGCCCGAATGGGCGGACGAGACTTTCCCGCTTTACGCGTATCACCACGCGTCGAATCTCGTTTCGGCCAAGGTGAGGGTGTTTCTCGACTTCGTGCGCGAGTTGACGGCTTGAGTGGAGCGGCTGCCCGGCGAAGGGCGCCCGTCAGGTCATTCGGTGCGGTGGGGGAAGGTTGTCCGGGAACGGATAGGGCGCATGTGGCCCGGGACAGTCGGGTACGGGCGGTGCGCTCGGTCTGCCGCCCCCCGAGCATGAGCGCCAGCACGGTGGCGAGCACGCCGCCGCAGATCCGGCAGGCAATCGCGCGCATGGACATGGGCGGCCTCCGTGGTCGGCATTCCCTGAGGCTTGGACTGCCGGGCGGGCACCTGTTGCGGCGAACGCGGCGCAAAAACAAAAAACCCGCGAAGCGGCGAGCTTGCGCGGGTTTCGACGAAGGCAGCGCGGACGCTGCGAAAGACTGGTGCCCAGGGCCGGAATCGAACCGGCACGCCTTGCGGCGGGGGATTTTGAGTCCCCTGCGTCTACCAATTTCACCACCTGGGCTTGATCCTGGCCGCGCATGCGATGGTGCGCGGCGAAACGCGGATTATGGCGGAAAACCGAGCACCGGGCAAGCAGCCCGGCGACCGGCCGCGTCTGCTACTGGCTCAGATAGACGAACCGCCCCTGTTTCACGATCCCCATCACGCTCGCGCGCTGATCGAGCCCCACGTGATCCTTGTCGCTGGTATTGACGACGCCGTTCGGCACGACGAGCTCATGCGCGCGTTCGAGTTCGCGCCGCAACGCGGCCCGGAAGGCCGGCGTGCCGGGCTGCGCGACCTTCAGCGCACGGCCGACCGCATCGGCCAGGCGCGGATACACACCCGCTGCATCGCCCGCGAACTGCGTGACCGTGCCGGCGCCGTACTTCGCCTCGTACGCATCGACGAACGCGAGCGCGGCCTGGCGGGCCGGGTGGTCGGCCGGCAGCGTGCGCGCGACGACCACCGGCTGGGTCGGGAACAGCGTCCCGTCGACGTCCTTGCCGCCGAGCTTGATGAATTCCGGCGTCGCGATCCCGTGCGTCTGGTAGATCGCGCCCTTGTAGCCGCGCTCGATCAGCGTGCGCTGCGGCAGCACGGTCGGCGTACCGGCGCCCGCGATCAGGATCGCGTCGGGCTTCGCCGCGATCAGCTTCAGCGCCTGGCCCGTGACACTCGCATCGGTGCGGTTGAAGCGCTCGGTCGCGATCACGCGGATCTTGCGCAGGTCGGCGAAGCGCGTGAATTCGTTCAGCCAGCTGTCGCCATAGCTGTCCGCGAAGCCGATGAAGCCGACCGTCTTCACGCCGTGGTTCGCCATGTAGCGGGTCATCACGTCGGCCATCGCGCGGTCGCTCTGCGCCATCTTGAAGGCCCAGGTTCGCGCGCCTTCCTGCGGCTCGACGATCGAGCCCGAGCCGACCAGCGTGATCATCGGCGTCTGCGCGGCGGCTACCGCGTCGAGCGCCGCGAGCGCGGCCGGCGTGATGTTCGGGCCGACCACGACGTCGACGTGGTCCTCGTCGACCAGCTTGCGGATGTTGCGCACCGCGGCGCCCGGGTCGGACGCGTCGTCGAGCACCGTGACCTGCACGGGTTGCCCGGCGATCGTCTTCGGCCACATCAGGATCGCGTTCTTGCTCGTGATGCCGATCGCGGCGGCCGGGCCGGTCGACGACAGGTCGACGCCGACCTTCAGGTCGGCATGCGCGGCCGCGCAGGCCAGCACGAGGACGGCGCCGGCGGCGCGGCGCAACGAGGCGGGCAGCCGTGGCAGGGCGGGAAGCGTCATGCGGGAATCTCCGTCTGGCAACAAAACGGGGCGCGACAGGCGCCCCAGTGTTCACAGTGTTCATACACGCGGGCTCGGGAAAACGCCGGGCCGTCCCGGGTTTTCTCGATCGCCCCGGAGGCCTGGCGCGAAGCGGCAGGCCCGGGAGCGCTTACAGCTCGTACGATTCGGCTTCGCCCTTGAGCGCCTGCTCGATCAGCTTGCGGTTCAGCGTCGGCGACAGCAGTTCGACGAGCGTATACACATAGCTGCGCAGGTAGGCGCCTTGCTTGAGCGCGACACGCGTCACGTTGCTGCCGAACAGGTGGCCGACCGGAATCAGCCGCAGGCCGCGATCGCGCTCGGGATTGAACGCGATGTCGGCCATGATGCCGACGCCGAGGCCGAGTTCGACATAGGTCTTGATCACGTCGGCGTCGATCGCCTCGAGCACGATGTCCGGCGACAGCCCGCGCAGCGCGAACGCATGGTTGATCTTCTTGCGGCCCGCGAACGCGTCGTCGTACGTGATCAGCGGATATTGGGCGAGATCGTCGAGCGTGACCGGCTTGCGTTCGAGCAGCGGATGGTCGGCCGGCACGACGGCCGCGTGATGCCACTGGAAGCAGGGCAGCGACACGAGTTCCTTGTAGTCGGAGATCGCCTCGGTCGCGATCGCGAGATCGGCCTGATCGTGGATCACCATCTCGGCCACCTGCGTCGGGCTGCCTTGCAGGATCGACAGGTGCACCTTCGGGAAGCGCTTCTTGAACTCGGCGATCGCGGCCGGCAGCGAGTAGCGGGCCTGCGTGTGGGTAGCCGCGATGGTCAGGTTGCCCTGGTCCTGGGCCGCATAATCCTTTCCTACCCTTTTAAGGCTTTCCACTTCCTGGAGAATCCGCTCGACCGAAGCGAGGATGATCCGGCCCGGCTCGGTGAGCGAGCGCACGCGCTTGCCGTGCCGCGTGAAGATCTCGACGCCCAGCTCGTCCTCGAGCTCGATGATCGCCTTCGACACCCCCGGTTGCGACGTGTAGAGCGCCTTGGCGGCCTCGGTGAGGTTGAAATTCTGCCGGACGGCCTCGCGCACGAAGCGAAATTGGTGCAGGTTCATTTATAACCCTTCCGCATATCAACAGAATTTTTTAGTCGTTTGAAATATAAGGCGAGTTTATTACGATTCACCGGAGTTTTTCAAATATGGATATCTGTTTTCGTCATTAGCAATCCAGCCGGCCGCGGTGGGCGGCGGTGACGACGGAACGGAGATTCGGGCGCGACGTGGCTAGGACGTCGCGCGGTCACCACGAAAACCCTGGGGTCCCCGAATGTATCAGTACGACCAATACGACCAGACGATCGTCGACGAACGAGTCGCGCAGTACCGCGATCAGGTGCGCCGCCGGCTGTCGGGCGAGTTGAGCGAAGACGAATTCCGTCCGCTGCGTCTGCAGAACGGCCTGTACATGCAGCGTCACGCGTACATGCACCGCATCGCGATTCCGTACGGCAACCTGCGCAGCGACCAGCTCCGGATGCTGGCCCGCATCGCCCGCGAACACGACCGCGGCTACGGCCACTTCTCGACGCGCTCGAACATCCAGTTCAACTGGATCGAGCTCGAAGACACGCCCGAGATCCTCGCGAAGCTCGCATCGGTGCAGATGCACGGGATCCAGACGTCGGGCAACTGCATCCGCAACATCACGGCCGACCAGTTCGCCGGCGTCGCGCAGGACGAAGAGATCGATCCGCGCCCGTGGTCGGAAATCCTGCGCCAGTGGTCGACGTTCCATCCCGAATTCGCGTGGCTTCCGCGCAAGTTCAAGATCGCGGTGTCGGGCTCGAAGCACGACCGCGCGGCCGTGCAGATCCACGACCTCGGCGTGTACCTGAAGAAGAACGCGCAGGGCGAGGTGGTCGCGAGCATTCTGGCGGGCGGCGGCCTCGGCCGCACGCCGATCGTCGGCGCGGTGATCAAGGAAGACCTGCCGTGGCAGCACCTGCTCACGTACTGCGAAGCCGTGCTGCGCGTGTACAACCGTTACGGCCGCCGCGACAACCTGTACAAGGCGCGGATCAAGATCCTCGTGAAGGCGCTGTCGCCGGCGAAGTTCGCGCAGCAGGTCGAGGAAGAGTGGCAGCACCTGAAGGACGGCCCTTCGACGCTCACGCAGGCCGAAATCGACCGCGTGTCGCAGTATTTCCAGCCGCCCGTCTACGAGAAGCTGGCCGACACCGACGCGTCGTTCGAACAGCACCTGCTCGAGAACAAGGCGTTCGCGCGCTGGGTCGAGCGTAACGTCGCGCCGCACAAGGTGCCGGGCTATGCGGCCGTCACGCTGTCGCTGAAGGATCACCGCGTGGCGCCGGGCGACGCGACCGACGCGCAGATGGAGCTGGTCGCCGACTGGGCCGACGCGTACTCGTTCGGCGAGCTGCGCGTGTCGCACGAGCAGAACCTGATTCTCGCGAACGTGAAGAAGCGCGACCTGTTCGCGCTGTGGGAAAAGGCGAAGGCGGCCGGTTTCGCGACGCCGAACGTGGGCCTCCTGACCGACATCATCGCGTGCCCGGGCGGCGACTTCTGCTCGCTCGCGAACGCGAAGTCGATCCCGATCGCGCTGGCGATCCAGCAGCGTTTCGACGATCTCGACTACGTGTACGACCTCGGCGAACTGTCGCTGAACATTTCCGGTTGCATGAACTCGTGCGGTCACCATCACGTCGGCAACATCGGCATCCTCGGCGTCGACAAGGACGGCGCCGAGTGGTACCAGGTGTCGCTCGGCGGCGAGCAGGGCACGGGCCGCAACGGCGCGCGCCTCGGCCGCGTGATCGGGCCGTCGTTCTCCGCGGAAGAAGTGCCGGACGTGATCGCGAAGCTGATCGATACGTTCGTCGAGGCGCGCATCGACGGCGAGCGCTTCATCGACACGTACGATCGCATCGGCATCGCGCCGTTCAAGGAGCGCGTGTATGCGGCGCGCCAGGCAGTGAACGCGTAACCAACCGGGTAGGGGAATTTGCAGATGGCTTCGATTATCAAGAACCGCGCAGTGATCGACGACGCATGGCAGGTCGTGCGCGCGGCGGAAGACGGTGCGCTGCCCGCGGTCGACGCATTGCCGGCCGGCAAGGTGCTGGTGCCGTTCGCGTGGTGGCAGGCCGAGCGCGCGGCGCTCGTCGCCGCGAAGACGAAGGACGAACTCGGCGTGTGGCTCGCGCCGGACAGCGAGCCGGCCGATCTGGTGGCCGACTTCGGCGCGATCTCGCTGATCGCGGTCGACTTCCCGCGCTTCGCGGACGGCCGCGGCTACAGCATCGCGCGCCTGCTGCGCGAACGTCATGGCTGGACCGGCGAGCTGCGCGCGATCGGCGACGTGCTGCGCGACCAGTTGCTGTACATGTCGCGTTGCGGCTTCGACGCATTCGCGGTGCGCGCCGACAAGGACATCCACGACGCGTTGAACGCATTCACGGAATTCACGCAGCGTTACCAGGGCGCGTTCGACGAGCCGGTGCCGCTGTTCCGCCGCCGCGCGGCTGCGGCCGACACGAAGGTGAGCGCATGAGCACCGCGACCGCCACCGCGCTGACGCCGGAACTCGCCGCGAAGGTCGAGCGCCTCGACGCGCTGCTCGCGCGGATCGGCGAGCGTCACGACAAGGTGAAATTCGCGAGCAGCCTCGCCGCGGAAGACATGCTGCTCACGCACGCGATCCTGTCGAAGGGCGTGTCGATCGGCATCTTCTCGCTGAACACGGGCCGCCTGCACGCGGAAACGCTCGGCATGATCGACCGCGTGCGCGAGCGCTACGGCTACGAGATCGAGCAGTTCCATCCGCGGCAGGACGCGGTCGACCAGTATGTGGCCGAGCACGGCCTGAACGCGTTCTACGAGAGCGTCGAGCTGCGCAAGTCGTGCTGCCACATCCGCAAGGTCGAGCCGCTGAACCGCGCGCTGGCGGACGTCGGCGCGTGGGTGACGGGCCAGCGCCGCGAGCAGTCGGTCACGCGCGCGGAGCTGCACGAGGAAGAACAGGACGACGCGCGCGGAATCGCGAAGTACAACCCGCTCGCCGACTGGACGGAAGCCGACGTGTGGGCGTACCTTGAAGCGTTCGACGTGCCGGTCAACCCGCTGCATGCGCGCGGCTATCCGAGCATCGGCTGCGAGCCGTGCACGCGCGCGATCCGTCCCGGCGAGGACAGCCGCGCGGGCCGCTGGTGGTGGGAATCGCGCGACACGAAGGAATGCGGGCTGCACATCACGACGATCACGCCGATTCCCGCGAACGCCGAATCCGGCGCCGCGCACTGAAAGCCGACAAGAAACCGAATATTGCGCCGCCTGCGACAGCGGGCGGCACGAACCCAGAAGAGAAGGACTGAAATCATGAGCACGACGCTCGAGCAATCCGCCTTTGCCCCGCCCACCGGCGCCGAGAGCCGCATGGGCCACCTCGACTGGCTCGAAGCCGAGTCGATCCACATCCTGCGCGAACTCGTTGCCGAATGCAGCAAGCCGGCGCTGTTGTTCTCGGGCGGCAAGGATTCGGTCGTCGTGCTGCATCTGGCGCTGAAGGCATTCGGCCTCGGCCCGAACCGCAAGACGACGCTGCCGTTCCCGCTCGTGCATATCGACACGGGCCACAACTACGAGGAAGTGATCGACTTCCGCGATCGCCGTGCGCAAGAGCTGGGCGCCGAGCTGGTGGTCGGCCACGTCGAGGATTCGATCAAGCGCGGCACGGTCGTGCTGCGCCGCGAAACCGATTCGCGCAACGCCGCGCAGGCCGTCACGCTGCTGGAAACGATCGAGCAGCACGGGTATACGGCGCTGATCGGCGGCGCGCGCCGCGACGAAGAGAAGGCGCGCGCGAAGGAGCGCATCTTCTCGTTCCGCGACGAATTCGGCCAGTGGGATCCGAAGGCGCAGCGCCCGGAACTGTGGAGCCTGTACAACGCCCGCCTGCACAACGGCGAGCATCTGCGCGTGTTCCCGATCTCGAACTGGACCGAGCTCGACGTGTGGCAGTACATCGCGCGCGAGAACCTCGAACTGCCATCGATCTACTACGCGCATCAGCGCGAGATCGTGCGCCGCAACGGGCTGCTCGTGCCGGTCACGCCGCTCACGCCGATGCGTGACGGCGAGACGAGCGAGCTTGCGCAGGTGCGCTTCCGCACGGTCGGCGACATCAGCTGCACGTGCCCGGTCGAGAGCGACGCGGACGACGTCGAGAAGATCATCGCCGAGACGGCGGTGACCGAGATCACCGAGCGCGGCGCGACCCGGATGGACGACCAGGCATCCGAAGCCGCGATGGAACAGCGCAAGAAGCAAGGTTATTTCTGAAGCACACGAGGACATTCACATCATGAGCATCATCGAGAACACCGAAGACCTCGGCGTGTTGCGTTTCATCACCGCGGGCAGCGTCGACGACGGCAAGAGCACGCTGATCGGCCGCCTGCTGTACGACAGCAAGGCCGTGCTGTCCGACCAGCTGTCCGCGCTGTCGCGCGCGAAGAACAAGCGCACGGTCGGCGACGAGCTCGATCTCGCGCTGCTGACGGACGGCCTCGAAGCCGAGCGCGAGCAGGGCATCACGATCGACGTCGCGTACCGCTACTTCGCGACCGCGAAGCGCAAGTTCATCATCGCCGACACGCCGGGCCACGAGCAGTACACGCGCAACATGGTGACGGGCGCGTCGACCGCGCACGCGGCGATCGTGCTGATCGACGCGACGCGCATCACGGTCGAGAACGGCGTCGTGCAACTGCTGCCGCAGACCAAACGCCACAGCGCGATCGTCAAGCTGCTCGGGCTGCAGCACGTGATCGTCGCGATCAACAAGATGGACCTCGTCGATTACAGCGAGGCGCGCTTCAACGAGATCCGCGACGCGTACGTCGCGCTCGCGAAGCAGCTCGGCCTGACCGACGTGCGCTTCGTGCCGGTGTCGGCGCTCAAGGGCGACAACATCGTCGGCGCGAGCGAGCGCATGCCGTGGTATGCGGGCGAGCCGCTGCTCGACGTGCTCGAGTCGCTGCCGGTCGAGACGCAGGCGCATGACGCGCTGCGCTTTCCGGTGCAGTGGGTCGCGCGGCAGGACGGCAGCTCGGCCGACGATTTCCGCGGCTACATGGGCCGGATCGAGTCGGGCGAAGTGAAGGTCGGCGACGCGATCGTCGTGCTGCCGTCGAACCGCACCGCGACGGTCGCCGAGATCGTCGCGCCGGTGCCGGGCGGCACCGCGGCGGTCGCGCACGCGTTCGCGGGCCAGACGGTGACGATCCGTCTCGCAGAGGACGTCGACGTGTCGCGCGGCGACATGTTCGTCACGACCGCCGAGCCGGTCGAGCCGGCCAAGAAGCTGGAGGCCGACCTGTGCTGGTTCGACGACGCGCCGCTGTCGCAGCAGCGCAAGTACCTGCTGAAGCAGACCACCAGCACGGTGTTCGCGAAGATCGGCGCGGTCAAGCAGGTGCTCGACGTGCATACGCTGTCGCACGCGACCGACCGTCAGGAACTGAAGATGAACGACATCGGCCGCGTGGCGCTGACGCTGCAAAAGCCGATCGTCTGCGACACCTACGATGCGCACCCCGGTACGGGCGCGTTCGTGCTGATCGACGAGGCGACGCATCACACGGTCGCCGCGGGCATGATCCGCGCGTTCTCGGCGTAATCGTCAATCCGCGCGGCGGCGAACCGGCCGCCGCGGCAGGACCCTAGCGAAGCGACACATATGGGCAAGGTATATCTGATCGGCGCAGGGCCGGGCGCCGCGGACCTCATCACGGTGCGCGGCATGCGGCTGCTCGAGCAGGCTGACGTCGTGCTGCACGATGCGCTCGTCGAGCCCGCGATGCTCGACTATGCGCCGAACGCGCGGAAGATCGCGGTCGGCAAGCGCTGTGGGCAGCGTTCGACCGCGCAGCATTTCATCAACAAGCAGATCGTCGATGCGGCGCACGAGCATGCATGCGTCGTGCGGCTGAAGGGCGGCGATCCGATGCTGTTCGGCCGCGCGGAAGAGGAAATGCGCGCGCTGGAGGCGGCCGGCATCGACTACGAGGTCGTGCCGGGCATCACCGCGGCGCTGGCCGGCGCGGCGACGCTCAAGCGTTCGCTGACGTTGCGCGGCGTATCGCGCAGCGTGGCCTTTGCGACGCACAGCCGGGCACCGGGCAGCGACGAGATCCGCGAAGCCGCGCGCGCCGATTCGATCGTCTACTACATGGGCCGCGACAGCGCGCCCGGCATCGCGCAGGAATTGATCGACGCCGGCCGTGCGCCGGCGACGCCGGTGGCGATCGTCGAGGCCTGCAGCACCGCGCGCGAACGCACGCTGACGTTGACGCTCGCGCAGATGGCGGCCGGCGATGCGCAGGCGTGGCTCGATCCCGCGGAGCCGAGCCTGCTGATGATCGGCGATGCGTTCGCCGAACGCGCGCGGCAGGCGCAGGCGGGCGATCCAATCCGCAATGCCGCCTGAGCACGGCTCGAACGCGGTCCCCAACGAAAAAAGCGCTGGCAGATGCCGGCGCTTTTTCGTTGGGGACGACGAATGCGTGGGCGGCTACGCGTCGTCGCCGAGCTGGTCGACGCAATAGCGCGCGACCGCGTCCAACACGCCGTCGTCTTCCCCGACGGCCGTCGCGCAGCGGATCTCGACGCCCGGATGCGCGGCGCGGCATGCGTCGACGAGCTGCGGCAGGTCGCGGCGGACATGGCCGCCCTGGCCGAAGAACACGGGCACCACGGTGATGCGCGCGCAGCCGGCCGCGACTTGCGCGGCCACGGCGTCAGCGAGCGACGGCGTCATCAGTTCGAGGAACGCGAGCGACACCTGCGCGGCCGGGGAGGCGCCCCGCAGCCGCGCGGCGAGCCGCTCGAACGGCTCGGCCCAGCGCGGATCGCGCGCGCCGTGGCCGAACAGGACGATACCGTGCGAATGCATGTCGAAGCCTCCGTCGCGACGCGGCGCTCAGTGCCGGTCGACCCACTTGAGCGCGAACAGGCCGAGCGCGAGATAGATGAGGCCCGGCGTCGCCGCGGTGAGCGGCGCGGGCCACGTGTTCAGCGTGCCGATGTGCGAGAACAGCGTGTTGAGCAGCTGGAAGCTCATGCCGAGCATGATGCCGCCGAACACCTTCACGCCGACCACGCCGGCCCGCGTGTGCAGGTACGCGAACGGCAGCGACAGCACGAGCATCACGAACACCGCGAACGGGTACAGCAGCTTGCGCCACAGCGCGATGTCGTAGCGCTGCGTGTCCTGCTGGTTCTCGCGCAGGTGCTGGATGTAGCGGAACAGGTTGATGATCGACATGCGCTCCGGCGACACGAGCAGCACCGACAGGATCTGCGGCGTCAGGTCGGAGCGCAGCCGGTATTCGGGCAGCGACACCTGCTGCGACCGGTACACGGGGTTCAGCGCGTCGGCCGGCTGGCCGGTGATCGGCTTGATCGGCGTCAACTCCGTTTCGGTGACGCCCTTCAGCAACCAGTGGCCGGGCGGCTCGTAGCGGCCCGTCTGCGCGATCCGCACGTTCTGCAGCTGGAATTTCGAGTCGAATTCGTAGATGCGCACGTTGCTGATCGTCGAGTCGGGCGACAGGCTGCCGACGTTGACGAAGCGCGTGACCTGCTCGCCGTTCTCGCGGGCCGCGAGCGTGTCCTTCACCCACACGCCCGACTGGAAGTTCGACGACACCGATGCGCCGAGCGCCTGCAACCGCACGCGTTCGGACAACTGGTCGGCGTACGGGCCGACGAATTCGCCGATCAGGTAGGTGACGATCACGAGCGGCACGCCGATCTTCAGCAGCGAGCGCAGCGCCTGGTTGGTCGCGAGGCCCGACACGCGGAAGATCGTGAATTCCGAGTTCGCGGCCATCTGCGCGAACACGTAGATCGCGCTGATCAGCGCGGCGACCGGGATGATCTCGTAGAAGCGCGACGGCGTCTGCAGCGCGACGCGCAGCACCGCGTAGCCGAACTTGTAGTTGCCGTGCCCGACCGAGTTCAGTTCGCTGATCAGGTCGAAGAAGAAGAACAGGCCCGAGAACGCGAACAGGATGAAGATGAACGTGACGTAGATCTGCCGCGCGAAGTATTTTTCATAGAGCCGCATCGATCATGCTCCCGAGCGGCCGAACAGCGCGCGTGTCAACAACGGACGATTGCGCACACGCAACCAGAAAATGAACGCGACGATCGCCGCGACGAGCAGGTGCAGGCCGACGAGACCGACGCCGAACGACATCTTGCCCTGCTCGATCTGCGCCTGGACGACGTTCAGCAGGTTCGAGTACGTGAGGTAGATCAGCACCGCCATCACGAGATTGATCGTGCGGCTGCGGCGCGGGTTCTGGTACGCGAGCGGGATGCCGAGCACCATCAGGTTCAGCGCGATCAGCGGCAGCCCCGCGCGCCACGCGAATTCCGCGAGGTTGTCGCGCGTCGGGTTGCGCAACAGGTCCGGCGTGGGCGTGCTGTTGGTGGTCTGCACGTTGACGACCGGCTTGCTCGTGATCTTCACGCCGTAGCGCTCGAACTCCATGATCTTGAAGTTCGGCTGGCCGGGCGTGCCGTCGTAGCGGCGGCCGTTTTCGAGGACGACGAACCGATCGCCGTCCTTCGAGGTTTCCGTATGGCCGGTTTGCGACACGACCACGTTGACCTTGCCGTTTTCCGTCGACGTGACGAAGACGTTCTGCACCTTGCTCTGGTCGGGCGACATCTTCTCGATGAAGAACACGCGATGGTTCGCGGCCGATTCGCGGAACTGGCCGGGCGCGAGCAAGGAGATTTCGTCGCGCTGCTGGAAGCGTGCCTTGATCATCTTGCTCTGCTGGTTCGACCACGGCCAGCCGACGAACGCGAAGAAGGCGATCAACAGGATGATCGGCGCGGCGAACACGCCGATCGGCTTGATGAGGCGCGTGAGGCTCACGCCCGACGCGAGCCACACCACCATTTCGGAATCCCGGTACCACCGGGTCAGCACGAACAGGATCGACACGAACAGCGTGACGACGAGCATCACGGCGAGGTAGCCGATCACGGTCAGGCCGATCAGCACGAGCACGTCCCGCGGATCGATTTCGCCGGACGCGGCGTAGCCGACGATGCGAATCATCATCGTCGTGAGCATGATCGTGAGCAGCACCATGAACACGGCGCCAGCCGTATACGCAAGCTCGCGCTGGAGGGAGCGTTCGAAGATCATTCTTGATGAGAAGAGGGCGGGAGGCTGCGCACGCGTGGTGGAGCGCTCGCGCCGCCACGGGAAAAATAGCGGATAATTGCGGCTTTCATCCTTAGCCCAGATTTTATCCGAGGACAAGCGCGATGGACTTTAGCATAAAAGGCTGTGATTGGAGCAAAGGCGAAGCCAAGGGGTTCCTGACCGGGAAGTCCGACTGCATCGTGCTCGGCATCTTCGAGGCGCAGACCCTGTCGGGCGCGGCGCTCGACATCGACACGGCCACCAAGGGGCTGATCTCGCGCGTGGTGAAGGCCGGCGACATGGACGGCAAGCGCGGCAAGACGCTGTTCCTGCACGAAGTATCGGGCATCGGTGCGTCGCGCGTGCTGCTCGTCGGGCTCGGCAAGCAGGATGCTTTCAATCAGAAAGCCTATAACGACGCGGTGACGGCCGCGTGGCGCGCGCTGCTGGCGACCAAGGTCGTCCAGGTCACGTTCTCGCTCGCGCAACTGCCGGTCGACGAGCGCAGCTCCGACTGGGGCGTGCGCGCCGCGATCCTCGCGCTGCGCAACGAGACCTACCGTTTCACGCAGATGAAGAGCAAGCCGGAACCGGCGTCGCACACGCTCAAGCGCGTCGTGTTCAGCGTCGACCCGGCCGACGAAAAGGCCGCGAAGGTCGCGATCAAGCAGGCCGTCGCGCTCGCGAACGGGATGGATCTCACCCGCGACCTCGGCAACCTGCCGGGCAACGTGTGCACGCCGACCTACCTCGGCAACACCGCGAAGAAGATCGCGAAGGATTGGGGCCTGAAGGCCGAAGTGCTCGGGCTCAAGCAGATCCAGGCGCTGAAGATGGGGTCGTTCCTGTCCGTCGCGCGCGCGTCGGTCGAGCCGCCGCAGTTCATCGTGCTCCACTACCAGGGCGCCGCCGCGAAGGCCGCGCCGGTCGTGCTGGTCGGCAAGGGCATCACGTTCGATACGGGCGGCATCTCGCTGAAGCCGGGCGAGGGCATGGACGAGATGAAGTACGACATGTGCGGCGCGGGCTCCGTGCTCGGCACGATGCGTGCGGTCGCCGAGATGGGCCTCAAGATCAACGTCGTCGCGATCGTGCCGACCTGCGAGAACATGCCGGGCGGCAACGCGACGAAGCCGGGCGACATCGTCACCAGCATGAAGGGCCTGACGATCGAGGTGCTGAACACCGACGCCGAAGGCCGCCTGATCCTGTGCGACGCGCTCACGTATGCCGAGCGCTTCAAGCCGGCCGCCGTGATCGACGTCGCGACGCTGACGGGCGCGTGCGTGATCGCGCTGGGCGGCCACAACAGCGGGCTGTTCTCGACGAACGACGCGCTCGCGGGCGAGCTGCTCGACGCGTCGCGCGAAGCGAACGACCCGGCATGGCGCATGCCGCTCGACGACGAGTACCAGGATCAGCTGAAGTCGAATTTCGCGGATCTCGCGAACATCGGCGGGCGTCCGGCCGGCGCCGTGACGGCCGCGTGCTTCCTGTCGCGCTTCACCGAGAGCTATCCGTGGGCCCACCTCGACATCGCGGGCACCGCGTGGAAGGGCGGTGCCGCGAAGGGCGCGACGGGCCGTCCGGTGCCGCTGCTCGCGCAGTTCCTGATCGACCGCGCCGGCCAGTGATGGCGGGGCGGACGACGCTGCGGGTGCGCGGGCAATGACGCGGATCGATTTTCACTCGAACGTCGGCGATTCGCTCGCATACGCGTGCCGGCTGCTGCGCAAGGCCTATCAGGCCGGGCAGCCGGTCGTCGTGCTCGCCGAGCCCGCGCGCCTGCGCGCGCTCGACGAGCGGCTCTGGACGTTCTCGCCGCTCGATTTCATCCCGCATTGCGGCGTCGACAGCGAGCACGCAGCCGGCACGCCGATCGTGCTGGCCGCCGATCTCGACCGCGCGCCGCATCATCACGTGCTGCTGAACCTCGGCGCGACCGTGCCCGCGCAATTCGCCCGCTTCGAGCGCCTGCTCGAAGTGGTCGGCAACGCGCCGGACGAGCTGGCCGCGGGCCGCGACCGCTACCGGTTTTACCGCGATCGCGGCTACGCGCTGAACAACTACAAGCAGGGCGGCTAGCCGCAACCGTCGACGGAGTGTTCCCGTGACAGAAGCCGATTCATCCTCGATCCCGACGTTGACCGACGTGCTGGTGCCCGGCAAGCCGGTGCCGGCGCGCTCGCCCGCGTCCGTCGCCCCCGGGCCGCACGACGACGCGACGATTCCGGTGCTCACCGACGTGATCGCACCGGCGGCCGCCGCTGCCGCGCCGGGCGAATTCCATCAAACCGAAGCCGACCCCGATTCCGTCGTGGTCGAGCCTGTGCCGACGCCGCACGTGCCGGCCGTCGAACTGCCGGGCGACGTGGCGACGGCCGCCGCGGGTGAGACCGACGCGCCGGCCGAACCCGGCGCAGCGGAGCACGTGGTCGCCGAAGAGGCGGCGGCGATGACGGCGCCGCTGCGCACGTCGCTGGTCGACGATGAGTTGCCGCAGTACACGTTCGCCGCGATTGCGCGCGACGCGGCCGCACACGCGCCCGACACGGCGATGCCGGAACCAGGTCTGACCAGCGCCGCGCCGCAGCCGGATGCGCAGGCCGCGGCCGCGCTGACGCCGGAGGACGCGCAGCACATCGCCGAACGGCTTCGCAATCGCCTGACGACCTATCTGACCGGGCCGGGGCGCGAGGCCATCGAAGCGCGTTGTCGCGATGCGTTGCACGAGCATTCGGCCTGGCTGGTCGGCCAGGTCACGCGCGAAGTCGCACTCGCGCTGGAAACCGAGGTGATGGACTGGGTGCGCGATGCGGTCGATGAAGAGATCGCCCGCCGTCGCGCCGGTCATTCCGGCTGAACGGCAATCGTTCGCGGCGGTGAAGAAGAAGGTGCGGCCCGCTCAGGGCCTGCGAGGCCGGCGGTGATGCGCCGCCGGTCGGGGGGACGGGATTGCCAACTGCCACGCGCTGCACACGGCGTCGGTGCGTCGCGCGGGTAGCCGATTCAGCGAACCGACAGCACCCACTGCGCGAGCGTGCGCGCTTCGGTGCCCGTCAGTTGCGTATTGGCGGGCATCGGCACGCTGCCCCATACGCCGACGCTGCCTTTCACGATCGATTGCGCAAGATAATCGGCGGCGTCGTTGCGCGTCGCGTACTTGCCGGCGATGTCGTGGAACGACGGACCCATCAGCGGCTTGCCGATCGCATGGCAGGCCATGCAGTTCTTGCGCTGCGCGAGCGCGAGCCCGTCAGCCTGGTCGGCGCGCGCCGCCGCCGCGCTACCGGTCAGCAGCGTCGCGAGCAGCACGCGCAATATCGTCTGTTTCATGCGGTTCTCCGCCGGCGGGGACGGCCGGCTTCATGGTCCGCGCATTATAGAAGCAAAGGGAAAGCGCGTTTTGCGCGTTCCCCGGCGGCCCGTTTGTCGGGGTCGCCTGTCCTGCTGCCTTTACATCAACCCGTGACCGCCCCCTGGTTCGCCGGCCGCGCGAGCGCCGCGAATTTCGCGAGCACGCCGCGCGTATAGCGCGGCGCGGGCTGCTGCCATGCGGCGCGGCGGCGCGCGAGTTCGGCGTCGTCGACGTTCAGTTGCAGCAGCAGCCGGTGCGCGTCGATCGTGATCGAATCGCCTTCCTGCACCAGGGCGATCGTGCCGCCGACGAACGCCTCCGGCGCGACGTGGCCGACCACCATGCCCCAGGTGCCGCCGGAGAAGCGGCCGTCCGTGACGAAGCCGACCGATTCGCCGAGCCCCTTGCCGATGATCGCGGAGGTCGGCGCGAGCATTTCCGGCATGCCGGGGCCGCCCTTCGGCCCGAGGTAGCGCAGCACGAGGATGTCGCCCGCGCGGATCCGGTCGCCGAGGATCGCGTCCATCGCGCTCTGCTCGTCGTCGAACACGCGCGCCGGGCCCGTGATCACCGGGTTCTTCAGGCCGGTGATCTTCGCGACCGCGCCGTCTTCCGCGAGATTGCCCTTCAGGATCGCGAGATGGCCTTCCTTGTACAGCGCGCGGTCGATCGGGAAGATCACGTCCTGATCCGCGCGCGGCACGGTCGGCACGTCCTTCAGCTCGTCGGCGATCGTGCGGCCGGTGATCGTCATGCAGTCGCCATGCAGCAGCCCCGCGTCGAGCAGGATCTTCAGCACCTGCGGAATCCCGCCGGCCCGATGCAGGTCGGTCGCGACGTACTTCCCCGACGGCTTCAGGTCGCAGATCACCGGCACGCGTTTGCGGATGCGCTCGAAGTCGTCGATCGTCCAGTCGACCTCGGCCGCGTGCGCGATCGCGAGATAGTGCAGCACCGCATTGGTCGAGCCGCCGGTGGCCATGATCACCGACACCGCGTTCTCGATCGATTCCTTCGTGATGATGTCGCGCGGCTTCAGGTCGCGTTTCACGGCCTCGACCAGCACGCGCGCCGATTCGGCGGCCGAATCGACCTTCTCCTGGTCGGGGTTCGCCATCGTCGACGAATACAGCAGCGACATCCCGAGCGCCTCGAACGACGAGCTCATCGTGTTCGCGGTGTACATGCCGCCGCACGAACCCGACGTCGGGCACGCGTTTTTCTCGACGCCTTCGAAATCCTCCTGCGACATCCGGCCCGCGGTGAATTCGCCGACGGCCTCGAACGACGACACGATCGTCAGGTCGCGGCCTTTCCAGTTGCCCGGGCGGATCGTGCCGCCGTACACGTAGATGCCCGGCACGTTCAGGCGCGCGAGCGCGATCATGCCGCCCGGCATGTTCTTGTCGCAGCCGCCGACCACCACCACGCCGTCCATCCACTGGCCCTGCACGCAGGTTTCGATGCAGTCGGCGATCACTTCGCGCGACACGAGCGAGTACTTCATCCCTTCGGTGCCCATCGACATGCCGTCCGAAATCGTCGGCGTGCCGAAGATCTGCGGGTTCGCGCCGGCCGCCTTCACTGACGCGACCGCCGCGTCCGACAGCCGCTGCAGGCCGGAATTGCACGGCGTGATCGTCGAATGGCCGTTCGCGATGCCGATCATCGGCTTGTCGAAATCGTCCTTCTGGTAGCCGAGGGCGTAATACATCGAGCGGTTCGGCGAACGGGCCACGCCTTGCGTGATGTTTTTAGAGCGGCGGTTGTACGACATGGGGAGCTCCATCGTTGTTGTGGCGACGCCGGCGCGACCGGTGCGCCGGGTGGGTCGATCAAGCATGGAGTTTCCGTTCTGGGATGTCCAATATATTATTTGTCGTACATTAAGTCGTTTTTCGAATGAGTCGAGCATGGCCGACCCACCCCCGACCTCCGCCAGTGGCGCTATTTCGCGACCGTCGCCGACGAGCGCCATTTCGGCCGCGCGGCCGAGCGCCTGTCGATGACGCAGCCGCCGCTGTCGCAGGCGATCCGCGCGCTCGAGGACGCGCTCGGCGTCGCGCTGTTCGTGCGGACCAAGCGCTCGGTCGCGCTGACGGCGGTCGGCGCGGCGCTGCTGCCGCAAGTGCGCCGGCTGCTGGCGTCGGCCGATGCGCTGCCGCCGCTGGCGCGCCGGCTCGCGCGCGGCGAGGCCGGCTCGCTGTCGCTCGCGTTCGTGTCGACCGCCGATTACGGGCTGCTGCCGTCGTTGCTGCGTGCGTTCGGCGCGCGCTATCCGCAGGTGCGGCTGCAGCTCGCGGAGGCGACGAGCGACGTGCAGATCGACGAACTCGTCGCGGGGCGCATCGACGCGGGGCTCGTGATTCCGCCCGTGCCGCCGCGCCACGCGGCCGGGCTGTCGTACCTGCCGGTGGTGCGCGAGCCGCTGGTGATCGCGATGCCGGCCGGGACGTCCGACGCGCCCGAGGACGAGCCGGTGCAGCTTGCCGACGTCGCCGCGTTGCCGCTCGTGATCTTTCCGCGCCGTTTGGCGCCCGGCTTTTATGACATCATTACGGGCTGCTACGGCGCGGCGGGGGAAACCCCGCGCATCGGCCAGGAGGCGATCCAGATGCAGACGATCGTCAGCCTCGTGTCGGCCGGCATGGGCGTCGCACGGGTGCCGCAATCGCTGCGTAACCTGCGGCGCACCGGCGTGGTCTACCGGCCGCTGGCCGGTCACGCGCCGGTCGTCGAGACGGGCCTCGCGTGGCGCAGCGGCGACGTGAGTCCCGTGCTCGCCGGCTTCATCGACGTCGTGCGTGCGCACGGTCCGGCCGCGTGACGTGAACGATGGCGCGCGGTCGCCGTCCAATGCGCGGTCCTGCATCTGTGCGATGGCCGTACCGTATTCGAAAACTTCTTCGCTAACCCATGATCATTCACCCGAATTTCGACCCCGTTGCGATCCATCTCGGGCCGCTGGCCGTGCGCTGGTACGGCCTCATGTATCTCGTCGGCTTCATCGCGGCGATCGTCGTCGGTCGCATCCGCCTGAAGCTGCCGCACGTCGCCGCGCAGGGCTGGACCGCAAAGGACATCGACGACATGATGTTCTACGGCGTGCTCGGCACCGTGCTCGGCGGCCGGCTCGGCTACGTGCTGTTCTACAAGGCCGATTTCTACTTCTCGCATCCGCTCGACGTGTTCAAGGTGTGGGAAGGCGGCATGTCGTTTCACGGCGGCTTCCTCGGCGTGACGCTCGCGATGGTGCTGTTCGCGTGGCAGCGCAAGCGGCACTGGCTGCAGGTCACCGATTTCGTCGCGCCGATGGTGCCGACGGGGCTCGCGGCCGGGCGGCTCGGCAATTTCATCAACGGCGAGCTGTGGGGCCGCGTGACCGATCCGACGGCGCCGTGGGCGATGCTGTTCCCCGGCGCGATGCGCGACGACGCGGCATGGCTGCCGAAACATCCCGAGCTTGTCGAGAGGTGGCATCTCGCCGACGTGTTCATGCAATACCAGATGCTGCCGCGCCATCCTTCGCAGCTCTATGAAATCGCGCTCGAGGGGATCGCGCTGTTCTTCGTGCTGTTCCTGTTCGCGCGCAAGCCGCGGCCGATGGGCGCGATATCCGCGCTGTTCCTGATCGGTTATGGCCTCGCGCGTTTCACGGTCGAGTTCGCGCGCGAGCCCGACGACTTCCTCGGCCTGCTCGCGCTCGGCCTGTCGATGGGGCAGTGGCTGTCGCTGCCGATGATCGTCGCGGGTATCGCGCTGATGGTGTGGGCGTATCGCCGCCGCGCGGCGAATGCGAATGCGGCTGCTTGAAGTGGACGCATGAGGTGGCCGCATGAGGTGGCTGCATGACGCGGTATCGATGCACGCGCGACCGGCGTGCGCATCGGCTACCCGGATGCACATGAAAAACGCCGGCCCGAGGGCCGGCGTTTTGCGTTTCCGACAACGGCGCGATGCGCGTTACTTCATCTGCACGGAGCCGTTGACGGTGACCGACACGGTGGCCTTGCCGCCTTCGACCGCGATCGGCGCGCTCATCTTCGCGCTGTCCATCGGCGCCGCGGCCATCGCCATCATGCGCGGGTACGGCTGCACGTTGCGGCCGCTGCCGACGTTCACGTCGCGGATCGTGTAGCTGTTGTAGCCGAACGCCTTCGCGGCTTCGTCCGCGCGGGCGCGGAACGACTTGATCGCTTCGGTCGTGAGCTTCTGCTCGGCCGTGCGCTGGGCTTCCGGCGACAGCGAGAACTCGACGTTCGCGACTTGCATCAGGTTCGACAACTGGCCTGCCAGCTTCGATGCCGCGGCGAAATCGCGCGATTCGAGCGCGACTTCGGTGCGGCCGCGCCATGCGGAGATCTTGCCGTCGCGATCGGTGCTCGGATACACCGAGAACGCGCCCGTGTGCGCGGTGACGCCCGACACGCCCTTCGCCTGCGACAGCGCCGCATCCGCGCGCTGGTTCAACTGCGCGGTGAGACTGCCCGGGTCCTTGGCCTGCTGCTCGTAGAACAGCGTGATGTGGATGATGTCCTGCGGCACGTCGGCGCTGGCCTGCGACGAAAGCGACAGCACGCCGGCCGGCTCCGGAAAGTGCGGGTTCGCGGCCTGGGCGTGCGCGGCGGGCGACGCGAGCGTCAGCGCGACGGGAACGGCGGCGGCGAGGGCGAGCGACAGCGCGAGAGCGGATTTCTTGGTCATTGTTGGACTCCTTGTGCGAGGGCGCGCACGCGGATCACGCGTGCGCGACGCGGGCGTACCGCGCGACGAAAAAAACGACAGCCGGCCCGATCGGCCGACAGCGGTTGCTTAGGCCGCGCGAAAGCATCGCGAGTTCCGTGACGACCGTGCGTACTGACCAGATTTGACGTTTTGGCCGGTGCCTACTTCATCAACTTTTCGGTGATGAACCGCCATTCCGCGCGCGTGACGGGCGTGATCGACAGCCGGTTGCCGCGGGCGAGCACGCGCATGTCGGCGAGCTCGTCGTGCTCGCGCAGCGAGGCGAGCGGCACGAGCGGCGACTTCTTCACGAAGCGCACGTCGACGAGCAGCCAGCGTGGCGCTTCCTGTGTCGATTTCGGGTCGTAATAGGGGCTTTTCGGATCGAACTGCGTGGGATCGGGGTAGGGCGTGGACGACACTTCGGCGAGACCCGCGATGCCCGGTTCGGGGCAGCTCGAGTGATAGAACAGCACGCCGTCGCCGATCTTCATCGTGTCGCGCATGAAATTGCGCGCCTGATAGTTGCGCACGCCGGTCCACGGCAGCGAACGCTGCGGTGCGTTGGCGAGATCGTCGATGCTTGCTTCGTCCGGTTCGGACTTCATCAGCCAGTATTGCATGGTCGTGATCGACGCAAAAAGAGGCTGCTACAAAAGAAAACGGCACCGGGAGTTGCCCGATGCCGTTGGATAGGCCCCCGCCTTGGCCGCTAGGCCGGCATCCTGAACCTGAGGTTCAGAATTGGTCGCAGTTAGCAGCACTTCGGGTACATCAGACAGAGTGACGCGCGCGCCCGTGCTACAAATTTCCGCAACCGTGCACATGGCATTGGTTCAAGGAATATATGACCTTGGCGAACCAGGCAGGGAAGCTGACTGAACTGTGTTTCGATGCGCCAATTTGACCACCGTTGACCGTCGAGATCAAGCGGAATCGACGCATCGTTTGAAACGTTACTGCGTCTCGTGCTGTGCGAGCACCGCGCCGAGTTGTTCGTTCATCTGGTGCATTGTACGACGGATTTCTTCCGCCGGAAATGCTTCACCGTGCCGCACGCTCGTTTGCAACCGCAGCAATTCCGACGCGAGCGACAGTGCCGCCATCACCGCGATGCGATCGGTGCCGCGCACCGAGCTGTTCGAGCGGATTTTCGACATTTCGGCATCGACGCGCGCGACCGCTTCGAGCAGCGCCGCTTCGGTCTCGGCCGAACAGGCGAGCCGATAGGCCTGACCGAGAATCGAGACTTCGATCTGCTTGGTGCTCATGCATGTTCTCCGTGGCTGGCCGCATCATCGCCATCCGTGCGCGCTTGCGCATCGAGCAGGTCGAGCTGGTTGTCGGCTTGCTCCGCGCTCTTCGAGCGCGGCAGCTTTTCGAGAATCGCGTTCAGTTTTACCTGGGCGTCGTCGATCTTCGCCGACAACGTGTCGCGCTCGGCCGCGAGCGCATTGCGTTCGTCGCGCAGCTGCGCGAGTTCCGCGCGGACCGTGTCCGCTTCCGCGCGCAATTGCGCGACCTGCTCCTCGAGCGCGAGCCGTTCCGAGTGATAGCGCTTGTTCAGCGAAATCAGACGGCCAATATTTTGAGACAGGGTTTCGAGTTCGTTGAGCATTTGCTGCGTCCTCTAAAGACCCAGCATTTTAGCGCGGAATACCGCCCAATCCGACATCTGTAACGTTTCCAGTCGTAACACCCCTGCTTCTTGCCGCGAATCGGCGCTTCCCGCGCGAGTCCGGATGCTTCCTTGACGCTCGCGCGACCGGCTCCTAAACTGGCGCCGCCTCGGTGCTCGCGCAGGACGCGCGGTTAAACGGGAAGCAGGGTGCGGGCTCGAGGAGCACGCCAACCTGCGCTGCCCCCGCAACGGTAAGCGGCCGCGTCGCGTGACGCAGGCCGGCTCGGGCGCGTTTCGCGTGCAGGTCGCACGCGGGCGCGGGCCACTGCGCATCATTGCGCGGGAAGGCGAGCCGGACCGCCGCCAGCCCGGATACCGGCCGAGACGGGGAGCCCGCACGGGCTCCATGACGCGCGGCCTGCGGGGAAGCGGGGCGCGCAATGTTCACGGAACGTTCTTCGATGCCGACCCCAATCGTCCGCCACGCGCCCATGTCGCGCGCGGCCGGCTACCGCCAGCGGATGCGCCGCGCGTCGTGCGTGCGGCCGTGCGCGGCATGAACGCCGCGCGCGCCGGCGTCATCTGGGCCGCGCTGGGCGCCGTGGTCGCGCTGCTGTTCGTCGCGTCGCTGTCGATCGGCAGCGTGCCGATGTCGCCGTGGCAAGCACTCGCATCGCTCGTGCCGCACGGCGGCGACACCCTGTTCGCCGATATCGTGCGCACGCTGCGCCTGCCGCGCGCGCTCGCGGGTTTCGCGTGCGGCGCGCTGCTCGCGCTGGCCGGCGCGTTGTTGCAGGTGCTGCTGCGCAATCCGCTCGCGGAGCCGTACGTGCTGGGCGTGTCGGGCGGTGCGGCCGGTTTCGCGCTCGTCGCGATGATCGCGGGCGGCGCGTGGTGGCTCGTCGACGCATCCGCGTTCGCCGGTTCGCTCGTATCGGTCGCGCTGGTGCTCGGTCTCGCGAGGCGGGAGCTGTGGCGCGGCGAATCGCGCGACGCGTCGCCGCGGCTGCTGCTCACGGGCGTCGTGATCGCGGCGGGGTGGGGCGCGCTCGTCACGCTGTTGCTGTCGCTCGCGCCCGACGCGCGGTTGCGCGGCATCATCTTCTGGCTGACGGGCGACCTGAACGGCGCGACGGCGCCGTGGTTCGCGTGGGGCGCGCTGCTGCTGAGCGCAGGCGTCGCGTTGCCGGCCGCGCCGCAACTGAACGTGCTGCTGCGCGGCGACGCGAGCGCGCTCGCGCTCGGCGTGCCGGTCGCGCGCCTGCGCGTGCGGATCTATCTCGTCGCGTCGCTGGCCGCCGCGGCCGCGGTCACGACGGCCGGGACGATCGGTTTCGTCGGCCTCGTCGTGCCGCATGCGTTGCGGCTCGCGTTCGGCAACGACCAGCGGATGCTGCTGCCGGCCGCGATGCTCGCGGGCGGCGGCGGCGTGATGGCGGCCGACCTGCTCGCGCGCACCGCGATCGCGCCCGCGCAATTGCCGGTCGGCGTCATGACCGCGTTGATCGGCGTGCCGACGTTCCTGTGGATGCTGCTGAGGAGGCCGATGCGATGACGGGCGCCGCAGTACGGAATGCCGCCGCCGGCGACATGCGCTACATGGCCGTCGACCTGACGCTCAAGGCCGGCGCGCGCACGCTGCTCGACCACTTCACGCAGGTGTTCCGCCCCGGCGAGATCTGGTGCGTCGCCGGGCCGAACGGCGCGGGCAAGACGACGCTGCTCGCGACGCTCGCGGGACTGCAGCCGCCCGCCGCGGGACACGTCGAGATCGACGGCCGGCCGCTTGCCGCGTGGCGCCCCGAACACCTCGCGCAGCGCCGCGCACTGATGCCGCAGCAATTGCACGATGCGTTCAGCGCGACCGTGTTCGACACGGTGCTGCTCAGCCGCTTTCCGTATCTCGGCGGCTGGGGGTGGGAGCGCGACGGCGACCGCGCGGCCGCGCGCGATGCGCTCGCGACGTTCGACCTGAGCCTGCTCGCGTCGCGCGACGTGATGTCGCTGTCGGGCGGCGAGCGGCAGCGGGTCGCGCTGGCCGCGACGCTGTGCCAGGATGCGCCGTTGATGCTGCTCGACGAACCGCTCGCGCATCTCGACCTGCATCACCAGATCGACTGCCTGACGGCGCTGGCCGCCTGGCTCGCGGCAGGCCCGCGCACGGTGATGTTTTCGTGTCACGACCTGAATCTCGCACGGCGTTTCACGACGCATGCGCTGTTGCTCGACGGCCGCGGCCGTGCGTGGGCCGGCCTCGTGCACGACGTGCTGACGCCGGAGCGCGCGAGCGACGCGTTCGGCTATCCGCTCGTGCTGATCCGCGAGAACGGCCGCGATGCGCTGCTGCCGGCGTGGCCCGCGCGACAATGATCTTTCCCGTTCCGAATTTTCCGATGCGCGGCGCACGCCGCCCCCACCACACGGCTTCCCGATGACCATTTCGACCCAATTCCCGCCCGCGATCGCGCCGCTCGACGACGCGCTGCGCACGCGCCTGCAGCACGTGATCGACCACAAGACCAAGCCGCCCGGCAGCCTCGGCCAGCTCGAGGCGCTCGCGCTGCAGATCGGCCTGATCCAGCGCACCGAGCGGCCGGGCGTGCAGCGTCCCGTGACGATCGTGTTCGCGGGCGATCACGGGATCGCGGCCGAGGGCGTCAGCCCTTATCCGCAGGCGGTGACGGCGCAGATGGTCGCGAACTTCCTCGCCGGCGGCGCGGCGATCAACGCGTTTTCGGGCGTCGCGCAGAGCACGCTCGAGATCGTCGATGCGGGCGTCGCGTCGCCGCTGCCGCTGTCGGACCGGCTGGTGTCGCTGCCGGTCGCGCGCGGCACGCGCAACTTCGCGGCGGAACCGGCGATGACGCGTGAAGAAGCGATGACGGCGCTGGCCGCGGGCGCGGCGCGCGTCCGCCTGCACGCGTCGCTCGGCACGAACGTGATCGGCTTCGGCGAGATGGGGATCGCGAACACGTCGTCGGCCGCGTGCCTGATGAGCCGGTTGCTCGACGTACCGATCGACGCATGCGTCGGCCGCGGCACGGGCCTCGACGATCAGGGCCTCGCGCACAAGCGCGCGGTGCTCGGCCGCGCGCTCGCCAAGCACTCGCACGCGATCGCGCCGCTCGACGTGCTCGCGACGTTCGGCGGCTTCGAGATCGCGATGATGACGGGCGCGTACCTCGCGGCCGCGAGCGAGCGGATGACGATCCTCGTCGACGGCTTCATCGCGACCGCCGCGCTGCTCGTCGCCGAGCGCCTCGCGCCCGGCGTGCGCGACTATTGCGTGTTCTCGCATACGTCGCACGAGGCCGGCCACCGGCGCATGCTCGAGCATTTCGGCGCGAAACCGCTGCTCGCGCTCGACCTGCGGCTCGGCGAAGGCACGGGCGCCGCGCTCGCGCTGCCGCTGGTGCGCGCGGCGGCCGCGTTCCTCAGCGAGATGGCGAGCTTCGAATCCGCCGGCGTCGACGATCGTGACGCCTGAGCGCGCGCGCGGCATGCGGGCCGAACTGCACTACTTCTTCGTCGCGCTCGGCTATTTCACGCGCGTGCCCGTGCCGCGCGCGATCGGCTACGCGGCCGGCGACCTCGACCAGGCCGCGCGCTATTTTCCGCTCGTCGGCGCGTGCGTCGGCGCATGGGGAGCGCTCGTCTATCTCGTCGCGCTGCGCGCGCTGCCGCCATCGATCGCGGTGGGGCTGTCGATGGCTGCGACGCTGCTCGCGACCGGCGCGTTCCACGAAGACGGCCTTGCCGACAGTTGCGATGCGTTCGGCGGCGGCTACACGCGCGACGACGTGCTGCGCATCATGCACGATTCGCGGATCGGCACGTTCGGCGCGGTCGCGCTCGTCGTCGCGCTCGGCTTGAAATGGCAGGCGCTGGCGTCGATGCTGCCGCTGCGCGCCGCATGGACGATGATCGCCGCGCACGCGGCGAGCCGTGCGATGGCGGTGAGCCTGCTGACGACGCTCGACTACGTGCGGCCCGAAGGCAAGGCGAAGCCGGTCGCGCAACGGATGGGCGCACGCGCGGCGGGCGTCGCGGCGGTGTTCGGACTGCCGTGGCTGTTCTGGCCGGATTGGCGCATGGGCGTTGCCGCATGCGTGGCGCTCGTGCTCGTGCGCGCATGCCTGGCGCGCTATTTCGTGAAGCGGATCGGCGGTTATACGGGCGACTGTCTCGGCTTCGCGCAGCAACTGGGCGAACTGGCGATCTATCTGGTGGTGCTCGGATGGACGTCGTCCTGATCCGTCATCCGGCCGTCGGCATCGAGCCGGGCGTCTGCTACGGGCGCAGCGACGTGCCGCTAGCCGAATCGGCCGATCGCAGTGCGCAGGCCGTGCGTGCGCATTTGGCGGACTTGGATGCGCCGTTGCCCGAACGGGTGTGGACGAGCCCGCTGACGCGCTGCGCGTCGGTTGCCGAACGGCTCGCGCGGGCGTTCGACGTACCGCTGCTGCGCGATGACGACTGGCAGGAAATGGATTTCGGCGCGTGGGAAATGCAGCGCTGGGACGATATCGACCGCGCGGCGCTCGATGCGTGGGCGGCCGACCTGATGCATGCGTGCGCGCACGGCGGAGAAAGCGTCGAGCGCTTCGTCGCGCGGGTGGCGCGGCGGGCCGATGCGGTTGTGAAGCTCGACGGGCCGCAATGGATCGTCACGCATGCGGGTGTGATCCGCGCATTCGCGTCGCATGTGTTGCGCGTGCCGCTCGACACGTTGCTGTCGCGGCCGGTGCTGACGGGTGGGGTGGTGTGGCTGCGCAGCGAGGACGCCGCGCGAACGTGGGAAGTCGTGCATTGGGACGCATAGGCGCACTTGCGTCTGCATGTGAACGACGCGGCGCACGGAGCCGAGCACCGGACGCATTCGGTATGAGTGCGCGATGAACGCGACGGCCGCCGGAAATCAGTGCGCCGGCCGTCGCGCACGGGCGGCATCCAGATCCTCGCATAGCGCGGCCGCGCCTTGCGCGATCCGCGGCGACGGCCGCGTCAGCAGATCGCCATCGATCGCGAACAGGTTGTTGCGCGCCACGGCCGTCAGCGCGGGCCACGCGCGCCAGCGCGCGAGGCTCGGCAGCGGTTCGTTCGAACGGGTCGCGCCGGCACTCGTCGTCACGATCGCCTCCGGATTGGCCGCGAGCACCGCCTCGTCGGTCACGGTCGGCGCGAGCGGCTTGAGCGACGCGAACACGTTGCGGCCGCCGCAGAGTTCGAACACTTCGTTGATCAGGTGCGTGCCGTTGAGCGTCGTCAGCGGGCGATCCCACACCTGGAAGAACATCGTGACGGGCGGGCGAGCCGCGTAGCGTGCGCGCAGTGTCGCGATGTCACGCGTAAAGGCGGCCGCGGCAGCGTCGGCGGCCGGTTGCGTGCCCAGCAGCGTGCCGAGCCGGCGCAACGACGACGACACGTCGTCGAGATGCTTCGGCTCGCTGAAGAACAGCGGGATGTGCAGTGCGCGCAGCGCATCGGTCTGCCGCTCGGCGTTGCCGTGCCGCCACACGACGATCAGGTCGGGCTTCAGCGCGGCGATGCGTTCGAGATCGAGCGCCTTGTTGTCGCCGACGCGCGGCACCGCTTGCGCGGCGGGCGGATAGTCGCTGTACGTGACGGTGCCGACGAGCTTCGCGCCGCCGCCGGCCGCGTAGACGAGCTCGGTCGCGTGCGGCGCGAGGCTGATCACGCGCTGCGCGGGCGCGGGCAGCGTGACGGTATGGCCGGCGTCGTCGCGTGTCGTGACGTCGGCGTGGACGAGCGGTGCGTGAGCGAGCGCGGCCAGCAGCGAGACCGGTGCGAATCGGCGGAACAGGCGTGCACTCATGCGGAGGCCCGCGGCAGCAATGGCACGCAATGCGCAAGCGCATCACCGAGGCGCCGCCATTCGGCTTCGCTGCCGGGCAGGCCGATGCGCACGCTCGACGGCGTCGGGAAGTACCGCGTCCAGACCCCGCGTGCCGCGAGCGCCGCATGCAGCGCCGCGGCGCGCGGATCGTCGGTCCAACTGAACAGCGGCGTCGCGCGCACCGCGAAGCCGTGCATACGCAGCAGCGCGGCCAGCCGCTCGCGGTCGGCCGCGAGCCGTTCGCGCGCGGCGGCCTGCCACGCACGGTCGGCGAACGCCGCGGCGACCGCGTGGCGCGCGGGGCCGCTGACCGTCCATGCGCCGAGCCTGTCGCGCAGCGCGGCGATCAGCGCGGGATGCGCGAGCACGAAGCCCGCGCGAATGCCGGCGAGCCCGAAGAACTTGCCGACCGAGCGCAGCACGACGAGCCCCGCGCGATCGACCTGCGGCGCGAGCGACGGCGTCGCGCCCGTATCGGCGAACGCTTCGTCGACGATCATCGTGCCGCCGCGTGCCGCCAGTTGCGCGTGCCAGCCGAGCAGGCGTTCGGTCGGCAGGAACTCGGCGGTCGGATTATTCGGATTTCCGACGATGACGTGGCGCAGCGTCGCGGGCAGCGTATTCGCGCGGATGTCGAGCGCGACGACGCGATGGCCGTGGCGCGCGAACGCGGGCGCGTATTCCCCGTATGCGAGCGGTGCGACGCCGGCGTCGCCGGCCGGCAGCAACGCCGGCAACGCGCGGATCGCGGCCTGGCTGCCGGCGACCGGCAGCACGTGCGCGGCGTCGGGCGCGCGGTAATACTGCGCGGCGCAGGCCGCGAGGCCGTCGCCGTCGTCGGGCAACCGGCGCCAGGCGTCGGCCGGCACGGGCGGAACCGGGTAGCCGACCGGATTGATGCCGGTCGACAGGTCGAGCCATGCGTCATACGGAATGCCGTGGCGGCGGGCGGCCTCATGCAGGTTGCCGCCGTGCGCGATGGATGAATCAGACATGATGGGTGGCCATGGCGAGTGCGCCGCTCGCGATCAGCAGCGCGAGCCACAGCGCGAGCGTGCGCGTGACGAGCGACAGCGCGGCGACGATGTGAAGGGCGGTGGCCGGGGCGCCGATGCCGAGCACCGGCCGATCCTCGATCTCGCCGTGATAGACGGCCGGGCCGCCGAGCTGCACGTTCAGGCTGCCGGCGCCCGCGGCCATCACGGGGCCTGCGTTCGGGCTGTCCCAGTGGCGCGCCTGCGTGCGCCAGCAGCGCCACGCGGCGGCCGTGTCGCCGAGCAGCGCGTAGCTCGCGGCGGTGAGGCGCGCGGGCACCCAGTTCAGCGCGTCGTCGATGCGCGCGGCGGCCCAGCCGAAGGTCAGGAAGCGCGGCGTGCGATAGCCCCACATCGCGTCGAGCGTATTCGCGAGCCGGAACAGCAACGCGCCGGGGCCGCCCGCGACGATGAACCAGAAGAGCGCGCCGAAGATCGCGTCGTTGCCGTTTTCGAGCGCCGATTCGACGGCCGCGCGCGACAGCGCGCCTTCGTCCGCGTGGCTCGTGTCGCGCGACACGATGCGCGCGGTCAGCGTGCGCGCCGCGTCGAGGTCGCGCCGCAGCAGCGCGGCGGCGATCGGCGCGACGTGGTCGGCGAGGCTCTTCGCGCCGAGCGCGAACCACAGCAGCGCGACGTGCAGCGCCGCCGCGAACGGCCACGGCAGCACGGCGACGAGGCATGCCGCGATGGCCACCGGCGGCACGACCGCCGCGAGCCACGCGGCGACGCCGTTCACGCGACCGCGCCGGCCGGTGTTCATTGCGGCTTCGATGCGCGCGGCGAAGCGGCCGAACGCGACGAGCGGATGCCAGCCGGCCGGCTCGCCGATGGCGCGGTCGACGATCGCGGCCGCGACCGCGAGCATCGCGACGACGGGCAGCGACAGCATCAGCATGACGGCGCGCCCGCCTTGAGGTCGAGCGGCAGCCCGGCAACCAGCAGCGTGACGCGTGTCGCGAGCGCGGCGACGCGCTGGTTCAGGCGGCCGAGCTCGTCGACGTAGCGGCGCGTGACCGACCCGAGCGGCACGACGCCGAGCCCGATTTCGTTGCTGACGACGATCACCTTCGCACGCGCGCCGCGCAGCGCATGCTCGAGCCGCTCGACGTGCGTCGCGTATTGTGCGTCGTCGAGCGGCGCGCCGTCGGCCGGGCACAGCAGGTTCGTGAGCCACAGCGTCAGGCAGTCGACGAGCAGGCACGCGTGCGGATCGTCGAGGCGCGCGAGCGTGCCCGCGAGATCGACGGGTGCGTCGGCGAACCCCCAGTCGGCCGGCCGGCGCGCGCGGTGATGCGCGATGCGCTGCGCGAATTCGGCATCGGCGGCGGTCGCGGTCGCGATATAGGTGACGGGGCGGCCGCTGTCGGCGGCGAGCCGCTCGGCATGCGCGCTCTTGCCCGAGCGCGCGCCGCCGAGGACGAAGGTGAGGTCGTGCGGAATCATCGCGTGATTGTAACGGCGCGGGCGACCCGGCGCGGGCGATAATGCCGCCTTTGCCTCGCGACACCTTTCACACGATGAATGCACCCGAGCCGCGGCCGCGCGGCACGCTGATGATCCAGGGCACGACGTCCGACGCGGGCAAGAGCACGCTCGTCGCGGGCCTGTGCCGCCTCGCGCGCCGCGGCGGCGCGCGCGTCGCGCCGTTCAAGCCGCAGAACATGGCGCTCAACAGCGCGGTGACGGTCGACGGCGGCGAGATCGGCCGCGCGCAGGCGTTGCAGGCGCTGGCCGCCGGCGTCGCGCCGCATACGGATTTCAATCCGGTGCTGCTGAAGCCGACGAGCGACCGCGGCGCGCAGGTGATCATTCACGGCAAGGCGCGCATGAACCTCGACGCGCGGGCGTATCACGACTACAAGCCGGTCGCGTTCGATGCGGTGCTCGAGTCGTATGCGCGCCTGCGCGCCGGTTACGACACGGTGATCGTCGAAGGCGCCGGCAGCCCGGCCGAGATCAACCTGCGCGACGGCGACATCGCGAACATGGGCTTTGCCGAGCGCGTCGACTGCCCGGTCGTGCTCGTCGCCGACATCGATCGCGGCGGCGTGTTCGCGCATCTGGTCGGCACGCTCGCCTGCCTGTCGGACAGCGAGCGCGTGCGCGTGCGCGGCTTCGTGATCAACCGCTTCCGCGGCGATCTCAAGCTGCTCGAACCGGGGCTCGACTGGCTGCGCGCGCGGACGGGCAAGCCGGTGTTCGGCGTGCTGCCGTATCTGCACGGGCTGCTGCTCGACGCCGAGGACATGCTGCCCGCACAGGCGCGCAGCGCCGCCGCCCGCGGCGATGCCGGCGTGTTGCGCGTCGTCGTGCCCGCGCTGCCGCGCATCAGCAACCACACCGATTTCGATCCGCTGCGCGCGCATCCGCAGGTCGAATTCACGTACTGGAAGAGCGGCCCCGTGCCCGACGCCGACCTGCTGATCCTGCCCGGTTCGAAGAGCGTGCAGCGCGACCTCGCGTGGCTGCGCGACGCCGGCTGGGACGCGCTGATCCGGCGCCATCTGCGCTACGGCGGCAAGGTGATCGGCATCTGCGGCGGCATGCAGATGCTCGGGCGCACGCTCGACGATCCGCTCGGCCTCGAAGGCGCGCCCGGCAGCGTGCCGGGGCTCGGGCTGCTCGATTTCGACACGACGCTGCAGCCCGACAAGACGCTGAAGAACGTGACCGGGCAACTCGCGCTGCCGGGCGCGGCGGCCGTGCGCGGCTACGAGATCCACATGGGCGACACACGCGGGCCGGCGCTCGCGACGCCCGCGCTGACGCTGGCCGCCGATGCCGCGCGGGACGGCGTGCGTCCCGACGGCGCGAGGTCGGCCGATGACCAGATCCTCGCGACCTACGTGCACGGGTTGTTCGACGCGCCCGACGCTTGCGCGGCGCTGCTCGCGTGGGCCGGGCTCGACGGCGCGGCCCGCATCGACTACCCGGCGCTGCGCGAGGCGTCGCTCGAGCAGCTGGCCGACACGTTCGCCGAGCACCTCGACCTCGACGCGCTGTACGCCGAGTTTCGTTGAGGCCGCGTCGGTCGGCCCTCGCTTTTTCTGCCCGATCGCATACAACCGAGGAGGGCGGAAGTCCGCCCGAAGGAGGGCTCGATGGTGGTGGGGACGTCCTGCTCGCGGTGTTACTGGGCGCATCGGCGGCCGCGCATGCGTGCGATTCGTATGCGCCGGGCGGCGGCCAGTCCGGCGGCGACGCCACGCAAGGCAAGAGCGGTCACTGAGCCGGACGCAGGGCATGATGGGTCATGCCCTTTTTTGCGTCTATTAATTCCAAAGGAGAATCAATTTAAGCGGGCTGGCGCGTTTATCGGCCGAATCGATTCGAATAGAGTGCGATCCATTCCCCTCCACTCACGAAGGAATTCGTCATGAACGCCAACCGCCTGAACGATTTCGCCGCGACGCTGCTGCGCGTCGCCCTCGGCGTGCTGTACCTCGCGCACGTCGCACAGAAAATATTCGTCTTCACGCTGCCGGGCACCGCGCAGTTCTTCGCGTCGATCGGCCTGCCGGGCTGGCTCGCGTACCTGACCACGTTCGTCGAACTGGCGGGCGGCCTCGCGCTGCTCGCGGGGTTCCGCGTGCGCGTCGCCGCGCTGGTGCTGCTGCCGTTCATGCTCGGCGCGGTCGCCGCGCATCTGCCGAACGGCTGGAGTTTCGCGTCGCCGCACGGCGGCTGGGAATATCCGGCGTTCTGGGCCGTTACGCTGGCCGTCCAGGCGCTGCTGGGCGGCGGCGCGTTCGCGCTCGGCGCGCGGGAGGCCACCCTCCAGCGTGCGTAATCCGAAGGAAAGCAGACGAAAGGGCTGCATGGTTCCACACCACCGGTTCCGGTGACCCCCGGTTTGCCGATATCATCGCTCCCTGTATCCGCAATCGAGCGGCGCCTGCCATGCGGCCGGCGCCGCGCGGCATTTTCGGGGGGAATTCATGACGGTCATCGTGGTGGCGAATCCGAAGGGCGGCGTGGGCAAGAGCACGCTGTCCACCAATCTAGCCGGCTATTTCGCGGCGCAGGGCGCATGGGTCGCGCTGGCCGACCTGGACCGGCAGCAGTCCGCGCATGCGTGGCTCGACCTGCGGCCGGCCGGCTTGCCGGCGATCGAGGCGTGGGAGCTCGATGCGGAGGCGCCGTCGAAGCCGCCGCGCGGGCTCGAATATGCGGTGATCGATACGCCGGCCGGCCTGCACGGCACGCGGCTCAACGTCGCGCTGCAACTGGCCGACAAGGTGATCGTGCCGCTGCAGCCGTCGATGTTCGATATTCTCGCGACCCAGCAGTTTCTGGAACGCCTCGCCGGCGAGAAGGCCGTGCGCAAGGGCAGCGTCGAGGTCGGGATCGTCGGGATGCGGGTCGACGCGCGCACGCGCTCGTCCGACCAGTTGCACCGCTTCGTCGAAGGGCTCGGCCTGCCGGTGCTCGGCTACGTGCGCGATACGCAGAATTACGTGCAGATCGCCGCGCACGGCCTGACGCTGTGGGATGTCGCGAAAAGCCGCGTGGAGAAGGATCTCGAACAGTGGCGGCCGATCGTCGAATGGGCCGAGCGTCGCGTGCAGAAGGGCGAGAAGGCCGTCAAGGCGTCCTGAGCGGCCGCCGTCCGGCCGGCGCGATACCCGGGACCCGATAAGAAAGGGCCGGATCCCGTGGCATACGGCATCCGGCCCTTCTGCAGCGAGCGGAGTCGCGGCACCCGCGCGCGCCGGCACGCGAGCGTGCCGCTCGGCTTACGTCCAGTTCTGCGTCGGCACGTGATCGCGGTGGCCCTTGATCTTGTTGCCTTCGTCGATGAACACGAGCTTCGGCTTCCAGCCGGCCTGCAGTTCGGCTTCGTCGACCATCGCGAACGCCGCGATGATCACGAGGTCGCCGAGCTGCGCGCGGCGCGCGGCCGAGCCGTTCAGCGAGATCATCCCGCTGCCGCGCTCGCCCTTGATCGCGTACGTCGAGAAGCGCTCGCCGTTGTTGATGTTCCAGATGTCGATCCGTTCGTTTTCGATGAGGCCCGCCGCTTCGAGCAGGTCTTCGTCGATCGCGCACGAACCTTCGTAGTGCAGTTCGCAGTGCGTGACCGCCGCACGGTGGATCTTCGATTTGAGCATGTGGCGCTGCATGGGGTCTCCGTGATGCGTCGTGAGAGGCGCGGGCGGGCCGCGCGTCAGATTTCCAGGTTGTCGATGAGGCGCGTCGCGCCGAGCTTCGCGGCCGCGAGCACGACGAGCGGCTCGCCGGCTTCGAGTTCGGCGGCGCTCGGCGCGATCAGGTTCGCGCGGCGGCGGATCGCGATGTAGTCGGGCTGCCAGCCGCGTTCGGCCAGGTGCGTGTGCGCGTGCTGCTCGAGCTTGCCGAGATCGCGTTCGCCGCCGAGCACGCTGTCGCGCACCCGCTGCAGCGTTTTCGCGAGCTCCGGCGCTTCCTTGCGCTCGTCGGTCGTCAGGTAGCGGTTGCGCGACGACAGCGCGAGGCCGTCCTCGTCGCGCACGGTCTCGGCCGCGATGATCTCGACCGGCAGCGCGAGCTGCTGGCACATCCGGCGCACGATCATCAGTTGCTGGTAGTCCTTCTTGCCGAACACGGCGACGCGCGGCTGCACGCAGGACATCAGCTTGGTGACGACCGTGCACACGCCGGCGAAGAAGCCCGGGCGAAACTCGCCTTCGAGAATCCCGCCCAGATCGTCCGGCGGCAGCACGCGGTACTCCTGCGGCTCGGGGTACATGTCGCGCTCGGTCGGCGCGAACAGCACGTACACGTTTTCCTGCTGCAACTTCTCGATGTCGTCCTGGAGCGTGCGCGGGTACTTGTCGAAATCCTCGTTCGGGCCGAATTGCAGCCGGTTGACGAAGATGCTCGCCACGACCGGGTCGCCGTGCTGGCGCGCGAGGCGCATCAGCGACAGGTGCCCTTCGTGCAGGTTGCCCATCGTCGGCACGAACGCCGTGCGGTTCTGTCCGCGCAGCTGGTCGCGCAGTTCCTGGATCGAGCTGATGACTTTCATGATCGGGTAGCGGGTTCCTCGCGCAGGCGCGCGTTGACGCCGCGGCAGCGGCATCGGGGTCGAAGCGGAGAACGCCGGTGCGCGCGGGCGGCGCATCGGGCGTCGGCGGATTGTAGAGGATTTGGCCGCGCGACGCATCGATAAAAGAACGATCGTTCACTTTATAGTGGGACGTGGCGGACACCCGCCGGACGGCCATTCGCCGCGACGAAGCGACGAGCGTCGGAGCGAACCGTGGAACGGGAAGCGGCGGGGGCGGGCCCTTACGCGGGCAGGTACGCGAGACGCACGTAGATCGGCGCGAACGGTTCGGCCTGGGTGATCTCGAGCAGCGATTCACGCGCGAGTTCGAGCATCGCGATGAAGTTCACGACGACGACCGGCACGCCGCGCGACGTGTCGAACAGGTCGGCGAATTCCATGAAGCGCGCGTTCTGCAGCCGGCGCAGGATCAGGCTCATGTGTTCGCGCACCGACAGCTCCTCGCGGGAGATCTTGTGGTGCTGGACGAGCTTCGCGCGCTTGAGCACGTCGGCCCACGCGGCGCGCAGGTCGTCCGAATTCACGTCGGGAAAGCGCGGCGTGACGCTTTGCTCGATGTACACCTCGGCGCGCAGGAAATCGCGGCCGAGCTGCGGCAGCTGGTCGAGCCGTTGCGCGGCAAGCTTCATCTGCTCGTACTCGAGCAGCCGGCGCACGAGTTCGGCGCGCGGATCCTCGGCTTCCTCGCCGGTGTCGGCCTTCTTCACCGGCAGCAGCATCCGCGACTTGATCTCGATCAGCATCGCGGCCATCAGCAGGTACTCGGCCGCGAGCTCGAGGTTCGACGTGCGGATTTGATCGACGTAGCCGAGATATTGCGCGGTGACCTGCGCCATCGGGATGTCGAGCACGTTGAAGTTCTGCTTGCGGATCAGGTACAGCAGCAGGTCGAGCGGGCCTTCGAACGTCTCGAGGAACACCTCGAGCGCGTCGGGCGGGATGTAGAGATCCTGCGGCAGCTTGAACAGCGGCTCGCCGTACAGGCGAGCGAACGCCGCGACACCGTCGACCGTGTCGGGCGTCGAATCGGCGCCCGCGGGCGCGGCGATCGCGTCGTCCTGCCGGGCGGCGTTGGCCTCGTCGGCGGCGCTCACGTCGTCAGAAATTCTGGTAGTAGACGTACGACGTTTGCTTCACGCGCGATTCCTGCTGCTCGGCGCGCTCTTCGAGATCGATCGGCTGCTTGTCCCACAGCAGGGAACGGCCCTTGCGTTGCTCTTCCTCGAGCGTCGGCTTCTGCTGCTTGAGCTGGTTCAGGAACTGCGTGACGTCGGACTGGTACGGCATGGCTGGATCTTCCGTTTCGGGCGGCGCACGATGCGCCGGATTCTCGATGGCGGGATTTTACCGCATCGCGGGGAACAGCCGGCGCCAATCGCGCGTCGAATCCGCGGGCCGGCGCTGGCGGGCATCGTGCGGCGGCGCTGCCGGGGCCTTGGCACTCTTTCACAATCGTTTGGCTGCGACGTCGGCGCCCTGTGGTCAAATACAGGGTTTTCCACGAAACCGTAACACTCCAGGACGGCGAGGTCATATTTGGCGGGGCAGTCGAACCAGCAAGCACACACGGCGCATCACGCGGGCCGGCGCGCGGCACGCGATCGCGCCGACGCCGCGGCCCGCGTCGCGCGGGCGGCCCTCGCGGGTTGCCTGGCCGCATGCTTCGCGCTGCCGGCCCATGCGAAGTACGACGTCGACATCGACGCGCCGCGCTCGATCCGCAAGCTCCTGAAGGCGCATCTCGATATCGCCCGCTTCGCGAAGCGCGACGACATCAGCGACGACCAGTTCGACTTCCTCGTGACCGCCACGCAGCAGCAGGTGCGCGATCTGGCCGCGACGGCCGGCTATTTCTCGCCGGTCGTGCGCACCGACGTGCGCACCCGCGACGGCAAGCGCGACGTGCGCATCGCGGTCGATCCGGGTAAGCAGACCATCGTGTCGACGGTGGACCTGACGTTCAAGGGGCCCGTCGAAACCGAGGATCCGAAGCAGGAGTCGGCCACCCGGTTCGCGTTCTCGATGAAGCCGGGCGACCCGTTCACGCAGTCCGACTGGGACGACGCGAAGGGCGCGGCGCTCCGGCAACTGCAGTCGCGCCGCTATCTCGGCGCGAAGATCGCGTCGTCCGAGGCGCGTATCGATCCGCGCACGCAGCGCGCGACGCTCGCGGTCGCGTTCGACAGCGGCCCGACGTTTACGATCGGCAAGGTCGACGTCGACGGTGTGCGCCGTTATCCGGAAAAGATCGTCACGAACGTCAATCCGCTGTCGGAGGGTGAAATCTACGACGTGCGGCGGATCACCGAATTGCAGCGGCAGCTGCAGAACACGCCGTACTACGCGAGCGTCGCGATCGACGTCGGCGACGATACGTCGAAGCCCGAGCTCACGCCCGTGCACGTGAAGGTCAGCGAGTTCCCGTACAACAACATCCGCGGCGGCGTCGGCTTCGCGACCGACACCGGGCCGCACGTGCAGGGTTCCTATACGTATCTCAACACGTTCGGCGCCGCGTGGCCGCTGACCGTGTCGGGCCGGGTCGATCAGATCCAGCAGTACGGGCAGGTCCAGCTGTCGATGCCGCCGGGCGAGAAGGGCTGGACCAACAGCGTGCTCGCGTCGTACACGAACACCAACGTGTCGGATACGCGCATCTACAGCGCGCGGGTCGGCGTGCAGCGCACGCGCACCGGCCAGTTCATCGACTATTCGTATTCGTTGATGTACTACCAGGACCGGCTCGACCAGAACGGTGCGGGGCCGACCACGAGCCGCGCGCTGGTGCCGCAATGGGCGTGGACCCGCCGCAACGTCGACGATCCGCTGTTCCCGCGCTCGGGCAACCTGATTCACGCGGAGGCCGGCTTCGCGGTCAAGCACGTGCTGGCCGACGAAACCTTCATCCGCGGCTACGCGCGCGGGCAGCAGTACGTGCCGATCGGCAAGCGCGACCTGTTCGTGTTTCGCGCGGAGCTCGGCGGCGTGTTCACGAGCGGCAGCTCGACCGGCGTGCCGGCGTCGCTGCTGTTCCGCGCCGGCGGCTCGAACTCGGTGCGCGGTTACGGCTACCAGAGCATCGGCAACAGCGTCGACGGCTCCGTGTTGCCGACCAAGTACCTGATGACGGGGACGGCCGAATACCAGCACTGGTTCAACCGCGACTGGGGCGCCGCGACGTTCTTCGACATCGGCACCGCGACCGACGCGTGGGGCGAACGCGTGTTCTACCCGGGCGTGGGCGTCGGTGCGCGCTGGCGCAGCCCGGTCGGCCCGATCAACGTCGACGTCGCGTACGGGCTGCGCAACCACAGCGTGCGCCCGTACCTGACGCTCGGCATCGCTTTCTGAACCTGCCGCCCTATTGACGACGAACCGCATGACGAAGGACCCGAACGACACGCCGCCGCCTCACGATCCGGATACGCCCGACGGCGCGCCCGGTACGCCGCCGCGCGCGCCGCGCCGCGGCCGCGCGTGGCGCGTCGTCGCGTGGACGCTCGCGACGGTCGTGCTGCTCGTCGTGCTGGCGGCGGGGCTCGTGCTGGGCGCGGTGACGACCGAGCGCGGCACGCGGCTCGCGTGGCAAGTGGCCGGCAAGGTGCTCGGCACGCGGCTCGCGGGCACGCTCGAAGGCGGGTCGCTCGCGACCGGCGTGCGCTTGCGCGGATTCGCGTGGACCAGCCCCGACGGCACCGGCACCGAGGTCCGCATCGACCGGCTCGACGGTCGCTGGGCCCTGACGCGCGCGCCGTGGCGGCTGTCCGTCGCCTATCTGCGCGCCGGCACGATCGACGTGCGGATCGTGCCCGGGCCGTCCACGCCGAGTAAGACGCCGCAGGACCTGAGCCTGCCGCTGCAGGTGCGGATCGACGACCTGCGCGTCGATCGCCTCGCCATTCACGAAGGCACGTCGACGACGCAGCTCGACCATCTCGCGCTGAACGGTCGCAGCGACGGCCGCCACCATGAACTCGTGCTCGAGGGCGTCGATACGCCGTACGGCGCGCTGACCGCGCGCGCGAAGCTCGACGGCGTGAAGCCGTTCGCGCTGACGGGCAATGCGACCTACGTGGGCAAACTCGCCGATGAACCGGTCAACGCGAGCGCGAACGTGTCGGGGTCGCTCGAAGCGCTCGTCGCGGACGTCTCCGCGAGCGGGATGAAGCTGAACGGGCGCGCGCACGTCGAGGCCGCGCCGTTCGGCACGGTGCCGCTCACGCGTGCGTCGCTCGCGTTCGACCACGTGAACCCGCAGGCGCTGTCGCCCGGCGCGCCCGCGGCCGATCTCGCGGTGCGCGCGGAACTCGCACCGGTGAGCGCGCCGGCCGGCTCGGCACCCGCGAAGGGGTTCGCGGTGACGGGCCCGGTGTCGATCGTCAACGCGAAGCCGGGCACGCTCGGCGACCATCTGTTGCCGTTGATCGACGCACACGCGACCGTGCATCTCGACGCGCACGCGCAGCGCATCGACGATCTCGCGCTGAAGCTGATTCGCGACGGCAGCGTGACCGGCGGCGGCACGCTCGCGGGCGGCAAGGGCCGCTTCGACCTGAAGGTCGCGAACCTCGACCTGAACGCGTTCGTCGCCGAGTTGCGGCCGATGCGCCTCGGCGGCCCGCTCGGCGTGACGCTCGCGGGCGACGTGACGACCGTCGATTTCAACCTGAACGACCCGAAGCTTGCGCTGGGCGCGCGCGCCAAGGTCGCGCTGACGCAGCAACAGACCGTGCTGACCGACACGCGCGTGACTGCGGCCAAGGGGCGCATCGACCTGACGGCCGTGTTCCGCCACGACGCGCATTCGACCTATGACGCGAAGGCGACGCTCACCGCGTTCGATCCGCTGCTGCTCGCCGCGATGAGCACGCCGAAGGCAGGCGGCGGCAAGGCGCCCGCGAAAGCGGCCAAGGCGCCGGCCAGGCACGGCGAGACGCGCGTGTCCGGCACGCTGACCGCGTCGGGCGCGTTCGCGCCGCAGGTGTCGACGAAGGCGACCTTCAAGCTCGCCGACAGCCTGTACGACGGCGTGCCGCTGACCGGCGCCGGCGTCGTGCAGCTCGCCGGCTCGCGAATCCTGCCGAGCAACGCGAACCTGTCGATCGCCGGCAACCACGTCGACCTGCGCGGCAGCTTCGGCGCGCCCGGCGACCGGCTGCGCTTCGTCGTCGACGCGCCGCAACTCGACCGGCTCGGCTTCGGCGTCGAAGGGCTCGTGCAGGCGCAGGGCGACCTGACCGGCAGCTTCGCGCATCCGAACGTGACGGCCACCTACAAGGCCGAGCACGTCGTCGTCGGGTCGAACCGGATCGGCACCGCCCAGGGCCGCGCGGATATCCGCGACGGCGCGCACGGCGCGCTCGTGTTCACGGCCGACGCGTCCGACATCGCGCTCGGTTCGTTCCAGCTGAAATCGTTGCGCGCGAACCTCGACGGCACGCGCGCGAAGCACACGCTCGACGCCTCCGCGCTCGGGGCGGCCGGCGGCCGCGTGATCGACCTGACGCTGGCGGCGAACGGCGGCGTGGTCGAGAGCCGCGACGGCATGCGCTGGGACGGCACCGTCACGCGGCTCGCGAATCGCGGCACGCCGGCGCTCGCGCTGCAGGCGCCGCTGACGATATCGGCGGGCGCCGGCCGCGTGACGCTCGGCGCGACACGGCTCACGCTCGAAGGCGCGGCGATCGACCTGAAATCGTTCGTGTTCGATCACGGCCAGATGCGCTCGGCCGGTTCGGTGACCGGCGCATCGGTCGCGCGTTTCCTCGAGGTGCGCCAGGCGCTGACCGGCCAGCGGCCGCCGGTGCGGACCGACGTCGTGCTCGATGCCGACTGGGATTTCTCGCTCGGCGCGAACGCGACGGGCTACGTGCAGGTGAAGCGCCGCGGCGGCGACGTGACGATCGAGACCGGGCGCGGCATCGCGTCGCTCGGCCTGACCGACCTGTCCGCGCGCGCGAGCTTCGCGCCCGGCAACCGGCTCAACGTGACCGCGCTCGCGAAGGCGAGCCGGATCGGCACGTTCGACGCAAACGTCACGGTGCCGTTCGCGCTGCGCGACGGCGTGTTCGGCATCGTCGACGACGGCCCGCTGTCGGGCCGCATCGATGCCGACATCCCCGCGCTGAAGACCACCGGCAACCTGCTCGGGCCGAGCTACCTGCTCGGCGGGCGCGCGGCGCTGAAGCTGACGGTGTCCGGCACGCCGGTAAAACCGAACCTGTCGGGGACGCTGACGGGCGACGAGCTGTCCGCGACGCTGATCGACCAGGGCGTGCAGTTGAAGGACGGCATCGTGCGCGTGAAGCTGTCGGACAACCTCGTCGAATTCCAGCAGGTCGAGTTCCACGGCGGCGACGGCACGCTGCGCGCGCTCGGCCGCGTGCGCCTTGACGGCGAGGCGCCGGACCTGACCGCCAGCATCGTCGCGGACAAGCTCGAACTGTTCGCGGCGCCGGACCGCAAGCTGTCGCTGTCGGGCAAGGCCACCGTCGCGAACGACGGGCCGCGCGGCGCGCTGTCGATCGACGGCAAGTTCGTCGTCGATCGCGCGCTGTTCGACCTGCCGGAGCAATCGGCGCCGCACCTGTCGGACGACGTCGTGATCGTGCAGCCGGACGGCACGGTGCGCGGCGAGACGCCCACCGGCACCGCGGCCGCGAAGCCGAAGCCGGTCGAAAACAAGCCGGCGCCGTCGCTGGCGCCGCGCGCGAACATCGACGTCGGGCTCGGCAACAACTTCCGCTTCAAGGGTCACGGCGCGGATCTCGGGCTGCGCGGCACGATCACCGTGATGAGCGCGCCGGGCGTGCCGCTACGCGCGGTCGGCAACGTGCGCGTGACCGAGGGCTCGACGTACACGACGTTCGGCCGCAAGCTCGCGATCGAGAACGGCTTCTTCACGTTCAACGGCCCGGTGTCGAACCCCGGCGTCAACATCCTCGCGATGCGGCGCAACCAGGAGGTCGAGGCCGGCGTGCAGGTGACGGGCACGATCCAGTCGCCGACGGTGAAGCTCGTGTCGGAGCCGAACGTGACGGACAACGAAAAGCTGTCGTGGCTGCTGTTCGGGCACGGCACCGACCAGGGCAACAACGTCGGTCAGCAGGGCGCGATGACGGCGGCGCTCGGCCTGCTCGGCAGCGTGACCGGCAAGCGCGTCGCGCAGACCTTCGGCCTTGACGAGGTGTCGGTCGGCCGCAGCGAGGTCGGCCTGACCGATCCGCAGGTCGTGCTGGTGTCGAAGGCGATCAACGAGCGGTTCGTGCTTGGCTTCGAGCAGGGGTTGCAATCGGCGAGCAACGCGTTCAAGGCGACGATCAACCTGACGCGCTTCTGGTCGGTGTCCGCGTACGGCGGCACGTTCCAGGGTGTCGACCTGAACTACACGCGGCGCTTCGACCGGTGGTTCGGGCAGCGGTGACGAACGGCGCGGCGTACCGGGCAGCGATAAAAAAGCCCCGCACGATTCAAATCGTGCGGGGCTTTTTTGCGCAGCAGGCAGCGGCGCGTTCCGCTTACTTCACGCGCATGCCCGGCTTCGCGCCGCTGTGCGGCTCGAGGATGTAGAGGCCCGGTTCCGCCTTCTCGTCGGTGGCCGACGCGGCGAGCACCATCCCTTCGGACAGGCCGAACTTCATCTTGCGCGGCGCGAGGTTCGCGACCATCACCGTCAGCTTGCCGACGAGCTGCTCGGGCTGGTACGCGGACTTGATGCCCGAGAACACGTTGCGGGTCTTTTCCTCGCCGACGTCGAGCGTGAGCTGCAGCAGCTTGTCCGAGCCTTCCACGGCCTGGCATGCGACGATCTTCGCGATGCGCAGGTCGATCTTCGCGAAATCGTCGATCGAGATCGGTGCGTCGTCGGCGCCGTTCGCGGCGGCCGGCTTCGCGTTCGCCTTCGCGTTGTTCTTCGCATCCTTCGCGGCGTTCGCGCTCGCGGCGGCCGCACCCGTCGTTTCGGCCTGCAGCGAATCGCGGTTCGCGGCGAGCAGCGCTTCGAGCTGCTTCGCATCGACGCGCGTCATCAGGTGCTGGTACGCCTTGATCGGCTGCGCCGACGACAGCGGCTTCGCGGCATCGGCCCACGCGAGCGGCGCGATCCCGAAGAACGCCTCGACCGCAACGGCCACGCGCGGCATCACCGGCTTCAGCGCGAGCGACAGCAGGCGGAACGCCTCGAGGCTCACGCTGCAGGTTTCGTGCAGTGCGACCGCGTTGGCCGGATCCTTCGCGAGATCCCACGGCTTCGCGCCGTCGACGTACGCGTTCACTTCGTCCGCGAGCTCCATCGTGTGGCGCAGCGCGCGGCCGTATTCGCGTGCTTCGTAGCTCGCGGCGATCTGCGGAAGCGCATCGCGCAGCTTCGCGACGAGCGGATGATTCATCGCGCTGTCCTGCACGCGGCCGTCGAAACGCTTGAGCAGGAAGCCGGCCGCGCGGCTCGCGATGTTCACGTACTTGCCGACGAGATCGCTGTTCACGCGCGCCTGGAAGTCGTCGAGGTTCAGGTCGATGTCTTCCATCGTCGCGTTCAGCTTCGCCGCGAAGTAGTAGCGCAGCCACTCGGGGTTCAGGCCCGTGTCGATGTAGCTCTGCGCGGTGATGAACGTCCCGCGCGACTTCGACATCTTCGCGCCGTCGACCGTCAGGAAGCCGTGCGCGAACACGTTGGTCGGCGTGCGGTGGCCCGAGAACTCGAGCATCGCGGGCCAGAACAGCGTGTGGAAGTACAGGATGTCCTTGCCGATGAAGTGATACTGCTCGGCCTTCGAGCCCGGGCGGATCCACGCATCGAAATCGATGCCGTTACGGTCGCACAGGTTCTTGAAGCTCGCGTAGTAGCCGACCGGCGCGTCGAGCCACACGTAGAAATACTTGCCGGGCGCGCCCGGGATCTCGAAGCCGAAATACGGCGCGTCGCGCGAGATGTCCCAGTCGGCGAGCTTGGCTTCGCCGGCGTCGCCGAGCCATTCGCGCATCTTGTTGGTCGCTTCGGGCTGCGCGAGGCCGCTCACCCATTCGCGCAGGAACGATTCGCAGCGCGGGTCGGACAGGCGGAAGAAGTAGTGCTTCGAGGTCTTGCGCACCGGCGTCGCGCCCGACACGACCGAATACGGGTTCAGCAGTTCGGTCGGCAGGTACGTCGAGCCGCACACTTCGCAGCTGTCGCCGTACTGGTCCTTCGCGTGGCACTTCGGGCACTCGCCCTTGATGAAGCGGTCCGGCAGGAACATCTCCTTCACCGGATCGTAGGCCTGCTCGATTTCGCGTTCGGCGATCAGGCCGGCTTCCTGCAGCGCGAGATAGATCTTCTCGCTCAGCACGCGGTTCTCGTCCGAATCGGTCGAGTAGAAGTTGTCGAACGACACGCCGAAGCTGTCGAAGTCGCGCTTGTGCTCCGTCCACACGCGCTCGATCAGCTGCTTCGGCGTCAGGCCTTCCTTCTCCGCGCGCAGCATGACCGGCGTGCCGTGCGTATCGTCGGCGCCGATGTAGTAGACCTCATGGCCATGCATTCGCAGCGTCCGCACCCAGATGTCGGTCTGGATGTACTCGACCAGGTGGCCGATGTGGATCTGCCCGTTGGCATAGGGCAGTGCGGACGTAACGAGGATCTGGCGGCTGCCTTGCGGCGCCGCAGCCTGCACGGAAGTGAGGTCGGATGCGGACATAGGGTCTGGAGAAGAACAGCGGGAAAAACGACGGGAAACCGCGATTCTAGCAGGGGCGCGGGCCAGCGCGGCGGGCAGGCGGCGCGGGCCGGACGCCGGGCCGGCCAAGGCCGCTCGCGCGGCGTACCCGGCGGCGACATGTTGCGCCGCAACATGAATTCTGCGGGCAAAAAAAACCGGGGCGGATACGGCCCCGGAGCAACAACGACAAGAGGAGAATGGTGACGCGCCGGCAACACCAGCCGCGTACCGTAAATACTGACCACGGCCTGCGACAGAAGTTCGAAAATTTTTTCGATTCGTTACCGGCCCCGCCGAAAGCCTTGTGCGGCGGGGCTGTGCGGGCAGGGCGCCCGCACGTTTCCTCTCGTGGTCGCGCTTATTGATGCTGTTGCGGCGCGCGCAGGTAGATCTCGACGCGGCGGTTCTGGGCGCGGCCGGCCTCGGTCGCGTTGTCCGCGATCGGGTTCGACGGACCCATGCCTTGCGCCGACAGACGGCCGCCGTTCACGCCGCGCTGCACGAGCGCGTTCACGACGCTTTGCGCGCGGTTCTGCGACAGCGTCTGGTTCAGCTGCGCCGAGCCCGTGCTGTCCGTGTAGCCGACGATCGACGCCGTCACTTGCGGGTTCTGGTTCAGCGTCGTCGCCAGGTCGTTCAGCAGCGGCGTGAACGCCGGCGTGATCGCATACTGGTTCGTCGCGAACGTGACCGAGCTCGGCACGTTCAGCTTCAGCGAGCCGTCCGGCTGCTCGGTGACTTGCGTACCCGTCTGCGCGGCCGACGGCGCGAGCTTGTTCTTGATCGCTTGCCAGTTGTAACCCGTCACGCCGCCGACCAGTGCGCCGACGCCCGCGCCGATCGCCGCGCCCTTGCCGCCACCGGCCAGTGCGCCGATGCCCGCGCCCAGCGCCGCACCCGTGCCGGTGCCGACGGCCGTATTGTTGCCTTGCTGCGTGGCGCAGCCCGCCAGCAGTGCGCCGGCGAGTGCGAAGACGGACAGGCGAGTCGCGATTTTCATGTTCATCTTGGATTCCTCTCTTGGTTGAACGAGTCGACAACGACGACAAACAACAGTCATGGCTCCCTGCGCGGGCCGTCCGAAAAAGGAAGGCCGGCCTGCGCTCGCGGCAGCCACCGAGGCGGTCGCATGCCCTGTCCGTCAGCGTGGCTGTTCGGGCAGCGCGACGCGTCAGCCTCTACAATATAGGCGGTGAGTGGCCGATTTGGCCCTATAGCATGCCGCACGCGAAGAGTGCGCCGGGTCGCGCGTTCGCGCAATGGCATGCAACAGATTCTTTCACTTTTCCCGAATTTCGTCGCGAAATTTGATATTTTTTGACGTTTTGCGCGCGAGAAAAACGTTTTCACGGAGTCTTGATGAGCATTGACCGGGCCCAAGTCGACGCCGCGCTGGCGGCAGTCGTCGACCCCAATACCAGCCGCCCGTACGCGGCGAACAAGGGCGTGCGCAACGTCGCGATCGAAGGCGACGTCGTGGCGCTCGACGTGGTGCTCGGTTATCCGGCGCGCAGCCTGCACGACGACGTGCGCGCGCGCGTCGCCGCGGCGCTCCAGGCCGTGCCGGGCGTGCGCGACGCGCGCGTCGCCGTGTCGCAGGAGATCGTCGCGCATACGGTGCAGCGTGGCGTGAAACTGTTGCCGAACGTGAAGAACATCGTCGCGGTCGCGTCGGGCAAGGGCGGCGTCGGCAAGAGCACGACGGCGGTGAACCTCGCGCTCGCGCTGGCTTCGGAAGGTGCGTCGGTCGGCATTCTCGACGCCGACATCTACGGCCCGTCGCTGCCGACGATGCTTGGCATTCACGGCCAGCGCCCGGAGTCGCCGGACAACCAGTCGATGAACCCGCTCGTCGGCCACGGGCTGCAGGCGAACTCGATCGGCTTCCTGATCGAGGAAGACAACCCGATGGTGTGGCGCGGCCCGATGGCGACGTCCGCGCTCGAGCAGCTGCTGCGCCAGACCAACTGGCGCGAGCTCGACTACCTGATCGTCGACATGCCGCCGGGCACGGGCGACATCCAGCTCACGCTCGCGCAGCGCGTGCCCGTCACCGGTGCGGTGATCGTCACGACGCCGCAGGACATCGCGCTGCTCGACGCGAAGAAGGGGCTGAAGATGTTCGAGAAGGTCGGGATCCCGATCCTCGGCATCGTCGAGAACATGAGCATTCACATCTGCTCGAACTGCGGCCACGAGGAGCACATCTTCGGCGCCGGCGGGGCGGATCGGATGGCGAAGGATTACGACGTGACCGTGCTTGGCAGCCTGCCGCTCGACATCGCGATCCGCGAGCGGGCCGACAGCGGCACGCCGACGGTCGCGGCCGATCGGGAAGGCGCGCTCGCGCGTCGTTACCGCGACATCGCGCGCGGCGTCGCACTGGCGATTGCCGAGCGATCGCGCGACATGACGTCGAAGTTCCCGTCGATCGTTGTTCAAAATACGTAAAACCCTTGCGGGGCGGGGCCTCACGCTGTTGGCGGCGCCGCGAGGCGCGGTATCATGGCGACTTTCCCCGGGTCCCTTTACCCGCCCGGCGCGGCCGTCGTCTCAAACGGCGGCCAGCCGGCATGAGGATCGAATGAAACAACGACATCACGGCGTGCGCGCCGGCCGCGCGCGGCGCGCGCTGCTGGCCGCCGCCGCGCTGGGCCTGCTGGCCGGCTGTACCTCCTTTTCCTCGTCGCACGAAAAACGGGCCGACGCGCAACTGCAGCCGACGGTCGGCTCCCAGGCGCGCGGTGCGGTGACGTTCGTCGAGCGCCCGGACGGCGTGCAGGTCACCTACAACCTGGTTGGCCTGCCGCCGAACAGCGATCACGCGCTGCAGGTGCACGAGCGCGGCGACTGCAACGCGGGCGACGGCTCGAGCGCCGGCCAGGTGTTCGCGCCGGCCGCCGACCGGCTGCGCGCGGGCGCGCGCGTCGCCGGCGATCTCGGCAACATCCACGCGGATGCGAACGGCGTCGCGGCCGGCTTCATCGTCGCGCCCGATCTGGCCCTCGACGGCGTGCGCTCGGCGATGAACCGCGCGGCGCTGGTGCACCGCGACGCGAGCGACCCGGCATTTGCACAGCATGGCGCGGGGCCCGCGCTGGCCTGCGGCGTGATCCGTTGACGGCTGCCGCGTGCGTGGGCCGATGATCGCGTAAAATGTGCGCCTTTCCCGGCCGCCGCCTCGCGCGAGCGGCCCTCTCAGATTGTCACGCAGCGTTTCCAGGCGCCCTGATATGAGCATCAAGTCCGACAAATGGATTCGGCGCATGGCCGAAGAGCACAAGATGATCGAGCCGTTCGTGCCCGATCAGGTCCGCGCGTCCGAGGACGGCCGCCGGATCGTCAGCTACGGCACGTCGAGCTACGGCTACGACATCCGCTGCGCGGACGAATTCAAGATCTTCACGAACATCAACTCGACGATCGTCGATCCGAAGAACTTCGACGAGGGTTCGTTTGTCGATTTCAAGGGCGACGTGTGCATCATCCCGCCGAACTCGTTCGCGCTGGCCCGCACCGTCGAATATTTCCGCATTCCGCGCACCGTGCTGACCGTCTGCCTCGGCAAGTCGACCTACGCGCGCTGCGGGATCATCGTCAACGTGACGCCGTTCGAACCCGAGTGGGAAGGCTACGTCACGCTGGAATTCTCGAACACCACGCCGTTGCCCGCGAAGATCTACGCGAACGAAGGCGTCGCGCAGGTGCTGTTCTTCGAAAGCGACGAGGTGTGCGACGTGTCGTACGCCGATCGCGGCGGCAAGTATCAGGGTCAGCGCGGTGTCACGCTGCCGAAAACCTGATCTGGTTGCATAACGTCTCACCAGTTTCCGGGTGACCGCTGCGCGTGACGCGCCGCGGTCGTTCTTTTTGGAGAATCGCCCATGAAGTTTCGTTTTCCCGTCGTCATCATCGACGAAGATTTCCGCTCCGAGAACATCTCGGGCTCCGGCATCCGGGCGTTGGCCGAAGCGATCGAGAAGGAGGGCGTCGAAGTCCTCGGCCTCACGAGCTACGGCGATCTGACGTCGTTCGCGCAGCAATCGAGCCGCGCGTCGTGTTTCATCCTGTCGATCGACGACGACGAACTCATGCTCGGCGAGACCGGCCCGGACGGCGAGTTGCCCGAACTGGCGACCGCGATCATCGAGCTGCGCGCGTTCGTCACCGAAGTGCGCCGCCGCAACGCGGACATCCCGATCTTCCTGTACGGCGAGACGCGCACGTCGCGGCATCTGCCGAACGACATCCTGCGCGAACTGCACGGCTTCATCCACATGTTCGAGGACACGCCGGAGTTCGTCGCGCGCCACATCATCCGCGAGGCGAAGGTCTATCTCGATTCGCTCGCGCCGCCGTTCTTCAAGGAGCTCGTCAAGTACGCGGACGAAGGCTCGTACTCGTGGCACTGCCCGGGCCACTCGGGCGGCGTCGCGTTCCTGAAGAACCCGCTCGGCCAGATGTTCCACCAGTTCTTCGGCGAGAACATGCTGCGCGCGGACGTCTGCAACGCGGTGGACGAACTCGGCCAGCTGCTCGACCACACCGGCCCGGTCGCGGCGTCCGAGCGCAACGCGGCGCGCATCTTCAGCGCGGACCACCTGTTCTTCGTGACCAACGGCACGTCGACGTCGAACAAGATCGTCTGGCACGCGACGGTCGCGCCCGGCGACATCGTGCTGGTCGACCGCAACTGCCACAAGTCGATCCTGCACGCGATCACGATGACGGGCGCGATCCCCGTGTTCCTCACGCCGACGCGCAACCATTTCGGCATCATCGGGCCGATCCCGCGCGACGAATTCAAGCCGGAGAACATCCGCAAGAAGATCGAGGCGAACCCGTTCGCGCGCGAGGCGCTGCGCGAGAACCCGGACATGAAGCCGCGGATCCTGACGATCACGCAGAGCACGTACGACGGCGTCGTCTACAACGTCGAGATGATCAAGGACCTGCTCGGCGACCTGCTCGACACGCTGCACTTCGACGAAGCGTGGCTGCCGCACGCGACGTTCCACGATTTCTACCGCGACATGCACGCGATCGGCGACGGCCGTCCGCGCACGGGCGCGCTCGTGTTCGCGACGCATTCGACGCACAAGCTGCTCGCGGGCATCTCGCAGGCGTCGCAGATCGTCGTGCAGGATTCGGAGAACCGCACGTTCGACAAGCACCGCTTCAACGAGGCGTACCTGATGCACACGTCGACGAGCCCGCAGTACGCGATCATCGCGTCGTGCGACGTCGCGGCCGCGATGATGGAGCCGCCGGGCGGCACCGCGCTCGTCGAGGAATCGATCGCCGAGGCGATCGACTTCCGCCGCGCGATGCGCAAGGTCGACGCCGAATACGGCGACGACTGGTTCTTCAGCGTGTGGGGCCCGGACAACCTGTCCGAGGAAGGCATCGGTTCGCGCGAGGACTGGATGCTGAAGCCGAACGACCACTGGCACGGCTTCGGCCCGCTCGCGGAAGGCTTCAACATGCTCGACCCGATCAAAGCGACGATCATCACGCCGGGGCTCGACGTCGACGGCGAGTTCGGCGAGACGGGCATTCCGGCCGCGATCGTCACGAAGTACTTGGCCGAGCACGGGATCATCGTCGAGAAGACCGGCCTGTATTCGTTCTTCATCATGTTCACGATCGGCATCACGAAGGGCCGCTGGAACTCGATGGTGACCGAGCTGCAGCAGTTCAAGGACGACTACGACAACAACCAGCCGCTGTGGCGCGTGCTGCCGGAATTCGTCGCGCAGCATCCGCGCTACGAGCGCGTCGGCCTGCGCGACCTGTGCACGCAGATCCACGACGTGTACCGCGCGAACGACATCGCGCGCCTGACGACCGAGATGTACCTGTCGGACATGGAGCCGGCGATGAAGCCGTCGGACGCGTTCGCGAAGCTCGCGCACCGCAAGATCGACCGCGTGCCGCTCGACGAGCTCGAAGGCCGCGTGACGAGCATCCTGCTGACGCCGTACCCGCCGGGCATTCCGCTGCTGATCCCGGGCGAGCGCTTCAACAAGACGATCGTGAACTACCTGCGGTTCGCGCGCGACTTCAACGAGCGCTTCCCGGGCTTCCACACCGACATCCACGGCCTCGTCGCGGAAGAGGTGAACGGCCGGGTCGAGTACTTCGTCGACTGCGTGCGCGACTGATGGCGACGCGCGGACGATTCCGGACGATGCGCGCGGCGCTGGCCGCGCTCGTCGTCTGGGCGGCAGGATTGGCGGGGCTCGCCGGCGCGGGCGTTGCTCATGCGGAAGTCGCGGCGGCCGACCCGATCGACGTCGCGATGCGGCAATGCTTCGCGCGGCGCGACCGGTCGTCGCCGGCCGGCCAGATCCAGTGCATGGGCGAAGCGCAGCAGCAGTGGCAGGCAGTGATGGACGGCGCGTACCAGCGCCTGTTGAAGGATGCGCCTGCCGACGCGAAGCGCGGCTGGCAGGACAGCCAGCGCCGCTGGCTCACGTGGCGCAAGGACGAAGTGCTGCTGCTGAAGGCCGTGTACGACACGACGCGCGGCAGCGCGTATGCGATGTCGAGCGCCGACCTGCAACTGCAGCCGGTGCGCGATCGCGCGCTCGCGCTGCGCGGGGCGGCCGATCGCTATGCGCCGCCGCCCGCCGCCGTGCCGGTCGCGGCGACGAGCGGTGCGCAGGGCGGTGCGGGTGCGGCGGCGCCGGCCGGCGCCAAGCCGGCGAAGGCGCCGCGCGATCCGGCGATCCGCCGCGTGCGGCCGTGCGTGCAGGACGCCGCGTGCGAACACGCGGTGTTCGACCTGAACCGCTATTACCGGAAGCTGCACCGCAAGATGCCCGCGCATTCGGCGGCGACGCTCGTGCGCGCGCAGCGCGCATGGGTGGCGTTCCGCGATGCGACCGCGCCGCTCGTCGGCGAGGACGGACGCGTCGACCTGATCGGCGCGCGCATCGCGACGATGAAGCGGTTGTCGGAGACGGCCGGCAATCGGTAGGCATCGCGGCGATGCCGGTGAGCCGGCGCGGCAACGCAAAACGGGCACCCTCGGGTGCCCGTTTGCATGGGGCGGCGCGTGCGCCGCTTACGCGGGCTGCCGCTTGTCCAGACGGCCGAACCACGACGGCACGAGCGCGACCGCGTCGTCGAGCGACGCGAGCACGTGCAGGCTCAGCGCGACGATCTCGGGCGTCGGCGCCTTCAGGTCGGGCACGGTGACGACCGCGGCGCCGGCGCCGGCCGCCGACAGCGCGCCGAAGTCGCTGTCCTCGAACGCGACGCAGGCCTGCGCCGGCACGCCGAGACGCTCGGCCGCGAGCCGGTAGACGGCCGGGTCGGGCTTGCCGCGCGCGACTTCGTTGCCGCCCGCGATCGCGCGGAAGAACGGCAGCACGCCGACCGCGTCGAGCCGCGCGCGGATCACGTCGGTCGCGGACGACGACGCGACCGCGCACGGAATGCCGGCCTGCGCGAGTGTGTCGAGCAGCGCGAGCGCGCCCGACTTCAGCGGAAACTTCGGATGGGGTTCGGGTGCGGCGAGTTGCTCGCGCACGCGGACGCGCACCGCGTCGAACGTATCGGCGTCGCCGATCAGCCGCGCGAGGATCACCTGGCCTTCGGCGAACGAGCGGCCGACGATCTGCAGGTAATCGATCTCGGTCAGCACGACGCCGTGCGCGTTCGACACGTCGATCCACGTGTTCATGATGGTCCGCTCGGAATCGACGAGCAGGCCGTCCATGTCGAAGAGCGCGGCGGAAAAGGTCATCGGGGGCATCCGTGAAGCGGTGAAGCGGAAAGGCGACGGGCGGTGCGACCGCCGCCCGAATGAAAAACGGACGCCGAAGGCGTCCGTGGCTGCAGGCCGTTACTTGCCGATCGCGGCGCGGGCAGCCTTGACGGCCGCGCGCACCTGGTCGGGCGCGGTGCCGCCCGGGTGATTGCGGCTCGCGACCGACCCTTCGAGCGTCAGGTAGCCGAACACGTCGTCGCCGATCAGGTGCGCGACGTTCGGCAGTTCCTGCTTCATTTCGTCGAGCGTCAGGTCGGCGAGATCGATCCCGCGGTCGTCGCAGATCTTCACCGCGTGCGCGACGGCTTCGTGCGCGTCGCGGAACGGCAGGCCGCGCTTGACCAGGTAGTCGGCGAGGTCGGTGGCGGTCGAGAAGCCCTGCAGCGCAGCGGCGCGCATCGCGTCCGGCTTCACGGTGATGCCGGCGACCATTTCCGCGAAGATCCGCAGCGTGTCGGCGACGGTGTCGACCGTGTCGAACAGCGGTTCCTTGTCTTCCTGGTTGTCCTTGTTGTACGCGAGCGGCTGGCCCTTCATCAGCGTGAGCAGCGCCATCAGGTGGCCGTTCACGCGGCCGGTCTTGCCGCGCGCGAGCTCGGGCACGTCCGGGTTCTTCTTCTGCGGCATGATCGAGCTGCCGGTGCAGAAGCGGTCGGCGATGTCGATGAAGCCGACGCGCGGGTTCATCCACAACACGAGTTCTTCGGAGAAACGCGACACGTGCGTCATCACCAGCGCCGACGCCGCGGTGAATTCGATCGCGAAGTCGCGATCGGACACCGCGTCGAGCGAGTTCGCGCAGATGCTGTCGAAGCCGAGCGTCTTCGCCACTGCATGACGGTCGATCGGGTAGCTCGTGCCCGCGAGCGCGGCCGCGCCGAGCGGCAGGCGGTTCACGCGGGTGCGGCAGTCGCGCATGCGTTCCGCGTCGCGCGTGAACATCTCGACGTATGCGAGCAGGTGGTGGCCGAACGTGACCGGCTGCGCGACCTGCAGGTGCGTGAAGCCCGGCATGATCGTGTCGGCGTTCTGTTCCGCGAGGTCGATCAGCGCGCCGCGCAGGTCGTTCAGCAGGCCGCCGATGCGGTCGATCTCGCCGCGCAGCCACAGGCGGATGTCGGTCGCGACCTGGTCGTTGCGCGAGCGGCCCGTATGCAGGCGCTTGCCGGCATCGCCGATCAGCGCGGTCAGGCGCGCCTCGATGTTCAGGTGGACGTCTTCCAGGTCGAGCTGCCATTCGAATTCGCCACGCTCGATCTCGCCCTTGATCTGCGCCATCCCGCGTTCGATCGCGGCGAGGTCGTCGGCGCTGATGATCTTCTGCGCGGCGAGCATGTTCGCGTGCGCGAGCGAACCGGCGATGTCGACGAGCGCGAGGCGCTTGTCGAAAAACACCGACGACGTGTAGCGCTTGACCAGCTCCGACATCGGTTCCGAGAAGCGGGCCGACCAGGCCTCGCCCTTTTTGTGCAGTTGGGACGTCATGGCGATTCTTCGAAGGGGAGTTGGGCGGCCGTGCGCCGCCGAGGGAATCCCGCGATTCTAACATTCGCGCGGCGGGCGACCGGCGGCGGGCGGCCGGCGCGGGTGCGGGCGGCGGCGCGCTCAGTCGCGCACCAGCACGACGAGCTTCAGGTCCTCGCGGTGCGCGGGCTTCAGCGTGATCTGCTGGTACACGAGGCGGCCGTGGGCCGGATGGTCGAATTCGCGCAGCCCGCCTTCGCGCTCGAACACGTCCTGCGACGCCCAGTACTGCGCGAACGCGTCGCTGCCGGCCGTCAGTGCGTCGATCAGCGCGCGCGTCGGCGCATCGGTCAGGTGGCGGATCGCGTCGGCGCGGAATTCGGCCGCGAGCCGCCGCGCGCGGGTTTCCCAGTCGACGATCAGCGTGCGGGCGGCCGGCGACATGAACGTGAAGCGCAGCAGGTTGCGGTCGTGCTCGCCGTCGAGCCAGCCGGAAAAGAGCGCGGCGGCCGGCGCATTCCACGCGAGCGCGTTCCATTGGCGGTCGAGCACGTAGGCGGGCGTCGCGATCGCGGCGACGGTCGCGCCGAGCGTCGGCGGCAGGTCGCCGCCCGCGACGTCGGGCTCGGCCGGGTCGCGCTGCGCGGCCAGCTCGAACAGGTATGCGCGCTCGGCCCTGGACAACTGCAACGCGACGGCGATCCGGGCGAGCGCGTCGGCCGAGGCCGACACGGGCCGGCCCTGTTCGATCCACGTGTACCAGGTCGGGCTGACGCCGCACAGTTGCGCGACTTCCTCGCGCCGCAGGCCCGGCGTGCGGCGGCGCGGGCCGGGCGGCAGGCCGACGGCCTGCGGCGACAGCCGCTCGCGGTGGGCGCGGATGAATTCGCCGAGCGCGCGGGCGGGCGTGGCGTCGAGCGGCGGGACGGGGGCGGAGGACGGCTGGTTCATGCGGAAACGGCGAAGTGGAGGCGAAAACGCGGCAACGATCGAACGATCAGACAGGTGGATCGAATACCAGAATAACTGCTTAACTTGTACTGGTACAAACGCAGGCCTATTGTAGCGGCTCGCGCGCTGGCAGGGCAGCGCGCGTCCCACAAAACGTTGCACGGGGCCGAGTCGCGCGCGGATGCGCCGGGTTCGGCCGACTGCATCCAGGAAAGGAGCGAACGATGAAACATCACGACCAGGTCGCCGACGCATTCGGCACGACGGCCGCCGCCTATCTGACGAGCACGGTTCATGCGACGGGCGCCGACCTGCAAACGCTCGCCGACGCGGTGCGTGCGACGCCCGATGCCGCGGTGCTCGATCTCGGTTGCGGCGCCGGCCACGCGAGCTTCGCGATCGCGCCGCACGTGCGCGACGTGGTCGCATACGATCTCGCCGCGCCGATGCTCGAGACCGTCGACGCGGCCGCGCGCGAGCGCGGGCTCGCGAACATCCGCACGCAGCAGGGTCCGGCCGAGCGGCTGCCGTTCGACGCCGCGACGTTCGACTGGGTCGTGAGCCGGATGAGCGCGCACCACTGGCACGACGTGCGCGCGGCGCTCGCCGAGGTGCGCCGCGTGCTGAAGCCGGGCGGCCGCGTGCTGATGATCGACATCGCGGGCAACGACCATCCGCTGCTCGATACGTATCTGCAGGCCGCGGAAGTGCTGCGCGACGCGTCGCACGTGCGCGACTACCGCGCGGACGAATGGCTCGCGATGTTCCGCGCAGCCGGTTTCGACGCGCAGGTGCACAGCCGCTGGCGGCTGCCGATCGATTTCGACACGTGGGTCCAGCGCATCCGCACGCCGGCCGACAGCGTCGCCGGCATTCGCGCGCTGTGGGCGCACGCGCCGGACGAGGTGCGCGGCTATTACGCGGTGCAGCCCGACGGTTCGTTCGAGCACGATGCGTTGCTGATCGACGCGCACTGAGCGTGCGGCGCACGCCGCGCCGTTGCGCCATTTCGCATTTCGTCGTCGCATGAAAAAAGCCGCGATACGCAGGAACGCGTATCGCGGCTTTCGTTCTCCCGGCCGGCGCCGACCACGCCCGGCGCCCGCACCGCGCGCCGATCAGCCGGTGTTGCGCAGGCCGGCCGCGATCCCGTTGATCGTCAGATGAATCCCGCGGCGCAGCCGCGCGTTCGTGTCGCCCGCGCGGTGACGCTTGATCAGTTCGACCTGCAGGTGGTTCAGCGGATCGAGATACGGGAAGCGGTTCTTGATCGAGCGCGCGAGCAGCGGGTTGGTCGCGAGGCGGCCTTCCTGCCCGGTGATTTCCGCGAGCGCCCGCGACGTGCGCTCCCATTCCGCGACGATCCGCTCGAACACGTGCTTGCGCAGCTTGCGATCGGACACGAGCTGCGCATAGCGCGACGCGACCGCGAGATCGGTCTTCGCGAGCACCATGTCCATGTTCGACAGCAGGTTCGCGAAGAACGGCCAGGTCTTGTTCATCTTCTTCAGCAGCGTCACGCGTTTCGCGCGTTCGGCGTCGTCCTGCGCGCCGTCGAGATACGCGCTCACCGCGCTGCCGAAGCCGTACCAGCCGGTCAGCAGCAGCCGGCACTGGCCCCACGAGAAGCCCCACGGAATCGCGCGCAGATCCTCGATCCTGCGCTGCTTCGGATCCTGCAGCTTGCGCGACGCCGGGCGGCTGCCGATGTTCAGCTCGGCGATCTCGGTGATCGGCGTCGACGAGAAGAAGTAGTCGGTGAAGCCCGGGGTTTCGTAGACGAGCGCACGATACGCGGCCATCGCCGAATCGGACAGCGTCTGCATCGCGGCCTCGAACGCGGGCAACTGCGCCGGCGCGTTCGATTGCGGCAGCAGCGACGCCTCGAGCGTCGCGGCGACGACCGTCTCGAGGTTGCGCCGGCCGATCGACGGGTTCGCGAACTTGCTCGCGATCACCTCGCCCTGTTCGGTCAGGCGGATCTGGCCGTTCACGGTGCCCGGCGGCTGCGACAGGATCGCCTGGTAGGTCGGGCCGCCTCCGCGGCCGACCGTGCCCCCGCGGCCGTGGAACAGCCGCAGCGTGATCTTGCGCTCGCGGAACAGGTCGACGAGCGCGAGTTCCGCCCGATACAGCTCCCAGTTCGACGTGAGGAAGCCGCCGTCCTTGTTGCTGTCCGAGTAGCCGAGCATCACTTCCTGTTCCGCGCCCTGATGCGCGATCAGCGCGTCGATGCCCGGCAGCGCGAAGTATTCGCGCATGATGCGCGACGCGTCGCGCAGGTCGGGAATCGTCTCGAACAGCGGGATCACCATCAGGCTGTTGCGCGCGTCGCTGCCCGGCACGCCGAGCGTGCCTTCGAGCAGGCCCGTCTCCTTCTGCAGCAGCAGTACCTCGACGAGGTCGCTGACGGTTTCCGTGTGCGAAATGATGTAGTTGCGCACCGCGCGGGCACCGAATTGCGCGCGGACCTCGCGCGCCTTCTCGAACACGCCGAGCTCGCTCTGCGCGAGCGCCGAGTATTCGATGTACGGCGAGCGCAGCGGGCGCGGATCGGCGAGCGCGGCGAGCAGCACGCGCAGCTTGTCTTCCTCGGCGAGCGCCGCATAGTCGGCCTCGACGCCCGCCCGCGCGAACAGTTCGGCCACCACCGCCTCGTGGATGTCGGAACTCTGGCGCAGGTCGATGCTCGCCAGATGGAAGCCGAACACTTCGGCCGCGCGCACGAGCGGCGCGAGGCGCGGGGCGGCGAGCGACGCGCCGTGGTGTTCGTCGAGCGACGCGGTCAGCACCTTCAGATCGGCGACGAACGCTTCGGAATCCTCGTACGGGATCGCGCGCACGGGCGGCGCGCCGCGGCCCGCGCTGCGCACCGGCACCGTGCCTTCGCCGAGACGCACGCGCGCGCTCGCGGCGAGCCGCGTGTAGATGCCGATCAGCGCGCGGCGATACGGTTCGTCGACGCGATGCGGCGACTGGTCGGGCGATGCGGCCGCGAGCGCCTTCACCGCGTCGTTCGCGCCGACCAGCAAGTTTGACACCGACAGCTCGGCGCCGAGCTTGTGCACCTGTTCCAGATAGTGCTCGAGGATCACCGCGGCCTGGCGGTTGATCGCCTCGTCGAGCGTCGCGGCCGTCACGTTCGGGTTGCCGTCGCGATCGCCGCCGATCCAGCTGCCCATCTGGAAGAACGCGGGCACGCGGGCCGACAGACCGTGCTCGGCGAGCGCGGCCTCGATGTCGCCGTACAGCGCGGGCAACTCGTCGAGGAACGTCGCGCGATAGTACGACAGCGCGTTCTCGATCTCGTCGCCGACCGTCAGGCGCGCGTCGCGCAGCATGCGCGTCTGCCACAGCGCGGTCACGCGCGCGCGCAGCATCGCTTCGTTGTACTGGCGCTCGCGCGCGGTCAGCTCCTGGTCGCGCTCGGCGAGCAGGCGCGCGATGTCGTGCTGCGCGTCGAGGATGCTCTTGCGCTGCACTTCGGTCGGGTGTGCGGTCAGCACCGGCACGATCAGCGCATCGTCGAAGAAGCGCTGCAGCAGGCGCTTCGACGCGTTGCCGGTGGTTTTCAGCTGGTCGAGCGCGTACGCGACCGTGCCGGGCTGCGGCGCGGAGCCGGCCAGCGCGTGGATGCGGCGGCGGCGGTTGTGGTGGCGGTCTTCCGCGATGTTCGCGAGGTGCGAGAAATAGCTGAACGCGCGCACGACGCTCACCGTCTGCTCGGGCGTCAGCTTGCGCAGCTTCTTCTCGAGCGTCTGCGCGGCTTCGCTGTCGTCCTCGCGGCGGAACTTGACCGCGGTCTGGCGGATCGTCTCGACCACGTCGAACACCGTATCGCCTTCCTGTTCGCGCACGACGTCGCCGAGCAGGCGGCCGAGGAAGCGGATGTCCTCGAACAGCGGGCGATCCTTGTCGTCGCGCGTGCGGGTGCCGGCCTTCGGCGCGACGGCATTGCGGGCGGGGCTCGCGGCTTTCGTCGCGCGTTTTGTCTGACGTATCGGGTCTTTCGGTTTCGTTGCCGTGGATTTCGTTGCCGTTTTCGCACGGCCGTTCGCGGCGGTGGCGACGGTGTCCGTCGGGGCATCGGGGGAGGGCAAGGCAGCATTGCGGCGCGCCGTACGCGCCGATCCGGAAGACTTCACGATGGGTTTCCTTGGGAAAGCTCGAGTCAAAAGGAACTGCGGAAACTGCGGGAACTGCGGTCAAGCAACCAGCTACGTGCGGCACGTCCGCACAACGGCGCCGCGACCCGCGCGGAAGCAGGCCGGGCGCAGGCTCCGGGCCCGGGCGGGCCGGGGCGTGCGTGCTACCATTGTTCGATCTTCAATCCCGTCCTTCGATGTTCCAGCAATGAATTCCGAGACCCCCGCGGCCGGGCCGCAGCAGGCACAGCCGCCCGCGACGTTGACGATTGCTTCGCGCGAGAGCCGCTTGGCGATGTGGCAAGCCGAACATGTGCGTGATGCGCTGCGCAAATTATATCCAGCTTGTGACGTGAAAATCCTCGGGATGACGACGCGCGGCGATCAGATTCTCGATCGCACGCTGTCGAAGGTCGGCGGCAAGGGCCTGTTCGTGAAGGAACTGGAGGCCGCGCTGGCCGATGGTCGCGCCGATCTCGCCGTGCATTCGCTGAAGGACGTGCCGATGGCGCTGCCCGACGGCTTCTCGCTCGCCGCGATCATGGAACGCGAAGACCCGCGCGATGCGTTCGTGTCGAACGACTACGCGTCGCTCGACGCGCTGCCGGCCGGCGCGGTCGTCGGCACGTCGAGCCTGCGCCGCGAGGCGATGCTGCGTTCGCGCTATCCGCACCTCGAGGTCCTGCCGCTGCGCGGCAACCTCGACACGCGCCTCGCGAAGCTCGACCGCGGCGACTACGCGGCGATCATCCTCGCGGCCGCCGGCCTGAAACGCCTCGGCCTCGAAACGCGGATCCGCGCGCTGCTCGACGTCGAAGCCAGCCCGCCGGCCGCCGGCCAGGGCGCGCTCGGCATCGAGATCGCCGCGCATCGCGACGACGTCGCCGCGTGGCTCGCGCCGCTGCACGACTCGCACACCGCGCTGGCCGTCGAGGCGGAGCGGATGGTGTCGCGCGCGCTCGGCGGCAGCTGCGAGGTGCCGCTTGCCGCGCACGCGGTGTGGCGTGCGGGCGAGCTGTACCTGACCGGCCGCGTGTCGACCACCGACGGCAAGCGCGTGCTGACGGCCGAGGCGTGCGGCGCGGTCGTGACCGTCGCCGATGCGCTCACGCTCGGCCGCGCGGTGTCCGACGAGCTCGAGGCGCAAGGCGCGCTCGACATCGTCCAGGCGCTGCTCGCCGGCTCGCAGGCCGCGGGCAAGGGCGACGCCTGATGACGGGCGGCGCGCGCGCGTTCACCGCTGTCCTGACGCGTCCGGACGGCCAGTCCGACGCGCTCGCGTCGCAACTGGCCGACGCCGGCTGCGACGTGCTCGAATTCCCGCTGATCGATATCGCGCCGGTCGACGATCCGGCGCCGCTCGACGCCGCGTTCGCGGCGCTGGTCGACTACGCGCTGGTGATTTTCGTGTCGCCGAACGCGATCGACCGCGCGCTCGCGCGGTACGGCGCGATCTGGCCGAACGCGCTGCCGGTCGGCGTGGTCGGGCCCGGCAGCGTCGCGGCGCTCGAGCGTCACGGCATCGCGGCGCCCGCGCATCGCGTGATCGCGCCGCAGGCGCCGGCCGACGGCGGCGTGCCCCATTACGATTCGGAAAGCCTGTTCGCGAGCATCGACGCGGCGTTCGGCGGCGCGCAGGCGCTGGCGGGCAAGCGCGTGCTGATCGTGCGCGGCGACGGCGGGCGCGAATGGCTCGCCGAGCGCCTGCGCGAGGCCGGTGCGGACGTCACGCTCGTCGCCGCGTACCGGCGCGTCGTGCCGGAGCCGCGCGTCGGCGCGTGGGAGCGCGTGCACGCGCTGCTCGACGGCCAGCCGCACGCGTGGCTCGTCACGAGTTCGGAAGGCGTGCGCAACCTGCACGAACTCGCGCGGGCTCATCTGAACGATGCCGAGATCGACGCGCTGAAGCATGCGCCGCTCGTCACGCCGCACCCGCGGATCGAGCAGACCGCGCGCGCATTGGGTTTTGATAGGATTACGCTGATCGGCGCGGGCGATGAGCGCATCGTCCGCGCGTTTCGAACGATGGCCGACGAGGCCGTCCAACCGGCGACAGCCGCACCGGTGACTAAACGCATGACAGATACCAACGATTCCAAAAGCGTCGCTTCCCAGCCGGCCGCTGCATCCGCACCGCCGTCCAGCCCCCCTTATCTCGCGTCCGAGCCGCGTGCGCGCCGCGGCGGCAGCGCGGTGCTGTGGTTCGTCGTCGTCGTGCTCGGCTGCGCGGCAGGTGTCGGCGGCTATGCGCTGAACCGCAAGATCGACCGGCTCGACGGCACGTTCGTCGCGCGCCAGAAGGCGCTCGATGCGCAAGCGGCCGAGACGCGGATGAAGACCGAGCAGGCGCTCGCCAGCACGCACCAGGTCGACACGCAGCTCGCGCAGCTCGACGGCAAGCTTGCCGATGCGCAGAGCGCGCAGCAGGCGCTGCAGCAGCAATACCAGGACCTGTCGCGCAACCGCGACGCGTGGATGCTCGAGGAAGTCGACCAGATGCTGTCGAGCGCGAGCCAGCAGCTTCAACTGACCGGCAACACGCAGCTCGCGCTGATCGCGCTGCAGAACGCCGACGCGCGTCTCGCGACGTCGCAGAGCGCGCAAGCCGTCACGGTGCGCAAGGCGCTCGCGCAGGACATCGAGAAGCTGAAGGCCGCGCCGGCGGCCGATCTCACCGGTCTCGCGATCAAGCTCGACGACGCGATCGCCAGGATCGACGCGCTGCCGCTGTCCGGCGAGGCGATCGTGCCGCACGCGGCGCCGAAGGCCGCGCCGGCCGAGCCGGCCTCGTCGGTCGCCGCCGGCGAGCCGCGCTGGAAGGTATGGTGGCACGCGTTCTCGGCCGGCCTCGGCGAGCAATTGAAGGGCCTCGTGCAGGTGCGCCGGATCGACAACGCGGACGCGATGCTCGCGTCGCCCGACCAGGGCTACTTCGTGCGCGAGAACGTGAAGCTGCGCCTGCTCACCGCGCGGCTGTCGCTGCTGGCGCGCAACGACAGCGCGATGAAGGCCGACCTGCACGCCGCCCAGGCGTCGCTCGGCAAGTATTTCGATCAGGCATCGAAGGATACACAGACCGTCGAGGATCTGCTCAAGCAGGTTGACGGCGCATCGCTGACGGTCGCGGTGCCGAACCTGAACACGAGCCTGAACGCCGTTCAGCAGTTCAAGAGCCGGGGGTAACGATGACGCTTCGAGGAATCGTCTGGCTCGCGGTCCTGTTCGCGATCGCCGCGGCGCTCGCCACCGTCGGCCGTTTCGACGCCGGGCAGGTGCTGCTCGTCTATCCGCCGTACCGGATCGACGTGTCGCTGAACCTGTTCGTGATCGCCATCGTCGTGCTGTTCATCGTCGTGTACGCGCTGCTGCGCATCGTGCGCAACATCTGGCGCATGCCGCAGCGGGTCGCCGCGTATCGGGCGCGTTCGCGCAACGAGAAGGCGCAGGCGTCGCTGCGCGACGCGATCGCGAACCTGTACGCGGGTCGTTTTTCGCGTGCCGAGAAGGCTGCGCGCGAAGCGATGTCGGTCGACGCGAACCTGGGCGCCGCGAGTCTCGTCGCGGCCACGGCCGCGCACCGGATGCACGAGTACACGCGCCGCGACGACTGGCTGTCGAAGGTCGACGCGCCCGAATGGCAGGATGCCCGGCTGCTCGCCGCGGCCGACATGCGCGCGGATGCACGCGACGCCGACGGCGCGCTCGCCGCGCTGGCCGACATGCAGGCCGGCGGCAAGCGCATTCACGCGCAGCAGGTCGCGCTGCGTGCGCAGCAGCAACTGAAGAACTGGGCCGAGGTGCTGAAGCTCGCGAAAGCGCTCGAAAAGCGCGAGGCGCTGCATCCGGCCGCGGCCGTGCGGCTGCGTCAGCAGGCCGCGGAAAACCTGTTGCGCGAACGCCGGCACGATCCGGATGCGCTGCTCGAGGTGTGGCAGTCGCTGTCGCCGGTCGAGCGCCAGTCGCCGCGCCTGGCCGATCTCGCGGCCGAGTTGCTGGTGCCGCTCGAGCGCCGCAACGAAGCGCGCCGCATCGTCGAGGACGCGCTCGCGCACAACTGGGATGCACGCCTGCTGCGCCGTTACCCGGACACGGCCGGCGCCGATGCGCTGCCGCTGATCCAGAAGGCCGAAGGCTGGAAGAAGGATCATCCGGACGATGCCGACCTGCTGTTCGCACTCGGCCGCCTCTGCCAGCAGCAGCAGCTGTGGGGCAAGGCGCAGTCGTTCCTCGAATCGGCGCTGAAGCTGGCCGACAACGAGGCGCTGAGGGTGCGCGCGCATCGTGCGCTCGCCCGCCTGTTCGAGCAGCTCGGCGAAACCGACAAGGCTGCGAAGCACTACCGCGAAAGCGCGCTCGCGATCACCGTGGTGTGACGCGGCGCTGCGCCGCTCTGCGCCGTGTAAAAAGCCCCGAACGCCGATCGGCCTTCGGGGCTTTTTTTCGTCCGTCGCGAGGCAGCGGGGTGCGCGGCGCGCGGCGCGTTACGCGCCGAGCCTGCGCAGCAGGTCGTCCTCGCTTGCGACGAACCACACCGATTGCCCGCGATTGCACTCGCGAACGAGCGCGCGCAGCGCTTCGCTATGCGCGAGCCAGCGGTCGATGTCGCCGACGACGCCGAGCCGGACGCCGTAGTTGGCCAGCTTTTGCAGCACGGCGCCGGCCAGCTTGCTGTCGAGCCGGAAGAAGTCGTCGTGCAGCGAGTCGACGGGAACGGTGATCCAGTCGGCTTCATGCTCGTGTGCGAGCGCGACGAGATCGAGCGCGTCGCTTTCCCGCTGCACGAGGTCGGCGGAAGGATCGCGGACCAGCACGCGGCTGCCCGCCACCTGAACGATTCGATGGTGCATGTCGAGTGCTTCCGTCGATGAGAGAAAAGTGCGCAAGGCGTCGCGCTGCCCGCGGATGAAGTGAGGCTGCTCGGGAAGAAACCGCACCTGCGCGTGCGGCACGAGGCGCGTCAGGCGATCCCGCGTGTCGCGGGAATCGAGCATCACGTCGCGGCCGCCGACGATCGCCAGCACGGGCATGGACAACGTGCGGAGCATGGCGTCGTCGAATCGCGGAATCGGCGCGATGCGCGGACGAAAGCCGCGATCGATCGCGCGCATCAGGGCGAGCGCGTCCCGTTCGGCCGGCGTCGATGCCGGCGGCAGGCGACCCAGCACGCGCCGCCGCACGCATGCGCGCCCGGCATCGCCGAGCAGCAGCAGCGGCAGCGCCCACCACAGAAACGGCTTCTGCCTGCCGATGCCGGACGGGCAGAGCAGTGCGAGCCGGGTGACGCGCGTCGGCCGCCGCAACGCGAAGTCGAGCGCCGTGCGCGCGCCAAGCGAGATGCCGACGAACGCGGCGCGCGGCACCTGCAGACCGTCGAGCACGTCGTCGAGCCACTGCGCATAGGCGTCGCCCGCGAGCGGCGGCCGCGACGGCGCGCTCGGTCCCGCTTCGCCGATCACGTCGATTGCGTAGAGCCGGAAGTGCGTCGACCACGCGGCCGCGTAATGCTGCCAGCTTGCCGCCGTCGTCTGTGCGCCGTGGATCAGCACGACCGGCGACGCGTGTTCGGGGCCACAGGCGATCACGTGCGTCGCGCCAAGACGCGTTTGCACGGTGACGCGCCGATGTCCGGCCGGCCAGTGCGACAGCGCGGCCGCGTAAGCGGTGCGAATCGCGCGGGCATGGCGGGGTGACTTGAAGATTGCGCTCATGTCCCGCTTTGCTGGAGCAGCATGTCGAGCGACGACATCAGCGCGGCCGTGTCGGCCGGTGTCGCGGCCACGATGATCTTGACCACGCTCGACGCGGGATCGAACGTGACGTCGATTCGCACGGGGTCGACATACGAGGTGCGGCCGGACGCCATCACGTGCAGCGATCGCGACAGGTACTGGTGCAGCGACTGCGACCCATCCGGAATGTCGACGATGCTGGTGACGCGCACCGCACGCGGCGCGGGGGCGGCCGGCTCCGTCCGGGCGAACGCGGCGAGGTCGACATCGAGGATGCGGTATGCGCGACCGACCCGCGTCGCGCGCAGTTTGCCGTCGCGAATGAACCGCAGGACGGTCTTCGGGTGGACGCGCAGGCGGGCGGCCGTGTCTTCGACGGTGTGGAACATGAGTTGTAGGTAATTCCCTGATTGTCCTTATTGTTCCATATATGAAGGAGCATAAGGGAATATTTTGGTGATCAAGGGATTGTCGCCGGATGGGCGGGACATTCCGCCGATCGGGGTTGTGCCTGTCCGGAATCGAAAACGCCCCGGCGACCGGCAATGCCGGACGTCGGGGCGTATCGGGGGAAACGAGCCGGAAATCGGCCGGCGTGTTCGAGAAATCCGGGTGCGCCTTTACGCGCCGCGCGTCGTCACTTGTCGACGAGCCGCTTCGGCACCGACAGCGCCAGCAGCCCGCCGAGCACGAGGAACCCGGCCAGCATGTACATGCCCGCATCGTTGGCGCCCGTCGCCTGCTTGAGCCAGCCCATCAGGTACGGGCTCAGGAAGCCCGCGAGGTTGCCGATCGAGTTGATCATCGCGATGCCGGCCGCGGCGGCCGTGCCGCCGAGGAATGCAGTCGGCAGGCTCCAGAACAGCGGCAGCGTCGTCAGGATGCCGATCGTCGCGAGCGTGAGGCCCAGCATCGCGAGCGCGGTCTGGTGCGCCCAGACCACCGACAGCACGAGGCCGAGCGCGCCGATCGCGGCCGGAATCGCGAGGTGCCAGCGGCGTTCGCGGCGCTTGTCCGCGCTGCGCGCGATCAGGATCATCGCGACCACCGCCGCCGCATACGGAATCGCCGACAGCAGGCCGATCATGAACGTGTCGGTCACGCCCGTCGCCTTGATGATCGTCGGCAGCCAGAAGCCGACGCCGTAGAGCCCCATCACGAACGAGAAATAGATCAGCGCCATCAGCCAGACGCGCGGGCTCGACATCACGGCGCCGAGCGGCGGGTCTTCCTTGGTGGCTTCCTCCGCGTCGACGTTGCGGGCGAGCAGCGCCTTTTCTTCGTCGGTCAGCCACGTCGCCTTCGCGATCCGCTCGTCGAGCGCGAAGAACACGAGCACGCCGGCGAGCACCGACGGAATGCCTTCGAGCAGGAACAGCCATTGCCAGCCGTGCCAGCCGCTCACGCCGTCGAACGCCTTCAGGATGAAGCCCGAGATCGGCCCGCCGATCACGCCGGACAGCGCGACGGCCGTCATGAAGAACGTCGTCATCCGGCCGCGCCGGTGCGCGGGATACCAGTAGGTGAGGTAGAGGATCGCGCCGGGGAAGAAGCCTGCTTCGGCGACGCCGAGCAGGAAGCGCATCACGTAGAACATCGCGGGCGTCGTGACGAACATCGTCAGGATCGAGATCACGCCCCACGTCGCCATGATGCGGGCGATCCACACGCGGGCGCCCACCTTGTGCAGGATGATGTTGCTCGGCACCTCGAACAGGAAATAGCCGAAGAAGAAGATCCCCGCGCCGAGCCCGTACACCGTGTCGCTCAGGTTCAGGTCGCTCGCCATCTGCAGCTTCGCGAACCCGACGTTTACGCGGTCGAGATACGCGACCACGTAGCACAGCAGCAGGAGCGGCAGGAGCCGCCACGACACCTTGCGGTAGGTTGCTTCCTCGAATGCGCCGGACGAGCCCGGCAGCGACTGCGTCGATGTTGCCATGTTGTCTCCTGTCGATCGAGGTTGGTGCTTTAGCGCTTGCTTGGATCCCATGCTTTGCGGTCGATCCAAGTTGGTGCTTTGGCGGTTGCCCGGATCCCATGTACCGCTGTCGTTGTAGTTGGCCGGCGCAGACGCAGCGGCGCGTCCGATCCGCTTTCGTGCAAAGCAAGACGGGCGATCGTGCGGCCCGGTACGACTAGATGCAGCGTCCGCCGTCGACTTCGAGGCACACGCCGGTGATGAATTCGGCTTCGTCGGACGCCAGGTACAGCGCGGCGTTCGCGATGTCCTGCGGCGTCGAGAAGCGGCCGAGCGGGATCGTCGCGAGGAAGCGGCGGCGATTGTCCGGCGTGTCCTCGCAGCCCATGAACTCGGTCATCAGCGCGGTTTCGCCGAGCACCGGGTTGATGCAGTTCACGCGGATGCGATCGGCGCCGAGCTCGGCCGCGAGCGACTTGCTCGCGGTGATCATCGCGCCCTTCGTGCTGTTGTACCAGACGAGGCCCGGGCGCGGCCGCACGCCGGCCGTCGACGCGACGTTCACGAACACGCCGCCGCCCTGTGCGCGGAAATACGGCACGAAGGTCTGCACGCACCAGAACAGGCTCTTCATGTTGACCGCGTACACGCGGTCGAATTCGGCTTCCGTCACGTCGAGTACGGGCTTGTTGCGGTGCGTGGTGCCCGCGTTGTTCACGACGATCTGCACCGAATGGAAATCGTCGAGCGCGGCCTGCAGCAGCGCGCGCCAGTCGTCCTCCTTCGACACGTCGCCGGCCACCGCGATCGCCTTGCCGCCCGCGAGCGCGATCTCGCTCGCGACGCGCTCGGCCGCCGCGCCGTTCAGATCGTTGACGACGACGTTCGCGCCTTCGCGCGCATACGTCTTCGCGATGCCTTCGCCGAACCCCGAACCGCCGCCCGTGACGATGGCCGTCTTGCCGCTCAACCGCATGGTGTGTCTCCTGTACTTGTATCGAGTCGTTGCGCGCCGCGCGTTCAGCCGTGCCGGATCGCGATCGTCTTCAGCGCGGTGAAGCCGTACAGCGCCTCGAAGCCTTTCTCGCGGCCATGGCCCGAATGGCCGACGCCGCCGAACGGCAGCTCGACGCCGCCGCCCGCGCCATAGTTGTTGATGAACACCTGGCCCGCGCGCAGGCGCCGCGCAAGCCGCATCTGGCGCGCGCCGTCGCGTGTCCAGATGCCCGCGACGAGGCCGTACGGCGTGCCGTTCGCGAGCGCGACGGCTTCGTCCTCGTCGACGAAGCGCATCGCCGCGAGCACGGGGCCGAACACTTCCTCCTGCGCGAGCCGGTGCGACGGCGGCACGTCGCGCAACAGCGCGGGCGCCTGGTAGAAGCCGGTTTCGGGCGCGTCGGCGACGACCTGCCCGTGGCCGGCCATCGGAATGCCGTCGTGCTGCGCGTCGGACAGGAAATCCCACACGCGCTGCTGCTGCTTCGCGTTGATCAGCGGGCCGCAATCGAGATCGGCGCGGCTCGGGCCGACGCGCAGCCCGTTGAACGCGGTGGCGAGGCGCTCGACGAGCGGCTCGTACACCGCGCGCTCGATCAGCACGCGGCTGCCGGCCGAGCACGTTTGCCCGCCGTTCTGCACGATCGCGGACACGAGCACGGGCAGCGCCGCGTCGAGATCGGCATCGGCGAACACGATTTGCGGCGACTTGCCGCCGAGTTCGAGCGTGACGGGCACGTGGTTCTCGGCCGCCATCTGCGTGACCAGCTTGCCGGTGGCCGGCGAACCCGTAAACGAGATGTGGTCGATGCCCGGATGGCGGGCGAGCGCGGCGCCCGCTTCGTGGCCGTAGCCGGTGACGACGTTGAGCGCGCCGGCCGGCAGCCCGGCTTCGGCGGCGAGCTCGGCGACGCGCAGCACGGACAGGCATGCGTCCTCGGCCGGCTTGACCACGCATGCGTTGCCGGCGGCCAGCGCCGCGCCGACGCTGCGCCCGAAGATCTGCATCGGGTAGTTCCACGGCACGATATGCCCCGTGACGCCGTGCGGCTCGCGCACCGTCAGCACCGTGTAGCCGGCCTGGTAGGGGAGGGTTTCGCCGTGCAGCTTGTCGGCGGCGCCCGCGTAGAACTCGAAGTAGCGCACGAGCGCGGCTGCATCGGCGCGCGCCTGCTTCAGTGGCTTGCCGGTGTCGCGTGCCTCGATCGCGGCGAGTTCCTCGATCGAATCGGCCACGCGCGCCGACAGCCGCATCAGCACGCGGCCGCGTTCGGCGGCGCTCGCGGCGCCCCACGGGCCCGCGAACGCGTCGCGGGCCGCGGAGACCGCGCGCTCGACGTCGGGCGCGGTGCCGCGTGCGATCGTCGCGAACGGCTGTCCGTCGGACGGATCGACGACCGCGATGGTTTCCAGTTGCGCGGGCAACGTCCATTCGCCCGCGATGAAGTGCTTCGCCTCTTCCATGTCTCCTCCTGTCGACCCAAGTTAGCGCTTTAGCGCTTACTTGGGTCCCATGCAAAGCGGTCGACGCAAGTTAGCGCTTCAGCGCTCGCTCGGATCCCATGCATCGCAGTCGACCCGGTCAGCACTTTGGCACCGACTCGTGCCTATGCTTTGCGATCGACGTGCCGCGCCGCCGCCGGTTCGACGCCCGGACATCCGGAACGATTATCGCGCCGATCGTCATCCGGACGCCACCGGTCGATTGGCTATAATGGCGCATTCCTTTTGGGGAATGCCCGCGGCCATGCATCGGCCGCGGCGCCCTGTCCCGAATTCCCATCGACCTACAGAGAGTGCTCATGAGCTTCAATCATGTTCCGGCCGGCAAGGACCTGCCGCAAGATTTCAACGTGATCATCGAGATTCCCGCGCAAAGCGATCCGGTGAAATACGAGGCGGACAAGGAACTGGGCCTCCTCGTCGTCGACCGCTTCATCGGCACGGGCATGCGCTACCCGGTGAACTACGGCTACATCCCGCAGACGCTGTCGGGCGACGGCGATCCGGTCGACGTGCTGGTGATCACGCCGTTCCCGCTGCTGGCCGGCTCGATCGTGCGTTCGCGCGTGCTCGGCATGCTGCAGATGACCGACGAGTCGGGCGTCGACGCGAAGCTGGTCGCGGTGCCGCACGACAAGATCTGCCCGATGACGGCGAACCTGAAGACGATCGACGACGTGCCCGAGTACCTGAAGGACCAGATCAAGCACTTCTTCGAGCAATACAAGGCGCTCGAGAAGGGCAAGTGGGTGAAGGTCGAAGGTTGGGCCGGCATCGAAGCCGCGCACAAGGAAATCACCGACGGCGCCGCGAACTACAAGAAGTAAGCGGCGTGCCGGCCGGCGGCCGGCACGTACGGAACGCGAACCGCGCGTGTCTCCTCAGGAGGCCGCGCGGTTTTGTTTTGCGCGCGCGGTTTTCCGGCGGGCGGACGCGGAGACGGGCGGGAGCGGGGTGGCCGGTGCTTTCCTCGCGCGTTTCGCGCGGGACGCGGCAACGGACGGAGCGGCGGCTTCGGCGGCTTGCGTGGCCGCTGGACGGCGGCGGGCCGGTGCGGAAGCGGCGTCTTCGCGTACGTTCGCGGCGGCTGGTTTGCCAGCGGCGGCCGGCGCCTTCGTTTTTGACGACGCGGATGCGGGCGGCAGGCCGGGTTTCTTTACCGGTGTGCCACGCGACGCGGTCGTTTTTGCGGCTGCATCGCCGTCGGCTTTGGCACGTTTCGCGCCCGGCCCGGCTTGATTTGGCTTCGTCGACTTCGCGGCTTGTTTGCCCTTCGCCGTTTTCGCCTTCTTCGCGGCCGTTGCAGCCCCGCCGACTTTCCCGGCCTTCACCTCTTTCCCGGCCACCTGTTCCGTTGCAGCCGTCTCCGCCGCATCGCCGACATTTTCCGCCTTCCCTTTCTTCCGCCCGCGCGCCGTCGCCTTCGTCCGGGCCGTGTCTCCGCTCTCGTCGCGTGACGTGACGACCACCGGCAACACCGATTCCAGCGTCCGCAACCCGGCCGCCAGCTCGCGCTTTTTCGCGGGCGTGAGCCGCTTCACCCAGTATTCGGCGCGCGACGCGCTCGACCGGTCGGGCAGCGCAAACGCCGCGAGCACCGCGCGCGGCTTGCGCGAGCGCGTGTAGCGCGCGCCCTTGCCGGACGCGTGTTCGTCGAAGCGCGCGGCGACGTCGGTCGTGATGCCCGTGTAGACGCTGTCGTCGGCGCATTCGATCAGATACAGAAACCAGGACATGGCAGGGCGGCGGGATGCGAAGCCGCCAGTGTCTCAGAAAAAACGGGCGTCAACGCCGCCGGCTGCCGTGCCCGTCGCGAAAGCGGCTCGGCGCCGCGCCGAGTTCGCGCGTGAAGAAGCGCGTGAACGCGCTCGTCGATCGGAAGCCGACGCGCACGCCGATCTCGCCGATCGGCAACTGCGTGTTGAGCAGCAGGTCGCGCGCCTCGCCGAGCCGCGCCTGCGCGACGAGCGCATGGAAACCGACCGCTTCGCGATGCAGGCGTCGGCGCAACGTCCAGCGCGACATCGCGAAGCGCGTGCAGACGTGCTGCATCAGCGTATCGGTCGGCACGTCGGCGGCGTCGGACGTGCGCAGCCAGTCGCGCACGCATTGCTCGACCGACGCGCCGAACGTCGAACGAGCGCGCACGCGCTCGCGTGCGGCGTCGGCCGCATGCCGCTGGATGCCGGCAAGCGGCGCGTTGTAGCGCTCGAACGGCGTGTCGAAGTGCGCGGAGCGCAGCACGAGGCGGTTGTGCGCGGCATCGAACGACACCGGCGCCCCGAGCATGTCGCGTAGCGCGGCAACGGGCGCGAACGCGCGGCCGGCGAATTCGGCGTCGTGAATGCGCGCGCGCGGATCGTACAGGCGTGCGAGCGCCGCGAGGATCGCGAGGTTGGCGAACGCGCTGCCCGCGTGCCGGCCGTTGCCTTCGTTCACGTATTCGAGTGCGATCGCGTCGCCGTTCTCATGCGCGAAGACCCAGTCGACGTTGCCGATCAGCTCGCGATAGCGCAGGTAGCCGTGCAGCGCGTCGCGCAGCGTCGCCGCGTTGCACGTGACGCCCGCGAGTTCGGGAAACGGCACGAGCCACGGCTCGACCTGCGGCGGCGGGCGGTGCCACGACAGCGGCCAGTCGTTCGTCAGTTGCATCGCGGCCACGTGCCGGTCGCCCGCGATGCGGCGCATGTCGTCGGCGAGCTCGGCTGGCCCGATGCCGAGCGTCTCGTAAAGCGGTGCGGGATCGATGCCGTTCATGCGCGCGTCTTCGCACAGCCAGCGGTAGATCCGGACGGATACCGATTTCTGTTGCAGCTCCATGTCTGTCTCCCTGTCGTCATGCCGTTCGGGTTTGTCCCCGCTGCGAGAGGTCAACGCATGCTCCCGCCGGTCAAGCGTGGTGACCGGTCGATTTTTAGACTTGGACGCTGGAGTGAGGCGACAAGTACAACAGAACGATTCTGGAGGATCAATGAAAACTTCGCTGTTCCGGTGTTCGACGATTGCGTCCGCGTGCGCGCTCACGGTGCTGCTCGCATCGTGCGGCGGCGACGACATTCACGCCCCGACCGACCCCGACGCGGCAGCCGATCAGCGCGCGGCCGCGCTCGTCGCGCAACTGACGACCGACGAGAAGCTGCAGCTCGTGCATGGCACGGGCATGCCCGCGCTCGGCCTGGGCGGCCCGTTTCCGGCCGGCGCGCTGAACGGCGCGAGCTACATCCCGGGCGTGCCGCGGCTCGGCATTCCGGCGGTCAGCAGCGCCGATTCGGCGGGCGGCGTGAACGTCAAGAATGCGCGCGTGACCGCGCTGCCCGCGCCGGTCGCGCTCGCGGCGACGTGGGACCCGGCGCTTGCGGGCACCTACGGCACGCGCATCGCGCTCGAACTGCGCGCGCTCGGTTTCGCGGAAGGGCTCGGCGGCGGCGTGAACCTCGCGCGCGAGCCGCGCAACGGCCGCACCTTCGAATACATGGGCGAGGACCCGGTGCTCGCGGGCACGCTGAGCGCCGCGCGCACGCAGGCCACGCAGGCGCAGAAGGTGAGCGCGACGATCAAGCATTTCGCGTTCAACGATCAGGAAACCAACCGGATGACGGTCGATTCGGTCGTCGACGAGCGAACCATGCGCGAGGCCGAACTGCTCGCGTTCGAGATCGGCGTGAAGGACGGCCAACCGGGCAACGTGATGTGCTCGTACAACAAGCTGAACGGCGTGTATGCGTGCGAGAACCCGTATTTGCTGACGACGGTGCTGAAGAACGAATGGGGTTTCAAGGGCGTCGTGCAGTCCGACTGGGGCGCGACGCATTCGACGGTCGCGGCCGTGCAGGCCGGGCTCGACGAGGAACAGCCGGGCGCGGCCGACGACGGCAACGCGCCGCTCGGCTCGTACTTCAATTCGAAGCTGCGCGCGGCGCTGCAGGCCGGCAGCGTATCGGCCGCACGGCTGAACGACATGGTGCAGCGCAAGCTGCGCACGCTGATCCGCATCGGCGTGATGGACGCGCCGCCGAAGCCGGGCGGCGCGATCGACGAAGCCGCCGGCAACGCCGATGCGCTCGCGATCGCACGGCAGGCGGCGGTGCTGCTGAAGAACGCGGCCGCGCCGGGCGACGCGCAACCGGTGCTGCCGCTCGCCGCAGGCGCGCTCAAGTCGGTCGTCGTGATCGGCGGGCATGCGGACGCGGGCGTGCTGTCGGGCGGCGGCTCGGGTGCGGTGCCCGCGATCGACGGCAACGCGGTGACGTCGTGCCAGCAACCGGCCGACATGCTGTTCGGCGGGTGCGCGACCTGGTACAAGTCCGCGCCGCTTGCGGCGATTCGCGCGAAGGCGCCGAACGCGTCGGTCAGCTATCTCGACGGGACCGACGCGAATGCCGCGGCGAGCGCGGCCGCACAGGCCGATGTCGCGATCGTGTTCGCCACGCAGTGGCAGACGGAAGGGCTCGACCTCGCGAGCCTGTCGCTGCCCGATGCGAAGGCGGACCCGTACAACCAGCAATACGACCAGAACGCGCTGATCGCCGCGGTCGCCGCGAAGGCCAGGCGCGTGATCGTCGTGCTCGAGAACGGCAGCCCGGTGTTGATGCCGTGGCTCGCGAACGTGCATGGCGTGCTGGACGTGTGGTATCCGGGCGCGCAAGGCGGCCAGGCGATCGCCGACCTGCTGTTCGGCGACGCCAACCCGTCGGGCCGGCTGCCGCTCACGTTCCCGAAGCAGGAGGCCGACCTGCCGCAGCCGACGATCGATCCGTCGAACCTGCAGAACGTCTATGCGGAAGGGCTCGCGTACGGCTATCGCTGGTTCGACGCGAAGGCGATCGAGCCGCTGTTCCCGTTCGGCTACGGGTTGTCGTACACGACCTATGCGTTGTCGGCGATGTCCGCGCAGGCGGATGCCGCGGGCAACGTGACGGTCGGCGTGACGGTGACGAATACCGGTGCGCGCGCCGGGACGCACACGGTGCAGATCTACGCGGCGCTGCCCGCGTCGCTCGGCGAGCCGCCGAAGCGGCTCGTCGGCTGGACCCAGGTCGCGCTGCAGCCGGGCGAGGCGCGCACGGTCAGCGTCGCGGTGCCGGCGCAGCGCTTCGCGGTGTGGGATGCGAGCGCGCACGCATGGCGGATCGGCGCGGGCAGCTACGGGCTGTCGGCGGCCGCGTCGTCGCGCGATCCGCTGGCGCTGTCGCAGACGGTGACGCTCGCCGCGCACTGAACCGGCTGAGGCGGACGACAGGCGGCGAGGCCCCAGCGTGGCTTCGCCGCCTGCGCGGCGCGCCGGATGACGCTAGCCGGTGTTGCGCCGGAACGGATCGTGTTCGCGCAGTTCGTCGACGTACGCGTGGACATGCTCGGTCTCGCGTTCGAGAAAGCGCGCGACCGCATCGGAAAACGCCGGATGCGCGAGCCAGTGCGCGGAGTGCGTGACGGTCGGCAGGAAACCGCGCGCGAGCTTGTGCTCGCCCTGCGCGCCGCCTTCGAACGTATCGAGCCCGGCCTCGATGCAGAATTCGAGCAACTGGTAGTAGGCGGTTTCGAAATGCAGGCAGGGCACGTGCTCGATCGCGCCCCAGTAGCGGCCGTACAGCGTGCCGCCGCCGTGCTCGCCGCGCCGGTACACGGCGAGCGCGCTCGCGATCGGCTTCCCGTCGGCTTCCGCGATCACGAGCAGCAGGTTCTCGGGCATCGTCGCGCCGATCGTGCGGAAGAAGTCGAGGTTCAGGTACGGGCTCGAATAATGTTCGCGGTACGTTTGCCGATAGCAGCGCGAGAAGAAACGCCAGTCGGCGTCGGTGATCTGGTCGCCGGTGAGCCGCCGGAAGGTCACGCCCGCGTCGTGCACCTTGCGCCGCTCCGCGCGGATGTTCTTGCGCTTCTTCTGTTCGAGCGTGCCGAGGAAATCGTCGAAGTGACGGTAGCCGTCGTTGAGCCAGTGGAACTGTACGCCTTCGCGCAGCATCATCCCCATCGATTCGAGCAGCCGCGCTTCGTCGCCGGTCGGGAACAGCACGTGCAGCGACGACACGTCGCTCTGCTCGGCGAACGCCAGCAGCGTGGCCGCGAGCCGGCGGCGCGCGTCGTCGTCGGCCGCGAGCAGCCGCGTGCCCTGCACCGGCGTGAACGGCACCGCGCACAGCAGCTTCGGGTAATAGGGCAGGTCGTTGCGCTGGTATGCGTCGGCCCACGCCCAGTCGAACACGTATTCGCCGTACGAATGCTGCTTCGCGTAGACGGGCGCCGCGGCCGCGAGCCGGCCGGTGCGCGCGTCGGTCAGCGTGACGAAGTGCGGCGACCAGCCGGTGTCGTCCACCGCGCAGCGCGCGACGTGCAGCGCGTCGAGGAATTCGTGGCGCAGGAACGGCGTGGGCTGCGCGTCGCCCGCGAGCAGCGCGTTCCATTCGTCGGCCGGCACCTCGGCGGGGGACGACAGGATGCCCGTGCGATAATCGATGCGTTCGTGTTTCAAGCGTGAATCCGTACCGTTGGATGTTGCCGGATGCGGGCCGCCGTGGCCCGCGCCCGGATCGATTTCGTCAGCCGTTCAAGGCGCGCCGCCGGGTTGCGCCGATCCCGCCATGAAGACCCGACTCGCTCTCGCCCAGATCAACGTCACCGTCGGCGATTTCGCCGGCAACGTCGCGCGCATCGCCGCCGCCGCGCGCGCCGCGCACAACGATGGTGCGCAACTGATGGTCGCCCCCGAACTCGCGCTATCCGGCTATCCACCCGAAGACCTGCTGCTGCGCCCCGCGTTCTACGCGGCGGCGGCCGCCGCGCTCGATGCGCTCGCCGACGCGCTGAAGGCGTTCGACGGGCTCGCGGTGCTGGTCGGCCATCCGTTGCGCGGTGCGGGCAGGGGGGCGGGCAGCGCATCAGCCGTCGATGGTAATGCAAACCGCCCGATCGAGCGCGGCGTGCCGCCCACCGATACCTTCAACGCGGTGTCGCTGATCGTCGGCGGCGAGATCGTCGGCACCTATCGCAAGCAGGATCTGCCGAATGCCGAGGTGTTCGACGAGAAGCGCTATTTCGCGACCGACACCGAGCCGCTCGTATTCGAGCTGAACGGCGTGAAATACGGCGTGATCATCTGCGAGGACGCGTGGCACGCGTCGGCCGCGCAGATCGCGAAGGCGGCCGGCGCGCAGGTGCTGCTGATCCCGAACGGTTCGCCGTATCACATGAACAAGGAGGCGGTGCGCATCGACATCCTGCGCGCGCGGATTCGCGAGACCGGCCTGCCGATGGTGTACGTGAACCTCGTCGGCGGCCAGGACGAGCTCGTGTTCGACGGCGGTTCGTTCGTGCTCGACGGCGAGGGCGCGCTCGTCGCGAAGATGCCGCAGTTCGACGAAGGGCACGCGATTGTCGAATTCGACGGCGCGCGGCCGCTGCCCGGCGCGATCGCGCCCGAGCTGTCGACGCACGCGCAGGTGTACCGCGCGCTCGTGACCGGCGTGCGCGACTACATCGGCAAGAACGGCTTTCCCGGCGTGCTGATCGGACTGTCGGGCGGCGTCGATTCGGCGCTGGTGCTGGCCGTCGCATGCGATGCGCTCGGGCCCGAGCGCGTGCGCGCGGTGATGATGCCGTCGCGCTTCACGGCCGACATCTCGACCACCGATGCGGCGGAGATGGCGCGGCGCGTCGGCGTGCGCTACGACGAGATCGCGATCGCGCCGATGTTCGATGCATTCCGCGCCGCGCTCGCGGGCGAATTCGCGGGCCGCGCGGAAGACGCGACGGAGGAGAACATCCAGGCGCGCATCCGCGGCACGCTGCTGATGGCGCTGTCGAACAAGTTCGGCTCGATCGTGCTGACGACCGGCAACAAGAGCGAGATGGCGGTCGGCTACTGCACGCTGTACGGCGACATGGCCGGCGGGTTCGCGGTGATCAAGGACATCGCGAAGACCCTCGTGTACCAACTCTGCCGCTACCGCAACGAAACGACCGATTACGCGCTGCGCGACGTGATTCCCGAGCGGATCCTGACGCGCGCGCCGTCGGCCGAGCTGCGCGAGAACCAGACCGACCAGGACAGCCTGCCGCCGTACGACGTGCTCGACGCGATCATGCGGATGTACATGGAAGAAGACCGGCCGCTCGCCGAGATCGTCGCGGCCGGCTACGCGCAGGCCGACGTCGAGCGCGTGACGCGGCTTATCAAGATCAACGAATACAAGCGCCGGCAGGCGCCGATCGGCATCCGCGTCACGCATCGCGCGTTCGGGCGCGACTGGCGCTACCCGATCACGTCGCGCTTCACCGAACGGCTCGATTGACCGGTGCTGGGCCGGATGCGGCCCGCCGGCTTACAATCGGGAACGCGATTTTTTCATCCAAACGAGCATTGAGGGACACCCATCATGAAACGCATCACCGCCATCATCAAGCCGTTCAAGCTGGACGAAGTCCGCGAAGCGCTCGCCGAAGTGGGTCTCACGGGCCTGACCGTAACGGAAGTGAAGGGCTTCGGCCGCCAGAAGGGCCATACCGAGCTGTATCGCGGCGCCGAATACGTGGTCGACTTCCTGCCGAAGATGAAGATCGAGGTGGTCGTCGCGGAAGCGCAGGTCGATCAGGTGATCGACGCGGTGATCGGTGCGGCGCGCACCGGCAAGATCGGCGACGGCAAGATCTTCGTGTCGGACGTCGAGCGCGTGATCCGCATCCGTACCGGCGAAGAGAACGAAGCGGCCGTCTGAGCGCCGCGTCCGCTCGATTCGGTCAAGCGCGGCCGAATCGACCGATCGGGCAACGGGTCGCACGAATCCGGGCCGCCAAGAAAAAACGGTGCGGATACCCGTTTGGGTACCGCACCGATACGCGCCTCTCGCAGCAGCGTGGAAAGTGTTGTCGATTCGTTCTTTGACGGCGCCTGATCAGAACAGGTGCTGGATACCGGCGTAGACGCCGGTCTGGCTGCCGCCCGGATGCGGGTTGCCGGTCGACACGGCGGTGCCTGCACCGTTCGCGTTCAGGCCGAAGTTCGCCGACGAGCTGTTGCGCACCGTCGCGGCCTGCAGGTCGAACAGCGTGCGCTTCGAGATGTTGTACGAACCGCCGATCGTGTAGATGTTCGCGTTGCCGCCGCCGTGGTTCGCGTTCACGTGATACACGGCCGCGATCAGCGCCGCTGCCGGCGTGGCCTGCCACGTCACACCGCCCCACACCTGTTGCGTACCCGTCACGCCGGCGTTCACTGCCGGGCCGCCGCTGCCGTCGGCGCGCGATGCCTGATAGGCCGCCTGCAACTTGAACTGGCCGAGGAACACGTTCACGCCCGCGAAGTATTCACGCGAGTAGTTGAACACGTCCGAGAAGCGGCCGTTGCTGTCGCGCGTTTCGTCGTAGATGCCGCGCAACTGGAACAGCGAGTTCGTGTAGGTGACCTGACCGCCCATTGCACGGCCCGGTTGGCCGGCCGTCGTGTTGCCGTTGAAGCTGGTCGAGTTCGAGAACGAGAACTGGCCGTAGAAGTCGAGGCCGTAGAGCGACGGCGACTGGTACGACACGTTGTTGCTGGTCTTGTTCCAGTTGCGGCCGCGCACCAGCGAGGCCGTCGACCAGGCCGACTGGCCGAACGGGTCGAAGTCCCACACGCCGTTGGCGATCGCGAGCTCGCGACCCAACAGCAGCGTACCGTAGCGTTCGTTCGAGATACCGACGGTCGCGAAACGATCCCAGATCGAGCCGCTCGTGCCCAGGCCGCCGTTCATCGTGTTGAACGCGCCTTCGAGGTGGAACAGGACCTTGTTGCCGCCGCCGATATCCTCGCTACCCTTCAAGCCCCACAGGCTCGTGCCCCAGTCGCCGCTTTCCGCGCGCACTTGGTGGCCGTTTTGCAGGCCGTTCAGGTATTCGATGCCTGCATCCAGGCGGCCATACAGCGTGACGCTGCTCTGCGCGTGCGCCGTCACCACCCCAGCAGCCATCAGCGCGGCCGCGACCAAAGCTTTCTTCATCATCTCCTCCATACCCTGTCAAAAAGTCAACCCAGACTGCACGAGATGCCCGGAGCGCGAGCGCCGGGCAAAAGCGGGATAACCAGGGAGACCTCGTGCAGGGCTGGTAAGCGCGGCACGCGGGCAAGCAGACGGAAAACCGTTGAGCGGTCCCGCGCAGCCGGGTCGGCCTGCGGGGTCTCCTTGTTGTGTCGTGAAGCTAAACTACATTTCACGAACTTCGTTTTGCTACTTTGGTTACTAATTTAGCAAAAATACAATTTTGTGGCGATGGAAATCGTTGTTTGACTAACCGCTGTCGCCAAATTGCCATGCAACACGGTGCGCAAGCGGGGAGCCAAGGGTGCTCGATTTCCGGAAAACCCTTGTGCCATAAGGGAGACATGGATTCCACGGACGTGGGTCAAGGATTGCCACTATTGACGTTGCAAAGGCGCCGGCGTAAGCGCGAAAGTCGCGAAACAGGTAAGTATTTCGTAATGATTCGGGCGATTGCCGCCATTGCTGGCGGGTGCCGGAAACACCCGGCCGGCAACGCGCCGCGGCTAGTCCGGGTTCGGCCGTGCGTCGAGCAACTGCGCGCGAATCCAGCGATGCGCATCGGTGCGCGCATGCTTCGCATGCGAGTAGACCTTCACCGTGTAGCGCGGGATCTCGAACGGCGCCGGGAAGATGCGGATCGGCGCCGCGTGCCGCAGCGCCTGCGCGGCGCGATTCGGTACGGTCATCAGGAGTGCCGACTCCGCGATCACGAACGGCGCGGCCAGCACGGTCGGCAACTGTACGGCCACGTGCCGCGCGAGGCCGAGCCGATCGAGCACGTAGTCGACGACGCCGCGCGACTCGTTCCACGGCGTGACGACCACGTGGCGGGCCGCCAGATACTGGTCGAGCGTCAGCCGCCGGCGGATGTCCGGATGCGTGGCGCTCGCGATCACGACGTAGTCGTCGGAGAACCAGTCGAAATCCTCGATGCCCGGCGCGTCGGCCGCCGATTCCTCGTGGTAGCCGAGCGCGAAGTCGATGCGGCCGGCCGCGAGCTCGTCGACGGAAATCTTGCGGTCCGAATGGACCACGCGGATCCGCAGGTGCGGCGCCACGAGCTGGATGCGGGCGAGGAACGCCGGCAGCACCGCGAACGCGGTGTAGTCGGTCGCGGCGAACACGAACGTACGGTCGCTTTGCGCCGGGTCGAAGCGGCGCGCGCGGGCGAGCCCCTTCGACATCGCGTCGAGCGCGTCGCCGGCCCACGTGGCGATGTCGTCGGCGCGCACGGTCGGCTGCATCTCGTTGCCGAGGCGCACGAACAGCGCATCGCCGATCGCGTCGCGCAGCCGGGCGAGCGCATGGCTCAACGCCGACGGGCTCAACGCGAGCTCATGCGCGGCCGCCGCGACCGACCGGTGGCGATATAGCGCATCGAACACGAGCAGCAGGTTCAGGTCGAGACGGCGGAGATCGGGATGCATCATGTTCAGGTCCGGATGAAGAAACTGCACTTCCTGCAGGCGCCACGTGAACGTAGCATGACGGTTTGAGCGGCGCCAGCGCGTGGACGCGGCGCCGCCTTTCCGTTTCACATCCGGGCCGGAGGAGGGCTCAACCCGTGCAAATCGATATCCGTTCCGCCACCGTCGCCGACGTGCCGCTGATCCTGCGCTTCATCACCGAGCTGGCCGTCTACGAGAAGGCGGAGCACGAAGTCGTCGCGACGCCCGAATCGCTCGAACGCAGCCTGTTCGGCGAAGGCTCGCCGGCGCGTGCGCTGATGTGCGAGGTCGACGGCGAGCCGGCCGGCTTCGCCGTGTATTTCTTCTCGTATTCGACGTGGCTCGCGCGGCAGGGGCTGTATCTGGAGGATCTGTACGTATCGCCGCGTTTTCGCGGCGCCGGCGCGGGGCTGCGGCTGCTGAAGGCGCTCGCGCGGATCGCGGTCGAGTCGGGCTGCGGGCGTTTCGAATGGAGCGTGCTCGACTGGAACGAGCCGGCGATCCGCTTCTACGAGAGCGTCGGCGCGGCGCCGCAGAGCGAATGGGTGCGCTACCGGCTGGCGGGCGACGAACTGCGCGCGTTCGCCGACGGCATGCCGGTGAGCACCGCGTAAACGCAAAACGGGCGCCGCGCGGCGGACCGCGGGGCGCCCGTTCGGGCGGGGTGCGCGCGGGCGTTACTTGAGGCTGCCCGACAGGAACGCGCGCAGGCGCTCGCTCTTCGGGTTCGCGAGCACCTCGGCCGGCACGCCTTCTTCCTCGACGCGCCCCTGGTGCAGGAACATCACGTGATTCGACACGTTGCGCGCGAAGCCCATCTCATGCGTGACGACGATCATCGTGCGCCCTTCCTCGGCCAGCTTCTGCATCACCTTCAGCACTTCGCCCACCAGTTCCGGGTCGAGCGCCGAGGTCGGCTCGTCGAACAGCATCACGTCAGGATGCATCGCAAGCGCCCGCGCGATCGCCACGCGCTGCTGCTGGCCGCCCGACAGATGCGACGGATACTGCTTCTCGACGCGCGGCGCGAGGCCGACCTTCTCGAGATACTCGCGCGCACGGTCCTCGGCTTCCTTCTTCGGGATGCCGAGCACGTTCACCGGCGCTTCCATCACGTTCTCGATCACGTTCATGTGCGACCAGAGGTTGAAGTGCTGGAACACCATCGACAGCTTGGTGCGCACGCGCTGCAGCTGTTTCGTATCGGCCGCGCGCAATGCGCCCGTCTTGTCGAGCGCGGTGCGCACTTCCTCGCCGTCGACGAAGATGCGGCCCGCGTTCGGCTGCTCGAGGAAGTTGATACAGCGCAGCATCGTGCTCTTGCCGGAGCCGGACGAGCCGATCACGCTGATCACGTCGCCCGAGTTCGCCCTCAGCGACACGCCTTTGAGCACCTCGTTGTCGCCGTACCGCTTGTGGAGATCGTCGACGAAAAGCTTTTGAGTCTGGGAATTCATCAATATTCCTGCGGAAACTTACTTGCCTTGCGGGCGCAGATACGCGAGCCAGCGGCGCTCGGCCTGGCGGAACAGCCACACGAGCGTGAACGAGATCACGAGGTAGAGCAGGGCGGCGATGCCGAACGCGTGGAACGACATGTAGGTCGCCGAGTTCACGTCGCGCGCGATCTTCAGGATGTCCGGCACGGTCGCGGTGAACGCCACGGTGGTCGCGTGCAGCATCAGGATCACTTCGTTGCTGTACAGCGGCAGCGCGCGGCGCAGCGCCGACGGCAGGATCACGCGGCGATACATCGTGAACGGGGACATCCCGTACGCGCGCGCGGCTTCGATCTCGCCGTACGACGTCGCCTTGATCGCGCCCGCGAAGATTTCGGTGGTGTACGCGCACGTGTTCAGCGTGAACGCGAGCAGCGTGCAGTGCATCCCGTCGCGGAAGAACGCATCGAGCATCGGCGTGCCGCGCACGGCCTGCAGGCTGTACAGGCCCGTGTAGCAGAGCAGCAGCTGCACGTAGAGCGGCGTGCCGCGGAACACGTACGTGTACAGCCACACGGCGCCCGACAGCCACTTCTTCTTCGACACGCGCGCGACGGCGAGCGGCACCGACAGGCAGAAGCCGAGGCCGATCGACACGACCAGCAGCCACAGCGTGATCGCGACACCCGTGATGCGATAGCCGTCGGTGTAGAGATAGTTGCGCCAGTATTCTTGGATGAGTTCGATCATAGGTCAGCCTTGCGGACACCGGTCGAGTAGCGCTTTTCGAGCCACATCAGCACGAAGTTCGAGATCGTCGTGATGGCCAGGTAGACCGCGCCCGCGATCAGCGTGAAGAAGAAGAACCGCAGCGTGCCCTTGCCGGCGTCCTGCGACGCCTTCACGACGTCGGCCAGGCCGATGATCGACACGAGCGCGGTCGACTTCACGAGCACCTGCCAGTTGTTGCCGATGCCCGGCAGCGCGAAGCGCATCATCTGCGGGAACATGATCCGCGTGAACACCTGCCAGTTCGTCATCCCGTATGCGCTGCCGGCTTCGAGCTGGCCGCGCGGCACCGACAGGAACGCCCCGCGGAACGTCTCCGTGAAGTACGCGCCGTAGATGAAGCCGAGCACGAGCACGCCGGCGAGGAACGGGTCGATGTCGATCTGGTCCCAGCCGAGCGCGTCGGTCGCCATGTTCAGCCAGATCTGCAGGCTGTAGAACAGCAGCAGCATCAGCACGAGATCGGGCACGCCGCGGATCAGCGTCGTATAGACGGTGCCGATGCCGCTCGTCACCCGGTTGCGCGACAGCTTCGCGCCGGCGCCGAGCAGCCCCAGCAGGAACGACAGCGCAAGCGAAAGCACCGCCAGTTTGACGGTTTGCCAGGTGCCGGCGAGGATCAGCGGGCCGTAGCCTTGTAGAAACATATGGGGTCCCTGGTGTGGTCCCTGAGGGCGCACGCGGTGCGCCGCGAAAGACGCGTCCGCCTAGCTGCGCGGAACGCCCCGTGCGTATCATGACCGTCCGCCCCGGCAACGGTGCCGGGCCCGCCCGTCGCGCGAGCGGCGGGCAAGGGAGCGGGCGGCGCGTGGTTGACTGCCTGTACTGCCCGGACGCGGGGCCGCCCCGCATCCGCTGCTTCTGCCTAGGCCGCGGTCAGCGGGCCGGCGCCGAATAGACGCTGAACGAGAAATACTTGTGCGACAGTCGGTCGTACGTGCCGTCCTTGTGCATGTCCGCCAGCGCCCGGTTGATCTTGAGCTTCAGGTCGGTATCTTCCTTGCGCAGGCCGATCGCGGTGCCGTCGCCGATCGTCTTCGGATCCTTCACTTCCGGCCCGGCGAACGCGAAGCCCTTGCCGCGCGGCGTGCGCAGGAAGCCGTAGTCGGCCTGCAGCTCGTCCTGCAGCGTCGCGTCGAGGCGGCCCGAGCCGAGATCGGTATAGACCTGGTCCTGGTTCTGGTAAGGAACGATCGTCACGCCCTGCGGTTCCCAATACGCCTTCGCGTAGGTTTCCTGCGTCGAGCCCTGCTCGACGCCGACGCGCTTGCCCTTCAGCGACGCGACCGTCGGCAGCAGCGGCGAGCCGGTCTTCGCGATCATCCGCGCGGGCGCGTCGTACACCTTGTCGGAGAAGTCGATCTGTTGACGACGCTTGTCCGTGACGGTCAGCGACGACACGATGACGTCGTACTTCTTCGCTTTCAGCGCCGGGATGATCCCGTCGAGATCCTGCGCCACCCACACACACTTCACGTTGATCCGCTTGCAGATTTCCTTGGTGAGATCGACGTCGAAACCGACGATCTCGCCGCTCGGCGCGGTCGACTCGAACGGCGGGTAGCTGGCGTCGACGCCGATCCGCACGGTCTTCCACTCCTTCGCGAAGGCGCTGCCCGCCACGAGGGCGAGGGCGGCGCACAGGGCGGCCTTCTTCATTTCCATCCTTCTGTTGCTGACTTTCCGGGGGCGCTCGCGGCCGGTCGAACCGAGCGCCGCGGCGTATTCTAGACGGCCAAAAATCGCCGATCGGCGCTCTGACGTTGGCGGCCGCCGGAACGGCGAACGCCAAAAGGGCGGTATTTTACCCGAACGCGATACCCGGAAAACGGCAATCCGGCACGGTCGACCGATTCCTCGATTCGGCTGTTGCGACAATCGTGGTATTCGCAACGAATATTTCTGCAATTGGTTGCGCGAGTGCAACGATGCGGTGCGCGGGCGGCGGATTGTGGCGCTGTCGGCCTCCCCCTGCAGTGGAGGTAAACCCGAACAGAACATCCGCGCCGCCGAGCGTCCCCCCAATGTTCCAGATCCTGCGCGCCGAAGACCGCTGGCGCACGCGTCACGGCTGGCTCGAATCGAGTCAAAGTTTTTCGTCCGCCTGCCGCACCGCGCATGCGCCGGTGCGGCCCGTCGGCGCGTTGTGCGTGCTGAGCGAGGGCCCGATCGCGCCGACGCGCGGTTTCGGGATGCAGCCGCGCCGCGACGTGGAGATCGTCACTTACGTGCTGGATGGCGTACTCGCGCACCGCGACAGCCTCGGTTGCGGCGCGATCGTCCGGACTGGCGGCATCCCGCGGATGAGCGCCGGCACGGGGCTCATGCACAGCGAAACCAACGCGTCGCGCGACCGGCCGCTGCATCTGCTGCGGATCGGGCTGCAGCCGGCCGAGCGGGGCGGGCGGCCCGGCTACGAGGAGCGGCGTTTCGCCGACGGCGAGAAGCGCGGGCGGCTCAGGCTCGTCGCGGCGCCCGACGGTGGCGACGGCGCACTGTCGATGCGGGCGGACGCTCGCCTCTTCGCGGGGCTGATCGACGGCGACGAGACGACGGCGTTCGACGTGCCGGCCGGGCGCAGCGTCTACGTGCACGTGGCGCGCGGCGAGGTCGAGGTCAACGGCCGCGCGCTGGCTGCCGGCGACGGCGCGCGGATCGGCGGAGTGGACGCGGTGGCGTTCGCGTGCGGCCGCGCGGCCGAGGTGCTGCTGTTCGACGTCGCCTGAAACGAAAAAGGGGACGCAGGGCAGTGCCTGCGTCCCCTTCGATGCCGCTGCGGAAGCGGCCCGCCAGCTTACTGCGCCGGCGTCGACGCGCCCTTGGCGGCCGCGCGATGCTGCTCCCAGCGCTCCTTCATCTTCTCGTGGCGCTGTTCCATCTTCGCGAACTGCTGCTTGAGCGCGGTGCTGACCATGGTCTTCTGCTGGTCGTTCAGCCCGTTGTAGAACGTGAGCCACGCGGCGGACGTCTGCTCGCGCAGTTGCGCGTTCTGCGCCTCCGCCTGCTGGCGTGCCGAATGCATCGCGCTCAGGTCGAGGATCGGCTGGTTCTGCTGCGCCTTGAACTGCTCGCGCATCTGCTCGTGGCTCTTGCGCATCGCGTCACGATTCTGCTTCATCGTGTTGACGGCCGCTTGCCATTGCTGTTCCTGCGACGCGTTGAGCTTCAACTGGTCGTGCAGTCTCATGATCGCGCCGAACGGGCCGCCTTCGTGCCCGTCGTGCATCCGGTGCATGCCGGGGCCGCCCGGCGGCGGCATGTCGGTGGGCTGCGCGGCATGCGCGGTGCCGAATGCGAGAGCGAGCACGGTGGCGGCCGCGATGGCCACGCGGGAAGTCTTCTTATACATTTCAGAAACTCCTTGTATCCAAAGGGTCCGGCGATGCGGTGCCGGGAAAGCCGGTGCCGCATCCGGTAAGACGCAGGTTAGCGATGCAGGCGCCGGCGGGTGTTACGCGGGGTGGCTGCCCGGTTACCGGGCATTACAGTTCCCTTGCGCGGTAACCCGCAGTAACCCTTTCGCCCCTTTGTTTCGTTCTTCCACTCCTCCCTCGCGCGATAAACTTCGAGCCATGACTACCCAGATCCTCATCGTCGACGACGACCAAGAACTCCGAGACCTGCTGCGCGACTATCTCGTGCGCCAGGGGATGGAAGTGTCCGTGCTGCATGACGCGGCGACGCTCGAGAAGCGCCTCGAGCGCGAGCGGCCCGACCTGATCGTGCTGGACCTGATGATGCCGGGCGTGGACGGCCTGACCGCGCTGCGCCAGCTGCGCGCGGCCGGCGACGACATCCCCGTGATCATGCTGACCGCGCGGGCGGACGACGTCGACCGCATCGTCGGGCTCGAGCTCGGCGCGGACGACTACCTCGGCAAGCCGTTCAACCCGCGCGAGCTGCTCGCGCGCGTGCAGGCCGTGCTGCGCCGCCGCCGCGCGACGCCGTCGGCGGCCGCGCCCGAGCAGCGCGAGCCGTTCGCGTTCGGCCGCTTCCTGCTCGACTTCCAGGCGCGCACGCTGTCGGTCGACGGCAAGCCGGCCACGCTGTCGAGCAGCGAATTCGCGCTGCTGAAGATCTTCGTGAACCACGCGCTGCGCACGCTCACGCGCGAGCGGCTGCTCGAGCTGCTGCACGGGCCCGAGTACGACGGCACCGACCGCGGCATCGACGTCCAGGTGTGGCGCCTGCGCCGCATCCTCGAAACGGATCCGTCGACGCCGCGCTTCATCCAGACGGTCCGCGGGCGCGGCTACGTGTTCGTGCCCGACGGCGAGGCCCATGCGCAAACCCATTGATTCGCTGTTCGGGCGGCTGGCGCTGCTCGTCGTCGGCGTCCTGCTTCTGTCGCACTTCGCGTGGTTCTTCGCGATACGGCTCGAGCGCAACCAGATGCAGACGCGTTATGCGGTCGAGGAGGCCGCGTTCCTGGTCGACGCGGTGCGCCAGCACGTCGCGCGCACGCCCGACCAGCCGCTGCCGTCGCGCGTGCGGCTCGTGTCGCCGGATAGCGCCGACGTGCCGAAGGGCGGCGATGCGGGGCTGCCGCCGCCGCTGAAGCGGTTCCGCGACGACGTGAGCGACCGCATGCCGCCCGGCACGCAGGTCGAGATCGGGACGCCCGGCCATCCGCCGGTGCTGTGGGTGAAGGAGCCGGCCGACCGCAACTGGATCGTGGTGCCCGTGCAGCCGTTGCGGCCGCCGCGCTCGCTCGACCGGATGCTGTTGTGGCTCGGCACGATCTTCTCGGCCGGCGTGATCGCCGCGCTGTTCGCGGCCTGGCAGTTGCAGCAGCCGCTGCGTTCGCTGGCGCGCGCGGTCGCGCGTTTCGGCCGCGGGCAGCCGGTGCCGCCGCTGCGCGAACGCGGGCCGCGCGAGCTGCGCCAGCTCACGCACGGCTTCAACCAGATGGTCGAGCAGGTGTCGCAGGCCGAGAGCGATCGCGCGGTGATGCTGGCCGGCGTCGCGCACGACCTGCGCACGCCGCTCGCCCGGATGCGCCTGCGGGCGGAAATGATGGACGACGCGCGGCTGCGCGACGGCGTGGTGCGCGACGTCGACTCGATGTCGCACATCGTCGACCAGTTCCTGGTGTTTGCGCATGGCGGGGCCGACCGCAGCGAGCCGGTGCCGGTCGATCAGGCGTGCGAGCGGGTTGCGCGCAGCTATCGTGCGGTCGCGCCGAACGCGCCCGCGGTCCAGACGCGGCTGGAGGCCGGTCCCGGCTTCCGGCTGCCGACGGCGACGCTCGACCGGATCCTGTCGAACCTGCTGGACAATGCGCATGCGTACGGCGCGCCGCCCGTGCTCGTCGAGACGGCGCGCACGCCGGCCGGCTACGTGCTGTCGGTCGGCGACAGCGGCGGCGGCATCGCGCCGCGCGACCTCGCGGCCGCCACGCGGCCGTTCGTGCGGCTCGATCCCGCGCGCGGCGGGAACGGCCACAGCGGGCTCGGCCTTGCGATCGTCGAGCGGCTCGTGCTCAGGCTGGGCGGCGCGTGCGACATCGGCAATCGTCCCGAAGGCGGCCTGCGCGTGTCGATGACGTTCCCGTTCGACGTCGTGCCGAAAGACGACGAATCCCACGCACAGGCCGCATGAGCGGTGGCGGCGCCGGCCCGGCCGGGCTGGCGCCGCACGGCGTCATTCGCCGAACAGCGTGCCGAGCGTCTCGGCCGCGTTGCTGTCGATCGTGTTGTAGGTCACCGTGGTGGCCTCGAAGATATAGACGGTCGTATACCGGCCGAGGCGCTCCAGGATTTCCTCCTGCAGCGATTCCGGCACGACGTTCATGTTCAGGTACCACGCCGTGGACGACAGCCGGGTCTGGAACGACCCGTACTCCTGCATGAGTTCATAGAACGCGTCGGCATCCTGATCGCGACAGACGATCACCAAGTTTCCTGCCATTCCCTTCCTCCCGCTCGTCGGTCGATCCCTGGGCCGGTTGACACGGCGCGCGTGCGCCTTGAGGCGACACGGCCGCAACGGACCCCGGGGGCTAGCCCCGATCATACCTGCTTCGCCGTATCCGGCTGCTGATCCGGGACACGGTTTGTGCCCGCGTGCGGGGGGGCGGGTTCACGGCCGGGCCGGATCACGGCATAATTCGGGCCTGCGTGCCGGCCGCAGGACTGCGGCCAGGCTGTTCCGTACCGCGCGCCCGCCATCCGTCCACGCGCCGGGCACGATCCATGCGTTGCCTGCGCCGTCCCCGGACGGTTGTACCTGAAATACAGGTTGGTGTAGTGTCGTGCCGTCGCGGCCCGGCTCGACCGGCTGCGGCGATGCATGCACGCACGGCGCGCCGCGTGCGCGAGATCGCCAGTCAATCGAATTACCGCGCCCGTGCGCTTTGCCATGAATCAACATCGACTGCCGGCTTCGATCGGCCTTACCGGGGAGGGCGCCTGATGAACGTCGGATTCTTCAATCCGAACCGGACCGCCAACGCATCCGCGTGGCGCGTGTTGCCGAACCGGTGGGACTTCATCGCCTTTCCGCTGATCATCTGCCTGATCGCGATGGCGGTGGTCGGCTTTCACGAAACGATGGCGCCGATCGGCGTGCTGCAGACGCAGAAAATCTCGCTCGATCCGTCGAACCTGCCCGAATACGCGCTGCGCACCACGCTGCGGATGCTCGCCGCGATGGTCGCGTCGCTGGCGTTCACGCTCGTCTACGGCACGCTCGCGGCCAAGAGCCGCCGCGCGGGCATGGTGCTGATCCCGATTCTCGACATCCTGCAGTCGGTGCCGGTGCTCGGCTTCATCTCGTTTACGGTCACGTTCTTCCTCGCGCTGTTCCCGAGCCGCGTGCTCGGCGCCGAGCTCGCGGCGATCTTCGCGATCTTCACGAGCCAGGCGTGGAACATGACGTTCAGCTTCTATCAGTCGCTGCGCACGGTGCCGCGCGACCTGGACGAAGTGTCGCGCGGCTTTCACCTGACGTCCTGGCAGCGCTTCTGGAAGCTCGAAGTGCCGTTCTCGATGCCGGGCCTGATCTGGAACATGATGATGTCGATGTCGGGCGGCTGGTTCTTCGTCGTCGCGTCGGAGGCGATCACGGTCGGCAACCAGACGATCACGCTGCCGGGCATCGGCGCGTATCTCGCGCAGGCGATCTCGGACAAGAACTTCGGCGCGATCGGCTGGGTGATCCTGACGATGACGGTCGTGATCCTCGCGTACGACCAGCTCCTGTTCCGCCCGCTCATCGCGTGGGCCGACAAGTTCCGGATGGAGAACACCGCGTCGGGCGACGCGCCGCAATCGTGGCTGCTCGACCTCGTGCGCCGCACGCGGCTGATTCATCAGTTGCTCGTGCCGGCCGGCTGGTTGTTCGCGAAGGCCGCGCGGATCCCGCTGCGCCTGCCGCTGTCGGGCGCGATGCGCTTCTCGCTGCCGAAAGTCGAGAAGAAGGCGTCGCGCACGGTCGACATTGCCTGGGCGGGGCTCGTGCTGCTCGGCACGGCCTATATCGTATGGCGCGTCGTCAGCTTCGTGGCGACCGGCGTGACGATGGCCGAAGTCGGCCACGTGCTCGTGCTCGGGCTCATCACGCTGCTGCGCGTGGTCGTGCTGATCTCGATCGCGTCGGTGATCTGGGTGCCGATCGGCGTGTGGGTCGGGCTGCGTCCGAAGCTGGCCGAAAAGCTGCAGCCGCTCGCGCAGTTCCTCGCCGCGTTCCCGGCGAACCTGCTGTTCCCGGTGTTCGTGATCGTGATCGCGCGCTTCCACCTGAACGCGGACATCTGGTTGTCGCCGCTGATCGTGCTCGGCACGCAGTGGTATATCCTGTTCAACGTGATCGCCGGCGCAACGTCCTACCCGAACGACTATCGCGAAGCGGCGACCAACTTCCGCATCCGCGGCTGGCAGTGGTGGCGTCAGGCGATCCTGCCCGGCATCTTCCCGTACTACGTGACGGGCGCGATCACCGCCTCGGGCGGCGCGTGGAACGCGAGCATCGTGTCGGAAGCCGTGCAGTGGGGCAGCACGCGCATCGAGGCGCATGGTCTCGGCGCCTACATCGCGCAGACCACCGCCGCCGGCGATTTTCCGAAGATCATCCTGGGCATCGCCGTGATGTCCCTGTTCGTCACCCTGTTCAACCGCCTGCTGTGGCGCCCGCTGTATGCCTTCGCCGAGGCGAAGCTGCGGCTCGACTGAGACCGATTGAGAGCGAAACGCGATGCACAATCCGAATGCTGTAAACGCCCCCGTCCAGACGTCCCAGCCGCCGCGCCTCGGTGAAGAAATCCTGCGCGTCGATCACGTCTGCCGCGGCTTCAACAAGACGCAGGGCGAGCTGCTCGTGCTCGACGACGCGAACCTGTCGCTGCGCGAAGGCGAGATCGTCGGGCTGCTCGGCCGCTCGGGGTCGGGCAAGTCGACGCTGTTGCGCATCATCGCCGGGCTGATCGAGCCGACCGGCGGCGAGGTGACCTATCTCGGCAAGCCGCTGCGCGGCCCGGCCGAGGGCGTCGCGATGGTGTTCCAGACCTTCGCGCTGTTCCCGTGGCTCAC
>NZ_JAUJPV010000008.1:0-224641 GCF_030481585.1 Burkholderia sp. AU45388 | reverse complement strand
CTTCAGGCCAGCCTCGGCTTCCTTCAAGATGCCGATGATTTGCTCTTCGGTGAATCGCTTTTTCATTGCCGTTCCTCTCTGGAACGGACTCTACACCGTCACCGTACTAAACGCCGGGAGCAGGTCAGCCGCGTTGGTGCGTGACGAGGCAGATTCAATGAAGCGCAATTTCGCGCTCACAAATCCCAGTCCGGCGTTGGGGCCGGTGGATCTGGATAGCACTCGCCTGTATACTCCTTTAAGAGAGCTCTTAACGGTTTTTCGTTGAGGTCGGCAGGTTGCTGATGGATATCGTGGTAATCATAGTAGTTGCGCCCTTCACCATGGTCGACGTACATCCTGTCATAGATCAGGTCGAGCGCAGTCCGTGCAGCTGGGCCGAGCTCTACCTTGAAGCCTTTGATGAACTGAACGAACGCTGGAACGTCGAGGTCGTATCTGACGGCGATGTTGGGCATAACTTCCTTAACAAATCGCGGGAGAAAATGTGCAGCTTTGCCCGACACCATGACTGCCTCGATAACGTCGCAAGGCAGGTCCGGCGGATACCACGGTGCGATCCACCCGGACTCGCTGGAGCCCCATGCCCCTACAAACTGCACGAATGCGTTCTTTGATCGCCTCCACCACATCGCAGTTGAAACAGCCTCCAGAAACTCGTCACCGACGCCGTTCAGACATCGACTCTCAAGAAACTCATCGACCGCTACAACAGAATCGGTAAAGTCCCGTGTCCGACGTCCGACCCACTTGTCCCAAGTATCGATGACCTGACGAGCTCGCCAAACGAACTCCATTGAATTTGGAGTCGATTTTTGCGACACATAGTAGTGCACGATACGCTCCGTCACCGCGAGCGCGACCTCCCGTGACGGATCAAGCAGATCGCGCATTCCCTTCAACGCGAAGGAATGAATGACCAATCGCTCGTCGCGGTACTCCGCAATCTTGTTTTCTTTCAGGTAGGCGATGAACCGCTGGGGGCGCATGTCCGCACCCGAGCCGGCGCCAGCAACCTCAAGCAGCACCTCAAGCTCGGGCTCGTGCAGGGCCTCGAACGATTCAAACAATACCCAACTAGCCGCCACATGCTCCACCTGATTCAAACTCCAGCCTGACAGAACCTGTTTGGCATAGAGCCCGGAGACGGCTTGGCCAGCGTCTCGGATCAGATCCATTACCTCAATCGCCGCCGTCCAAGGTTGGTCCGGGAATACGAGACTGCCCAACGCCTCGGCCCACTCCTCAATCAATTCCGTGGGAGTCTCCGATACGAGTTTCCCGAAGAGGTCCAGTTCGGCTGGCGTCTTTAGCTCCGACAGGATTTGTAAGCGGAAGCTTTCCACTACGCTCATCGCTAAAGTTTGTCCCTCAATCCGACGGGTCGCAATACGCCACAAAGCTGCCTCACCATAGCTCTCCATTGATAGCGGAAGAACAAATCCCTTGAGCGCCAACTTGACGGCATCGCTAACATCGTCGTACACGTCATTGCGGCTCGTGATGATGAAGCGTTTGTCATGGCGGGCCATGCGGATGATGCGTGGCAGTTCGTGCGTCATGACGCTTTCGCCCCTGCTGTGACTAATTCCCCAAGGATCAGCGATCACGAAAAGCGCGGGGCCGCACTCTTGGAGTCTTTGCTCGATTTGTCCCGGAGAGACTCGCTCTCGGTGAATCGCGAACGGTATCTCCCCCGTCTGATGACGCTTTGTCAAATACGAGGCTAGAGAGGACTTTCCGATGCCGGGCGGACCGATCAGCACCAGCACATTGCGCTCCGACAAAGCAGATTCAAATTCCGCTAGCCTCTCAGGCGGAAAGTAATCTTGCGCGATATCACCGTTGGATACCCCTCCATAAATTTCGAGTATGTTCTTCACTTCTTTTAGGAGAAGCACACTAGGGAGCTCGCCTAAGAGCCGCCGCCTGATCTGTGCCTTGAGTGCTGCGACGCAGTCAGCGATCTGACCAAGCGGTACTTTTCCGATCTTAGAGAGAACATCTTCCGTCCTGAACGCGATGAGTTCGGGTGTCAGGTCGTGGAGGATCGCTATGCGCTTTTCTAGCTTAGGTGCGCAAACCTTTACGCTACCGTGAAGGATACCAGTGGGAATTTTTTTGGTGTCGCTGTTGAGTAACGACGTCGTTGCAAGGTTGAAAATGCCAGAGTCCACACTAGCGTTGGTCACCAGCACGTAGGCGGTACTGTCGTCCTCAAGTAATATCTCCAGTGCTTTTGGGCGCGGTGCGGGTCCATTTGGCTTACGCACGCGTGGCGTGCCGTCCCCCACTACGTCAGAAAACGCGCTCTTGGTCCACGGGCCAGTACTTCGAGTCTTGAACTGCAACATCAGGCGTCTGGTCGGGCCCGCGTCGACGGTGACTGTTGAGATAGTCTCATCAGCAGAGACTAGGAATTCCACATCCTCGGCGCTTTTAGGCTCTACTACGATCTCCTGACAGCGCTTAACTTCGAGCATCATATGAAGGGCGACCCAAACGGTTGCTTCAATCTGGTACTCGAAACCCCGGTAACCCGGTAGTCCATTAGTGAATTTTGTCATAAAGGATTTCAGCACACGGCACTCGATGCATTGAATGGTACTCTTCGACTACGCAGATCGATAATGGGGGACTTTCGATCTGACACCAGCCGAGCCATGGCCGCTGTCGACACATGGATCGCGCCAGAAGGATTTTTGCTTGTCGAAGCGGCCTCAGAAAGAAGTGGTCTATCGTCCGACGCTCTGTCGAAACAATCGGTCAGAGATCTCTGTAGCGTGCCTTTCACCCGTTCTCGTGCGCGCATCGGCGGAACTGGCACAATACGCAAACGCGGTGGAACGCCGATGCGATGGCGAATTGCCGGAGGGCGATTTACGTCGACGTTCCACCGGAGCGGCGGCCAGTCAGGCACGAGCATCTGCTGAAGGAGCCCGGCAGTTGCCTACCTCGCCAACCGGCAGCGAGGAAACTCGCCAGTAGAAGCAGCACCCTTGAACCTTCTCCCCCATCACCTGAGGTGTCGCAGTATTTTCTGTGGATGCCTGCAGGCTTCGAGCATGCCGTTGTACCAGACGGCCAATGGATAGGCTGGATTTGTCGAGACTTCCAGTTCGCGGGTCGCTCTCAGGTCCCCAATATCAGCAGGCGCTGAACGGCCTGCGGAACTCATGGTGTGCGCGTCACCGGGCAGAGTCCTGAAAAGGTTGTGCGACCACGTGTCTTGCCGAAACGGAAGGGGATCCTGGTCATCGCGGGCCCAGTCAACCAAGACGATCGGACGTTGCTGATTGCGCACCTCGGAAAATACCGCATTCAGGTGCAGGTCGCCGAAACCATACCCGAGGAAAAGGAAGCTGTCAGCCTCGTGCACGAGACGGTTGATCTGGGCGAAGTAAGTGCGGAATGGCTGTCGCAGGATCTGCTGTGTCTTACCGTACCCAGCGACGAAAGGGGACATAGGATAGGTCGTTCCTTCCATTGAGTCTTGGCTGTTACGACCGTTCGAATGGACCTTGGAATCCTTCGTCGGAGCGGTCACCCAGCTCACACCGTGCAAATTGTGAGCAACCCCGGTCATGGCGAAGTGCACGGAGCCGTGCAGATGATAGATAAAGTTCCAGTCCGATCGGGTCAGCACGGACATTGGATCGAAGTTACCTGTCTCATCGAAGCCCGTATGAAGCCCTGGCACCACCTGAGTAAAAAGATTATCGTAATTCAGCGTGATGATGCCGATCTCGAACTCCTCCCGCAAGGCGCTCATGAATCCCCCGAGTTCGCTGATCTCGGCGGCTTTCGACGTTCCGATCATCGCACAAGCATCGATGAAATGGTCGACCAAGGCGTCCATGAGCGTGTTCGTAAGCCCACGTAACACATTCTCGTTGGTTGGAGACAATGTGCGGCCGAACTCCAGTACGTCCGGAAGAAAAGACGCTCTCAGCAAAGTGTTTGAGCCATGTTGCCGCAACGAGTCCGACACGTAGGGAAGAAGAAGATTGAGCTGATACAGCACTTCTTCGAAGTTCGCCCATTTGCGCAATGCCGGGTTCGGCGACCCGCCGTAGTACACATTGATCGCATCCCGGCAAAAACGATACAGGTTGGAATCCGGGTTGGCGGCGAGCGGATAAAGTCGTCCCGCTTGCTGATCAAGAAGCATGTCGACGTCTCCGACAGACGGTAAGCCGAAGTCGATGGATGCGCCAGCACCAACAGTTATCAAGAGCTTTTTCTTCATGGAAAAACGATGGGGTAACAGGATACGCAATCGTACAGCGGGCAAGACGTTTCCGCACGGGGGTGGTTGTCCCCGCTATTTCGGCAAACTTGCCGTGCGCGACGTACATAGCCCCTCACATAGGGAACCCCGGGAGAGATGTCTCGAGGCATGCCGGAGCACCGGTTTTCGCAGTAATCACGAGCACCGGGCACGAGCACCGGGAATCATTGCAGGTGATTGGCGCTCATTCGGCGCGCGCGGCTCTACATGGCAGCGGGACGTTGCACTGCGTCCCCACAGAGACAGCAAGACTATGCAAGATGCTTGATCCACATCAGTCATTTGGCCGCCACCACACCTCGCCCCATGGTATGTCGCTTGAACGGTGACGGTGCATACCACTATGCCCGACATGCCGATCCACACGATCTCCGTGTGAATGCCGGGCAGCCTGAAGCAACTGGCAATCCGAAAATTCGAGCACGGCTGGCGCCCGGGCAACGCGCCCTCGCGCCGCGTCCTTTCCCGGATACTATACTTGGTCGAACGGCGCGGAAACGCCGAATCGGGGATCCGAATGGCATCAGAGATCAAGCGTCTTCACATCGAACGTTTCCGCGGGATTCGGGAACTAACCTGGCACCCCCAGCCGGGTCTGAACCTGTTACTAGGTGGAGGCAACGTCGGCAAGTCGACAATCCTGGAGGCGATCGGCCTTCTGCTCAGCCCGACTACGAGCTACACGCTCCTAGACTCGGACTACTTTGGCCGTCTAGTCGAAGACGGATTTCTCATTGAAGCTGTCATGAATCTTCCCGGAGACGTGAATCGCCAGAGCAGCATGGCTTGGCCGTGGGAATGGGACGGTCAGAACGCTGTACTTGCGTTGGCTGCGGAGCCGGAGAATGCGGCACCAGCACGGGCTCCTCAACCGGCCAGGCCTGCGGTCTACAAGGTCCGAGTCCGCGGTACTGCCGACCTGGAACTCGTATATGAAATCATACAGCCCGACGAAAGCGTCACGGCGTTTTCCGTTGCATTGCGCCGTCAGATTGGACTCGTGCGATTGTTGGGCGATGACCAAAGCGATCGCGACCTGCGGCTGGTTGTTGGATCCGGTCTCGACCGCCTGATCAATGACCGTGGTTTGCGCGCCCGGCTCGGGCGGGAGTTTGCCGCCAACTCCGTTGATCAGCATCTCGAAGACGAGCCGCGCACTCGACTGCAGCAGCTCGACAAGGACTTCGTTGAGCGTCAACTTCCCAACCGGCTCGGCCTGGCTTTCACCGGCGGCGCAGGTCAGTCTATTAATGCACTCATTGGCCTGACCGCCGTCAAAAACGACGTCGTGTTACCCCTTGCAACTTGGGGTTCCGGCACCCGTCGTTTGGCTGCGTTGGCCATCGCAGATTCTCTGCAGGACGGCCACCCGATCACCCTCGTGGACGAACTCGAACGCGGGCTTGAGCCCTATCGCCAGCGTCAGCTCGTTCGCCATATTGCGGGAGCACAGGGCCAGACTTTCGTCACCACGCACAGCGCCTCTGTTGTCACCACGGCAACTGATGCGTCAATCTGGTATGTCGACACCGGCGCAAGGGTTGGCGCGCTTGCTCGAGAGAAAGTGTCTCGCCACCTGGCCCGAGACCCGGAAGCGTTTCTGGCACGGCTGACACTCGTCGCCGAAGGCGCAACCGAGGTCGGGTTCCTGCAAGAGATTTTTGATCACGAACTACCCGGATGGAAGGACTGCGGTGTGCATATCGCAGACGGCGGCGGCAATGACGACACCCTGATGCTGCTGGAAGCGCTTTCGACCGGCGGTGTTAAGTTTGCCGGATTTGTCGACAACGAAAACAGGCACGCGGGTCGATGGCGTGCCGTGGCAGACCGCGTCGGCGCGCTTCTGTTCCAGTGGAACGCTGGCAACATGGAAGAGAATGTGATCCCTCTGTTCGAAGCCGATCAGATTCAAATGCTGATTATTGATCCGGAAGGCGAAAAAACGGGGCTGCGGTTGCGGACGCTTGCCGATAGGCTGGACACAGCCGACGCATCGTTCGAGGCGCTGAGCGCGCTCGCGTTAGCGCGCCGCAGTGAGAACATTGACCACCCTGCTCACCCTCTGGTCCCCTGGATCGTGGAAGCCGCAACGGGTAAGGTACCCGATGTACTGCGCGACGCGCCGGCCGCGCAGCGCAATCCCTTCAAGGGACACGCGACAGCGTGGTTCAAGAGCATTGAAGGCGGTCGCGAGCTGGCCGAAAAGGTTTACCGCTCCGGTGTCTGGGACACACAACTGAACGCCTTGCTGCGCCCCTTCGTCGACGCGGTTGTCCGCACACAGGCCGATCCGGTTCCGGCTGCCGTTCCGAGGCAAGCACAGTGAGCGACGCCTCTGTCGCTGAGGCGCTACGCTCGGAGGTACAGCGTGTCGTCGTTGAGGCGCCTGCAGGAACAGGAAAGACACATCAGGCCGCCAGCTACGCCCGGGACGCCACAACTGGTCTGGGTAAAGGCCAGCGGGTACTGATATTAGCGCATACACATTCCGCCTGTAACGTCTTTTCGTCGAGAACGACCGACCTTGCAGGACGGCTGAGAATTGGGACCATCGATTCACTCGTGGCAACGATTTCCCAGATCTATCACCGGGCCCTTGACCTGCCGGCTGATATTCACGCGTGGTCAATTGATCGTGGGCAGGAATGTTACGCCGACCTGGCCAACAGAGTACGGCGCCTGATCGTCCGTTCACCGGGTATCGCCGATGCGGTCGCAGAGCGACACCCCATCATCATCTGTGACGAGCATCAGGATGCCAGCAGCGATCAGCACGCGATCGTCACCCTGCTTGCGCAGGCAGGCGCGAAAGTGCGGTTCTTTGGCGACCCCATGCAGATGATTTTCAGTACGGGACGGGAACGCGAAGCACATGAGCTGCAATGGCGCGAGCTCGTGGCAAGCGCCAACGCCTTCGAGCGACTGGACACGGCACACCGCTGGGCTAACGGCTCTCCTGAACTGGGCGCCTGGGTGCTCGAACAGCGGGAGCATCTACGCGTCGGCGGCAGTGTCGATCTGCGGAACAGCTTGCCCAGAGGCCTACGCCTATTGAGAGCAGACAATCGTGCACCACGCTTTGGCGGCTTCCAGCTGAGTCCTGCGGAACGTCGTCCGCTCGACATCGCGGTCCAGAACAGTCCGAACCTGCTGGTGTTGACCGCTCACAATCAAATGGCCTTCGGTCTCAACGCTTTCTGGGGGGCCCGCGTTCCGATCTGGGAGGGCTATACGAGGAACGCCTTGGGCGAACTCCTCGCGGCCTGCCGCATCCGGTCCGGCGATCCCGTCGCTCTCGGCAGGGCAATTTGTATCTTCCTCGAAGCGGTCGGAAAAGGCTTCTCGCCCACAGCCTTCGGCAATCGGCTTGCCCAGGAACTGGAGACCCGTTGCGCGAGGCCCTGCCGCGGCAAACCTGCAGAGATTCAGTCGATCGCCCGGTTGATCTTGCAGACGCCCGATCATACCGGCGTCGGAGAAGCGATCGAGCACATCCATCACCTGATGAATACGAGCCGGCACTTCAGCGACGCCCGCATCGATCTACGGATGGAGTTTGCACAGGCTCGGCGCATCCAGGCACACCCTGACATCAGCACCGTGCTTGCAGGACTTGCCTATCAGCGCGGCAAGGGAAACGACCGGGTACCCTCCCGGTCGATCAGCACGATTCACAAGTCCAAAGGGCTTGAATGCGATCGCGCCATTCTGATTCCATGCGATGCGGGCAGTCTCGCGCCCAATCAGAAAAACCGATGCTTGCTGTACGTTGCGCTTAGCCGATCTTGCGAACAACTTACGCTTGTGGTGCCGGAAACCAACCCGTCACCACTCCTCCAGCTGTAGGCCCTTCGCGTCCAGGTATGGCGCTTTGCTGGGGGCTGGTGTCGAGCATCAGACACGCATGCCAACGTACATGGCCGACGTCAGTCCAGCGACATCCAGGCAAAACTTAAACACGCCATTACTTCCACTAAGTCAGACGGCCCTTGGCCCGAGCCGAAAAAGGCCCCGTAAGATCAGCGCAACAGCCTGGTCCACGTGCGGCGTACGAGCGACGATTGCATTTTCCTGTTCCGTCAAGCCATTGTTCAAGTCACGCCACGAGAACGCCTCAAATGCCTGACGCTCAGCCCAACCGCGATATGCGTTCGTCCACGGTGCTACCATCCCCAACGTCTCCGCAATATCGCGGGCACAACCACCAAACCCGCCAATCACGAAGAGCGGCTGTTTACCTTGGAGTGCCAGCAACGCCTCCTCTGCGATACCCGGCATCAATCCACTGTACCGATCGACGCACCCGCCGAGGACGATACGGCCGTGTGTGGTTCGCGCCGCCGCCTCCCGCATCGCTGTAAGTCCTTGTTGCCACTCCTCGCCTGTCGGATGCTGCTCGGGAAAATTCCTCCGTTCACCCATGGTGACAACTCGCCCCTGCAGGTCCAGAAGGACAAGTTTGGCTACCCCGTTCAGGTCCGACTGGATCCGCTCCAGCTCCTGTACCGGCTTCTGGATGTGCACCGGCCAGGCAAGGTAGTTCAGAATCCCGGCACGCTCATCGCCGTCATCGGCATCTCGACGGTGCCGCGCAACGAGTTCGAATAGCAACTCGGTAAAGCCGTTCGCGCGCAGGTCACCGCCATAGACTATCCGAGCCCCGAGGGCAAGGAGGTGACGTGCAATTTCCGTCATCGCATCGCTCAAGTGCTGATCACTGAGTCCAAGAGCGGGCATGTCCGGGCTATCGGAGGTCGAAATCGCAACGGCATGCTGCGCCAGTGCCTGACGGTAAGTCATCAGATCTCCTCCGCAATCCATTCTGTGAAGCTTCGCAACCGCACATGTGGCGCGACAGTTTCAAACAGACGTTCCTCTTCAGCGCTCAAGGGCGGGTCTGGATAGACAATAGTCGGTTTTGCCATCTCCGCAACCGGGGGAAGTCCGGCAAGCGAAATGAGCTCGGGTGCGCGGGGAACAAAAACGACGTCGCGCTCGCCGCCTCTTTCAAGTTCAACCCGGCAACGCCAGAGGAAGTCCTTGAGCACTTCATCGAGCAATCGCCCAACAACGACATCGATACGATCAGCGAACTGAGGATCCATACGCACGATCGGAACGTTGCCCATGTACGGAAACGCCCGCTCGTCTTGATCGCCAATGCAGTTGGCGACTACCAGTGGAACATTCCGTCGTTTGGCCTCGATAATCTCGCGCCGACACCATTCGCGAGAAGAATATGAGTCGGTGTGAATCGCGACGACCGCACTCTGAGCCACCTGTTTCAACAAGACCTCATTAAAGCGAAGTCCCGCTGGAATATCGTGTACGTCGAAAAAACTGCCCAAACCATGGCCAAGATGAAGATGCTCGCGAATGCGACGCGCAATGCGTTCGCCGTCATCGTCATGCTTGGAGTGGCTCAAAAATATCTGAACCTTCTGCAAATACCTGATGAGTGCCTCGCTATCCTCCCCCGGCCGCTTCAGGTGTTCGAGATAGTGTCTGAGCATGCGACAGAACTCGTACGTCAGCTCACTGATTAGCCGTAGAAGGAGCTTGTCGCCGGCCAGCGTATCGCTCCATTGATCCCATCGAAGAGCCTGTTCGGCCACTACGAGTCCGGCCCGCTCAATCGCGACGGGGAACAGGCGCGCCGCGAGACCCGCAGCGTCCGTCTGTTCAGACAACTCACGGATGTACGCCATCCAATCCGCATCGTTCGCCAGAGATGATTCCGAGAGTACGACTATAGCTGTCGTCTCTGCCTCGCCAAGATCGATCGGCAACGGCCTTCCGGCGTCAGGCGCCGGTTCAGAACGGAATATGACACTTAAGCCCGTGCCTCCCGCCACGTTTGCGTAAAGTTCGCGGCGAAAATGCTTCCTCAGCACCTCCGCCACCGCGGCTCCGTCCTCAAAATCTGGATGCCAGACGATGTAGACCACTAAGAAAGGGCGAGCAATATCGACCATGGATGTCCTAAGCGTGTTTCAGGCGTCGATCCCGATCATTCCTGTTCGGGCTCTCGTCTCGTAATTCAGATCTTCACCGACACGAACGCGGTCGCCGACATTCTCGGCCCACGCTCGAACTGTATACCAAGATGCACGCTATCAGCCAAGCGGCGATCCACCTCGGCGACTTCGGACCCGCAAGAACCACCGACAGCCGGGAAAACTTGTTCTTCTCAAATGCAATCTATTCCACTGCTAACCGTCCACGATGACTTTGTTGTCCTTTGCGGAATATCTTGCACTCGCCGCCTCAAAATCGAATGGGTCTCCCAGCACTCTATTAGCCGTAAAATTCGATTCGATAAATTTCAATATCGGCTCAACATCAGAAATATCAAAAACCCTGTGATGCCTTGCATTTCGATAATTGATTTTCTGAAGCAGAGCAGCCGGGATCTCTATAGCCGAGGCGCCAAAATAGAAGAAATAGTCTGACACGAGAACTGCGTCGGTCTGGGTGTCGTTTCTCACATTATGAACATTTGGCGAACCATCTGGATGGCTATGATGCGAATTCAACTGCGCCCAATCCCCCGCAACCTTATGATAAATATTATCGCCCACCATCATTTTCTTGCTTCCATTTCGCACTGGCTTCTTGTCTCGGTAGAGTGGATTCTCCCAGTATTCATTGAACGTAATCGAACTCGACACTCTCATAGCAAAAACGCACCTACCCGTTGCGTTTAGTCGCGAGCCTCCCATTCCGATAACCCAATCGCCCTCTTTGGCTACGCGCCGTATAATTGGCTTACAGGTAGCTAAAGTGCACAATTTGTGGAACGGATTCGGGGCAAACCCAAAATCGCGATCCACCACATAGATGTATACCTTCGACATAGCTAACACTGGGAGGTCACTGAGGCGTTTACTGGAGATCGAGCGGATCCATCTGGGTTTTCGAATGCATTATCTTCATCGTCGATCGCCTTTTTAATACTATTTGCATTCCACCCAACTATGGCCGATGCATATTTTTCAAGGCTCTTAGGAATATCTGCGTCCTTCCCCCCCTGCTCAAATACGCCGACTATTCTCTTACCTTGAGCATGAGCCTGATCGATTTCCCAGTTAACCCAAGGTCTTGTATGGGTCTTCTCTCCGATTAGAACCACAACGGTGGACGCCCACGAGATCTTCATACGGAGCAAACGCTCAATCACAGCATCTTTCACCAAACCTCGATCCAGTCGCTCCTGGTTCGCGGGCTTCGCACGAATCGAACTATTGCGTACGTCCCATCCTTTTCCGCCGAGTAGCCCCGTAAATTTATCAACCAAGGCATCATCTCGATGATGGTGGCTGATAAAGAGATGCCTACGCTGTTCGGATTTAGTCATTTCATGGATCCTCGCTGATCCTTCTGTACACTTTAGTGACCGCCAGATGCTTGTCCCAATCCCGAATCAGGCTCAACGTTCCTCTGAAATGTATTCAGCCATCTGCGTCGGACACAGCTGTCTTCATGAGTTTGTGACATATTCGATTCGACGGGTCTCTCGATTTCCCATTAGGCGGCCGCTCGGCTCACGACATACGCGTCGCCAGACTGCGAAAGCATTAAGAATGGCTTGTTCCCACTGGGCCATCGTGCAGCGACTAACCTCGAGGTGGCCGGTCAACTGACCGATGAGTTGAAGCAGCTGAATGCTCACACTGTTGACACCCTCGTAGTAGGAATTCTTTTGTGCCTCATTAAAGATCAGTGCGGCGATAGCTTCATCAATTACAGCCGCACGCCCTCCGTCTTCAACTTCATCAACGGTCGGGCTACTTTTCCGCTTGCAATTGAAGAAAAGACGCCCTCTGAGTACTGGCGACCAGCCCAGGTGCGAGACAAAGGCCAAGTGGAAGATGTCATGAAAGCGATAACCATCCTCGTCTTCCGCGTTGTCAGTCAATGGGTCACCGAACGGCTTACCATTGTACGAAAGTGACACCGCACTTGTGCCATCGGACTTTCTCGTTGCGGTGACATCCACAGTAAATAGCCGAGGAAATCGCTCATTGTCAGGAAACGCGCCATCGAAATCTGGGGCGCCCGCTTCTTCGCCTGTACCTCGATCCCAGCGGTTACTGGTTTTCTCAAGATTCTGCCTGGCGATGTCTTCAAGCGTCAGGTCATTTTTGTGTGCGATATTAGAAACGTACCATAGTAAATCCCCAAGGACCTCCCCAGTGCGCTGACGAAATGCTTGATAGGCGGCTCCGTCTCGCAAGTAGCGCAAGTACTCCGTCGACAATGCCCCGGCCCTTCCTGATAGACCGAGTACCGGTGTCATCAGTGCTTCAATCCGCTGCGTATCTGAAACTTGATCTGTAGCATTTGCTCGTTGCTGATACTCATTCAGTCTCATTGTTCATCCAGGTAACTATGTGTCTTTGCTATATCCAAGTCAGGGAGACTGCACCCGTTTCTTTGTCAGTGACCGCAGCTCGGACACCGCATCCAACGCGCTCGGTGCCCAACGATCAAAGTCATTTTTCGAGCGGGAGCTCTTCTCGAATCCCTCGTTGTCCCGTGCCAAACGCCGCAAGACACGTACAAACATTCGGAGATCCTGATCCTCGCCTTCATCGACAACTTCCAGATAGGACGCCAGCAGCTTGAGACCTTCAATCGCTATCGGAAGGCCGTCTGGGTTAAATTCATTGGCCGTTGCTTCCAGATCGCGGAGCGTACGTTCCCAGCCACGCATGGCGTCGCGCTGGGCGACATTTCGCGCAGAGCGATGCACCAGTGTATTGGCCAATAGATGGAAGCGCTCCGGCGACTGGTCAAGCCAGCGATCGATGATCGGCATAGCGACTTGCGTGGGCGATCGAGAATGGGTACGAGCATCACCGGTAATCGTCGTAATCCGGCCAGGTTGAAATCTCAGCGCGTTACAGATTTCCCATTGCAGATATCGCATCTCGGCGACGTTGATCGGCCACCAACGCGCGAATTCCTGAGCGCGGTAGAACGCAATAACATCGACCGCGTGTCGTGCATTTCCCAAATCGCGGCGTTTAAATTCTACCAAGCAGAAAGAAGCGAATTCTTCCCCCATTCCGTCCGCCGTGAAGTCCCGGAACGGATCAATTAGCACCGCTATCGCTCGGGTACTAGCCTTCGTTTCTAGCAGCTTGATTACTCGTTCGACCTGGTTGATCTTACCGCCGAAGCGCCGAAGACGGGCCCCATGAACGAACGGCATTCGATCTTCCAGACCTGACCGATCGAGCTGCCACCACGTGACAAGATCTTTCAGCCAACGCTGGCGCTCCGACTCATCCATCGGCTCCGAAGTTGGGTAGTCCGTGGGAAGAGGCAGGTTTCCGGATACCCCGAGCTCAAGATCAAGATGAACGATCAGTGTTCCGTTTGCGGCTTCCTTCGCAGCTGCCTCACAGGCGCGTTCGTAAACCTCATCAAGGCTATTACCCTGGATAACGACCGGGCCCCCTTGAACAACGTCAGCAGTCCAGATCCGACGAACAATGGGTGGCAGATCAACGAGTTCGACACCGCTACGCGGAATCCGCACCCGCTCGATCGACACAGTCGGGCTATTGGGCATGCCAGTAAAAGCAATCAGGCGAGCGGCATCAGATTCGCTTCCCGCTTCGAATGTCGCCCCGGAAACCACGAGAATCCGGTTCTCTTTATTACCATCACGATCATAGATGTGCTCGAATTGAACCGAGTGTTCGTGCTTATGACCATGCACGACAACGGCGATATCCCGATCGCGTAAAAAGCTCCGTACCTGTTCCAGGTTAGAAATATCCGCAAACGGCTTCAGCTCCTCGCGTAAGCTTGGTGTGCGGAGGTGATGATGCAGCAGCGCAATCCTGACTTGCCGCCCTGATGAAGGCAGGGGCGTCTCTTCTATAATTTTGCGCAGAACTTCGAGTTGTCGCCCGGACACTCGGGCCATATCGTAGCGAGCTAAGGCATCAAGCTGAAGACGTAGCTTCGCTTCCATCTCACCGTTCCCATCGGCCGCGATAGAAGGTAGACCAGCCCATACGCTAGCGAGCGGCTCGGGGAGGATTTGAGTGGCGTGTGACCAGTTGCTTGTGTTGATTGGAAAAACAGCCCAACGTCCGTCGTTACTAACAAGTCGATGCGGTCCGCCCTCTCCGTCCGAAGCATCAACTCCGTCAAGCCACGGGGTAACGCATCCAGCCTTTCGCCACACTTCTATAAACGCGTCATAGCGGGCGGCGGAACTCGGTTCGCTAGCACGCGGGACGTCGTGATTGCCGGGGATAGCTACGATGTTGGCTGTCGTGATGCCTAAAGGCTCAAAATGATGCAGCAGAAGATCGAGAATTATCTTGTGACCGCCGGGTTGCCCTCGCTCTTGCGCGTCGCCTGTGAACAACACGCCGTCTAGTTGCTGACGACCACGGCTCAACCGTTCGGCAAGACGGGTAAACAGCAGTTCGAGTGCAGACTCTCGTGTTTCACCCTCGATTGCGGGGATCGTTATTTTATGGTCATCGCGTACGAACGGCACACCGGCCAGCGCCAGGTGTGTATCCGTCAAATGAAGAAATGTCGCGGAACTGGACATAGCACTCGTAATAGTTACGTGTTCAAAGACTACATTCCGACAGATCGTCGGTCAACGGACGCATCCCAGGGCGATGACACTAGCGACGGCGACGTTTCCTGCGTGGCTCAAACTAACCAGCCAACTTTCTATTTGGCGTTCGACCTGCAGAGTAGCCAAATTCCGATGCAAAACAACAGTAGGTGTCCCAACATTCGATGTAAGAACTTCCACATCGGTAAACGAGACACCATCACCCCATCCTATCCCAAGCGCTTTTAAAACAGCCTCTTTCGTCGCGAAACGTCCCGCCAATCTAGCCAACTGATCGACACCGGTCCCCGCCGCAGCCAGCTCCCCCGAAGTAAAATAGCGATCAAGAAAAGGAAGCGCTGGCTCCTTGAGGAGTATCGAGAACTCATGAATATCGACAACATCAAGACCGTGCCCCAGGATACCTCCCAGTGGCTTTGCAATATGTGCCGTCGTCATTCCACCCTCCCTATTGGGATTTGCCTTTCCTTCCGCCCAATTTAATCGGGCCAAGATACTTCAAATTCTTCGCATCCATGTCTACGAGAATCCTGCCACCCTCATTGGCAAGTACCTCTCGCCACACCTTGAACCCCAAGAGAATCGCTCGCTGCCAGTCACCCATCGAACGCTTCCTGACTTCAAGAAGGGACGTTATCCCTTTGATAGTTCGAAGCAGATGATAATCAAGCTCAGATACCCCATCCAGCCATTTGTGTCCTTTGGCATACTCAAAGACAAGCGCGGCAACACCTTCGTCGATTACCTGTGCACGCCCTCCATCCTGAACCTCATCTATATCCACGCGGCTCTTTCGTTTGCGCTTTAGCAGTTTCCTGATCACCGGTGACCAGCCAAGGACGGCAACGTACGCCAGGTGGAAAACATCATGAAATCTGTAACCGTCTGGATCGTCGGCGTTGTCGGTGAGATCGTCACCGATTTTCTTTCCATCCATCCGTGCGCGTATTTTTTTCTTGCCTTTGACTAACACTTCACTAAGTTCGACCTCGAATTGCCGAGGGAAGCTCTCATGCGCGTCGTAGCCAGCGTCAAAATTTATGGACGAGGAGTCCTGGTCACCCCAGCGATCCTGCGTCTTGCGAAGATTGATGCTCGCGATGTCCTCTAGAGTAAGACCGAACTTGGTTGCAACGTTGGCGATATACCAAAGGAGATCGCCCAACTCTTCAGCGACGCGGTCCTTGAAAAGTTGATGAGAATCTCCGTCGCGCAAATGCTTCTTGTATTCGCTTAACAACTCGCCCGTTTCACCAGCAAGACCCAATAGTGGCACGATGACGTCTGTGCCGGTCTGGCTCCTCTCACGGCCAGGTACACGATCGGTTTTCTGCGCTTCCTGCTGGTAAACGTTCAGATTCATTAAGAGTCCCCAAGTTTCAAAGTTCCTTGCATCTCTTGCGTCAAACTTTGATGCTTCTTTCCTCTTTCTTGATTGGATTTAAGAGGCACGAAGCTCGCGTCGATCTTCTCATTAAGGCCCCACTTGGGCGGATACCATGGAGGGTTGAGTGGCCCAGTCGGCGAGAATTTCTGCTTGATACGTGTTCGCCCCGAGATTCCAGCGATTTCGGGATGAGCAACACGAGCGTATTTGTCAACTTCGCAGAACAGATTTTGACAGTCGATAAGCTGAAGTCGGCGTCCCCATAGTGATTGAAACGTTATGCCCAGCCGCTCGAACTCTCGCTCCTGGTTATCCGCCATCAACCGGATAAGCTCAGCTTCGTTGAGTCCCGCACTGTCCGAAAAGCACTTCCGCAAACCATCTCGCGCCCCCGGCCCCGGCACGACAAAATCCATCTCAGAGAAGTCTGTGATTTCACTATAGTTTATATCGGTCGTGAACTGATACGCCAGGAAGTCACCAATGGTCGGATAGCTTCTCAGTAACTCGAACGCTGCCTGCATATTCCGCACTCTGCCGAGTTGACCCGCGAGGTCGTCCGCCATCATTCTTTCCAGAAGCCGAAGATGGTTCTGGTGCTTTGCCGCATGACCAAATGCGGATCCTCCCGGTGGCATAATGTAGGCAGCCGAATAAATACGCGCGCCGGCGCGCATCGCCTCGCTTAGAACACGGTCGTATCGTTCAAAACGGTAATCCTTGAACGTTATAGAACCGAAAGCATACTCCAGCAATTCCCATGTCTCGATCTTGTTGAACAGCTTGAACAACAAGGTCCTGAAAAGGACCTCAGGTGCGGAATCGGGCAAGTCATTGCGATAGATAACACGCCGAATCAGATACTGGCTAACCCGATCTGATGCGCGGTATGCATTCGTAAATTTGTGAACAGATATGATCGGATCAGCAGTCCAGGGACCAGGTTCACCGGCAAGTCGGCGAAAAAAAACGCACTGTCTCTCAACGGCAAAGCGCCAATAGCTGTCGTACGCCGTCGACACCTTCAACGGCGACAGATGCGACGTCTTCGATTTTGCATCAACTAATTCCGTCGTACCGATCCCCGCCCCGCCGCCGCTCGCTGCACCAGCACTTGATTTGCGTCTCACGCCATTGTCTCTGTTGTCGTTTGTTCTGCTGGCTGCGGCGAGACCGCCGATTCCTGCTCCGTGAGGCACGCACGAGCGGCCGCAAGCAATGGCTTCATAGCCGGATCGGTCTTCGAGATCCTTTCAAATTTGGCAACACCAACCACTACGTTCATCCGTATCAACTTCATATCCATCTGATGTGCCATGAAAGCGCCAAGCTGGGCAATCCCAAGATAATTGCCGTAGGCCTTCACAAACAACTGTTGTGTCGCGTAAAAGGCGTTAATGACTAAGCCTTCGCTTGTGGGTTCAAAGCTAACATGTTGCATGCAGGGAAACTGCAGTTGCGCGTCTGCGACATGGTCCCGTGCCGGGTCAAAAACACTTGCCTGGAACATCGACCGCCGCACGCCATCACGCGCGCTGTATTGCGACAGAATCCATTCCAGCTGATTTCCGTCGCACGGGCCACTCCCGAAGCTGGTCAAGCGTTCGAAGTAGAGTCCTCGCTTGTTGTCCCGGCGATTCATTGCCTGATAGCGAGGAAAAGCGTCACGGTAAAGCTTGAACAATACCTTTCTGTCGCCTCGCGCGATCTGCCAAAGTCGTTGCGGAAAGATCGTAAAGGCGACGTCCTCCACATCTCGGAATTTTTTGGAAAGCAACAGCTTGTCCAGTTCGTGACGAACGCCGGCGTCCTCAGCAGGCATCCCGTCCTCGTCAAAACCCGTTACGCTCAGCACGAAAGGGGAAATCTCGGTCCCTCCATGGTCGATAACGTGTAGTACCGCTTTGGCCCAAGCGCGGGACAAATCGGGCTCGTCGACGAGAAATGGGGCTACGACTGGTGTATGTCGCTTAGTCATCTGACGCATCCTCTAGGTGGCGATACCGCGCGAGTCCAACGTACCGCCTCCTGGCTACGCGCACAAAGGTGGCCCATGAAGTTCCGGGGATGACGACACGCGTGATACCCGGCCTCATGATGCGAAAAACTCTTCCTGCTTTTACGTCTCGCTCTGGCATCAGGATTGCCGTATCCACGACAACACCCATTGGAAGCAGCAGCCGCGCTCCCTCCTCCGCGTCAAGCGTTGGCGAGTTCCATTCGCGGTCCGCAATCGTCAGTGGTTCAGGCACAACTTCCCCGAGGAGCTCAGTCCGGATCATCTTCGGGGTTATCTTTCCGAGTTCTGCGCGCCGCGCCAAGCTCATTGCTTGTATGCCGTAAGCCATGTGATTGACGAGCGTCGCCTGCCCGACACCGAAATTGCACGCAACTGCATACATTTGTGCCGCGGAAGCGGTATTCGGGTCTAGTCCGCGCCGATTTAACGCTTCACGCAATCCCAACGTCGGCATCAGGACGAACGAAGCGAAAGCGTCTGCGAGCACTTCGTCCGGGTGACGGACCTCGGTCGAGAGCTGTTCTTCCCGCAGTTCATCGATTGTTGAGCCATGCCCAAACACATGATGCCCAAGTTCATGCGCGCAGGTAAATGCACGCCTTGCCAATGGTCGCAAAGCCGAAACATGAATACGGGGGCGAGGCTCGCGGTCGTACATCCCCTCCATATTGATGTCATTGAACCGCACCGTGACGCGATGTGCCTCGCAGAGTCCGTAGATGCACGCCGGACTTTTCTGGTCAAGACCGGCCTTCGTGCGTGCGGCAATTGCTGCCTGCATCCCCTTCATGACCAATGCTTTCTGTTCTGTGCGCGACGTCGACACTGAGGAATTCGCGCTCATCATGAGTTACCTTCGCCTTCAGAATCGGTGCCTCTCATCGATGCCAGTAAGCGCAGCAGGCGATCGAGATCATCTGGTTTGAGCTTGGCCAGCTCTCGCGCAGCGAGTTGCAGCCGTGGATCATCTGTTTCCAGTTGCTCAGCCGTTTCCGCAAGTAGCCACGGAACGGTGACGTCGTATATTTCCGCAAATCGGGAAAGCTCCTCCGCCGACACCCGTCGATTCCCTGCCTCTATTTCGGAGATAGTCGGTCGATGCATTTCAAGCAGCTTCGCGACCTGCCCCTGCGACAGCCCGGCCATTTTCCTCGCTTCCCGTAGCCGGGAAGCAATTTCGGCCCGCTTGGCTTCTTGCTGTTCACTCATTTTGCGTTTGCCGCCTGTGCGGCCTGTTGTGCCGGAGCTTGTGCGTCGACCAAAGCCACGACAAGCCCTACGCTTTCGTCAAGGGTGAGTGCAATACAACTCTTTTCCTTGCGAAAGATATTTACGTCGTTCGCGATTACGACGCCCAATTTCGCGGCAAGCATCCCTATGGCTACTGGCCAGATTTTGCTGTCGAACTTCGGCAAGGCTTCCATCGGCTTCGTTGCACCGACAAGAGGTGGACATTCGAGTCCGCTTGCGGCCTGAATTTCCTGCAGAACTTCGACGAGCGATGCGCGTACTACGGCTGCATTCATGTTTGCCATCCGTACCCGGCCTTACCGGTAGTAAGATAATCTTACCACGCAATTTCGCAAGCGCAAACTTTTTTGAACGTCGAGCATCAACGTCGATATCGAACCTCACCGGACCGTGTCCGTAACGACGAGCACAAGGAATTACGACCGTCAGCGTCCAGACTGCTCGGCCGGGAACGGCCGAAACGGTGCCACTAAGCGCGGCGAAGGGACAAACCATCTCTCAGCTACGGCGCACTCGGGCGCGAGCGCTGCCAGTTCGGCTTCCGAGTCCAGCATCTGGCCACGAGCAGCGACTCACACCTGTCGCGCATCGGCTCGCGGCCCCTCATCCCTTCAATATCTCTTCACACGCAGCCTGCACATGCTGCCGTGATCGCCCTCGCTTATGGCGCCCCTGCCCGGTCAACCCGAGGCTCGGCATGCATCCGGTTCCCAGGTTCCCGCCCTTGACCCGCGACCGTAGCCGATAGCGGGCAGGCGTCAAGGGGCGAGGGACCGTGTTGCCCGCACCCCTCCCTCGCCTTTTTCCTTGACGCCTGCCCGCTATCGGCTCCTCAAGTCGCACGGGCGGGAACCCGGGAGCCTGGCGGAGCAAAGCCAACCCCGAGTTCCACCGGGAGGTGTCCAGCCGCAACGGCAAGTCACATCCCATCGCCCGGTTCAGGTCCTCAACCTTGACTGTGGAGATTGCCATGCAACTCACTTCCTCTTTCCGCTACGGCTCCCCGATGCTGCGCGCCGACTCGCCGCTCTCAGACGACCAGATTCGCCGCGTTGCCCCATCCATCTTTGCGGACGGCAAGCACGAAAGCCGCTCCGAACGCTACACTTACATTCCGACTATCGACGTGCTGCGCGGACTGCGCAATGAAGGCTTTCAACCCTTCATGGTCTGCCAGACGCGCGTGAGGCACGACGACCGCCGCGAATACACGAAACACATGCTTCGGCTTCGTCACGCCGACCAGATTACCGGCGAGGAAGCCAACGAAATCGTGCTGCTGAACTCGCACGATGGCACCAGCAGTTACCAGATGCTCGCAGGCATGCTGCGCTTTGTCTGCCAGAACGGCATGGTGGCAGGCGACAACGTTGCCGATATCCGCGTCCCGCACAAGGGCAACATTGTCCAGAACGTGATTAACGGCGCGTTCGACGTGCTCGACGGTTTTGACCTGATCCGCGAGCAGAAGGAAGGCATGCGAGCCGTCACGCTTGACCGCGACGAACAGCACGCGTTCGCCCGCTCCGCACTCGCGCTGCGCTACGACCCGACCGACGCAGAGGCCCCGGCCCCGGTTACCGACAGCCAGTTGCTTGCCTCGCGCCGCTTCGAGGATCGCCGCGACGACCTCTGGACCGTTTTTAACCGCGTTCAGGAAAACCTCACCAAAGGCGGCCTGCATGGTCGCTCGCGCACGGGTCGCTCGATGTCCACCCGCCCCATCACCGGTATCGACCAGAACGTGAAGCTCAACCGCGCCCTCTGGATGCTCGCCGACGCAATGCGCCAAATGAAGTCCTACTGCCGAAGAAACCCCGAGCAACTGCGCCGGCACGATAACACTTACCTTTGGATTCGTAGCAATCCAGTCATCCAGCATGTCCGCCCAGGTTTGTAGCATCCCCCTTCTCTGCTCCGCGTATTCCGCTTTGTTGTAGACCGCCCTGACGCCACGCTGCTCGTGCGCCAGGCACTTCTCAATCCAGTCGCTGCTGAATCCAGCTTCATGCAACTGCGTGCTGGCGGTTCTACGCAGATCGTGCACGGAGAAAGGCTCGAAGTCCTCAGCCTCAGCGCTACGGATACCCTTTACCGTGCTGTCGATCACGCGATTTAGAGTAGCTGAACTGATCGGCAACGCGGTCTCGTAACGTCCTGGATGCAGATACTCGCTTGCACCAAAGCATGTCTTGAAAGCGACCAAGATGTCCAGCGCCTGCTGGCTTAGATAGACGTTGTGCGCACGCCCAGCCTTCATCCTGTTTTTCGGGATGGTCCAGACCGCAGTATTGAAGTCGACCTCATCCCACCTGGCCTGGATGAATTCCGACTTGCGCACCATTGTCAGCAGCATGAACTTGACCGCCAGACGCAACGTAGGGAGCGTAGGCGTACGCTCTAGGGCTTTGAAAAACACGTGGATTTCCCCGGGCGTCAGCGCGCGATCTCGTGGCCTGAAAGTAGCGATAGCGGAGGGCCGGATATCTTCCGCCGGGTTGGCTACCTTCAGCCCCCTTGCCTGCACAAAGCGGTAGACCTGCAGGACGATGTCGCGTGCCTGAACGGCAGGCGCAGCCGCACCCCGCTCTTTGATCTTCTCGCATCTCGTGAGGAGTCTTGAAGGTGTGATCTCTTCTAGCTTTAATCGCCCGAATTCCATCGCGAGGTTCCGGTCGTAGACAGACTTCCTCATCGCACGGGTCGACTCAGCGAGCGTGGCTTCCGTGAAGTATTTTTCGGCCCACTTGCCGAACGTCATCGCTTCGGCCGCCTCTACCCGCTTTTCAACCTTGCTTCTCGACGGACTGACGCCCTGTTCAACTTCCCGACGAGCCCGTTCAAGGAGCAGCCTTGCTTCCGCAAGACGTACCGACATGCCAAAGGAAAGTTCGTCGGCAGCGCGTGCGCCGCGTGCTGACAGCCCGGGATCGTAGCGGCCAATGACCAGGGTTTCCCGGCGACCATTCAGACGATAGTCGAAGCGGAAACTCACCGCTCCGGACGAGGTAACCGCCACGTAAAGGCCGCGCTGGTCAGCAACCTTGTATATCCTGCCGGTCGGCTTGAGCGCCCGCAATTCGAGGTCCGTAAGCATGCAATACTCCGTGAACTGATACCGTGTTTGATACCGTCACGCGCCGTGACGGTATCAAAATGGATCGCCTGCAGAGAAAGATGCTATACCGTCGCTCATGCCGTCGGCGACGTAACGCTGCCGACGGACGGCAGCGGACCAAAATAGTCGATAAACCCTTGATCTTGTGTGGAAAATCAGGGAATCGACGGGCCTCTGCAGACCACTGCAGAGGATCCTAAATTACTCCCACTCAATCGTCGCCGGCGGCTTCCCCGAGATGTCGTACACCACGCGATTGATCCCGCGCACCTCGTTGATGATCCGATTCGACGCACGGCCGAGCAGCGCATACGGAAGATGCGCCCAATGCGCAGTCATGAAGTCGGTCGTCTGCACCGCGCGCAGCGACGTCACGTAGTCGTACGTCCGCCCATCGCCCATCACGCCGACCGACTTGACCGGCAGGAACACCGCGAACGCCTGGCTCGTGAGGTCGTACCAGCTCTTGCCGACATCGGCCTCGCCGCACAGGCCGGCAGCCGCATCCTGCGCGGTCGCGGTCGTGTTGCGCAGTTCCTCGATGAAGATCGCGTCCGCGCGACGCAGCAGGTCCGCGTACTCGCGCTTCACTTCGCCGAGGATCCGCACGCCAAGGCCCGGACCCGGGAACGGATGGCGGTAAACCATCTCCGGCGGCAGGCCGAGCGCGACGCCCAGCTCGCGCACTTCGTCCTTGAACAGGTCGCGCAGCGGCTCGAGCAGCTTCAGGCCGAGCGTTTCCGGCAAGCCGCCGACGTTGTGGTGGCTCTTGATCGTCGTCGCCTTCTTCGTCTTCGTGCCGCCCGATTCGACCACGTCCGGGTAGATCGTGCCCTGCGCGAGCCACGTCGCCTTCGACAGCTTCTTCGCCTCGGCCTGGAACACCTCGACGAACTCGCGGCCGATGATCTTGCGCTTCGCTTCCGGATCGGTCACGCCGGCCAGATGGCCAAGGAACTGGTCGGACGCGTCGACGTGCACGACCTTCGCATGCAGGCGGCCCTCGAACATGTCGAGCACCATCTTGCCTTCGTTCAGGCGCAGCAGGCCGTGATCGACGAACACGCACGTCAGCTGATCACCGATCGCGCGATGGATCAGCGCCGCGGCGACGCTCGAATCGACGCCGCCCGACAGGCCGAGAATCACTTCCTCGTCACCGACCTGCTCGCGGATCTTCGCGACGGCTTCCTCGATGTGGTTCTTCATGATCCAGTCGGGCTTCGCGCCGGCGATCTGCAGCACGAAGCGCTCGATGATCTGGCGGCCCTTCACCGTATGCGTGACTTCCGGATGGAACTGCACCGCGTAGTAGCCGCGCACCTCGTCGGCCATGCCGGCGATCGGGCAGCTCGGCGTCGACGCCATCAGTGCGAAGCCCGGCGGCAGCTCGGCTACCTTGTCGCCGTGGCTCATCCAGACCTTCAGCATCCCGTGGCCTTCGGCCGTCGTGAAATCCTCGATGCCGTCGAGCAGGCGCGTATGGCCGTGCGCACGCATTTCCGCGTAGCCGAATTCGCGATGGTCGCTCCACTCGACCTTGCCGCCAAGCTGCACGGCCATCGTCTGCATGCCGTAGCAGATGCCGAGCACCGGCACGCCGAGATCCCATACGGCCTGCGGCGCGCGCAGCTGGTGGTCTTCGTACGTGCTCGCGTGGCTGCCCGACAGGATCACCGCCTTCGGCGCGAACTCGCGGACGAAGTCGTCGGACACATCGTTCGGATGGATTTCGCAATAGACGTGCGCTTCACGCACGCGGCGCGCGATCAGTTGGGTGACTTGCGAACCGAAGTCGAGAATCAGGATTTTGTCGTGCATGGCTGCGGACGGGATGAAGAGAATAAGAAAAGCAGCGCACGAGGCGCTGCGTCAAAAGCATGGGCAGCGGCGTCGGGCGGCAGGCGGCTCGCGCGACGCATCGCCGGTCAATTCTGCGACGGCGGACGCGCGTCGAATGCGACGCTGCCTGACGCGCGCTCGGAAGCGGCCGACGGGGCTGCCGTGGCCGGCGCCGAAGGCGCCACCGGACGGCCGACGACCGGCTCGACCCGCGGCTGCACGGCGGAGGCCGGCGCCGGTTCGACCGGACGCTGCGCGCCCCGGCTTTCGAGCGTCTGCGCCCTGTCGGCCCTTTCGCGCCGCCGTACGGCCGATGCGAGCCGCACGCCGCCGAGGCCGAGCAGGATCAACGCGACCCCGGCCACCGCCGACAACACCCGGCCCGCGGCCGCGAGCGCCGGCCCGCTGCCGGTGCCGAGCGACCACACGATCGTCAGCACGCCGGTCAGCCAGTTCACATGGCCGACGGCCCGTGCGACGGGCGCCGTGAGGTCGCCGTTGAACGCCGCATGAAACGCGAGCCACGCGAGCCCGAGCAGCGCGATACCGAACGCCTGACCGAGCATCGCCGGCTGGATGTTCGCCAGTTGCAGCGCGTTGAACAGCGCCTGCCAGGGCGTCAGCACGAATAGCACGCCAAACGCCAGCAACAGCACGGCATCGACGATCAGCACGGCTCGCAGCAGCGGTTTCATCGGCGATCAGTCCACGTGGTAGTTCGGCGCTTCCTTCGTGATCTGCACGTCGTGCACGTGCGACTCGCGCATGCCCGCCGCGGTGATCTGGACGAATTCGGCCTTCTCGTGCAGCTCGTCGATCGTCTTGCAGCCGCAGTAGCCCATGCTCGCGCGCACGCCGCCGACCAGCTGGAACAGGATCGCGTTGACCGAACCCTTGTACGCGACGCGGCCTTCGATGCCTTCCGGCACGAGCTTGTCGATGTTCGCCGAGTTGTCCTGGAAGTAGCGGTCTGCCGCGCCGTCCTTCATCGCACCGACCGAACCCATGCCGCGATACGACTTGTACTGGCGGCCCTGGTACAGGAACACGTCGCCCGGCGCCTCTTCGGTGCCCGCCAACATGCTGCCCATCATCACGGCATTCGCGCCGGCCGCGAGGGCCTTGGACACGTCGCCCGAGAAGCGCACGCCGCCGTCGGCGATGCACGGCACGCCGGTGCCCTTCAACGCTTCCGCGACGTTCGCGATCGCGCTGATCTGCGGCACGCCGACACCCGCGACGATCCGCGTCGTGCAGATCGAGCCCGGGCCGATACCGACCTTGACCGCGTCCGCGCCGTATTCGACGAGCGCCTTCGCGGCGGCGGCCGTCGCGATGTTGCCGCCGATCACCTCGACGTGCGGGAAGTTCTGCTTGACCCAGCGCACGCGCTCGAGCACGCCCTTGCTGTGACCGTGCGCGGTGTCGACGACGATCACGTCGACGCCGGCCTGCACCAGCAGCTCGACGCGTTCCTCGTTGTCGGGACCGACGCCGACCGCCGCGCCTGCGCGCAGCTTGCCGTGTTCGTCCTTGCACGCGTCCGGGTGCTCGGTCTGCTTCGTGATGTCCTTGACGGTCATCAGGCCGCGCAGTTCGAACGCATCGTTGACGACCAGCACGCGCTCGAGACGGTGGCTGTGCATCAGCGCCTTCGCTTCGGCGAGCGGCGTGCCTTCCTTGACCGTGACGAGGCGCTCGCGCGGCGTCATGATCGACTTGACCGGCTCGTCGAGGCGCGTTTCGAAACGCAGGTCGCGGTTCGTGACGATGCCGACGAGCTGCGGGCCTTCGACGACCGGGAAGCCCGAGATGCCATGCTGGCGCGACAGCGCGATCACGTCGCGCACCTTCATTTGCGGCGGCACCGTGATCGGGTCGCGAACGACGCCCGACTCGAAACGCTTGACCTTCGCGACTTCGCGGGCCTGTTCGGCCGGCGTGAGGTTCTTGTGGACGATACCGACGCCACCCTGCTGCGCCATCGCGATCGCGAGGCGACCTTCGGTGACCGTGTCCATCGCGGCGGACACGAGCGGCATGTTCAGGGAGATGTTGCGGGTCAGCTTGGTCTTGAGGCTGGTGTCGCGCGGGAGAACGTCGGAGAAGGCGGGAACGAGGAGCACGTCATCGAAAGTGAGTGCTTTTTGGATCAGACGCATGGCAAATCCTATGGGCGCAAAAGCGAATTATACGCGAAGCGCCGTGAATTTTCACAACACGAACAACGGCTTAGCCGGTTTCGGCCGTTCGGGGGCCGAATCGTTCGGATCGCCGTTCGGTTCGTTTTCGATCGCTTTTCGTTTCACGGCCGCGTCGAACCATTCGCGCAACCCGGGCCGGGAGGCGCGTGCACGTGTCGTGGCGAGGCCACACGTGCGCGACGACAGCCGCCGCGCACGGCCGGCGACACACCGCCGAAGCGGCGTGCCTGCCCGCCTCATGCCAGCCCGGCCGCGCCGGCGATCATCGCCATGCCGGCCACTACCACTGCGCAACCGATGATCCGCGCGACGCGGCCGCCGGCCGGCGCCATGCGCTCGGCGGCGATTGCCACCGCGACCGCGGCCATCACGCGCAGATCCATCATGCCGGCCGCCAGCGCGACCACCATCAGGTTGGCGCAACACGCGCCGCATCGGATCGCGGCGTGCACGCCGTACCGCCATGCCGTGACGGCCGCCGCTCGCGGCCAGTGCCCGCCGTGCGCCGCCTCATGCCGGCAGCATGCGAGCCGGCGCGCCTTCCACCCGGAGAATTGCAGCGTGCCCGCGGCCAGCACGACGGCGCCGGCCGCGAACGGGATCCCCCGGGCGAGCGCCGGCAGCCGGGCGGCGGCCGTCGTCAGTGCGACGCCGGCCGGAAACACGAGCGCGCCGAGCGCGATCCAGACCGAGAAATATGCGACGCCAGCGACGACGACGAGCCAGGCCGACCGCGCCGTCCGCGCACCGATGCGCTGCCGGTAATACCAGAGCTGCGGCGCGAGCACGGGCAGCATCATCGTCACCGTCATCGCGCCCCACATTTCGGCGAACGCCACGAACGCGCGGCCGGCGCCCTGCCCGCACGGCCGCAGCCAGGCGGCCGACGCCATCCAGCCGCCGGGCATCGGTTCGCCGCCCATCGCCGCCATCGACGCGTGCTGTGCCAGCAATGCCATCGCGGCGACCGCGAACGCGGCCGCGACCGCCGCGCCGAACGCCCGCGGATCGGGGGCCGTCTCGCCGGTTGCCAGCCCGGTTGCCAGCCCGTTCGCCGTTCGTGTCATCGCGCGCTCCCGCCCGTCGCCGGCCCGCTCAGCCGCGCGCGTACTCGTCGTGACGGCGCCACCACGGCCCGACCTCGTTGCGACCGCGCGGCGCGCGATCGAGCCACTGGTACATCCCCCACAGCCCATCGAGGCCGCGCGCGTAGGTCGAATACGTGTGATAGACGACGCCGTCCTCGCGCACGAACGCGCTCATCCCCGGCCGGTCGAGCGAATACGTGGCCGCATCGGTACCGCACGTGGCCGCGAACTGCACGACGGGCGCCGGCGGAGGATCCATGTCCATCGCATGGCCGGCCCGCGCATAGTTGTATTCGACGTCGCCCGCGCGCTGCTGCGTTTCGGTGAACGACACGTTGAAGTCGAAGTTGAAATCGCTGCCGACCGACGACGCCCACGGGAACGTCCACCCCATCCGCTGCCGGTACGCGAGCAGTTTCGCGAGCGGCGCGCGCGACACGGCCGCGAGCGTCACGTCGTGGTGCGCCAGATGCACGGCGAAGCCGTCGAAGCCGTCGGCGAGCGCCGAGCACGACGGACAGCCTGCCTTGTAGTCGGGGCCGAACATGAAGTGATAGACGAGCAGTTGCGAACGGCCGCGAAACAGGTCGTCGAGCGTCGCGCGCCCTTCCTCGGTATCGAACCGGTAAGTCTTGTCGACGCGCACCCACGGCAGCGCCTGGCGCCGCCGCGCGAGTTCGTCGCTTTGCCGCGTCAGCGCCTTTTCCGCGTCGAGCAGCGCGCGGCGTTCGGCCAGCCATTCGTCGCGGGTTCCGGTGAGATGGGTCGTCATTGCGTGTTCCTCCTTCCGATGGGTATCCGGGCACGGCGGACGGGGCCGTGTGCGTGGTGCTAGATTAGTGCCGGGTTTCGGACCGAAGGGAGTGACAAGTGTGGCGGGATTCGGATGGATTCGCTGATCACGGCGGCCGCACGCGCGCTCGCGGCCGGTGACGCGCTCGGCGCGTTGAACCGCGTCGCGCTGCGCGACGATGCGCCGGCGCTCGCGCTGCGCGGCATCGCGCTCGCGCAGCTCGGCGATTTCGAACGCGCGCGTTCGCTCGTGCGCGCCGCCGCCCGCGCGTTCGGCGCAAAGGAAGCGGTCGCACGGGCGCGCTGCGTCGTCGCGGAAGCCGAGATCGCACTCGCGTCGCGCGACCTGCACTGGCCGACGCGCGCGCTCGATGCGGCCTGCACGACGCTCGACGCGCACGGCGACCGCGCGAACGCCGCGCATGCGCGCTATCTCGGCATGCGCCGCTTGCTGCTGATCGGCCATCTCGACGAGGCCGAGCGGCTGCTCGCGCACCTCGATCCCGCGCCGCTGCCGCCCGCGTCGCGCGCCGCCCACGAGCTGATCGCGGCCGGCATCGCGATGCGCCGCATCCGCACGCACGCGGCCCGTGCGGCGCTTGCCCGTGCGCGGACAGCCGCCCGCGCCGCCGGCATCGCCGCGCTGACGGCCGAGGTCGACACCGCCGCGCGTGTGGTCGACGCGCCGGCCGCGCGGCTCATCGCTCGCGGCACGTCGCGGCTCGTGCCGCTCGACGAAGTCGAAACGCTGTTCGAGTCGAATGCGCTGGTCGTCGACGCATGCCGCCACATGGTGCGCGATGCGCGCACGACCGTGTCGCTCGCGCGGCGTCCGGTGCTGTTCGTGCTCGCCCGGGCGCTCGGCGAAGCGTGGCCGGCCGACGTGTCGAGAAACGCGCTCGTCGCCGCCGCATTCCGCGCGAAACAGGCCGACGAATCGCATCGTGCGCGGCTGCGTGTCGAGATCGGGCGGCTGCGCGCGGTGCTGCGCCCGCTCGCGAACGTCGTCGCGACGCCGCGCGGTTTCGCGCTCGAACCGCTCGGCGTGCGCGAAACCGTCGTCCTCGCGCGCCCGGTCGACGATCGGCACGCGGCCGTGCTCGCGCTGCTCGCGGATGGCGAAGCATGGTCGAGCTCCGCGCTGGCGCTCGCGCTCGGCGCCAGCCAGCGCACCGTGCAGCGCGCGCTCGATGCGCTCGCGGAAGCCGGCAAGGTGCAGGCGCTCGGCCGCGGACGCGCGCGCCGCTGGATGACGCCGCCGCTGCCCGGATTCGCGACGACGTTGTTACTCCCGGTTGCGCTGCCGGGCGATTAGGATGGCCTCATCGAACGACGAGGTGACGAACATGAAACGCTCCACCGCAGACCTCCTTCACGAGTACGGCCCGTTTCCGGGCGTCGACGGCGTGCACGGCGTCACGTTCGACGGGCAGCACGTGTGGTACGCGTCCGGCGACAAGCTGAATGCGCTCGACCCCGAGCGCGGCACGATCGTCCGTTCGCTCGACGTCGCCGCGCACGCGGGCACCGCGTTCGACGGCCGCCACCTGTTCCAGATCGTCGACGACCGCATCGAGAAGATCGATCCCGAATCGGGCCACGTGCTCGCGACGATCCCCGCGCCCGGCGGCGGCGCCGATTCGGGGCTCGCGTGGGCGGAAGGCACGCTGTGGGTCGGCCAGTACAGCGCACGCAAGATTCATCAGGTGGATCCGCAGTCGGGCGCCGTGTTGCGCACGATCGAATCGAATCGCTTCGTCACCGGCGTGACGTGGGTCGACGGCGAGCTGTGGCACGGCACGTGGGAAGCCGACCGGAGCGACCTGCGACGCATCGATCCGCGCACGGGCGAAGTGCTCGAGCAGATCGACATGCCGGCCGGCGTCGGCGTCTCGGGGCTCGAATCCGACGGTCACGACCGCTTCTACTGCGGCGGCGGCAACAGCGGCAAGCTGCGTGCCGTGCGACGCCCCGCGCGCAAGCGTGCGGCCAGCGACGGCGCGGCGGCGACACCCGATTCGACAGAGGACTGATTCGCCGCGCGCCGAACCCGCTCGATGCGCCGCGCCATGCCGCGAGTGCAGGAATGAACAAGACGCCGCCGCGACGGCATCGCTAAGATGCGCGCACCTCGGTCATGTGTTCGGAGCGGTCGATGCAGCGCGGCGTGGTGTACGGTGTCCTGGCAGGCGCCCTGTGGGGCATGGTGTTTCTGGTTCCGCGGCTGCTGACCGATTTCTCGCCGCTGCTGCTGAGCGCCGGCCGCTACACGATGTACGGCCTCGTGTCGCTCGTGGCCGCCCTGCCGGCCGCCCGCTCGCTGCTTGCCCGGCTGACCCGCGAGGATCTCGTCGCCCTCGTGAGGCTCGCCGTCATCGGCAACGTCGCGTACTACATGCTGCTGTCCGGCGCCGTGCGCCTGATCGGCATCGCGCCCAGTTCGCTGATCGTCGGCGTGCTGCCCGTGACCGTCACGCTCGCGGGCCTCGGCGATCACGGCGCGATGCCGCTGCGGCGGCTCGCCGCCCCGCTCGCGCTGGTGATCGCGGGCATCGTCTGCATCAACGTCGATCTGTTTACGTCCGAAGCCGCGCACGCGACGACGCTCGCCCAAAAGCTCGCGGGCATCGCCTGCGCGGCGGGCGCGCTCGCGAGCTGGACCTGGTATGCGGTGGCGAACACGCGCTACCTGCAGCGCCATCACCGCTTCGGCGGCAACGAATGGTCGGTGCTGTGGGGTGTCGTGACGGGCCTGATCGGCGGGCTCTGCTGGCTCGCGATCCTCGCGCTGCCGGCCGGCACCGTGCAGGCGGCCGTGCCGGCATCGCGCTGGCAATTGTTCTGGCTGCTGAACCTCGCGCTCGCGATCGGCGCGTCGTGGCTGGGCAACGGGCTGTGGAACGCCGCGTCGAAGCGGCTGCCGCTGACGCTGTCGGGCCAGTTGATCGTGTTCGAAACCGTGTTCGCGATGCTGTACGCGTTCGTGTACGACCGGCGGATGCCGCATGCGCTCGAAATCGCCGCGCTCGTGCTGCTGCTCGCCGGCGTATACGGCTCGGTGCGCAAGCATGGCGACACGCCGGGCGGCGCACCGACAAACGCAAACGCCGCGGCCCACTGAGCGCCGCGGCGTTTGATCGGACGCGTCAGCGCGAACGACGCGTCAGCGCGCGTCCTTGTGCATCCACTTGCGGCCCTCGATCGAACCGTCGCGGCGGGACTTGTCGACGCGCCGCTGGCGCGCGAGCTTCGGATCGACGATCAGCGAACGGTAGATCTCGACGCGATCGTGATCGACGAGCGGCGCATCGAGCGGCGCGAGCTTGCCGTAGACGCCCGTCTTCGCGTGCACGAGATCGATCTCCGGGTGCAGCGCGAGCACGCCGCTCGCGTCGATGGCCGAGCGCACGGTCGCGCCTTCGGGCAACGACAGCGGAATCAGCGTCTGGCGGTCCGGCAGGGCATAGCAGACTTCGATCGACAGCATCGCGTCACCCCTTGCCGTAGCGCTGGTCCGCGCGCTTCACGAACGAATCGACGAACGTGTTCGCGATGTGGCTGAACACCGGCCCGATGATCTTCTCGAGCAGGATGCTCGAAAACTCGTAGTGCAGCGCGAATTCGATCTTGCACGCATCGGCGCGCAGCGGGATGAAGCGCCACGAACCCGTGAACTTCTTGAACGGCCCGTCCGCGAACTCCATGTCGATGCGCGTCGGCCGCTGCTGCGTGTTGCGCGTCGCGAAATGCTGCCTGATACCCTTGAAGTTGATGTCGATGCGCGCTTCCATCCCGCTTTCGTCCTGACGGCGAATCTCGACACCGCCGCACCAGGGCAGGAAATTGGGGTAGTCGGCCACGTCGGTGACGAGGTCGAACATCTGTTCCGCCGAGTGGCGGATCAATACGGTTTTCTGAACATCTGCCATAAATCGCGCGGCATCGCTGAAAGTGGGAAAGCCAAGCCGGGCGATTCCCGCCCCGCTTTGCTAAAATCGTGATTTTAAACGAGTTGGCCCGATCCTTTCATGAGCATCATCGACAACAGGAAAGCGCACTTCGATTATCACATCGAGGAACGCTACGAAGCGGGGCTCGTGCTGGAGGGCTGGGAAGTCAAGGCGCTGCGCGCCGGACGCGGCCAGATCAAGGAAGGCTACGTCGTGGTGAAGAACGCCGAGATCTTCCTGATCGGGACCCATATCAGCCCGCTGCCTGAAGCCTCGACGCACATCAAGCCCGACCCGGTTCGCACGCGCAAGCTGCTGCTGCACCGCGAGGAAATCAAGAAGCTGATCGGCAAGGTCGAGCAGCGCGGCTACACGCTCGTGCCGCTGAACTTCCACTACAAGGGCGGCCGCGTGAAATGCGACATCGCGCTCGCGAAGGGCAAGAAGCTGCACGACAAGCGCGAAACCGAGAAGAAACGCGACTGGGAACGCGAGAAGGCGCGCATCATGCGCGCCGGCACCTGACGCCCACCGCATTCATCGCAAACGACACGGCCCGCTCGAAGCGGGCCGTGTTGCTTTGGACTACCTGAATCGCGCGTGCCGTTTGCCCGGCTGCGCGACGATTCGTCGCACGACGATCGCACCGGGCGCCCGCACGGGCCTCGGACGGAACATCGGGCTCAGCCCTTCGCGCCGGACGCCGCCCCGGCGTTCTTGACGATCGTCAGCGCCGACGAGATCGCGGTGCCGAGATCCGACAGGTTCGACGGCACGATCAGCGTGTTGCCCTGCTTCGCGAGATTCGCGAACGCGCCGACATACTGCTCGGCGACCTTCAGGTTCACTGCATCCATCCCGCCTTGCGACTGGATCGCGCTCGCGATCTTCTGGATCGCCTGCGCGTTCGCCTCGGCCACCGCCAGAATCGCGGCGGCTTCGCCCTGCGCCTGGTTGATCGCGGCCTGCCGCTCGCCTTCGGACTTCTGGATCGCGGCTTCGCGCGCCCCCGACGCGAGGTTGATCTGTTCCTGCTTGCGGCCTTCCGATGCGGCGATCAGCGCGCGCTTTTCGCGCTCGGCGGTGATCTGCGCCTGCATCGCGTGCAGGATCTCCTTCGGCGGCGTCAGGTCCTTGATCTCGTAGCGCAGCACTTTCACGCCCCAGTTCGCCGCCGCCTGATCGAGTGCCGACACGATGTTGTGGTTGATGAAATCGCGTTCCTCGAACGTCTTGTCGAGTTCGAGCTTGCCGACCACCGAGCGCAGCGTGGTTTGCGCAAGCTGCGTGATCGCCAGCACGAAATTGCTCGACCCGTAGGACGCCTTCATCGGATCGGTCACCTGGAAATACAGCACACCGTCGACCTGCAATTGCGTGTTGTCGCGCGTGATACAGACCTGGCTCGGCACGTCGAGCGGAATTTCCTTCAGCACGTGCCGGTATGCGATGCGATCGACGAATGGCAGCACGATATTGAGACCGGGCGACAGCGTCGCGTGGTAGCGCCCGAAGCGCTCGAGCACCCATGCATGCTGCTGCGGCACGATCTTCACCGTCTTCGACACGATCACGATCGCAATGACGAGCAGGACAACCCAGATGATCAGCGAATCCATGAAATATTCTCTCCTTGTTGTATCAGCGGACGATCAGCCCGCGGGTTTCGCCACGACCACGAGGCAATTGCCGCGCACGGCGCTGACCTGGTACACGTGCGCATCGTCGCGCTCGCCGTGCGCGAGCTCGACGTCCCAGTCGGCCCCGCGATACTGCACGCGCGCGCGGCCGTCACGCCACGCGTCGACCGTGACGGTCGAGCCGATATCGAGATTGACGTCGGGATTCGTCGACGTGTCGCGCTTCTGCTTGCGGCCGAGCCCCGAACGGCGCAGCACGATCATCGCGACGATCGCGACCGCGGCCGCCGCGCCGAACTGCACGTGCGGCGCGAAACCGGCCAGTTGCAACACCCCGCCCGCGAGAAAGCCGAGCGCGATCATCAGCAGATAGAACGTGCCCGTCAGCAACTCCGCGACGACCAGCATGCCCACCCCGACCCACCAGAACAGATGCCCCGACATCATTGTGGTCTCCAGAAAAACGTCCCCGATGCTCACTATATTCGCTGCGTGCGCAACTGTGCGAAGCGGTCGGCACGCTGGAGATCGCCGCGCGTACCGACGAAAAAAAACACCCCGGTGCTTACCGGGGTGTTTATAGCACGAACCTTGCATTTTGCCTTCAACGAAAGCGCGGCGGACCGCGCTTTCGCCGAAGCTGCATGACCGACCGTTACTTGCGGTTGGCGAGCGCCTGCCACGTATCGATGATCGTGTCGGGGTTCAGCGAGATCGACACGATGCCTTCGTCCGTCAGCCATTGCGCGAAGTCCGGGTGATCGGACGGGCCCTGGCCGCAGATACCGACGTACTTGCCCATCTTGCGGCAGGTATCGATCGCACGCTTGAGCAGGAACTTGACGGCCGGGTCGCGCTCGTCGAAGTCGACGGCCAGCAGTTCCATGCCCGAATCGCGGTCGAGGCCGAGCGTGAGCTGCGTGAGGTCGTTCGAGCCGATCGAGAAACCGTCGAAGTGTTCCAGGAACTCTTCGGCGAGGATCGCGTTGGTCGGGACTTCGCACATCATCACGAGGCGCAGGCCGTTTTCGCCGCGCTTCAGGCCGAACTTCTCGAGCAGGCCGACGACGCGCTCCGCCTGCTTCACGGTCCGCACGAACGGCACCATGATCTCGACGTTGGTCAGGCCCATCTCGTCACGCACGCGCTTCAGTGCCCGGCATTCCATCTCGAACGCCTGCGCGAAGTCCTCGGCGATGTAGCGCGATGCGCCACGGAAGCCCAGCATCGGGTTTTCCTCGTCCGGCTCGTAACGCGAACCGCCGATCAGCTTCTTGTACTCGTTCGACTTGAAGTCGGACAGACGCACGATCACGGGCTTCGGATAGAACGCCGCCGCGATCGTCGCGACGCCTTCCGTCAGCTTGTCGACGTAGAACTGACGCGGCGACGCGTGACCGCGCGCGACGCTCTCGACCGCCTTCTTCAGGTCCTGGTCGATGTTCGGGTACTCGAGAATCGCCTTCGGGTGAACGCCGATGTTGTTGTTGATGATGAACTCGAGACGCGCGAGACCCACGCCGCCGTTCGGCAGTTGCGAGAAGTCGAACGCGAGCTGCGGGTTGCCGACGTTCATCATGATCTTGACCGGGATTTCCGGCAGTTCGCCGCGCTGCACTTCCGTGACTTCCGTCTCGAGCAGGCCGTCGTAGATCTTGCCTTCGTCGCCTTCCGCGCACGACACGGTGACGAGCGCGCCGTCCTTCAGCACGTCCGTTGCATCGCCGCAGCCCACGACGGCCGGCACGCCCAGCTCACGCGCGATGATCGCCGCGTGGCAGGTGCGCCCGCCCCGGTTCGTGACGATCGCCGCCGCACGCTTCATCACCGGCTCCCAGTTCGGGTCGGTCATGTCGGCCACCAGCACGTCGCCCGGCTGCACGCGTTCCATTTCCGACGGATCCTGGATCACGCGCACGGGGCCGGCGCCGATCTTCTGGCCGATCGCACGCCCCGTCGCGAGCACCTGCGACTGCCCCTTCAGCTTGAAGCGCTGCTCGGCCTTGCCGCTCGCCTGGCTCTTCACCGTTTCCGGACGCGCCTGCAGGATGAAGATCTTGCCGTCGCGGCCGTCCTTGCCCCACTCGATGTCCATCGGACGCTGGTAGTGCTTCTCGATGATGACCGCGTACTTCGCCAGCTCGATCACGTCTTCATCGGTGATCGAGTAGCGGTTGCGCTGCTCGTGCGGCACGTCGACCGTCTTCACGCGGCCCGGCTCGCCCGGCTGCGTGAATTCCATCTTGATCAGCTTCGAGCCGATCGAGCGGCGGATGATCGGGTACTTGTCCTGCGCGAGCGTCGTCTTGAACACGTAGAACTCGTCCGGGTTCACCGCGCCCTGCACGACGGTTTCGCCCAGGCCGTAGCTCGACGTGATGAACACGGCGTCCTTGAAGCCCGATTCGGTATCGATCGTGAACATCACGCCGGCGGCGCCGACGTCCGAGCGGACCATGCGCTGCACACCGGCCGACAGCGCGACTTCCGCGTGCGTGAAGCCCTTGTGCACGCGGTACGAGATCGCGCGGTCGTTGTACAGCGACGCGAACACGTGCTTCATGCGGTCGAGCACGTCGTCGATGCCGACGACGTTCAGATACGACTCCTGCTGGCCGGCGAACGATGCGTCGGGCAGGTCTTCCGCGGTCGCGGACGAGCGCACGGCGAACGACAGTTCACTCGGCGAGCCGTTCTTCAGCACTTCGAACTGCGCACGGATTTCCTGCTCGAGGCGCGGCTGCAGCGGTGCGTCGACGATCCACTTGCGGATTTCGGCACCGGCTTCGGCGAGCGCCTTCACGTCGTCGATGTCGAGGGACTCGAGACGCTTGGCGATGCGATCGGTGAGGTCGTTGTGCTTGAGGAAATCGCGGAATGCGAGCGCGGTCGTGGCGAAACCGGTGGGCACGCGCACGCCTGCTTCGGAAAGCTGGCTGATCATCTCGCCGAGCGACGCATTCTTGCCGCCCACGATCTCCACATCGGTCATCCGCAACTGCTCGAACGGAATTACATACGCCTGGTCCTTTGCGACGTTTGCTGCGTTAGTCATACAAGCCCCTAAGTGTGAAAAAAATGCTCGATCGCGCAAGTGGGCTTGGAGGCGGGCGCTTGCAAAAAGGCGCGGCGCGTCTTGCGCAACCTGTTAGATAAACATTCGCAGCGGCGAAAATCTTCCGACCCGATTTACAAAAATCCCGGCAGAAGGGCGATATTTGCAGACAAATCGCCAGACTTGCCGGGAATTCTGGAATCGCGCGGCCCAGCCGGCGGGCGCCGTTCGCGCCCTGCCCCCGCAATTGCTTATCCAACAGGTTGCCGCTATTCTACCGTGCCGGCTGCCGGATGTGGCGCGACCTTGTCACTGGGTCTGGAGGCTCGCCTCCAGCCGCCCGCGCAACTGCCCTTCACGCTCGATGTCCAGATTCATGCTGCCTACCGTATTCATCGTCTCCGACGGCACCGGGATCACTGCCGAAACCTTCGCGCATTCGATCCTCTCCCAGTTCGACCAGAAATTCCGCCTCGTGCGCGTGCCGTTCGTCGACTCGCTCGACAAGGCCTATGCGACCGTCGAGAAGATCAACGAAGCCGCCGTGCACGACGGCCGCCGTGCGATCGTGTTCACGACGCTCGTCGACAGCGAGTCGAACGACATCGTCAAGCGCTCGAACGCGCTCGTGCTCGACATGTTCCAGCGCTTCGTCGAACCGCTCGAGCAGGAACTGGAGCTCAAATCGAGCCATGCGATGGGCCGCGGCCATCAGAATGCGGACACCGAGGAATACAAGACGCGGATCGAGGCGATCAACTTCTCGCTCGCGCACGACGACGGCCAGTCGAACCGCAACCTGTCGGAGGCCGACGTGATCCTCGTCGGCGTGTCGCGCAGCGGCAAGACGCCGACGAGCCTGTACCTCGCGATGCAGTACGGCGTGAAGGCGGCCAACTATCCGCTGATTCCGGAAGACTTCGAACGCGGCAAGCTGCCGTCGGCGCTGTCGCCGTACAGCGACAAGCTGTTTGGGCTCTCGATCGACCCGCAGCGCCTGTCGGAGATCCGCAACGAGCGCCGGCCGGGCAGCAAGTACGCGGCGCCGGAGAACTGCCGCTACGAGATCAACGAGGCCGAGGCGATGATGCGCCGCGAAGGGATCAAGTGGCTGTCGTCGACGCACAAGTCGATCGAGGAAATCGCGACGACGATCCTGCAGGAAATCCGCCTCGACCGGCAGTCGTACTGAGCGTCGGCGCGCCAGCGCGACCGTCTGGCCGCCGCCCCAAGCAAAAAAGGCCGCGTCGAACGCGGCCTTTTCTCGTTTTTGCGGCGCATGCGCGCGTGCGGCGTCACGCCGGCCGCTGCTGACGCACCTGTTCGAACAGGCACACCGCGGCGGCGGCCGCCACGTTCAGCGACTCCATCCCGCCCGGCTGCGGAATCGTCACCCGATGCGTGGCCGCATCGCGCCAGAATGCCGACACGCCGGCGCCTTCGTTGCCGAACACCCACGCGACGGGCTGCGACAGGTCGCAGTCGTAGAGCGCCTGCGCGCCGTGCGAGTCGGTCAGCGCGACCGGTACGTCGAGGCGTTCGGCCAGCGCCGCCGCTTCGACGTCCTCATGGATCGACAACAGGAAATGCGCGCCCATGCCCGAACGCAGCACCTTCGACGACCACGCGTAGGCCGTCCCCGGCGCGCAGAATACGTGACGCACGCCGGCCGCCGCCGCGCTGCGCAGGATCGAGCCGACGTTGCCGGCATCCTGCACGCCGTCGAGCACGACCGACGTATGCGTCACGCGCTCCGGCAGCGGTTGCGCCGGCCGGTCGACCAGCAGCAGGAAGCCGACGCCGCTGACGACGTTCGACAACTGCCCGAACAACGCGTCCGGCAGCGTGACGATCCGCTGTGCGTCGATCCGCGCGACGATCGCCTGCGCTTCCGCGTGGCCGAGCGCGCCTTCGGTCGTCACGCACAGCTCGGGCGTCGCGCCCGTCTCGAGGTACGCGCTCGCGAGATGGAAACCTTCGAGCAGCGCCTGGCCGCTGCGGCGCTGATGGGGCGTCGAACCCGCGAGCGCCTTCAGGCGCTTGTACAGCGGGTTGTCGCGGGAAGTGATGCTTTTCATCGAATCAGGTCAAGCGCCGCACGAACCGGCGCGAACGAGCGCCGGTGCGCTTCGCACGGGCCGTGTTCGCGCAATGCGGCAAGGTGTTTCGCGGTGCCGTAGCCCGCATGTACGTTGAAACCGTACACCGGGAAGCGTTCGTGCAGGTCGACCAGCATCCGGTCGCGCGTGACCTTCGCGAGGATCGACGCGGCGGAAATGCTCGGCACGAGCGCGTCGCCGCTGACGATCGCCTCGGCGCGCACGCTCAGCGTCGGGCAGCGGTTGCCGTCGATCTGCGCGAGCGTCGGCAGCACCGACAGGCCTTCGACGGCCCGCTTCATCGCGAGCATCGTCGCGTGCAGGATGTTCAGCGTATCGATCTCGTCGACGCTCGCCGACGCGACGCAATACGCGTGCGAACGCGCGACGATCAGCTCGTACAGCATGTCGCGCTTCTTCGCGGACAGCACTTTCGAATCGTCGAGCCCGTCGATCGGCTGCGCCGGATCGAGGATCACCGCCGCGGCCACGACCGGCCCCGCAAGCGGGCCACGGCCGGCCTCGTCGACGCCGCAGACGATCTCGTCCGGGCGGCTGAAGTCGAAACCGCCCTGCACGTCGCCCGGCGCGCGGCGGCGCGGTGCACGAACTGCGGTCATGCGCGCCCCTTGCGTTGTTCGAGCACGCGCACGACGGCCTCGGCCGCCTTCGCGGCCGTGTTCTGCCGCAGCGAGAGATGCATTTCGGTAAACACTTCGGTCAGCGTGCGGCGGTTCGCGTCGTCGCGCAGCTGCGTGAGCGTCGCATCGGCGAGCGCCTCGGGCGTCGCGAAATGCTGCAGCAGCTCGGGCACGACGAAGCGCCCCGCCAGGATGTTCGGCAGGCCGACGTACGGCAGGTAGCCCTGCCGGCGCATGATCTGCCCGGTCAGCCAGGGCACCTTGTACGAGATCACCATCGGCTTCTTCAGCAGCGCGGCTTCCAGCGTGACGGTGCCGCTCTTCACGAGGATCGCGTCGGCGGCCGTCATCGCGACCTGCGAACGGCCGTCGGTGATCGTCAACGCGAGTTGCGGATGGGCATCGACGAGCGGCTGCAGCAGTTCGCGCAGCGCGGGCGTCGCGGCCGGCATCACGAACCGCACGCCGGGTTCGCGTTGCTGCATCAGCGCCATCGCCGCGAAGAACGTCGGGCCGATCAGCGCGATCTCCGAGCGCCGGCTGCCCGGCAGCACCGCGATCACGGGGCCGTCGGCCGGCAGGCCCAGTGCGATGCGCGCGCCATGCGTGTCGGGTTCGAGCGGAATGTCGTCGGCCAGCGGATGACCGACGTACGTCGATGCGACGCCGGCCTTGTCGAGGATCGCCGGCTCGAACGGGAACAGGCACAGCATGTGATCGACGGATTTCGCGATCTTCTTGATCCGGCCGCCGCGCCATGCCCAGATCGACGGGCACACGAAGTGGATCGACGGGATGCCCGCGTCGCGCGCCGCCTGTTCGACGCTGAAGTTGAAATCGGGCGCGTCGACGCCGATGAACGCGTCCGGCCGCTCGGCGAGCAGCTGGCGCTTCAGTTCGCCGCGAATCCGCAGGATCTCGGGAATCTGGCCCAGCGCCTCGACATAGCCGCGCACGGTCAGCTTGTCCATCTGCCAGTGCGAGTCGAAGCCCTGCGCGATCATGCGCGGCCCGCCGATCCCGTAATACTGGGCCGCTTCGGGCAGCCGCTCGCGCAGCCCGCCGAGCAGCGACGCCGCGAGCAGGTCGCCCGACGGCTCGCCGGCCACCATCGCGAGCCGGAGCTGATGGGTGGTGAGCGGCATCGCTTAGCGGATGATGCCGCGTTGCGACGCGTCGATGAACTCGACGAGCGCCTTCACCGGTGCGTCGCCGTCGCCGCCCGCTTCCGCGAGCTCGCGCAACTGCACCTTCGCTTCCTCCAGCGACAGGCCGTTCTTGTACAGCAGGCGGTACGCGCTGCGCAGCGCGGAGATCGCGTCGGGCGAGAAGCCGCGCCGGCGCAGCCCTTCGACGTTGATCCCGTGCGGCTCGGCCTTGTTGCCGGCAGCGATCACGAACGGCGGGATGTCCTGCACGAGCGCCGACGCGCCGCCCAGCATCGAATGCGCGCCGATGCGCACGAACTGGTGCACGCCCGACATGCCGCCGACGATCGCGAAATCGCCGATCTCGACGTGGCCGGCCATCTGCGCGTTGCTCGACAGGATCACGTTGTTGCCGACGCGGCAGTCGTGGCCGATGTGCACGTAGGCCATGATCCAGTTGTCGTCGCCGAGCGTCGTCACGCCGACGTCCTGCACGGTGCCCGTGTGGATCGTCGTGAATTCGCGGATCGTGTTGCGGTTGCCGATCACGAGCTTCGTCGGCTCGTCCTTGTACTTCATGTCCTGCGGACGGCCGCCGACCGATGCGTAATGGCCGATGCGATTGTCCTCGCCGAGCGTCGTATGGCCTTCGATCACGCTGTGCGAGCCGATCGTCGTGCGCGCGCCGATCGTGACGTGCGGGCCGACGATCGCGTACGGGCCGATCTCGACCGATTCGTCGATCTGCGCGCCCGGCTCGACGATCGCGGTAGGATGAATCCTGGTCATGCGCCGTTGCCTCTCGATATGATGTGTCGCGTTGTTCGCGTGATGTTACCCATGCGTGCCGCGTCGCTCAGGGCGCCGCGTCGGCCGTCTTGACCGTGCACATCAGCTCGGCTTCCGCCACCACCTTGCCGTCCACTTCCGCCACCGCCTTGAACTTCCAGATGCCGCGGATGTAGCGCTCGAACGTCACGTTCAGGATCAGCTGGTCGCCCGGTTCGACCACACGCTTGAAGCGCGCGCCGTCGATCCCGACGAAGTAATACAGCGTGTTCTCCGGATCCTTCGGCTGCTCTTCCGCGAACGTCAACAGCGCGGCGGCCTGCGCGAGCGCCTCGAGAATCAGCACGCCCGGCATCACCGGCCGCTTCGGGAAGTGCCCCTGGAAAAACGGCTCGTTGATCGACACGTTCTTCAGCGCTTTGATCCCTTTGTGCGGTTCGAGTTCGAGCACGCGGTCGACGAGCAGAATCGGGTAGCGATGCGGCAGCAGCGTGAGGATCTTGTGGATGTCGAGATTGATTTTTTCAGTGCTCATGATGGTTCGTCTCACGCAGAGGCTGCGCGGTGGTGATGCAAAGGCTGAAGCGGGCCGCCGCGCGGCCCAGTCTGGCAAACCGGGCCGGTTGCGCTGGCCGTGCCCGGTTCGTGGTCTCGCATGATGGGCTCAGGCGCCCGCGCCGCCCTGGGCGGCGAGCGCGGCTTCGAGCGCCTTGATGCGCTCGCGCAGCTTGTCGAGATTGCGCACGAGCGCGGCGCTCTTGTTCCATTCGCCGTGGTCGACGGCCGGGAACGCGCTGGTATAGATGCCGGCCTTCGGCAGCGACTTCGATACGCCCGACTTCGCGGTGATGATCACATAGTCGCCGAGCGTCACGTGGCCGGCGATCCCTGCCGCGCCGCCGATCATGCAATGGCGGCCGATCGTCGTGCTGCCCGCGATGCCGGCGCTGCCGGCGATCACCGTGTACGCGCCGATCCGGCAGTTGTGACCGATCTGCACCTGGTTGTCGATCTTCACGCACTCCTCGATGACGGTATCCGCCATCGCGCCGCGGTCGATCGTCGTGTTCGCGCCGATTTCGACGTCCGGGCCGATCGTCACGCCGCCGACCTGCGGGATCTTGACCCAGCTGCCGGTGCGCGCGTCGCCGTCGCCGACGAAATCCGGTGCGAAACCGAAGCCGTCGGAGCCGATCACGGCGCCCGAATGGACGATCGCGCGCGGGCCGATCTTGCAGCCGTGGTACACCGATGCGTTCGGATAGAAATGCGAGCCGGCGCCGATCGTCGTGCCGCGGCCGATGAATACGTTCGCGTCGAGCTGCACGCCGTCTTCGATCACCGCGCCGGCCTCGATCGTCACGTGCGGGCCGATCACCGCGGTCGCGGCGACCTGCGCGGCCGGATCGATCGTCGCGCTCGGATGCACGCCGGCCGCGCGCGGCGGCGTGGCGAGATCGATGAACATCTGCGCGACGCGCGCGAAGTACGCGTACGGATTCGGCGTCACGATGAAATTGCGACCTTTCGCGGCCGCGCCCAGCTTTTCCAGATCCTTCGGCGCGATCAGCACCGCGCCGGCGCGGGTCGTCTCGACCTGCGACAGGTACTTCGGGTTCGCGAGAAACGCGAGTTGCTGAGGGCCTGCCTGGTCGAGCGGCGCGAGGCCGCCGACCGTGCACTGTGCATCGCCGGCGATCTCGCCGCCGAACCGCGTTACGAGTGCCTCAAGCGTCAATGCCATTCGTCGTCTGCTCCGTTCAGTTCGTCGAGCCGGACGCGAGCGCCTTGAGCACCTTGTCGGTGATGTCGATGCGCGGGCTGACGTACACGGCTTCCTGCACGATCAGGTCGTAATTCTGCTGCTCGGCGATCTGCTTGATGACCTTGTTCGCCTTTTCGAGCACGGCTGCCAGCTCTTCGTTGCGACGCTGGTTCAGGTCTTCGCGGAACTCGCGCTGCTTGCGCTGGAAGTCGGTGTCGAGCTGCGCGAGATCGCGCTGCTTTTGCGCGCGATCGGCCGCCGACAGCGACGTGCCGTTCTTGTCCAGCGAATCGGACATCGACTTCAGGCGTGCCGCCAGGTCCTGCAGATCCTTGTCACGCTTCGCGAACTCGGCTTCGAGCTTCGTCTGCGCCGCCTTCGCGGGTGCCGACTCGCGCAGGATCCGATCCGAATTGACCGCCGCGATGCGGGCGACGTCCTGTGCGTGCACCGTTGCCGCGCCCAAGGCCAGCGCAACGGTTAGCGCGCACATCACTCGTTTCGAAAACTTACCGGTTAGCAAAATTACCCTCTCGTTGCTGTTGTCATGCGTTCGGTCAGAACGCCGTCCCGATCTGGAACTGGAATTTCTGGTACTGGTCGCCTTCGTGCTTCTGCAGCGGGAAGCCGAGGCTCAGCTTCAGCGGGCCGATCGGCGAGATCCACGCGAGGCCCACGCCGTAGCCGTAGCGCAGGCCGTTCGCGCCCGTACTCGTGCCGCCCGGCGCGTTGCCCCACACGTTACCGCCGTCGAGGAACGTGAACACGCGCAGCGTGCGGTCGTAGCCCGTGCCCGGCAGCGGGAACGTCAGCTCGATGTTGCCGACGACCATCTTCGAACCGCCGATCGGGTCGTTCGTCTTCGTGTCGCGCGGGCCCAGCGAGCTCGGCTCGTAGCCCCGCACGGAGCCGATACCGCCCGCGTAGTAGTTCTTGAAGATCGGATACGGGTTGCCGATACCGTTACCGTAGCCGCCTTGCAGGTTCAGGCCCAGGATGAAGCCGCGCGAGAACGAATAGTAGTACTGCGCCTGCAGGTCGGCCTTGTAGTACTGGATCTTGCCGACTGGCACGCCGTACTCCATGTTCGCCTGCGTGAAGTAGCCGCGGCTCGGAATCAGCGCGCTGTCACGCGCGTCGCGCGACCATGCGACCGTCAGCGGCACCGTGTTCGACACGCGGCCGAACTCGTTCACGTAGTCCTGGTAGCTCTGCGGCGTGTTCGAATCGACGTCGAGGCGGTTCTGCTCGAAGCCCGCGCCGAAGTAGACGGTGTCGACTTCCGAGAACGGAATGCCGAACTTCAGGTTGCCGCCCGCGCTGATGATCCGGAAGCTCGAGCTCGTCGAATAGTAGAGCGGCTGGTACGTGCGGTAGAACACGTCCGTGATCCGCTTGATGCCGTCGACCGTGAAGTACGGGTCGACCTGCGTGACGGTCAGCGTGCGGTAGCTCTTCGCGGTGTTGACGTTCACCGACAGGCTCGTGCCCGAACCGAACACGTTGTCCTGCGACACGCCGGCCGACAGCACGACCTTGTCCGTCGACGAGAAGCCTGCGCCCAGCGTGATCGCGCCGGTCGGCTTTTCGTCGACCTTCACGTTCACGTCGACCTGGTCGTTCGTGCCTTCCACCGGCACCGTCGTCACGTCGACGTTGGTGAAGTAGCCGAGGCGGTTCACGCGGTCCTTCGACAGCGCGAGGCGGTTCGAGTCGAACCACGAGCTTTCGAGCTGGCGCATTTCGCGGCGCACCACTTCGTCGCGCGTGCGCGTGTTGCCGACCACGTTGATGCGGCGCACGTACACGCGGCGGCTCGGATCGACGACGAGGTTCAGGTTAACCTTGTGGTTCGCCTGGTCGATGTCCGGCTGCGCGTTGACGGTCGCGAATGCGTAGCCGTATTCGCCGAGCTTGTCGACGATCGACTTGGTGGTCTGCTGCAGCTTTTCCGCCGAGAAGCGGTCGCCCGGCTTGATCTTGATCAGCTTGTTGAGCTCGGCCTCGCGATCGAGCAGGTTGCCCGACAGCTTGATGCCCGACACCGTGTACGGTTCGCCTTCGTGCAGCGTGACCGTCAGGTACATGTCCTTCTTGTCCGGCGAGATCGACACCTGGGTCGACTCGATATTGAACTCGAGGTAGCCGCGGTTCAGGTAGTACGAGCGCACGGCCTCGAGGTCGCCCGTGAGCTTTTCCTTCGAGTACAGGTCGTTCTTCGTGTACCAGGAGAACCAGTTCGGCGTCGACAGCTGCATCTCGTCGCGCAGCGTGCTGGTGCTGAACGCCTTGTTGCCGATGAAGTTGATCTGGCGGATCTTCGCGCTCGGGCCTTCGGCCACCGCGAACAGGATCGACACGCGGTTCGCGTCGACCGGCGTGATCGTCGTCTTGACCTCGGCCGCATAGAAGCCGCGCGTCAGGTACTGGCGCTTGAGCTCCTGCTCCGCCTTGTCGACGAGCGCCTTGTCGTAGTAGCGGCCATCGGCCAAGCCGACCGCGCGCAGCGCCTTCGTCAGGTTGTCCTTGTCGAATTCCTTCGTGCCGGTGAAGTCGATCGACGCGATGGCCGGACGCTCCTGCACCTGCACGATGACGACGTTGCCCTGCGTGGCGATGCGCACGTCGTTGAAAAAGCCCGTCGCGTACAACGCGCGGATTGCTTCGGATGCCTTGTCGTCCGTGAAGGTATCGCCCTGCTTGATCGGCAGATAGGCGAACACCGAACCCGCTTCGACGCGCTGCAGCCCCTCGATCTTGATGTCTTGCACCACGAACGGTGCCGCTGCATGCGCCGCGAGGCCGTGCGCGGCGAGCGCGGCCGCTGCAACTGTCTTAGGTACAAAGCGATGAGGTTTGAACAACATGCATCCCCAATATTTAGCTGCATCAAATCAGGCGGCTGACCAGCGGCCGCCGCCTGACGCTTCAGAAATGGATTAACCGAGCCAGATCGTTGAACAGCGCGATCGCCGACAACGCGACGATGCAGATCAACCCGGCTCTTTGCAGAATCAGCTGCCAGCGCTCCGAGACGGCTTTCCCGGTCGCGGCTTCAACCGCATAATATAACAGATGCCCCCCGTCCAAAACGGGAATCGGCAACAAGTTCAGGACGCCAAGGCTAATGCTGACAAGGGCGAGGAACGACAGGAACGCCGACGGACCGAGCCGCGCGCTCTTGCCTGCGTAGTCGGCGATCGTCACCGGGCCGGACAGGTTCTTCAGCGACGCGTTGCCCGTGATCATCCGCCCGAACATCTTCAGCGAATACACGGAAATGTCCCACGTGCGGTGCGCGCCGAGCCGCAGGCTCTCGATCGGCCCGTAGCGCACGTCCACCGACGGCGCGTGCATCGACAGCGCCGCGCCGATCCGGCCGACCTGCTGCCCCGATTCGTCGTCGCGCTGCCTCTGCGGCACGATCGGCACCGTCTGCGCGGCGCCGCTGCGCTCGATCCGCAACTCGAGCGGCTGGCCCGCATGGTGCTTCACCGCGTCGATGAAGCGCGACGCGCCGCCGATCGGCTTGCCGTCGAGCGCGACCAGCTTGTCGCCGACCTTCAGGCCGGCCTGCTCCGCCGCGCTGCCCGGCTGCACCGACGCGACCGACAACGTGCCGCCGCCGGCCTCGAAGCCCAGATGGGCCATGAAGTCGTCGTCGAGCTGGCTGTCGGGGACGTTGCGGAGATCGACGCGGAAATCGAACGTCGCATTGCCGTCGCGCGCGCCGAGCACGACCTCGCGATGGTCGAACGCGGCCGCCAGCAGCTTCCAGCGCAGGTCCGACCACGACCGCACCGGCTCGGACTCGCCGCCCTGCGCGTTTCGGATCGACACCACCGTCTCGCTGCCGTCGAAACCCGCCCGGGCCGCCGCCGTGCCGGCGGCCGGCGACGCGACGATCGCGGCCGGCTCGGTCACGCCAGTGGCGAATACGAAGGAAAACAGTGCGATTGCCAGCAGGAAGTTCGCAATCGGGCCGGCCGCGACGATCGCGATGCGCTTGTAGACCGACTGGCGGTTGAATGCCTGGCCGAGCTCGTCGGCCGGAATGCCGCCGGGGCCTGGATCGCGCTCGTCGAGCATCTTCACGTAGCCGCCGAGCGGTAGCGCGGACAGCGTCCACTCGGTGCCCGTCTTGCGGCTGACCCAGCGTGCGACGGGCTGGCCGAAGCCGATCGAGAAACGCAGCACCTTCACGCCGCACCAGCGCGCGACGCGATAGTGTCCGTACTCATGCACGACGACCAGTACCCCGATCGCCACCGCAAACGCGACCAGTTCGACCAGCACGTTCATGAGCACCCCATTCAGACCGTACGCTCCACGCGGGGCGCAGGCGCTTTCGCAATGATCGCGGCGGCGAGGCGGCGAGCCTCGGCATCGGCCGCGAGGACGTCGTCGAGCCCGTCGGGCGCGCGGTTCGGCAGCGCGTCGAGCACCGCGTCGACCGTCGCCGCGATCGCCATGAAGCCGATCCGGCGCTCGAGAAAGGCTTCGACCGCCACTTCGTTCGCCGCGTTCAATGCGGCGCTCGCGATACCGCCTTCCTCGAGCGCCTTCAGCGCGAGCGCGAGGCACGGGAAGCGCGCGTAATCGGGTTTCTCGAACGACAGCTGGGCGATCTGCGCGAGATCGAGCGGGTCGACGCCGGCGTCGACGCGCTCGGGGAACGCGAGTGCGTGTGCGATCGGCGTGCGCATGTCGGGGTTGCCGAGCTGCGCGAGCACCGAGCCGTCACGGTACGACACGAGCGAATGAATCACGCTCTGCGGATGGATCAGCACGTCGATCCGGTCGCCCGGCAGCCCGAAGATCCAGTGCGCCTCGATCACTTCGAGGCCCTTGTTCATCATCGTCGCGGAATCGACCGAGATCTTGCGGCCCATCACCCAGTTCGGATGCTTGCACGCCTCGTCCGGCGTCACGTCGACGAGCGTGGCAGGTTCACGCGTGCGGAACGGGCCGCCCGACGCGGTCAGGATGATCTTCGAGATCCCGCCGTGCTCGGCCGCGTCGCGCGGCATGCACTGGAAGATCGCGTTGTGTTCGCTGTCGACCGGCAGCAGGATCGCGCCATGGTCGCGCACGGCGTCCATGAAGATCGCGCCCGACATCACGAGCGCTTCCTTGTTCGCGAGCAGGATCCGCTTGCCGGCGCGTGCGGCCGCCAGGCTCGGCGCAAGGCCGGCCGCGCCGACGATCGCCGCGACCACCGTGTCGCAGCCATCGCTCTTCGACACGTCGACGAGCGCCTGCGGCCCGTGCAGCACGACCGTCTTGCTGCCCGCCGCGCGCAGTTTCGCGTCGACCTGCGCGGCCGTCGCGGCATCGCCGACCACCGCCACTTCGGGCGCGAAGCGCAGACACTGCTCGACGAGCTTGTCGCCGTTGCGGTGCGCGGTGAGCGCGTAGACGGAGAAGCGCTCGGGATGGCGCGCGACCACGTCGAGCGTGCTGTCTCCGATCGAGCCCGTGGAACCGAGCAATGTCAGACGTTTTTGCATAACAGAAATAATGGTTTAACCAAGCAGCAGCATCGCGAGCGGCAGCACCGGCAGCAGCGCGTCGACACGATCGAGCACGCCGCCGTGGCCCGGCAGCAATCCGCTCGAATCCTTCACGCCCGCCTGCCGCTTCAGCAGCGACTCGAACAGGTCGCCGATCACGCTGTACGCGACCAGCAGCGTCAGCGCGGCCCACGCGCCGGGCATCCCGTAGCGCGCGCTGAATGCAGAAAACAGGGTCGGTTCGAATACGTGCACGGCCATCGCGACACCGCCGACGACCATCACCGCGAACCAGCCGCCGATCGCGCCTTCCCAGCTCTTGCCGGGGCTGATCGTGATGGCCAGTTTACGCTTTCCGAAGGCCTTGCCCGCGAAGTATGCGCCGATATCGGCCAGCCAGACGACCAGAAGCAGCGACAGCACGAACGGCACGCCCTGCGCGCGGGCGGCGACGAGCGCGTGCCAGCAGGCGGCGAACACGACGAGGCCGGCGGCCAGCAGGAACGGCCGCCAGACGCCGCCCGCCAGCGTGGGCTTGCGCCGCAGCGCGAATGGGCCGACCAGCAGCCAGAACACGCCGGCCGCCATGAAAAGGGGACGGGACGAAGCCGCATCGACGCCGAGCGGCGCGGTGGCCGCGAGCGCGAGCGCCGCGACGCCCGCATAGACGATCGGAGCGGCGCCGCCGAGCTTCAGCAGGCGCGCCCACTCCCACGCGGCGAACACGAGCACGACGCCGATCAGCGCGCCGAATCCGGCGAGCGGCGCGAACAGCGTCACCGGCAGCAGCACCGCCAGCATCACGATCGCCGTGATCACACGGGTTTTCAGCATGAAAGGGAGTCGGCGTTCTGCGATTGCGGTTCGAGCTGCGCACTCGTGCGCCCGAAACGGCGCTCGCGCTCGGTATACGACGCCAGCGCGTCGGCCAGTGCCGCGCCGTCGAAATCCGGCCAGTACTTGTCGGTGAAATAGAATTCGGCGTACGCGAGCTGCCACAGCAGGAAGTTGCTGACGCGCTGCTCGCCGCCGGTGCGGATGAAGAGATCGGGCTCCGGCGCGTAGGCCATCGCCAGGTGCGGCGCGAAGGCGTCCTCGGTCACTTCGACCTCGCGACCTTCGCGCACCGCCTGCTCGATGAGTTTCTTCGTCGCCTGCAGGATGTCCCACCGGCCGCCGTAGTTGGCCGCGATGGTGAGCGTCAGACGGGTATTGCGCGCCGTCTTGGTTTCGGCGCGGCGAATCAGCTCGCGAATGCGCGGCTCGAAACGGTCGAGATCGCCGACGACGCGCAGGCGGATCCCGTTCGCATGCAGTTTGCCCACTTCGCGCTCGAGCGCGGTGATGAACAGCCGCATCAGGAACGACACTTCGTCGTTCGGCCGGCGCCAGTTTTCCGAACTGAACGCGAACAGCGTCAGGTATTCGACGCCGGCGCGCGCACAGCCTTCGACCACCGCCCGCACGGCATCGACGCCGCGGGTGTGCCCCGCGACGCGCGGCAATCGGCGTTCGGTCGCCCAACGGCCGTTGCCGTCCATGATGATCGCGATGTGACGCGGCACGACGCCGACGTCAGGCACGCGAACGGTAGAGCTGGTATAGGTCATGGCCGTTGAGACAGTTGCGGGAAGAAGGCGGCGCGCGAGGACGGTCGTCAGACCGTCATGATCTCGGCTTCCTTGGTCTGCACGAGCTTGTCGATTTCGGCAACGTGCTTGTCGGTCAGCTTCTGCACGTCGTCGCTCGCGCGGCGCTCGTCGTCTTCCGAGATTTCCTTGTCCTTCACGAGCTTCTTGAGCGCTTCGTTCGCGTCGCGGCGCAGGTTGCGAATCGCGACCTTGGCCGTTTCGCCTTCGCTCTTCACGACCTTGGTCAGCTCGCGGCGGCGCTCTTCCGTCAGCGCGGGCATCGGCACGCGGATCAGGTCGCCGGCCGTCGCCGGGTTCAGGCCCAGATCGGCTTCGCGAATGGCCTTCTCGACCTTCGCGACCATGTTCTTTTCCCACGGCTGCACGCCGATCGTGCGCGCGTCGACGAGCGTCAGGTTCGCGACCTGCGAGATCGGCACCATCGAGCCGTAGTAGTCGACCTGCACGTGATCGAGCAGACCGGTGTGTGCACGGCCCGTACGGATCTTGGCCAGATCGTTCTTGAACGCTTCGATCGAGCGCTGCATCTTTTGCTCGACGCCCTTCTTCACATCAGCGACACTCATTTCAACCTCCGAACCTTCAAACCTTCAAAGAACGCGAGCCCCGCCCGGCGCATGTCGCGCGCCGCGGCCGGCAACCCGCGCCGTTCGCCCGCATCCGCGGGAGTTTACACGTGGACGAGCGTACCTTCGTCCTCGCCCAGCACGATGCGCTTGAGCGCGCCCGGCTTGTTGATCGAAAACACGCGAATCGGCAGTTTCTGGTCGCGGCACAGTGCAAACGCCGTTGCGTCCATCACCTGCAGGTTGCGGCTGATCGCCTCGTCGAAGCTGATCGTCGTGTAGCGCGTGGCCGACGGATCCTTCTTCGGATCGGCAGAATATACGCCATCGACCTTGGTCGCCTTCAACACGACTTCCGCGCCCACTTCCGAGCCGCGCAGCGCGGCGGCCGTATCCGTCGTGAAGAACGGGTTGCCGGTGCCGGCCGCGAAGATCACGACACGGCCTTCCTCGAGCTGACGGATCGCACGGGGCCGGATGTACGGCTCGACGACCTGGTCCATGCGCAGCGCGGACTGCACGCGCGCCTCGATGCCGGCGTGGCGCATCGCGTCCTGCAGCGCCAGCGCATTCATCATCGTCGCGAGCATCCCCATGTAGTCGGCCGTCGCGCGGTCCATGCCGGCCGCGCCGCCCGCGACGCCGCGGAAAATATTACCGCCACCGATCACGACCGCAAGCTGCGTCCCGAGACGCACGACTTCGGCGATATCGGCCACCATCCGTTCGATCGTCGCGCGATTGATGCCGAAGGCATCGTCGCCCATCAGCGCTTCGCCGGAGAGTTTGAGGAGGACGCGTTTATAGGCATTGGACATAGGGGCTTCCGAGCGACGAGAGGATGACAACCACGAACTGTAGGGGCGAAATACTGATTCGGGCAAGCGCCGACGACCGGACCGGGGTTCCCGGCCGGCCGGCGGCGCCGCCGGCCGCGGCGGAACGGACGCCCGCCGCGGATACTGCTGACTGCTTACTGCTGCTTGGCTGCTGCGACTTGCGCGGCCACTTCGGCGGCGAAGTCGTCCTGGCGCTTCTCGATGCCTTCGCCGACGACGAACAGCGCAAACTTCTGCACTGCCGCATTCGCTGCCTTCAGCATCTGCTCGATCGTCTGCTTGTCGTTCTTCACGAACGTCTGGTTCAGCAGCGACACTTCCTTCAGGTACTTCTGGACGCTGCCGTCGACCATCTTCGCGACGATTTCAGCCGGCTTGCCCGATTCGGCAGCCTTCTGCTCGGCCACGCGGCGTTCCGTCTCGATCAGTTCCGCCGGCACGTCGGCCGACGACAGCGCGACCGGCTTCATCGCGGCGATGTGCATCGCGACGTCCTTGCCGACCTGCTCTTCCGCGCCCGTGTACTCGACGATCACGCCGATACGCGCGCCGTGCAGGTACGTCGCGATCTTGTTCGCGGTTTCGAAACGGACGAAACGGCGGATCGACACGTTCTCGCCGATCTTGCCGATCAGCGCCAGACGCACTGCGTCGACGGTCGAGCCTTCGAGCGGCAGCGCCGACAGCGCGGCCACGTCGGCCGGGTTCTGCGTCGCGACGAGTTCCGCGACCGTCTTCGAGAACGCGAGGAAGTCGTCGTTCTTCGCGACGAAGTCGGTTTCGCAGTTCAGCTCGACCAGCGCGCCTGCGTTGCCGCCGACGAACGATGCGACGACGCCTTCCGCCGTCACGCGCGATGCGGCCTTGCTCGCCTTGTTGCCGAGCTTGACGCGCAGCAGTTCTTCAGCCTTGGCCAGATCGCCGTCGGCTTCCGTCAGCGCCTTCTTGCATTCCATCATCGGTGCGTCGGTCTTCGCGCGCAGTTCTGCCACCATGCTTGCGGTAATTGCCGCCATCATTCGCTCCTTGAGTCTGTATTCACAACGCCGCCCGCTTGGACGCGAACGGCCGAGATTCGTTTCCGGACCCGCGCCGATTCGGCGCGATCAGGTCCGGCGCACAAGCTTAAAAAAAGGGGGCCTGTTGAGAGCCCCCTTTTTGCGCCGGCTCGGGGCCAGTTACGCGTTTTCCTCGACGTATTCGTCGTCGCCGCGTGCGGCCTGGACCACTTCGTTGACCGCGTTCGCACGGCCTTCGAGGATCGCGTCGGCCACGCCTTCGGCGTACAGCGCGACTGCCTTGCTCGAGTCGTCGTTACCCGGGATCACGTAATCCACACCTTCCGGCGAGTGGTTCGTGTCGACCACGGCGATGACCGGCACGCCCAGCTTGTTCGCTTCCGTGACGGCGATCTTGTGGTAGCCGACGTCGATGACGAAGATCGCGTCCGGAATGCCGCCCATGTCCTTCACGCCGCCGATCGACTTCTGCAGCTTGGCGATTTCGCGTTCGAACAGCAGCGCTTCCTTCTTGCTCATCTTCTCGGTTTCACCCGCTTCGACGGCCGCTTCCATGTCCTTCAGGCGCTTGATCGATACCTTCAGCGTCTTGAAGTTGGTCATCATGCCGCCGAGCCAGCGTGCGTTGACGTACGGCATGCCCGCACGTTGCGCTTCCTGGGCGATCGTGTCACGCGACTGGCGCTTCGTGCCGACGAACAGGATCGTGCCGCGGTTCGCTGCCAGCTGGCGCACGTACTTCTGTGCGTCCGTGAACATCGGCAGCGTCTTTTCGAGGTTGATGATGTGAATCTTGTTGCGGTGACCGAAAATGAACGGAGCCATCTTCGGGTTCCAGAAGCGCGTCTGGTGACCGAAGTGGACACCTGCTTCCAGCATTTGGCGCATCGTGACTGCCATGTAAATTCTCCACGAGGGTTGGGTCTTAAGCCGGCTGCCGTACCGCCGCGCGAACCTGCCCCGAAAGGCGGGAATTCCGCACGGACGGCACCCTGGTTGCGCCGGCTTGCGATTCGGCACGTGCAAAACGCCCGTGCCGTAAGCCTTTCACCGCGATGCCACCCCAAAATGGGGCACGACGGCAAATTTGGATGTCGACTTAGCCAAAGAGTATAGCACGCGGATTTGTCGGCTCTCAAGTCGCGCGGCACTTCCGCTTGCCGCGCGGCAGCGGGCCGGACAATCCTCGAAAACCCGCATCCGCGCGGCCCGCAGGGGCTGCGACGCCCGCCATAAGGTGCGATAATCCGTCAATTCACCGCATTCCAGGCATACCTCGATGGCTATTACGCTCAAAAACGAACACGATATCGCCCAGATGCGCGTCGCCTGCCGTCTCGCGAGCGAAGTGCTCGACTTCATCACGCCGCACGTCGTCGCCGGCGTCACGACCGCCGAACTGGACCGCCTCTGCCACGAGTTCATGCTCAACGAGCAAGGCACGATCCCCGCGCCGCTGAACTATCAGCCGCCCGGCTATCCGCCGTACCCGAAGGCCACCTGCATTTCGGTCAACGACGTGATCTGCCACGGCATTCCCGGCGAGAAGGTGATCAAGAACGGCGACGCGCTGAACATCGACATCACCGTGATCAAGAACGGCTATTTCGGCGACACCAGCCGGATGTTCATCGTCGGCGAGGGCTCGATCCTCGCGAAGCGCCTCGTGCAGACCACCTACGAATGCATGTGGCTCGGCATCGACCAGGTCAAGCCCGGCGCGCACCTCGGCGACATCGGCTACGCGATCCAGAAGCACGCGGAGGCGCAGGGCTACAGCGTCGTGCGCGAATACTGCGGCCACGGCATCGGCACGGTGTTCCACGAGGATCCGCAGGTCGTCCACTACGGCCGCCCGGGCACCGGCATCGAACTGAAGGCCGGGATGATCTTCACGATCGAGCCGATGATCAACGCCGGCAAGCGCGACATCCGCACGATGCCCGACCAGTGGACGGTCAAGACGCGCGACCGCAGCCTGTCCGCGCAGTGGGAGCACACGGTGCTCGTCACCGAAACCGGCTACGAAGTGCTGACCGTGTCGGCCGGCACGCCGGCGCGCCCCGTGTTCGCGCAGCCGGCCGCCGCCGTCTGAGCGCCGCCGCCCCAGCCCGCCCCACCCCGCCCCCGAACGGTCGCCCATGAGCGCTCACGCTGCCCCCTCGCCCGAAGCGCTGTCCCGGCGCGCCGAATTCAAGGCCGCCAAGACGGCGATGCTCGAGCGCTTTCGCCGCGCGGCGAACGTCGCGCCGCTGATGCACGCGCTGTCGAAACTCACCGACGACGCGTTGAAGCGCGTGTGGGACGATTGCGGGCTGCCCGCGACGCTCGCGCTCGTCGCCGTCGGCGGCTACGGGCGCGGCGAGCTCGCGCCCTATTCGGACGTCGACATCCTCGTGCTGCTGCCCGATGCGCACGACGCGGCGCTCGACGCGCGCATCGAGCGCTTCATTGGCATGGCGTGGGACCTCGGCCTCGAGATCGGCAGCAGCGTGCGGACGGTCGCGCAGTGCATCGAGGAGGCGTCGCAGGACGTCACGGTGCAGACCTCGCTGCTGGAAGCGCGCCGCATCGTCGGCAGCACCGCGCTGTTCGAGCGCTTCACCGTGCGCTACCACGAAGCGCTCGACGCCCGCGCGTTCTTCACCGCGAAGGTGCTCGAGATGCGCCAGCGCCACGCGAAGTGCCAGGACACGCCGTACAGCCTCGAACCGAACGTGAAGGAAAGCCCCGGCGGGCTGCGCGACCTGCAGACGATCCTGTGGATCGCGCGCGCGGCCGGCTTCGGCAGCAGCTGGCGCGAACTCGACACGCGCGGCCTCATCACCGACCGCGAAGCGCGCGAGCTGCGCCGCAACGAAGGCTTCCTGAAGACGCTGCGCGCGCGGCTGCACGTGATCGCCGGGCGCCGCCAGGACATGCTCGTGTTCGACCTGCAGACGCAGGCCGCCGAGAGCTTCGGCTACCAGCCCACGCAGGCCAAGCGCGCGAGCGAACAGCTGATGCGCCGCTACTACTGGGCCGCGAAAGCCGTCACGCAGCTGGCGACGATCCTGATCCAGAACATCGAGGCGCAGCTCTTCCCCGCGACGAGCGGCATCACGCGCGTGCTGTCGGCCGATCGCTTCGTCGAGAAACAGGGGATGCTCGAGATCGTCGACGACGGCGTGTTCGAGCGCCATCCCGACGCGATCCTCGAAGCGTTCCTGCTGTACGAAACGACGCGCGGCGTGAAGGGCCTGTCCGCCCGGACGCTGCGTGCGCTGTACAACTCGCGCGAAATCATGAACAACGCGTGGCGCCGCGATCCGCAGAACCGCGCCACGTTCATGCGGATCCTGCAGCAGCCCGAAGGCATCACGCACGCGTTCCGGCTGATGAACCAGACGAGCGTGCTCGGCCGCTACCTGCTGAACTTCCGCCGCATCGTCGGCCAGATGCAGCACGACCTGTACCACGTGTACACGGTCGATCAGCACATCCTGATGGTGTTGCGCAATATCCGCCGCTTCGCGGTGGCCGAGCATGCGCACGAGTATCCGTTCTGCAGCCAGTTGATCGGCAACTTCGAGCGCCCATGGGTGCTGTATGTCGCGGCGCTGTTCCACGACATCGCGAAGGGCCGCGGCGGCGATCACTCGACGCTCGGGATGGCCGACGCGCGGCGCTTCTGCCGCGAGCACGGGATCGCCGCCGAGGACGCCGCGCTGATCGTATGGCTCGTTCAGCATCACCTGACGATGAGCCAGGTCGCGCAGAAGCAGGATACGAGCGACCCCGAAGTCATCAAGCGTTTCGCCGAAGTCGTCGGTAACGAACGGTACCTGACCGCGCTCTACCTGCTGACCGTCGCCGATATCCGCGGCACCAGCCCGAAGGTGTGGAACACGTGGAAGGGCAAGCTGCTCGAGGATCTCTACCGCATCACGCTCGCGGTGCTCGGCGGCGCGAATCCCGACGCGCATTCGGAACTGAAGTCGCGGCAGGAGCAGGCGCTCGCGCTGCTGCGCCTGGAAACCGTGCCCGACGATGCGCACCGCGCGTTGTGGGATCAGCTCGACGTCGGCTTCTTCCTGCGTCACGACGCGGCCGACATCGCGTGGCAGACACGCGTGCTGTACCGGCACGTGAACGCCGAAACCGCGATCGTCCGCGCGCGGCCGTCGCCGATCGGCGACGCGCTGCAAGTGCTCGTGTACGTGAAGGACCGCCCCGATCTGTTCGCGGGCATCTGCGCGTATTTCGACCGCAACGGGCTGTCGGTGCTCGATGCGCGCGTCAGCACGACGCGGCACGGCTATGCACTCGACAACTTCATCGTCACGCAGACCGAACGCGACGTGCGCTACCGCGACATCGCGAATCTCGTCGAGCAGCAGCTCGCGACGCGGCTCGCCGAAACGGCCACGCTGCCGGAGCCGTCGAAGGGCCGCCTGTCGAGGCTGTCCCGGACGTTTCCGATCACGCCGCGCGTCGACCTGCGGGCCGACGAGCGCGGTCAGTACTACATCCTGTCCGTGTCGGCCAACGACCGGCCGGGCCTTCTCTATTCGATCGCGCGCGTACTCGCCGAACATCGGATCGGCGTCCATGCGGCGCGGATCAATACGCTCGGCGAGCGCGTCGAAGACATCTTCCTGCTCGCGGGCGCCGGCCTGTCCGACAACCGCCTGCAGATCCAGCTCGAAACCGAATTGCTGCGTGCGATCGCAGTCTGAATGAATCCCAGCGTTTATGCGCACCAAATTAACCGTCAAGAATCCGAAGCCGGCGTCGCCGACCCGCGCCCCTGTCCGCTCCGGCAGCCTCGTCGCCCGTAAGGCGGTGCGTCCCGCCGCGCCGCCCCCGGGGGACAAGCCCGCCCGTCCGAAGAAGGCGCCGGCGGCCGCCGCCACCGGCGAGCGCTCGTTCAAGCCGCGCGGCGCCGCCGGCGCAGAACGCCCGGGCGCGGATCGCGCACCGGCCAAGCGCGCGCCGCGTGACGGTAGCGCCGAACGCGGCACGCGCGCCCCGTATCGCGACAATGCGGCCAGCGAAGGCGCGAAGCGCAGCTTCGGCGACCGCCGTCCGTCGTCGGATCGGCCGCCGCGTCGCAGCGATGACGATGCACGGCCGCGTCGCGCAGCAGGTGACGACAGCAAGCGCCCGTCCTACCGCGACAAGCCCGCCGGCGAAGGCCCGAAGCGCAGCTTCGGCGACCGCCGTCCGTCGTCGGATCGCCCACCGCGCCGCAGCGATGACGATGCCCCTCCGCGCCGCGCAGCAGGTGGCGATGACAGCAAGCGCCCGTCCTACCGCGACAAGCCCGCCGGCGAAGGCGGGAAGCGCAGCTTCGGCGATCGCCGTCCGTCGTCGGATCGCCCACCGCGCCGCAACGATGACGATGCCCGTCCGCGCCGCGCAGCAGGTGGCGACGACAGCAAGCGCCCGTCCTACCGCGACAAGCCCGCCGGCGAAGGTGCGAAACGCAGCTTCGGCGACCGCCGCACGTCGTCCGACCGCCCTGCTCGTCGCAACGATGACGATGCACGTCCGCGCCGCGCAGCAGCCGGTGACGACAGCAAGCGCCCGTCCTACCGCGACAAGCCCGCCGGCGAAGGTGCGAAACGCAGCTTCGGCGACCGCCGCACGTCGTCCGACCGCCCTGCTCGTCGCAACGATGACGATGCACGTCCGCGCCGCGCAGCAGGTGGCGACGACAGCAAGCGCCCGTCCTACCGCGACAAGCCCTCTGGCGAAGGCGCGAAGCGCAGCTTCGGCGATCGCCCGGCCCGCCCCGCACGCGACGGCGAGCGCCGTTCGTTCGGTACGGTGAAGACCGCGCAACCCGTCAAGCGCGCAGCAGCCGACGTCGACTACGGCGACGAAACGGGCCTGATGCGCCTGTCGAAGCGAATGTCCGAACTCGGCATGTGCTCGCGCCGCGAAGCCGACGAATGGATCGAAAAGGGCTGGGTGCTCGTCGACGGCGAACGCATCGACACGCTCGGCACCAAGGTGCGCGCCGACCAGAAGATCGAGATCGACGAGCGCGCGAGCGCCGCTCAGGCCGCGCAGGTGACGATCTTGCTGCACAAGCCGGTCGGCTACGTGTCGGGTCAAGCGGAAGACGGCTACGAGCCGGCGGCCGTGCTGATCACGCGCGCGAACCGCTGGAGCGGCGATCATTCGCCGGTGCGCTTCTCCCCGCAGCACCTGCATGCGCTCGCACCGGCCGGCCGTCTCGACATCGACTCCACCGGCCTGCTCGTGCTCACGCAAAACGGCGTGATCGCGAAGCAGCTGATCGGCGAACAGTCGGACATCGACAAGGAATACCTGGTGCGCGTGCGCTTCGGCGAACGCCTGATCGACATCGACCAGCACTTCCCGGCGGAATCGCTCGCGAAGCTGCGCCACGGCCTCGAGCTCGACGGCGTCGCGCTGAAGCCGGCGCTGGTGAGCTGGCAGAACGGCGAGCAGTTGCGCTTCGTGCTGCGCGAAGGCAAGAAGCGCCAGATCCGCCGCATGTGCGAACTGGTTGGCCTCGACGTGATCGGCCTGAAGCGCGTGCGGATGGGCCGCGTGATGCTCGGCGCGCTGCCGCAGGGCCAATGGCGCTACCTGTCCGCCGACGAGACGTTCTGACCGCAAGCGCACCACGTACGCCACGCAATGAAAAAGAGCCCGCTTCAAGCGGGCTTTTTCTTTTCCCCGCGAGGGCGGCCGATCAGTCGTCGTCGGCCGGGTCGAGCCCCGGGAACAGCACCTCGGTGAACCCGAAGCGCGTGAAGTCGGTGATCCGCATCGGGTACAGCTTGCCGATCAGGTGATCGTATTCGTGCTGGACCACGCGTGCGTGGAACCCCTCGGCGACGCGATCGATCTTCTGGCCGAACTGGTCGAAGCCGCTGTAGCGCACCTTCGCGTAGCGGCTGACGACGCCGCGCATGCCCGGCACCGACAGGCAGCCTTCCCAGCCCTCTTCCATGTCCGGCGGCAGGTACTCGACCTTCGGGTTGATCAGCACGGTCTCGGGCACCGGCGGCGCATCCGGGTAGCGGTTGTTGTTGCCGAAGCCGAAGATGATGATCTGCAGTCCGATGCCGATCTGCGGCGCGGCCAAGCCGGCGCCGTTCGCGTGATGCATCGTCTCGAACATGTCCGCGACGATCTCGTGCAGCTCGGGTGTATCGAACCGCCCGACCGGCTCGGCGATTTCGAGCAGGCGCGGATCGCCCATCTTCAGGATCTCGCGAATCATGGCGTATTGCCCTCCAGGAGTTGGTGCAGGCCGTCTTCGTCCAGCACGGGGATGCCGAGTTCCTCGGCCTTCGCGAGCTTGCTGCCGGCTTCGGCGCCCGCGACCACGTAATCCGTCTTCTTCGATACCGAACCGGCCACCTTGGCGCCGGCCGCTTCGAGCATCTCCTTCGCCGCATCGCGCGTGAGATTCGGCAGCGTGCCCGTCAGCACGACCGTCTTGCCGGCCAGCACGCCCTGCGGCGCCTTCGGCGCGGGCGGCCCTTCCGGCCACGTGACCTTGCCGGGCGCGCGCAACTGCTCGATCACCGTGCGGTTGTGCTCTTCCGCGAAGAACTGGTGAATCGACTCGGCGACGATCGGCCCGACGTCGTTGACTTCGAGCAGTTCCTCGATCGACGCATCCATGATCGGCGTCAGAGAGCCGAAATGCTTCGCGAGATCCTTCGCGGTCGATTCGCCGACATGGCGGATGCCGAGCCCGTAGATGAAGCGCGCGAGCGTCGTGTGCTTCGCCTTCTCGAGCGAATCGAGCAGATTCTGCGCGGACTTCTCGGCGAACCGGTCGAGCTCGGCGAGCGTCGCGAAACCGAGATTGAACAGGTCGGCCGGCGTACGCACGAGATTCAGCTCGACGAGCTGGTCGATGATCTTCTCGCCGAGGCCGTCGATGTCGAGCGCGCGGCGCTGCGCGAAATGCCACAGCGCCTGCTTGCGCTGCGCCGGGCAGAACAGCCCGCCCGTGCAGCGCGCGATCGCCTCGTCCGGCAGGCGCTCGATCTTCGAGCCGCACACCGGGCATTCGGTCGGCATCACGAATTCGGCCGCGTCCGCCGGGCGCCGGTCGAGCAGCGCGCCGACGACTTCCGGAATCACGTCGCCGGCACGGCGCACGATCACGGTGTCGCCGATCCGGATGTCCTTGCGGCGCACTTCGTCCTCGTTGTGCAGCGTCGCATTGGTCACGGTCGCACCGCCGACGAAGACCGGCTCGAGACGCGCGACCGGCGTGATCGCGCCCGTGCGGCCGACCTGAACCTCGATCGCGACGAGCTTCGTCAGCGCTTCCTGCGCGGGGAACTTGTGCGCGAGCGCGAAGCGCGGCGCACGCGACACGAAGCCGAGGCGCTCCTGCTCGTCACGCCGGTTGACCTTGTAGACGACGCCGTCGATGTCGTACGGCAGCGACTCGCGCTTCTCGCCGACCTTGCGGAAGAACTCGAGCAGCCCTTCGGCGCCGTGCACGACCGCACGCTCGCGGTTCACGGGCAGGCCGAACGCCTCGTACCAGTCGAGCAGCGCGCTGTGCGTGTCGGGCATCGGCATCCCGTCGAGCACGCCGATCCCGTACGCGAAGAACGACAGCGGCCGCTGCGCGGTGATCTTCGAGTCGAGCTGGCGCAGGCTGCCGGCCGCCGCGTTGCGCGGGTTCGCGAATTCGCGCTGCTCGGCCGCGCGCTGGCGTTCGTTCAGGCGTGCGAAATCGCGCTTGAACATCAGCACCTCGCCGCGCACGTCGAGCACCGCCGGCACGTGCTTGCCCTTCAGCTTCAGCGGAATCGAACGGATCGTGCGCACGTTCTCGGTCACGTCCTCGCCCGTCGTCCCGTCGCCGCGCGTCGCGGCCTGCACGAACACGCCTTGCTCGTAGCGCAGCGAAATCGCGAGGCCGTCGAACTTCAGTTCGCACGCGTATTCGACGGGGTCCGTCACCGAGCCGGCGAGATCGGTCGTCTTCGCGAGCGCGTCGGCGATGCGCTTGTCGAACGCGACGATGTCCTCGTCGGCGAAGCCGTTGTTCAGCGACAGCATCGGCGCATCGTGGACGACCGGCGTGAAGCCGCCGGCCGCTTCGCCGCCGACGCGCTGCGTCGGTGAATCGGGCGTCACGAGTTCGGGATGGTCGGTTTCGAGCTGCTGCAGCTCACGGAACAGCCGGTCGTATTCGGCGTCGGGCAGATCCGGCTGGTCGAGCACGTAATAGGCGTAGTTTGCCCGCTCGAGTTGGTCGCGCAGCCACGCGGCGCGCGCGTCGGGCTGGCTGGCTGGCGGTTCGGCTTGGGTTCGGGCCATGCTGGCGGCAGAGTCGTTCTGAAAAAATCGGTTTTCCGATTATCTCAGTTTGACGCCGCGGCGGGGCACGCAATGCGGGCCCGATGACGTGCTGCAGCGCACACCGCACGGTGTGCGCCGCGGAGACGAAAGACGGCGCCGAAAACCGCCGTCCGCGCCTTCGCGTTACTGGCTGAACAGGCGGCGCGTGACCGGCGAACCGGCCGGGATGCCGGCTTCCTCGAGCTTCGCGTACAGCTTCATCAGCTGCTGCTCGATCGCGAGCAGCGTCGACTCCGGCAGCGGCCGGCGCGAATCGTCGACGACGCGCGCGCCGATCCGCTCGGACAGCGACTTCGCGTAATCGCACATCAGCCGGAACGGCAGGATGTCCTCTTCGGCCACCGGCACGTCGAGCACCAGCGTGATCATGTTGCCGCCCTTGTACGTGAGGTCGTCGCGCAGGAAGTTCGTATCGCCGAACTGCAGCATGAACACCGGATTCTGCTTCGCGTCGAGCTTCACGAAGCGCGTGCCGTCGCGCGACAGCAGCAGCCCGTCCTGCGACGCGACCGCCTGCACGTAGTTCGCGGACCACGGCGCGCCGTCCGACATCACGTTGATCGACAGTTGCGCGTCGCACTGCGCGGCAAACGCGTCGAGTTCGCGCGCCATCGCGACCGTTTCCATCATGTCCGGGAATTCCGGCGCGCCGTCGATCGCGTCGGCGAACTGCTGGACGCCCGTCACGAATTCGGAAAATTCGAGTTCGTTCAGCGCGCCGCTGCGGTTCGCAAGCTGCGCGGCCGCGCGCAGCTCTTCGTAGCGCACGCCGTTCTGCAGCAACTCCCACTGGCCGCCTTCCGGCTTGCCTTCGATATGCACGGGCTTGCTGCCCGCGCGGCGCAGCCGCTGCGCGACCGGCAGGATCTTGTCGCCCGGCAGCGGGCCGGTGAGGCGGATCGGCACGATGCAGTCGATCCGGCGATCGACGATCGCGGGCGGCGCGGACGAGATCGTCGTCGCCGCCGGCATCACCGGTTCGGTCGGGCCGGCCGGTTCGGCTGCCGCTTCATGCGCGGCGGCGGCCACGGCTTCTTCGCCGGCAATCGGCTCGGTCGATTCGGACGACGTATCGGCCCCCGTCGCCTCGGCCTGCAGGTCGGCCGGCGTATCGGCCGGCGCCGCGCCGCTCGCGGCCCCGCCGAACGTCGGCTCCACGCGCGCGGCTTCGGTCGCGGCGACAGCCGCCGCGACCGGTGCCGCGGGCTCGCGGCGCACCGGCTGACGTACCGGCTCGATGAACGGCAACTCTTCGTCGCGCTCGGGGCGGTTCATTGCCTCGACCGCTTCCTCCGGCATCGGGCGCGGCATCCTGCGCCGCACTTTCGCGCCCTGCCATGCGTTGTAGACCACGACGCCGCCCACCACGACGGCGCCCGCGCCGATCAAACCGAGTGTCAACTCGTCCATGCACGCTCCATCAGCAATTCTTTTTCGTCGGGACCGCGAACGGGCGCCCATGCGCCGCGCGAACGCGGTCCGGTTTCGTCAAACGTCAATTCTGGGCAAAACCCGCGGCGGTTTCCATGTCCACCGCGACGATCCGCGACACGCCCTGCTCCTGCATCGTCACGCCGATCAGTTGCTGCGCCATCTCCATCGCGATCTTGTTGTGCGAGATGAACAGGAACTGCGTCTTGTCGGACATCGCGCGCACCAGATTCGCGAAACGTTCGGTGTTCGCGTCGTCCAGCGGCGCGTCGACCTCGTCGAGCAGACAGAACGGCGCGGGGTTCAGCTGGAACATCGCGAACACCAGCGCGGTCGCGGTCAGCGCCTTCTCGCCGCCCGACAGCAGGTGAATCGTCGCGTTCTTCTTGCCGGGCGGCTGCGCCATCACCTGCACGCCGGCATCGAGAATCTCGTCGCCCGTCATGATCAGCTTCGCCTGGCCGCCGCCGAACAGGCGCGGGAACAGGTCGCTGAAATGACGGTTGACCTCGTCGAAGGTGCCCTGCAGCAGCGTGCGGGTTTCCTGGTCGATCTTGTGGATCGCGTCCTCGAGCGTCGTGATCGCGTCGATCAGGTCGGCCGACTGCGCATCGAGGAACACCTTGCGCTCGCTCGCTGCCTTCAGCTCGTCGAGCGCGGCCATGTTCACGGGGCCGAGCGCGTTGATCGCGTTGTTCAGGCGCGTGACTTCGCCCTGCAGGTACGACGGCTTCAGATCCGGCGTCAGCTTCGCGGCCAGTGCGGTTTCGTCGACTTCGGCCGTGGCGAGCTGCTCGGCGAACTGCTCGACGGACAGGCGCGCGGCCTGCTCCTTCAGCTGCAGCTCGGTGATGCGGTCGCGCAGCGGTTGCAGCGAACGCTCGGCGACGAGCCGCTGCTCGTCCGACGCACGCAGCTTCGCGGTGAGATCGTCGAGCTCGATCCGCGCGGCCTGCAGCGCTTCTTCCTTCACCGCGCGAATCTCGAGCGCGTCCTGCAGGCCCGTGTGCGCGGTCTGCTCGTTGATCGTCTCGAGTTCGGCGCGCGCGTCTTCCAGCGACGCGGCGACGCGCTCGCTCTGCTCGTGCGCGACCTGGATCGTGCGCTTGAGCTCGTCGATCCGGGTCACCGCGTTGCGTGCGGCGAAGCGCGCGTCGTTCGCGCCGCGCTCCAGGTCGCGCGCTTCCTGACGCGCCTGCGTCAGCGATTCGTCGAGCGACTCGAACGCGAGCTGGTTGTCCTCGAAGCGCGCCTGCAGTTCCGCGAGCTCGCCGTCGAAGCGCTCGAAATTCGCTTCCGACTCCGCGCGCAGCGCACGCTGCTCTTCGATCTGCGCGCCGATTTCCTCGAGTTCCTCGCGGATCTGCGTGCTGCGCTGCGTGTAGCGTTCGTGCGCCTGCGCGAGCTTGAGCACATCCATCTGCAACGCATGCACGCGCTGCGTCGCGCGTTCGGCTTGCGCGCGCACGTCGCCGAGCGCCTGCGTGGCCTGCGTATGCGCGGCTTCCGCCCGCACGGCGGCCGTGCGCGCCTCGTCGGCGAGCAGCGCCTGCGCGCGCACCTGGCGCGCCAGGTTTTCGATTTCCTGCTGGCGGGCCAGCATCCCGGCCTGCTCCGAATCGGCCGCATACAACTGCACGCCGACCCGCGTGACGATATGGCCGGCCTTGACGACGAACGCGCCGCCTGCCGGCAGTTGCGTGCGCGCCGCGAGCGCCTGCGCGACGTCGTCGGCGACGTATACGTTGCCGAGCCAGTCGTTCAGCACCGCGCGAATGCCCGCATCGTCGATACGCACGAGCGACAGCACCGGGCGCAGCCCGGCCACCGCGGCGGGCGTCTCGCCGGCCGCGGGCGGCGCGTAGAACGCGAGCTTCGCGGGCGGCGCATCGGTCGCGAATGCCTTCACCCAGTCGAGATTCGACACTTCGAGCGCGGCGAGGCGCTCGCGCAGCACGGCCTCGAGCGCCGCTTCCCAGCCGGTCTCGACGTGCAGCTTCTTCCACAGACGCGGCAGCGCGCCGAGCTCGTGCTTGTCGAGCCACGGCTGGATCTTGCCCTCGGTCTGCACGTTCTCCTGCAGTTGCTTCAGCGCGGCGAGACGCGCCTCGAGCTGGTGGATCTGGGCGGCTTCGGCCTGCACGCGCTCCTGCGCGGCGCGGCGTTCGCCGTCGAGGCGCGGCACCGTTTCCTGCGCGTCGGCCAGGCGGGCCTGCGCTTCCGCGAGAATCTCTTCCTGCTCGGCCAGTTGCATGCGCAGCTCTTCGAGCTGCGTCTCGTCCGGCGCGTCGAGCCCGCCCGCTTCGCTCTTCAGGCGCTCGTGGCGCTGCTGAAGCTGCTGGAGCTGCTGGTCGGCGTTGCGCTGATGCGCGGCTTCGAGCTTCAGCGACTGCTCGGTCTGCGCGATCCGCGCGCGCTCGTCGTTGAGCTGCGCCTGCGCGTCGCGCCACTTCGCCTCGAGCGCCGGCAGCGCATCGTGCTTGGCGGCCGCGTTGTCTTCGGCGAGCGCGGCCTTCTCGTCGGCCATCGCGCGCGCTTCTTCGGCTTCCTCGAGCTCGTCCTGCGACTTCTCGGCCTGCGCGCGCCACTGCTCGCGTTGCGCGTTCAGCGCGGCGATCTGCGCCTGCACGCGATTGCGCGATTCGACGATGAACTTGATCTCGGCTTCGAGGCGGCTCACCTCGGCGTTCGCTTCGTAGAGCGCGCCCTGCGCGCCCTGCATCGCATCGCTCGCCGAGTAGTGCGCGACGCGCAGCGTCTCGAGCTGCGCCTCGACTTCGCGCAGCTTCGCCGTCTGCGCCTCGAGGTCGATCTGCGCCTGTTCGATCGCGCGCTGCTGCTTCTGCTGCTCGCCGGCGGCCTCGTTCTTGCGCAGCAGCCACAAGAGGCGCTGCTTCTCCTCGCCGTCGGCGACGAGTTCCTTGTACTTGGTCGCGACCACCGCCTGCGCCTCGAGCTTTTCGAGGTTCGCGCCGAGTTCGCGGACGATGTCCTCGACGCGCGTCAGGTTCTCGCGCGTGTCGTGCAGACGGTTCTCGGTTTCGCGACGGCGTTCCTTGTACTTCGACACGCCGGCGGCTTCCTCGAGGAACACGCGCAGCTCTTCCGGCTTCGCCTCGATGATCCGCGCGATCATGCCCTGCCCGATGATCGCGTACGCGCGCGGGCCGAGGCCGGTGCCGAGGAAGATGTCCTGGATGTCGCGGCGGCGCGCCGGCAGGTTGTTGATGTAGTAGCTCGACGTGCCGTCGCGCGTCAGCACGCGCTTCACGGCGATCTCGCCGTACTGGCCCCACTGCCCGGCCGCGCGGCCATCGGAGTTGTCGAAGATCAGTTCGACGCTGGCCCGGCTGCCGGGCTTGCGGGCGGTCGAACCGTTGAAGATCACGTCCTGCATCGATTCGCCGCGCAGCTCGGACGCGCGCGACTCGCCGAGCACCCAGCGCACGGCGTCGATGATGTTGGACTTGCCGCATCCGTTCGGGCCGACCACGCCGACAAGCTGGCCCGGAACCTGGAAATGCGTGGGATCGACGAAGGATTTGAAGCCAGCGAGTTTGATCGAGCTCAGACGCACGGCGGTATCGGATGTGAAGAAGGTGTGAAACGGACGGGGCCGCGCGGAGCGGGGCCGCGAAGCCCCTGCGCGCGACGCGCCCCGGAATTCAAAAACGGGGCCGCGCGCATCCAGCGTTGGGCCCCGCAAACGGCTTCCATCATACCATCGCGCGTGCGCCGTCCCGCCCGTCGCCGGGTTTGTCCGGTGCCGGCGCGGCACGATGGACCCGGCTCGACAGCAGCGTCGCCAGCACGATGCACGCGCCGCCCGCCCACTCGCGCGCGCTCGGCAGCTCGTTCGCGAACACCCACGCCGACAGCGCGGTGATCACGATCTCGAACAGCATGATGATCGACGCGCGGTTCGCCGGCACGCGTGCGAGGCCGTACTGGACGAGCAGGTTGTTCGACGCCATCGTCACGCCGATCGCCGCGATGATCAGCGCGGCCACGCCCAGCTGGCCGCTCGCCGGCGTGGCCGGCAGCCCCTCGAACAGCGACGCGATCGCGCCGAACACGGCCGCGCCGCCGAACAGCGTCGCGGTGCGCATTTCGGCGCGCATGTCGGGCAGCTCGCGGCTCGCCTTGATCACCAGCACGTTGCTCATCGCGAAGCTCAGCCCGGCCGCGAGGCCGGCCCATTCGGCCGGGTTGGCCGGCAGCGGCAAGCCGAGCGACGGCGACCACAGCATCAGCATCGCGCCGCCGATCGACAGCGCGGCGAGCCCGGCGCCGGCCCAGGTCAGCCGCTCGCGCAGCAGGAAGTGCGCGTAGATCGCGGTCCAGGCCGGCGTCAGGTAGAACAGCAGCATCACGCGCAGCACCTCGCCGTGGATCGTGCCCCAGACGAACCCGAGGTTCGTCACGCCGGCCGTCGCCGCGATGGCCGGCAGCACCCAGTGCCAGCGCAGCGTTGCAATCGTGCGGTGGCGCGCGACGATCACGAACAGGAACGCGACGAGGCTCGTCAGCGCGCTGGCCAGCGTGCCCGTCACGCCGAGCGACGCAAGGATCCGCAGCGGATACCAGATCAGGCCCCATACCGACGCGCCGATCAGGATGGCCAGCGTCGGCAGGCTGCCGCGTACCGCGTTGTTCATTTGATTCGATACCCTTTATCCGAGCGGCCCGGCCGCCGTTCCGGCTGGCCGTGACCGCATTCCGTCACGCTATAATCGTTCGTTGCGAGCCGCGCGCCCCGGCGCCCGTTCGCAGCCGCGCGGCGCGCCCGCCGCTTCTTTCGCTCCAACCGGCCGCGATGGCCGCTTCGCCCGTGAACCCTCGACTCGACTCGCTCCAGCCCTATCCCTTCGAAAAGCTGCGCGCCCTGTTCAAGGACGTGACGCCCGGTGCCGGTACGCCTTCCGGCAACCTGAAACCGATCAGCTTCGGCATCGGCGAGCCCAAACACGCGACGCCGGCGCTGATCCGCGACGCCGTGGTGGCCGCGCTCGACGGCCTCGCGTCGTATCCGGCCACCGCCGGCTCGGACGCGCTGCGCACGTCGATCGCGCGCTGGCTCGAACGCCGCTACGGGCTGCCGGCGATCGATGCGGCCACGCAGGTGCTGCCGGTGTCGGGCTCGCGCGAGGCGCTGTTCTCGCTCGCGCAGACGGTGATCGACGCGCGCCCTGGTGCCGACGGCAAGAAGGCGATCGTACTCTGTCCGAATCCCTTCTATCAAATTTACGAAGGCGCGGCGCTGCTGGCCGGTGCCGAACCCTATTTCGCGAACAGCGACCCGGCCCGCAACTTCGCGTGCGACTACGCGGCCGTGCCCGATGAAGTGTGGGCGCGCACGCAGTTGCTGTACGTGTGCTCGCCCGGCAACCCGACGGGCGCCGTGCTGACGCTCGACGACTGGCGCGAGCTGTTCGCGCTGTCCGACCGCCACGGTTTCGTGATCGCATCCGACGAGTGCTATTCGGAAATCTATTTCGACGAAGCGGCGCCGCCGCTCGGCGGCCTCGAGGCCGCGCACCGCCTCGGCCGCGGCTTCGAGCGGCTCGTGATGCTCTCCAGCCTGTCGAAGCGCTCGAACGTGCCGGGCATGCGCTCGGGCTTCGTCGCCGGCGACGCCGCGCTGCTCAAACCATTCCTGCTGTATCGCACGTACCACGGCGCCGCGCTGTCGCCGGTCTGGCAGCACGCGAGCATCGCCGCGTGGAACGACGAGGCGCACGTGCGCGAGAATCGCGCGCTGTACCTGCAGAAGTTCAATACGGTCACGCCGATGCTCGCCGACGTGATCGACGTGAAGCTGCCCGACGCCGCGTTCTACCTGTGGGCCAACGTCGCGCGCACCGGCCTGTCGGACACCGAGTTCGCCCGTCGCCTGTACGCCGACTATAATGTGACGGTTCTGCCCGGCTCGTACCTTGCGCGCGATGCGCATGGCACGAACCCGGGCCGCGATTTCATACGGATCGCGCTCGTCGCGGGCACCCCCGAATGCGTCGAGGGCGCGCAACGCATCGTCGATTTCTGCCGCGCTCTCGCGCGGTAAGACGTCCCTCCCGATCAATTCCATCCATCTCCTGCGAAAACGAACATGTCGCAACAACTTCAGCAAATCATCGATACCGCCTGGGAAAACCGCGCCGAGCTGTCGCCGAAAGCCGCGCCCGCCGACGTCCGCGAGGCCGTCGCTCACGCGATCGAGCAACTCGACAAGGGTGCGCTGCGCGTCGCCGAGAAAATCGACGGCAACTGGACGGTCCACCAATGGCTGAAGAAGGCCGTGCTGCTGTCGTTCCGCCTGGAGGACAACGCGCCGATGCCGGCCGGCGGCTACTCGCAGTTCTACGACAAGGTGCCGTCGAAGTTCGCGAACTACACGGCCGAGGACTTCGCCGCGGGCGGCTTCCGCGTCGTGCCGCCGGCCATCGCGCGCCGCGGCTCGTTCATCGCGAAGAACGTCGTGCTGATGCCGTCGTACACCAACATCGGCGCGTACGTCGACGAAGGCACGATGGTCGACACGTGGGCGACGGTCGGCTCGTGCGCGCAGATCGGCAAGAACGTGCACCTGTCGGGCGGCGTCGGCATCGGCGGCGTGCTCGAGCCGCTGCAGGCGAACCCGGTCATCATCGAGGACAACTGCTTCATCGGCGCTCGCTCGGAAGTCGTCGAAGGCGTGATCGTCGAGGAAAATTCGGTGATCTCGATGGGCGTGTACCTCGGCCAGAGCACCAAGATCTACGATCGCGAGACGGGCGAAGTCAGCTACGGCCGCATCCCGGCCGGCTCGGTCGTCGTCGCGGGCAACCTGCCGTCGAAGGACGGCTCGCACAGCCTGTACTGCGCGGTGATCGTCAAGAAGGTCGACGCGAAGACGCGTGCGAAGGTCGGCCTGAACGAGCTGCTGCGAGGCGACTGATGGCAAAGCCGCACACCGTGGTCGTCTACGGCATTCCGAACTGCGACACCGTGAAGAAGGCCCGCGTGTGGCTCGACGATCACGGCGTCGAGTTCGAATTCCACGATTTCAAGAAGCTCGGCGTGAGCGCGCCGCTGATCGAAGACTGGCTGAAGGACGTGTCGCTCGACGCGCTCGTGAACAAGCGCGGCACCACGTGGCGCGGCCTGGACGACGCGATGAAGGCGGCCGCCGAAACGAAGACCGGCGCGGTCGCGCTGATGATCCACAAGCCGTCGGTCATCAAGCGCCCCGTGCTCGTCGTCAACGGCCGCGTGAAATCGCTCGGCTTCGTGGCCGATCAATACGCGGCGCTGTTTGCCGCATAGGGCCGCCCGCGCCGCGCCTGCGGGCGTAGCCCGCGCCCTGTCGCTGCCGGCCACCGCGCCGGCATTTTTTATCGAAAGTGGTCCGAACCATGTCCGCCACCCTAGCCCTTACCGAACAGCTGATCGCCCGCGCGTCCGTGACGCCCGACGACCAGCACTGCCAGCAGATCATGACCGAGCGCCTCGCCGCGCTCGGCTTCGAATGCGAGACCATCGCGTCGCACGGCGTGACCAACCTGTGGGCCGTCAAGCGCGGCGCCGACGGCCGCGACGGCAAGCTGCTCGCGTTCGCGGGCCACACCGACGTCGTGCCGACCGGGCCGCTCGAACAGTGGACCTCACCGCCGTTCGTCCCCGCCCATCGCGACGGCAAGCTGTACGGCCGCGGCGCGGCCGACATGAAGACGTCGCTTGCGGCGTTCGTCGTCGCGTCCGAGGAATTCGTGGCGGCCCATCCCGACCACCGCGGCGCGATCGCGTTCCTGATCACGAGCGACGAGGAAGGCCCGGCCACCGACGGCACCGTGAAGGTCGTCGAACTGCTGCAGGCACGCGGCGAGCGGCTCGACTACTGCATCGTCGGCGAGCCGACGTCGACGGCCGAGCTCGGCGACGTCGTCAAGAACGGCCGCCGCGGGTCGATGTCCGGCGAACTGGTCGTCAAGGGTGTGCAAGGCCACATCGCCTATCCGCACCTCGCGAAGAACCCGATCCACCTGCTCGCACCGGCGCTCGCCGAGCTCGCCGCCGAGCAATGGGACGCCGGCAACGAATACTTCCCGCCGACCACCTGGCAGGTGTCGAACCTGCACGCCGGCACCGGCGCGACCAACGTGATCCCCGGCCACGCCGACCTGCTGTTCAACTTCCGCTTCTCGACCGCGAGCACCGTCGAAGGCCTGCAGGCCCGCGTGCACGCGATTCTCGACAAGCACGGCCTCGAATACACGCTGAAGTGGTCGGTGAGCGGCCTGCCGTTCCTTACGCCGCGCGGCGAGCTGTCGGGCGCGCTGGAAAACGCGATCCGCACCGAGACCGGCATCACGACCGAACTGTCGACGACGGGCGGCACGTCGGACGGCCGCTTCATCGCGCGCATCTGCCCGCAGGTGATCGAGTTCGGGCCGCCGAACGGCAGCATCCACAAGATCGACGAGCACATCGAAGTGCGCTTCGTCGACCCGCTGAAGAACGTGTACCGACGCGTGCTCGAACAACTGATCGCCTGACGGAGCCTCGCATGACGACACCTTTTGCCACAGTCCGCGACCTGCTGCGCTACGCGGTCACGCGCTTCTCGAAAGCGAAACTCGCGTTCGGCCACGGTTCCGACAACGCCTACGACGAAGCGGCCTACCTCGTGCTGCATACGCTCGACCTGCCGCTCGACACGCTCGAGCCGTTCCTCGACGCACGCCTCTTGCCCGACGAGATCGCGGCCGTGCTCGCGGTGATCGAACGACGCGCGGCCGACCGCGTGCCGGCCGCGTATCTCACGCATGAAGCGTGGATGCACGGCCACCGCTTCTACGTCGACGAACGCGTGATCGTGCCGCGCTCGTTCATCGGCGAACTGCTCGACGACGGGCTGCAGCCGTATGTCGCCGACCCCGAGCAGGTCGGCGCGGTGCTCGAACTGTGCACCGGCTCCGGCTGCCTCGCGATCCTTGCGGCGAGCGCGTTCCCGAACGCCGAGATCGACGCGGTCGACCTGTCGGACAAGGCGCTCGAAGTCGCGGCAATCAACGTGCGCGACTACGGCCTCGAAGACCGCATCGGCCTGCACCACGGCGACCTCTACGCGCCGCTGCCCGCGTTCCGCACCGATCCCGACTCGCGCTACGACGTGATCCTGACGAACCCGCCGTACGTGAACGCCGCGTCGATGGCCGCGCTGCCGCCCGAATACCGGCACGAGCCGGAGATGGCGCTCGCCGGCGGCGACGACGGGATGGACATCGTGCGACGCATCGTCGCCGAAGCGCACCGCTGGCTGCATGACGACGGCGTGCTCGTCGTCGAGATCGGCAACGAGCGCGAGCACGTCGAAGCGGCGTTCGGCGGCCTCGAGCTCACGTGGCTGCCCACCAGCGCGGGAGACGACGCCGTGTTCCTGATCCAGGCGTCGGACCTGCCCCGCAAGGGCTGAGCGTTCCGGCCGGCCCGCCGTGCGCCGCACCATTGCGCCGCACGGTTGGGTAAGATGCGCGTAGGCGGCCGCCCGGCCGCACGACTTCGGGAGCCCCTTCGGGCGTCCCGCAGGAGTCCTTTAAGCGCCCATGACCCTCGACTGGCTACATCTCGGCACCCTGATCCTGACCATCCACGTGCTCGGGATCGTCGCGGCATGCCACGCAATCATGAACACGCGCACGTCGCAAGGCGCGATCGCGTGGGCCGTCTCGCTCACGGCCATGCCGTACCTGACGCTCGTTCCATACCTGTTCCTCGGCCGCAGCAAATTCTCAGGCTACGTCGACGCCCGGCGCCACGAGCTCGAAATGTTGCGCACGCACACACCGCGCTCGCCGTGGCGCGCGACCGACGCGACCGACGGGCCGGCCGCCGACGCGCTGGGCCAGGCTGCCGTGCTCGCGCTCACGCGGCTCGGCGGCATGCCATTCCTCGGCGGCAATTCGGTGCGCACGCTCGTAAACGGCGACGCGACGTTCTCGGCCATCCTGTCGGCGATCGACGCCGCGCGCGACTACGTGCTCGTCCAGTTCTTCATCGTGCGCGACGATACGCTCGGCCGGATGCTGCGCGACTCGCTGCTCGCGCGCGTGGCCGCCGGCGTACGCTGCTGCGTGCTGTACGACAGCATCGGCAGCTTCGACCTGCCCCACAGCTACGTCCACGCATTGCGCCGGGGCGGTGTCGAGGTTCATCCGTTCGCGACCAACCGGAAATTCGTCAACCGCTTCCAGCTGAACTTCCGCAACCATCGCAAGATCGTCGTCGTCGACGGCAATCGGGCGTTCGTCGGCGGCCATAACGTCGGCGTCGAATATCTCGGCGCGAATCCGCGCCTGTCGCCATGGCGGGACACCCACATCGAGATACGCGGCCCCGTGGTGGCGAGCATTCAGTACGTGTTCGCCGAAGACTGGCACTGGGCGACGCAGAAGCTGCCGCCCATCGCGCTGCCGCCGCCCGCGCAGCCCGGCGACGGCATGCACTGCCTCGCGGTGCCGATGGGGCCGGCCGACAAGCAGGAGACCGGCTCGCTGTTCTTCGTCGAATCGATAAACGCCGCCCGCGAGCGGGTCTGGATCACCACGCCGTACCTCGTGCCCGACGAAGCCGTTGTGTCCGCGCTGAAGCTCGCCGTGATGCGCGGCGTCGACGTGCGCATCCTGATCCCGAGCCGGCGCGACCACTACGTCGTGTTCGAGGCGTCGAAACTTTACGCGCGCGACCTCGTCGATGCAGGCGTGAAGGTGTTCCGCTACCGACCCGGTTTCCTGCACCAGAAGGTCGTTTTGATCGATCGCGTCGCGGCGGCGATCGGCAGCGCGAATCTCGACAACCGCTCGTTTCGCCTCAATTTCGAGGTCATGGTGCTGACCGTCGACCCGGCATTCGCCGACGAGGTCGAGACGATGCTCGACGCCGACTTCGCGCAGGCGTACGAGGTCGACGCGGACGAATACCGGCAGTCGCCCGCCTGGCGGCGCATCGCGATGCACGTCGCGCGGCTGTTCGCGCCGATCCTGTAACGGCCGCGCCGACCGACGCGCCCGCACGATTCGCACCGGCGCTGCGCACGCGGCGCGGCGCCGTCACAGCAGCTTGTCGATGTCTGCGGCGATTTCCTCGGGCTTGGTGGACGGCGCGTAGCGCTTGACGATGCGCCCTTCGCGGTCGATCAGGAATTTCGTGAAATTCCACTTGATCGCCTTGAGGCCGAGAATGCCGGGCGCCTCGTCGGTCAGGTAGCGGTACAGCGGATGCGCGTGGTCGCCCTTTACGTCGATCTTCGCGAACATCGGGAACGTGACGCCGTAGTTGCGTTCGCAGAACGCACCGATCTGCTCGGCGTCGCCCGGCTCCTGCTTGCCGAACTGGTTGCACGGGAAGCCGAGCACGAAGAAGCCGCGCGCCGCGTACTGGTCGTACAGCTTCTGCAGCCCCGCGTACTGCGGCGTGAAACCGCACTCGCTCGCGGTATTGACGATCAGCAGCACCTTGCCGCGATACGCGTCGAGCGATACCGGCGCACCGGCGAGCGTCTCTGCGCTGAACGAATACAGGGTGGACATCGGGCACTCCTTTTACGAAACCGATCGACGTGGAGTCTAGGCGAAATTGCGCCGTTGCGGCATCCGCCGAACGGCCGATGCCCGGCGGGACCGGCGCGCGGTCTAGAATAGCGGTTTTGGCCAGTCATTTCCGCCGTGATCCGTTTCAATCAGTTCAGCCTTGCGCGCGGCACCAAGCCGCTGTTCGAGTCGACCTCGTTCGTGCTCAATCCCGGCGAGAAAGCCGGCCTGATCGGCGCGAACGGCGCCGGCAAGTCGACGCTGTTTTCCGTCCTGCGCGGCGAGCTGCATTCCGACGGAGGCGATTTCTCGATGCCGCCGTCGTGGCGGATCGCCCACGTGTCGCAGGAAACGCCCGCGGTCGATCGTTCCGCGCTCGACTACACGCTCGACGGCGATACCGCGCTGCGCGAGATCGAGACCCGCATCGCCGCCGCTTCGGCCGCGCATGACGGCGCGGCCGAAGCCGACGCGCACGCGGCCTTCGCCGATGCCGACGGCTACACCGCGCCGGCCCGCGCCGAAGCGCTGCTGCTCGGCCTCGGCTTCACGCTCGCTCAAACGCGCGAATCCGTCGCGAGCTTCTCCGGCGGCTGGCGCATGCGCCTGAACCTCGCGCAGGCGCTGATGTGCCGCTCCGACCTGCTGCTGCTCGACGAACCGACGAACCACCTCGACCTCGACGCGATCGTCTGGCTCGAAGACTGGCTGCACCGCTACCCCGGCACGCTCGTCGTGATTTCGCACGATCGCGAATTCCTCGATTCGATCTGCAACGTCACGCTGCATCTGGAAAACCGCCAGGTGAAGCGCTACGGCGGCAACTACTCGCAGTTCGAAGTGCTGCGCGCGCAGCAACTGGCGCTGCAGCAAAGCGCATACGAAAAGCAGCAGAAGACGATCGAGCACCTGCAGAGCTTCGTCGACCGCTTCAAGGCCAAGGCGACCAAGGCCAAGCAGGCGCAAAGCCGGATGAAGGCGCTCGAGAAGATGGAACTGATCGCGCCCGCGCACATCGCGTCGCCGTTCACGTTCGAGTTCCGCACGCCCGATGCCGCGCCGAACCCGATGATGGTGATGGAGGACGTCCGCTGCGGCTACCATGCCGACGACGGAACGGACATCCCGATCGTCGAGCGCGTCGCGCTGTCGATCCAGAACGGCCAGCGCATCGGCCTGCTCGGCGCGAACGGCCAGGGCAAGTCGACGCTGATCAAGACGCTGGCCGGCACGCTCGCGCCGCTGTCGGGGCACGTCCGAGACGGCAAGGGGCTGACGATCGGCTATTTCGCGCAGCACCAGCTCGAAACGCTGCGCGAAGACGATTCGCCGCTCGCGCACCTCGCGCGGCTCGCGCCCGACACGCGCGAACAGGAGTTGCGCGACTTCCTCGGCGGCTTCAATTTCTCCGGCGACATGGCGACCAGCCCGGTCGGGCCGTTCTCGGGCGGCGAAAAAGCGCGTCTCGCGCTGGCGCTGATCATCTGGCAGAAGCCGAACCTGCTGCTGCTCGACGAACCGACGAACCACCTCGACCTCGAAACGCGCCATGCGCTGACGATGGCGCTCGCGCAATTCGAAGGCACGCTGATCCTCGTGTCGCACGACCGCCACCTGCTGCGCGCGACGACCGACCAGTTCATGCTGGTCGCGAAGCACCGGCTGCAGCCGTTCGACGGCGACCTCGACGACTACCGCGACTGGCTGCTGCAGCATGCGGCCGAGCAGCGCGCGGCCGCGAAAGCCGACAGCGCGGCCGCCGCGGGCGCCGATCCGGGCGTCAACCGCAAGGACCAGAAGCGCCAGGCGGCCGAGGAACGCCAGCGGCTGTCCCAGTTGAAGAAGCCGCTGCAGAACCGCATCACGAAGCTGGAAAAGGAAATGGAAACGCTGCACGCGGAGAAGGCGCGCCTCGACGCGTTCGTCGCCGATCCGGCGAGCTATGAAGCCGCGCGCAAGACGGAACTGACCGACGCGATCCGCAAACTCGGCGAGGTCACGACCCGGCTCGATACGGTCGAGGCCGACTGGCTCGCCGTGCAGGAAGAACTCGAGCAGATCGGCTGAACGCGGCCGCCGGCGCCGTCAGGCGGCGAGCGCGTCATCGGCGGCCCAGCGTGTCGGCGCGTCGACGCCCCACGAACCCGCCCGGCCGCGCCGGCCCCGGAAACGACGAGGCCGGGCGCCCTGGCCCGGCCTCGTTGTCACGGCTGCGTTCGACGTGGCTGCGTCGGCCGGCCCGTATGCCCGCCGCACCCTCCGCTCAGCGACGCGGCAGCGTATCGCGCGGCATCTGCTCGTCGTCGTCCATCAGGTACCGGCGCCCTTCGGTCGGCCGACGGATCGCCGCGGCGACTTCCGCTTCGGTCACGTCCTCGGACACGACCTTGCGCGCCAGGCGCCCTTCTTCGTCGATCCATTCGACGATCCGGCATCCGCCGCCCCACGGCTGGCGAATCGGCTCCGACACACGGCAGCCGCGCAGGTTGTAAAGGCGTCCGCCCGGCGCTTCCCCATACGATTTCAACATAGGTTCCCTTCGCATTGCGCGGTTCGACAATCCGGCAAAGGATAGGGAAAAGCGATGTCCGGCGGGTTACAGCAGCCTACATATTCTTTACAACGAATTACGCGACAGATCGCCCGGCGACGCGCGAACCGTGCGCGCGCCGGGCCGCTCATTCAAGATCGCGCACGCGGTCGATCGCCTGCTCGAGCCGCTCGACGGCCATCACGTTCAGCCCTTCGATCGGTTGTTTCGGCGCATTCGCCTTCGGGATCAGCGCGGACGTGAAGCCGAGCTTCGCCGCCTCGCGCAGCCGTTCCTGCCCACGCGGCGACGGCCGGATCTCGCCCGCCAGCCCCACCTCGCCGAACACGATCAGCCCCTTCGGCAGCGCCTTGTTGCGCATCGACGAGTGAATCGCGAGCAGCACCGCGAGGTCGGCGGCCGGCTCGGTGATCTTCACGCCGCCCACCGCGTTCAGGAACACGTCCTGGTCGAAGGCCGCGATGCCCGCGTGGCGATGCAGCACCGCGAGCAGCATCGCGAGCCGGTTCTGCTCGAGGCCAACCGCGAGCCGGCGCGGGTTCGGCACGTGCGCCGTATCGACGAGCGCCTGGATTTCGACGAGCAGCGGCCGCGTGCCTTCCTGCGTGACGAGCACGCACGAACCCGGCACGACCTGCTCGTGCTGCGACAGGAACAGCGCGGACGGATTGGCCACCCCGCGCAGCCCGCGCTCGGTCATCGCGAACACGCCGAGTTCGTTGACCGCGCCGAAGCGGTTCTTGAACGCGCGCACGAGCCGAAACGACGAATGCGTGTCGCCCTCGAAGTACAGCACCGTGTCGACGATGTGCTCGAGCACGCGCGGGCCGGCCAGGTTGCCCTCCTTCGTCACGTGCCCGACCATGATGATCGCGGTGCCCGACTGTTTCGCGATGCGCGTGAGCTGCGCCGCGCACTCGCGCACCTGCGCGACCGACCCCGGCGCCGACGTCAGCGCTTCGGAATAGACGGTCTGGATCGAGTCGATGACGGCCACGTCCGGCCGCTCCGCGTCGATCGCGGCCTGGATCTTCTCGAGCTGGATCTCGGCGAGCAGCTTCAGTTCGGCCGCCGGCGCGCCGCCGTCGAGCAGCGCGAGCCGTTGCGCGCGCAACGCGATTTGCGCGGCCGACTCCTCGCCGCTGATATAGAGCGCACGCCGCTCGTTCGCGATATCCGCGAGCGACTGCAGCAGCAGCGTCGACTTGCCGATGCCCGGGTCGCCGCCGATCAGCACGACGCCGCCGGGCACCAGCCCGCCGCCCAGCACGCGGTCGAATTCGCCGATGCCGGTCGAGAAGCGCGGAACGTCGGCGGCCTCGATGTCGGCGAGACGCTGGACCGGCGCCCGCTTCGCGAGCGACTGGAACCGATGGGCGGCCGGCGACTCGGCGACCGATTCGACGAGGGTGTTCCACGCCTGGCACGACGGGCACTGGCCCTGCCACTTCGGGGTCTGTCCGCCGCACTCGCTGCAGACATAAACGGTTTTCTGTTTGGCCACGCGCGACGCCCTTATTCCGCTCGCACCGGCACGCGGGCTGCGACCGCGCACATCAGCTCATAGCCGATCGTCCCGCAATGGCGCGCGACGTCGTCGATCGGCAGCGCATTGCCCCACAGCTCGACCCGCGCGCCGACGCCGGCCTGCGGGCACGGCGTCAGGTCGACGGTGATCATGTCCATCGACACGCGACCGACGATCCGCGTGCGGATGCCGTCGACGATCACGGGCGTGCCTTCCGGCGCCACGCGCGGATAGCCGTCCGCGTAGCCGCACGCGACGACGCCGATCCGCATCGGCACCTGCGTCGAAAACGTCGAGCCATAGCCGATCGCCTGACCCTTCCCGATCGTCTGCACCGCGATCAGTTCGGACGAGAGCGTCATCGCGGGCTTCAACCCCGTGTCGGCGATATCGGACGACAGCCCGGACGGTGACGCCCCATACAGCACGATCCCCGGCCGCACCCAGTCGAAGTGCGTATCCGGATGCCACAGCACGGCCGCCGAATTCGCGAGACTGCGCGCGCCGGCGATGCTTTCCGCGCCGCGCTCGAACGTCGCGAGCTGCTCGGCGACGCCGCGCTCGTTGTCCGCGTCCGAAAAATGGGTCATCAACGTGATCTGGCCGATGCCGGGGCACGCGCGGGCGCGCTCCCACGCGGCACGGTATTTTTCCGGCATGTAACCGAGCCGGTTCATCCCGCTGTTCATCTTGAGCTGCACGTTCACGGGTTTCGACAGCCGCGCCGTTTCCAGCATCCGCATCTGCTCGTCGTTGTGGACGGTCGTGGTCAGGCTGTAGCGGTCGATCACGTCGATGTCGGTCGAGCGGAAGAAGCCTTCGAGCAGCAGGATCGGGCCGGCCCAGCCGAGCTCGCGCAGCTTCACGGCCTCGTCGAGGTCGAGCAGGCCGAAGCCGTCGGTGCCGCGCAGGCCCGGAAACGCGCGGGCGAGACCGTGGCCGTACGCGTTGGCCTTGACGACCGCCCAGACCTTGGACGGGCCGGCAAAGCGGCGGACGACGGAGAGATTGTTCGCGAGAGCGGCGGTGTGGATGGTGGCGGAGATCGGGCGCGGCATGGGAAATTTACGTAAAGACGCTTGCGAATCATCAGCTTACCGCGCCTTTTGAGCACCGAAGCCGACAATTTGCGGAACGATCGGGGAATCTTGCTAGTCCGAATTCGCGTATTTTCATGTTATAAAGCCGTGCGCACAACCCATTTCGAACGGAATAAGCCGATCGCATACCAGGCGGCCTACGCGGCCCTGCCGCAGCGACGAAAGCATCGCATCAGATGAAAAAAGGTTTTTACACCATCATGGCCGCGCAGTTTTTCTCGTCGCTGGCCGACAATGCGCTTCTCATCGCCGCCATCGCCCTGCTGAAAGACCTCCACGCCCCCAACTGGATGACACCGCTGCTGAAGCTGTTCTTCGTGTTGTCGTATGTGGTGTTGGCGGCGTATGTCGGCGCGTTCGCGGATTCGCGTCCGAAGGGCCGCGTGATGTTCATCACCAACTCGATCAAGGTGGTCGGCTGCCTGATCATGCTGTTCGGCGCCCACCCGCTGATCGCGTACGGGATCGTCGGGTTCGGCGCGGCGGCCTACTCGCCCGCCAAATACGGGATTCTCACCGAGTTGCTGCCGGCCGACCGGCTCGTCGCCGCGAACGGCTGGATCGAAGGCACGACCGTCAGCTCGATCATCCTCGGCACCGTGCTCGGCGGCGCGCTGATCAGCCCGCACATCGCGGCGCACGTGATCGCGCACACGCCCGCCTGGATCGGCACGCCCGCCGAAGCCGCGATGGCGATCATCATGGCGATCTACGTGGTCGCCGCGATCTTCAACCTGCGGATTCCCGATACCGGCGCCCGCTATCCGAAGCAGGAACGCGGCCCGGTCAAGCTGCTCACCGATTTCGCCGACTGCTTCATGGTGCTCTGGCGCGACAAGCTCGGCCAGATTTCGCTCGCGGTCACGACCCTGTTCTGGGGGGCGGGCGCGACGCTGCAGTTCATCGTGCTGAAGTGGGCCGAGGTGTCGCTCAACATGTCGCTGTCCGAAGGCGCGATCCTGCAGGCCGTGGTCGCGGTCGGCGTCGCGGGGGGGGCGATTGCCGCCGCCGCCCGGATTCCGCTGAAGAAGTCGCTGACCGTGCTGCCCGTCGGCATCATCATGGGCATCGCGGTGATGCTGATGGCGTTCTACACGCGCGACCTGTTCCCGCCGCACTGGGCCTTGCATTTCGGCCATCTGCGCCTGCCGTTCTACCTGATCGTCGCGTACATCTTCCTGATCGGCGTCGGCGCGCTGTCCGGCTACTTCGTCGTGCCGATGAACGCGCTGCTGCAGCATCGCGGCCACGTGCTGCTGTCGGCCGGCCATTCGATCGCCGTGCAGAACTTCAACGAGAACCTGTCGGTGCTCGTGATGCTGTGCCTGTATGCGGTGCTCGTCTGGCTCGACGTGCCGGTCGGCGTCGTGATCGTGCTGTTCGGCACGTTCGTCTGCCTGACGATGTGGCTCGTGATGCGGCGCCACCAGGCGAACCAGCGTCAGTTCGACTCGGTCGCGCTGATCGGCGAATCGCGGCACTGACGCTACACTTCCGGTTTTCGTCCGCCGGCGCCGGTCCTCGAACCGGCGCGTTGCCCTCATGACGCACCCGATACCCAACATCCTGACGATCGCCGGCTCCGATTCGGGCGGCGGTGCAGGCATCCAGGCCGACCTGAAGACGTTTTCCGCGCTCGGCGCGTATGGCGCGAGCGTGATCACCGCGCTGACCGCGCAGAACACGCGCGGCGTGACGGGCGTGCATGCGCCGGACGCCGCCTTCGTGACCGCGCAGCTCGACGCGGTGTTCGACGACATCCGCATCGATGCGGTCAAGATCGGGATGCTCGCGAACGCGCCGATCGTGCGGGCGGTCGCCGATGCGCTGCGCCGTTACGCGCCGCGCTTCGTCGTGCTCGACACGGTGATGATCTCGAAAAGTTCGCACGCGCTGCTCGCGCCCGATGCCGTCGACGCGCTGCGCGACACGCTGCTGCCGCTCGCGACGGTCGTCACGCCGAACCTGCCCGAAGCGGCCGCGCTGCTGAACGATGCGCCCGCCGCCACCGAAGACGACATGGTCCGGCAAGGCCAGGCGTTGCTGCAAACGGGCGCGCGCGCCGTGCTGATGAAGGGCGGCCACCTGCCCGATGCGTCCGCGAGCCCCGACTGGCTCGTCGAAGCGGCCCGCACCGTGCGGCTCGACGGCACGCGCGTGCCGGTCAGCAACACGCACGGCACCGGCTGCACGCTGTCGTCGGCGATCGCCGCGCTGCTGCCGCAGCAGCCCGACCTGGAAAGCGCGGTACGCGAAGCAAAAACCTACCTGACCGGCGCCATCGCCGCGAGCGGCCACCTCGACGTCGGTCACGGCGTCGGCCCGGTCCATCACTTTCATCGCTGGTGGTGAGCGGCCGCTGACGCGGCGTCAATGATCCTGCGCGGCGAACGCCTGTGCGCGCGCCGGCCAGTCGTCGGGCACGACGAACCCGCGCGCCGTCTCGCGCCACGTGCCGTCACTACCCTTTTCATGGATCGCGATCAGATCGGGCGCCTGGCGCGTCGCCAGCACGGGCGGCAGTTCCCGTGCGCTCGCCAGCGGCTCGGGCTCGAACCCCGTACCGGCGGCGGCACGTCGCGGCGCCAGCCAAGCCAGCCGCGGCAACACGCTCCATGCGACGCCGTCACGCTGCGCGGCCGCCCACGCCGGCCACTGCGCGTGCGTCAGCCAGAAACCGCGCGGATGATCCGGCGCAATTTCGGCGGACACCGGCGGCACCGGCGCGCCGTGCGGATGGAACAGCCAGCCCTTGATGAACATCTGCGCGTCGGACGGCGCGCCGTAGCCGAGCCGGGCAAAGCCGTCGTGTTCGCCGAGCCGCAACTGATGGTCGAGCAGCCGGCTGCGCTTGCGGTCGAACCGGTCGACAAGATTGGGGCCGACGAAGTCGGCGAGCGATGCGCCGTCGCGAACCGGCGCGCACAGATAGCATTTCACCGCCAGTTCCCAGTGCAAGCGCCGGCCGTCCGGCGCATCGACGAGAAAATCGACTTCGCCGAGCGTGCGGCCGTTGCTGCGCAACGGGAGATTGGCCGCGACGAGCCGCAGCGACGGCCCGTGGGTCAGGAAATACTCGAGCAGGCATTCGGCGTAGCGACCGAGCCGGGTGGGCCGAAACCCGTCGAGCGCACGATGCAGCGGCCCGGGCTGCGCATCGAGCGCGGCAAGCCACGCTTCGACGGCCGCCTGGCCCGCCGCATCCGGCCACGGGCGCGCGAGCGGCGCGCCCGGCACCGCGGTGAGCAGGCTCGGGCTGGCCAGCAGCCAGCCCAGATCGCGCACCGCGACGTCATGCAGCGTATCGACGAACGCGCACGCCGCGCCGGTCGTCATGACCCGGTCGGGCCGTTCGCGTCGCCGCCTTGCGCACGCTGGAACGTGTCGCGCGCGAGGCACAGGTCGGCCCACGCCTTCGACTTGTCCTGAAGGCTGCGCAACAGGTATGCCGGGTGGTAGGTGACGATCACCGGCACGCCCTCGTACGCATGCGCGCGGCCGCGCAGCGACGCGATGCTCGCGTCCGTCTTCAGCAGCGTCTGCGCGGCGAAACGGCCGAGCGCGACGATCAGCTTCGGCTTCACGAGCGCGACCTGGCGCTGCAGATACGGCTCGCAGCGCGCGACTTCGTCCGGCTCCGGGTTGCGGTTGCCGGGCGGGCGGCACTTGATCACGTTGGCGATATACACGTTGTCGCCGCGCTTGAGCGATAGCGACTGCAGCATGTTGTCGAGCAGCTTGCCGGCCTGGCCGACGAACGGCTCGCCCTGCTTGTCCTCGTTCTCGCCCGGCGCTTCGCCAATCAGCATCCAGTCCGCTTCGCGGTCGCCGACGCCGAACACGGTGTTGGTCCGCTTCTCGCACAGACGGCACAGCGTGCAGTCGGCCACGCGCGCGGCCAGCGCATCCCAGTCGAGCGCGGCGACCGGCGTGCCGGCGGGGCGCGATTCGGTGAGCGGCACGGGCACGGATTCGCCCGGCGGCGCCGCGTCGAACCAGGCGAAATCGTCGTCCGCTGCAGGCGGCGCATCATCCTTCGGCGGCATCGTATCGGGCGATGCGGCCGACGCAGCTTGCGCAGGCGGGCGAGCATCCTCGTCGACACCGTGCGCCGACACCCGCGACTCGCGAGCGGCCGAAACGCCAGCGGCGCCACGCGCGACGGTCGTCGGCGCATCGTCCTGCGCCGGTGCACGCGCGGCACGCACCGGCCGATCGGCCGCGACGGCCGAACCGTCAACCGTCGCGGCGGTTTGCGCGACGGCAGGCGCGTCGGCTGCCGCGCCTTCGTCCGCGCGCTGCCCGCGCCGCACCCAGATCTGCGCGAGGCCCAGTTCCTCGAGCGCCGATTCAGCCCACGCCATGCGCATCCCCCTCGTCCTTGTTCAACGTCAGACGCATCACGATCGCGTCTTCCCGGCTGCGATGCTTCGCCGGATAGTAGTTCTTGCGCCGGCCGATCGTCACGAAGCCGAAGCGCTCGTACAGATGAATCGCGCGCGGATTGGACGGCCGCACCTCGAGCAGCACGCCATCGAGCCGTTCCGCGCGCGAAATGCGCACCGCCTCGCGCAGCAGCGCGAGGCCCGCGCCCGCATGCTGCGCGGCCGGCGCGACACACAGGTTCAGCAGATGCATCTCGTCGATCACGGGCATCAGCACGCAATAGCCGACGAGCGAGCCCGTCACGTGCCGCAGGCACACGCCCAGATAGCCGTTGCGCAGCGAATCCTCGAAATTGCCACGGCTCCACGGGAATTCGTACGCGACCTGCTCGATCGCGACGACCTCGTCGAGATCGGCGTCCGTCATCGGCGCCAGATAGCGGTCGCTCAGCAGCACGCCCGTCATCCCTTCGCCCCGCCTGTCTGCGCGGCCCGTGCGGCGAGGCGCTCGGCCGTGGTCTGCGCGACTTTGTCGCGCACGTATTCGGGCGCGGCCTGATCGGCCGGCACCGCACGCCCCGCGCGGAACGCCCGCAGCGCGGCATGCGCGACCGCCAGCGCATGCGGCAGCGCATCGCCGTCGATCGCGGCCGCCCGCGCGGCGGCCGGCAATTGCGCGCCGAACGCCTCGGCTGCATTGCCGGCGAGCGTAAACGGCGCATCGGGCACGCCGACGGCGCCCGGTGCGTCGAGCGACGCCGGATGCAGCGTGCGCCAGTCGCCGGCGCCGTCGTCCCATTCGAAATCCGCCCAGTAGGCTTCGTCCATTCGCGCGTCGAGCGCGGCGAGCACGCGGGTCGTGCCGGGCGCGCGCAGCCGTGCATGCTCGGCGCACGCGAGCAGCGTGCCGATCGGCACGACCGGCACCCCGCCCCCGAACGCGAGGCCCTGGGTAATGCCCGTCGCGGTACGCAGGCCGGTGAACGAGCCGGGGCCCGCGCCGAACGCGATCGCGTCGCAGTCGGCGAGCGTCAGCCCGGATTCGGCGAAGAGTTCCTGGATCGCCGGCAGCACGCGCGTGCTCGACACGGCGCCCGTCAGCTCGTGACGGACCCAGGTTTGCGGAGTGGAAACGGCGTCATCGGCCGGAGCCGAGCGCAGCAGCGCGACCGAGCAGTATTCGGTCGACGTATCGATGGCGAGGAGCACTGTTTGCGTCATGGGCGACATTGTAATGCGCCGTCCCGCTCCCACGGGCGATCGGGCCCGATCTGTGCGCACGTGCGGCGCCAGCGCCGGTTTGGAAGGATCGCTCGACCCGGCGCGACGGTCCGCTTGTTAAGATCGGCCGAGCTGAAACCCTTACGGAGACACCCGATGAGCGAACTCACCGCCCAATTCGACCAGGCCCAGATCGACGTCAAGCAGCTGACGGAACGGCCGGGCAACCTGACCCTGCTGCGCCTGTACGCGCTCTTCAAGCAGGCGACCGACGGCGATGCGCACGGCGACAAGCCCGGCTTCACCGACATCGTCGGCAAGTACAAGTACGATGCGTGGGAAGCCCTGAAGGGCACGTCGCAGGATGCGGCGAAGCAGCAGTACATCGAACTCGTCGAATCGCTGAAAAACGGCACGGCGTCCTGACCGGATCGCCGTCATCGCAATAGGCAATCAAATCAGTGGCGCAGCGCAGCAAATTTCTTTATAATGCTGCCTGCGTCATCTCCCGCGCTCGGCTCGAAGCCGTTCCGGCCCGACGCCTCGTAGCGTTAAGCTCCAATCCGGTTTAGAACCTGTCCCCTCCTGCTTCGACCCTTGCGGTCGTCAACTAGGCTGGCGGCCCCGCTCCTGAAGCGCGCCGCACCCAAAACAGCTTCTAATGCCTCATCCGCCGACGGTTCGGCGGATTGCACCCGTTTCCCGATTTGCTCGCTGAATCCGACGACTTGGGTATGCGCGATTGGCGCCGACGTTTCACCCACTGTGTTTCAAGGATTGTTATGACTTCGAGCATCAACTCCAGCCCGCTCAACGCGATCGCCGACCAGGCGCTCGGTCTCGACGACGCCGCCGCACCGGCCGCGGTCGAACCGGCGTCGGACGAGCCGAGCTTCGCGTCGCTCGGGTTGTCGCCGGAGATCGTCTCCGCGCTGCAGGCCGCCGGCTACGTGAAGCCGACGCCGGTCCAGCAGCGCGCGATTCCGGCCGGCATCGCCGGCCGCGACCTGCTGGTGTCGAGCCCGACCGGTTCGGGCAAGACCGCCGCATTCATGCTGCCCGCGATCGAACGTTTCGCGCAGCTCCAGAAGACGCAGGCGCAACAGCCGCGCGCGCCGCGCGACCCGAACCAGGGCGACCGCCGCGCGCGCCGCCCGCAACCGGTCGCGCGCCCGGGCCTGCTCGTGCTGACGCCGACCCGTGAACTCGCGATGCAGGTCACGACGGCCGCCTCGACGTACGGCAAGCACCTGAAGCGCCTGCGCACGGTCAGCATCCTCGGCGGCGTCGCCTACGGCCAGCAGCTGATGCTGCTCGCGAAGAACCCGGAAATCCTGGTCGCCACGCCGGGCCGCCTGCTCGACCACCTCGAGCGCGGCCGCATCGACCTGTCCGAACTGAAGATGCTCGTGCTCGACGAAGCCGACCGCATGCTCGACATGGGCTTCATCGACGACATCGAAACGATCGTCGCCGCCACGCCGGAATCGCGCCAGACGATGCTGTTCTCGGCCACGCTCGACGGCAAGATCGGTTCGCTGACGAGCCGCCTGCTGAAGGATCCGGAACGCATCGAGATCCAGCAGCGCCTCGAGTCGCGCGCGAACATCGCGCAGACGGTTCACTACGTCGACGACCGCGATCACAAGGATCGCCTGCTCGATCACCTGCTGCGCGACGACGCGCTCGACCAGGCGATCATCTTCACGGCGACCAAGATCGACGCCGACCAGCTCGCCGGCCGTCTCGCCGACGCAGGCTTCGAATCGGCCGCGCTGCACGGCGACCTGCCGCAGGGCGCGCGCAACCGCACGATCCGTGCGCTGCGCGAGCGCCGCGTGCGCGTGCTGGTGGCGACCGACGTCGCGGCACGCGGCATCGACATCCCGGGCATCACGCACGTGTTCAACTACGACCTGCCGAAGTTCGCGGAAGACTACGTGCACCGTATCGGCCGTACCGGCCGCGCGGGCCGTTCGGGCACCGCGGTGAGCCTCGTGCACCACGCCGAGCAAGGCGCGCTCAAGCGCATCGAGCGCTTCGTGCGCGCGCCGCTGCCGGTCAACGTGATCGAAGGTTTCGAGCCCCGCAAGGCGCCCCCGCGTAACGGCGGCACCGGCGGCCGCGGCCGTCCGGGCGGCGGTAACGGCGGTCGTCGTTTCGGCGGCAAGCCGGGCGGCGGTTATGGCGGCAACGGCGGCGGCAGCGGCAACGGTCGCAGCTACGGCGGCGGCAATGGCGGCGGCTGGAGCGGCAAGCCGGGCGGCAGCCGCGATGGCGGCCCGCGTCGCGACGGCCAACGCAGCGGCGGCCCGCGCCGTAGCAATTCGGCATCGTAAGCACGCACGGGCGGTCTTGCGGCCGCCCTGCGGATGGGCACCTCGCCCATTCAGCAAACCGGCGCATCCGCGCCGGTTTTTTTTCGCCTCGCCGCCAATTTCACGATGCGGGAAATTTTTTTGCGTCGTAAAAAATCATGCTGCACGGCACAACCCGCGCGATTGCGGGATGGGAAAGCGCATTTCTTATCTCGAAATTGCGCAGGCAACCCATTGATTAACAACAATTAAAAAATTCCACACTTCCCGAGCCAGCCCCTGTTTCGCTCCCGCCGATTTGCCTAGACTCTTATACAAGACTTCGCGAACCGGAACGCATCGCTTCCCCGCCTCGCGAACCGCATCGTCACCGCCGGATTCGGCCGTCACGCATACATCGCATCAAGGAGCTCATCATGTCGCGTCAGCAACAAGCACAGGAACTGCAGCAGCAATGGGAAACCGATCCGCGCTGGAAGGGCATCAAGCGCAGCTACTTGGCTGAGGACGTGGTCCGCCTGCGCGGCTCCATCCCGATCGAGCACACGCTGGCCAAGCGCGGCGCGGAAAAACTGTGGGGCCTCATCAACAACGAGCCGTTCGTCAATGCGCTCGGCGCGCTGACCGGCAACCAGGCGATGCAGCAGGTGAAGGCCGGCCTGAAGGCCATCTACCTGTCCGGCTGGCAAGTGGCCGGCGATGCGAACGTCGCGGGCGAAATGTACCCTGACCAGTCGCTGTACCCGGCGAACTCGGTGCCGCTCGTCGTCAAGCGCATCAACAACACGCTCACGCGCGCCGACCAGATCCAGTGGTCGGAAGGCAAGAACCCGGGCGACGAAGGCTACGTCGATTTCTTCGCCCCGATCGTCGCCGATGCGGAAGCCGGCTTCGGCGGCGTGCTCAACGCGTTCGAGCTGATGAAGGCGATGATCGAGGCCGGCGCGTCGGGCGTTCACTTCGAAGATCAGCTCGCATCGGTGAAGAAGTGCGGCCACATGGGCGGCAAGGTGCTCGTGCCGACGCGCGAAGCGGTCGCGAAGCTGTCGGCCGCGCGTCTCGCGGCCGACGTGATGGGCACGCCGACCGTGCTGGTCGCGCGCACCGACGCGGAAGCGGCCGACCTGATCACGTCCGACGTCGACGACAACGACAAGCCGTTCCTCACGGGCGAGCGCACGGTGGAAGGCTTCTTCCGCACGAAGCCGGGCCTCGAGCAGGCGATCTCGCGCGGCCTCGCGTACGCACCGTACGCGGACCTGATCTGGTGCGAAACGGGCAAGCCCGATCTCGAGTACGCGAAGAAGTTCGCGGAAGCGATCCACAAGCAGTTCCCGGGCAAGCTGCTGTCGTACAACTGCTCGCCGTCATTCAACTGGAAGAAGAACCTCGACGACGCGACGATCGCGAAGTTCCAGAAGGAACTCGGCGCGATGGGCTACAAGTTCCAGTTCATCACGCTGGCCGGCTTCCATGCGCTGAACTACTCGATGTTCAACCTCGCGCACGGTTACGCCCGCACGCAGATGAGCGCGTTCGTCGAACTGCAGCAAGCCGAGTTCGCGGCGGCCGACAAGGGCTTCACGGCCGTCAAGCACCAGCGCGAGGTCGGCACCGGCTACTTCGACGCGGTGACGCAGACGGTCGAACGCGAAGCATCGACGACCGCGCTGCACGGCTCGACCGAGGACGAACAGTTCTTCGACGGCAAGAAGGTCGCGTAACACGGCAAGGCGTGACGCCGATGGCCGCCGCGTCTCGCGACGCCGCGGCATCGGCCACCGGAACGACAATCAGGGAGGAGACGGCAGGCACGCGAATCCGATCGCGCGACCCGCCGCGCGGCCTGCGGGCCGCCAGCAACGCTGCGCGCCGGCTTGGTCCGGCGCGCCCTTTTTCCGACGCGCAGCCCGCCCCGCCACGGCCGGCGCTGCACTACCGATAGACGATCACCGGAATTTTCGTATGGGTCAGCACGCGCTGCGTCTCGCTGCCGATCAGCAGGCTGCCGAGCCCGCGGCGTCCGTGGGACGCCATGAAGATCACGTCGCACCCGCCGCGTTCGGCCGCCTCGATGATGCCGAGATACGGCGACGGATGCACGCTCGTCCACGTGTCGCACGCCACGCCGGCCGCCTTCGCCGCCGCTTCCACCTCGTCGAGATGCGCACGCGCTTCGCGCTCGCTGCGCGCGCGGAAATCGGCGGGCGGCTCGATGATCACTTCGGAAAACGGCGAGTACGGATATTGCGGCAGGCACGCGTAGGCCGTCACGCGCGCGCCGACCGCGCGAGCCAGGTCGATCGCGCCGTCGATCGCCTTTTGCGACAGTTCGGAACCGTCGGTTGGAACGAGGATGTGCCGGAACATCGCGCCCTCCTTCGTCAGTCGCACGCCGCGCGCCCCGGCTCCGGCCGAGCCGGCCGCGACACCGCGCGCATGCCTCTTACGATTGTAGTGTGCGAAACCGCGCAAGCCGCACCGCCAGCGGGTTCGCCCTCATATCGGAAACACGCGGGCGCGCGGCGCCTACTCGCCCCAATAGCCGGGCCGCTCGTACGTGTGCTTCAGGTAATCGAGAAACAGCCGCACGCGCAGCGGCAGATGCCGGCGCTGCGGAAACACCGCGTGAATGCCGATCGGCGGCGCGGCGAACGCGTCGAGCACGCTGACGAGCCGGCCGGCCGCGATGTCCTCGCCGACTTCCCACCACGAGCGCCACGCGAGCCCGTGGCCGGCGAGGCACCACTCGTGCAGCACCGCGCCGTCCGAGCATTCCATCGTGCCGTTCACGCGGATCGACACGACCTTGTCGTCCTCCTGGAACGCCCAGCCGCGCTGCTGGTTCGCGTTCGCCGCGAGCGCGAGGCAGTTGTGCCGCGCCAGTTCCGCGAGCGTGGCCGGCGTGCCGCGCCGCGCGAGATACGCGGGCGACGCGACGCACACGCGGCGGTTCTCGCCGAGCTTCAGCGACACGAGCGACGAGTCGGGCAGCTCGCCGAGCCGCACCGCGCAATCGAACCCTTCGTTGACGAGGTCGACCATCCGGTCGGACAGGTCGAGCGTGACCGACACGTCCGGATGCGCGCCGCTGAATTCGGGCACGAGCGGCGCGACGTGCCGCCGGCCGAAGCCGGCCGGCGCGGATATCCGCAGATGGCCGCTCGCCTTGACGCCGCCGGCGGACACGCTCGCTTCCGCATTCTGCATGTCGTTGATGATGCGCTGGCAATCCTCGAGGAACGCCGACCCCTCGAACGTCAGCGTGAGCTTGCGCGTCGTGCGCACCAGGAGCTTCACGCCGAGCCGCTCCTCGAGCGCATCGAGACGGCGGCCGATGATCGCCGGCGCGACGCCTTCCGCGTGCGCGGCCGCCGACAGGCTGCCCTTGGCCGCGACTGCGGCGAACGTTTCGATCTGTTTGAACCGGTCCATGAATCACTCGAGAGGACGACATCGCCGCCCTTCAAATAGCTTGAGCCGCTCAGATTAGGTATAGGAAAGTAAAAGATCAAGTGATGTTTAGCGTCTTTTTTAGCACCTTCGATCACGAATAGAATCGACCCGACCTCTGAAACTGGAGCGCAAGGCTATGTCGGCCACAACGACACTCTCCTCTCCCGACGCCATTCTCTTCGACGCATTCGGCACGTTGTTCGACGTGCGCGCCGTGCTGGCCGCGGCCGAGCAGATGTTTCCCGGACACGGGGAACGGTTGTCGCAGCTGTGGCGACGCAAGCAGATCGAATACTCGCAGCTGCGCACGCTCGCCGACCCGGCCGGCGCGCACTACCGCCCGTTCCGGGACATCACGCTCGATGCGCTGCGGTTCGCCGCGCGCCGGCTCGGCCTAGCGCTGAACAGCGCGGCCGAGAAGCGGCTGATGGACGAATACGCATGCCTGTCCACCTATCCCGACACGGTGCCCGCGCTGCGCAAGCTGCGCGCGCTCGACCCGCGCCCGCCGCTCGCGATCCTGTCGAACGGCACCCCGCAGATGCTCGACATCGCGATCAAGAGCGCGGGCATGACCGGCCTGTTCGATCGCGTGCTGTCGGCCGACGCCGTGCGCGCGTACAAGCCGAGCCCGGCCGCCTATGCGCTCGGCACCGCCGCGTTCGGGGCGAATCCGCGCGACATCGTGTTCGTGTCGTCGAACGCATGGGACGTCGCCGGCGCCACCTGGTTCGGCTACACGACGTTCTGGCTCAACCGCACGGGCGCACCTGCCGAGGAACTCGGCGCGCCGCCCGACGGCACGGGCACCGGCATGGCCGACCTGCTCGCCTTCCTCGCCACCCCCGCCCCGGCTCCGTCCGGCAGACCCGCAACCCGCACGCGCCCCGGCCCGGGTGCGTGACGTTCGCAGCTGCCGCCTTCCCCTTTCACCGAAACCGCAACTGACCGACCAAGGAGATGAGACTCATGAGCACCCCGATCACGCTGCCGCAAGGCATGACGATCACCGGCGAAATCAAGCCGGGTTACGAAGCGATCCTGACGCCCGACGCGCTGGCGCTCGTCGCGTCGCTGCATCGCACGTTCGAAGCGCGTCGCCAGACGCTGCTGCAGGCGCGCGCCGAGCGCACGAAACGCCTCGACGCGGGCGAGCGCCCCGATTTCCTCGCCGAGACGCAGGCGATCCGCGACGGCGACTGGAAGGTCGCGCCGCTGCCGGCCGACCTGCAATGCCGCCGCGTCGAGATCACGGGCCCGGTCGAGCGCAAGATGATCATCAACGCGCTGAACTCGGGCGCCGATTCGTACATGACGGACTTCGAGGATTCGAACGCGCCGAGCTGGACGAACCAGATCGACGGCCAGATCAACCTGAAGGACGCAGTGCGCCGCACGATCTCGCTCGAGCAGAACGGCAAGTCGTACAAGCTGAACGACAAGGTCGCGACGCTGATCGTGCGTCCGCGCGGCTGGCATCTCGACGAGAAGCACGTGACGGTCGACGGCCAGCGCGTGTCCGGCGGCATCTTCGATTTCGCGCTGTTCCTGTTCCACAACGCGAAGGAACTGATCGCGCGCGGCTCGGGCCCGTACTTCTACCTGCCGAAGATGGAAAGCCATCTCGAGGCGCGCCTGTGGAACGACATCTTCGTCGCCGCGCAGGAAGCGGTCGGCGTGCCGCGCGGCACGATCCGCGCGACGGTGCTGATCGAGACGATTCTCGCCGCGTTCGAGATGGACGAGATCCTGTACGAACTGCGCGAACACAGCTCGGGCCTGAACGCCGGCCGTTGGGACTACATCTTCTCGGCGATCAAGAAGTTCAAGAACGACCGCGACTTCTGCCTGGCCGACCGTTCGAAGATCACGATGACCGTGCCGTTCATGCGCGCGTACGCGCTGCTGCTGCTGAAGACGTGCCACAAGCGCAACGCGCCGGCGATCGGCGGGATGAGCGCGCTGATTCCGATCAAGAACGATCCGGAAGCGAACGACAAGGCGATGGGCGGCGTGCGCTCGGACAAGCAGCGCGACGCGACCGACGGCTACGACGGCGGCTGGGTCGCGCACCCGGGCCTCGTGCCGATCGCGATGGAGGAGTTCGTCAAGGTGCTGGGCGACCAGCCGAACCAGATCGCGAAGCAGCGCGACGACGTGCAGGTCGAAGGCAGGAACCTGCTCGACTTCCAGCCGGAAGCGCCAATCACCGAAGCCGGCCTGCGCAACAACATCAACGTGGGGATTCACTACCTCGGCGCGTGGCTCGACGGCAACGGCTGCGTGCCGATCCACAACCTGATGGAAGACGCGGCGACGGCCGAGATTTCCCGCTCGCAGGTGTGGCAATGGATCCGCTCGCCGAAGGGCGTGCTCGACGACGGCCGCAAGGTCACGGCCGACCTCGTGCGCGAATTCGCGAAGATGGAGCTCGACAACGTGAAGCGCTCGGTCGGCGGCAACACGCAGCCGTACGAACGCGCCGCGGCGATCTTCGAGCAGATGTCCACGTCGGAAGGCTTCACCGAATTCCTGACGCTGCCGCTGTACGAGGAAATCTGACGACGCCGCCCGCCGCGATCGCCGGGCGGCGCCTCGCCGTGCCGCCGGTTGCATGCGATGACGGCATGAAAAAAGCGCCCAGCGGGCGCTTTTCCTTTTGCGGCGAATCCGGCCGCCGCTCGCGGGCGCGCTCAGGCGGCTTCCTGCTCGCGCCGGTGCTGGACCCAATCGCCCGACGCGATGCGCGGACGCCCGGCTGCCGCATCCGCGGCGACCGGATAATACAGGCACGCGTACTGCCGGCCGCCGAGCTCGACCGTTACCTCCTCCGGCTTGAACAGTGAGTCGACGCCCGGATAGACGCGCTCGATCTCGTCGAGCACCGGGACGAGCTGCTCGTCGACCGCATAGACGTCGCCCCACACCAGCGACTTGCCGGCCGTCCCGGCGATCATGCCCGGATACATGCCGAAATCGACCAGTTCGCCCGGTAGCGCGGCCGCGCCCAGCAGTGTCGGCGCGGCGATGCCGTGGCGGGCGGCCGCATGGGCGATGTCGTTGGCCTGTCCGGCTCTCAAGGTGCCATAGACGAATACGTGGCGCATCGTGGTTCTCCTCTTCGATTCGTGTGTTGCCGTGTTTGCGTGCGATCGGCGCGCGATGGGCGCGACGTGGCGCACGCATCGGTAGACCCCGATATCGGTCCGATGGTTCGAACCGTCGACCCGACCGGCCGCGGGGCGACCGGGTTCGGACGACCGGCTTCGGGGAGCCGCTGCGGATTCGCCGGCGCCCACACAAAGTTCATTTGAACCCGGCATGATGGCCCAAAAAACCGCCGCATGCGCAAGCGCTGCGCCTTCTAAAATAACGGCATCGCCGCCGCGCCGCCCGAACCGTTCATGAATCCGCCCGCCTCAGCCGACGTATCGAACCCGTACGACGTCATCGACATTCCGCCGGAATTCGCGCCGACCGCCGTCCATCCGATGCGCGTGCGCGCGCGGCAGGTCGATGCCGGCCGCCGCATTCCGCTGCACACGCATGCGTGGGCGCAGCTCGCGTATGCGTCGCGCGGCGTGCTGCGCGTGGCGACGACCGGCACGACCTGGATGGTGCCGCCGTCCCGCGCGATCTGGGTGCCGCCGCACGTGACGCACGAAGTCGTGATCGTCGAAGAGGCCTATTTGCGCACGCTGTATATCGACGAGTCGATCGTGCCGGACGGGCTCGACGCATGCCGCGTCGTCGAGGTGACGGGACTGCTGCGCGAGCTGATCGTCGCACTCGACGCGCGCGACCTGAGCGCCGCGCGCGAGCGCCTGCTGTGCGGGCTCGTGCTCGACGAGCTGAGTCATGCCGAACCGTTGCCGCTCGCGGTGCCGATGCCGGACGAAAAACGGCTGCGCCTGCTGTGCGAATCGGTACTCGCGCAGCCCGCGCATGCGGAGTCGCTCGAACACTGGGCGAGCGAGGTCGGCGCGAGCACGCGCACGATCTCCCGGCTCTTCAAGCAGGAACTGGGCGTGAGCTTTTCGCAGTGGCGCCAGCAGGCGCTGCTCGCGCGGGCGATCCCGCTGCTGAACCAGGGGCGCCCGTTGTCGCACATCGCGCGCGAACTCGGCTATCAGAGCCAGAGCGCGTTCTCGGCCATGTTCCGCCGCGCATTCGGCGAAAGCCCGCGCGCGTTCATGCTGCGCGGCTACGAGCATCGAGGCCCGGAAGGCGACGTCGCGGAAAACGAAACACCGGACGACGGCGGCGCAATCGACGCGGCCCGCTGATCGCGCGGTCCGGCGCGCCGGACCGTCAGACCGGCCGCACCATATGACGGATCGAGCCGAGTTGCGCAAGCCGCGGCCCGGTAACCCGGTAGCCCATGCGCAGGTACAGATGCGCGGCAGGATTGTCGACGAACACGCGCAACTGCAGTTCATGCAGCCCGCGCGCACGCGCCCACCGATGCGACATCTCGAGCATGTAGGTGCCGGCGCCTTGCCCGCGATGGCCAGCCGCGATCTGCACGTCGCGGATATGCAGCGAATCGCCCTCCTCGGTCACGCGCAGCACGCCGATGCGCTCGCCGTCGGCTTCGAGGATGAAGTTCTCCGATTCGCGCCAGCTCGCATAGAACAGGTCGCTGCGCCACACGAGCCCGTGGCGCTTGTAGTAGCCGCCCATGTTGCCGTGCGTGAGCGCTTCGGCATACGGAAAATCGGCGGGCTCCGCGGGGCGGAGCTGATACAGGAGTCGCAGGTCGGTCGGATCGAGCATCGCGCAGGAGTCGGAAACGCATCCCGCCACGATAGCGCAGTCGCGTGCGGATGCAATCGCGAATTTCTCGTAGGGGCGCGGCGCGCGATGCGGCACGCGGGATAGGCGTAAGCGGAAGGCGTCACCAACGACGCAAATGAAAAAGCCCGCACGCGGCGGGCTTCTTCATTTTCTGGCGGAGCGGACGGGACTCGAACCCGCGACCCCCGGCGTGACAGGCCGGTATTCTAACCGACTGAACTACCGCTCCAGTCTTGCTGCTTGCCTGGCAGGCGTCGGTTACTTCCTGCCGGCGCGTCGTTTGTTCGAACGACGCCGAAATCTGGCGTCCCCTAGGGGATTCGAACCCCTGTACTCACCGTGAAAGGGTGATGTCCTAGGCCTCTAGACGAAGGGGACAACGTACTGCTTACATCCTTAACGAGAAAGCCCGTTCAAAAACGTTTTTTGAACGGGCTTCGTTCTGGCGGAGCGGACGGGGCTCGAACCCGCGACCCCCGGCGTGACAGGCCGGTATTCTAACCAACTGAACTACCGCTCCAGCTTTCTGCACCACCGCCTACAGGATCTCGTCACGTTCCCGCACGCGTTGTGACACTTCTACGAAACGCCGCTGAATCTGGCGTCCCCTAGGGGATTCGAACCCCTGTACTCACCGTGAAAGGGTGATGTCCTAGGCCTCTAGACGAAGGGGACAACACACTGCTTACATCTTTAATACAAAAGCCCGCTCAAAAACGTCTTGAACGGGCTTCGTTCTGGCGGAGCGGACGGGACTCGAACCCGCGACCCCCGGCGTGACAGGCCGGTATTCTAACCGACTGAACTACCGCTCCAGCTTTCTTACCCAACCTGCAGGACGTCGGTTACGTTCCTGCAAGCCTTGCGACACTTCTACGAAACGCCGCTGAATTTGGCGTCCCCTAGGGGATTCGAACCCCTGTACTCACCGTGAAAGGGTGATGTCCTAGGCCTCTAGACGAAGGGGACAAAATCTTTTCAGATTTGTCTGACTTTCGCTATTTACTTTCAGTCAACAGCGAAGGCCGAAATTCTAACTGCTTTGAATCATTTTGTGAAGCATTTATTACTACCGCTGCTTCGCAAATCAATCCAGCTTGTTCTGTTGGTGGAGGTAAGCGGGATCGAACCGCTGACCTCTTGCATGCCATGCAAGCGCTCTCCCAGCTGAGCTATACCCCCTTGCAGAACAGAAATGAGATTATATGGACCGATTTCGAACTTGTAAATACCCTTTTTACGATTCGCGCGAAATTTTTTGCGAAGCCGCCGCGCGCTCATGCGCGGCGGCTTCGCTCTCGCCCATACGTCAGGCCAGCGCGGCCTCGATACGCGATACCACGACGTCGCGACCGAACAGCACGAGCACCGCATCGATCGACGGCGTGTGCGTCGTGCCCGCCACCAGCAGACGCACCGGCATCGCGAGCTGCGGCATCTTCAGCTTGTGCGTGGCGAGCGTCGCCTTCAACGCCGCGGACACCGCCTCCTTCGTCCAGTCGGCCGCCTTCAGCGCGGCGACGAGATCGGCCAGCGCCGGCCGCACCGCATCGGTCACGTGCTGCGCGAGCGCATCGGCGTCGGGCGCCGGCACACGGTAGAACATCGCTGCGCCTTCCGCGATCTCCTTGACCGTCGTCGCACGATCCTTCATCAGGCCGACCACCGCGTCGAGCGCGGGGCCCGTCGCGATCGCCGCGTCGTCGATGCCGAGCGCATCGAGGAACGGTTTCGCGAGCGCCGCGAGGCGCGCGTTGTCGGCTTCCTTGATGTAATGCGCGTTCAGCCAGCTCAGCTTGCTGTGGTCGTACTGCGCCGGCGACTTGCCGAGATGCTCGAGGTCGAACCATTCGACGAACTGCTCGCGCGAGAAGATCTCGGCGTCGCCGTGCGACCAGCCGAGGCGCGCGAGATAATTGACGACGGCCTCCGGCAGGAAGCCCGCGTCGCGGTACGCCATCACGCTCATCGCGCCATGCCGCTTGCTCATCTTCTCGCCCTGCTCGTTCAGCACGGTCGGCAGGTGCGCATAGACGGGCGGCTCGCCGCCGAGTGCGTTCAGGATGTTGATCTGGCGCGGCGTGTTGTTCACGTGGTCGTCGCCGCGGATCACGTGCGTGATGCCCATGTCCATGTCGTCCACCACCACGCAGAAGTTGTAGATCGGCGTGCCGTCCGGGCGCGCGATCACGAGGTCGTCGAGCTCCTCGTTCGAGATCTCGACACGCCCCTTCACCGCGTCGTCCCACACGACCGTGCCCGTCAGCGGATTGCGGAAACGCAGCACCGGCTTCACGCCGGCCGGCGGCTCCGGCAGCACCTTGCCGGGCTCCGGGCGCCACGTGCCGTCGTAGCGCGGCTTCAGGCCGGCTTCGCGCTGGCGTTCGCGCAACGCGTCGAGTTCCTCGGCCGACATGTAGCACGGGTATGCGAGGCCCTTCTCGAGCATCTGCGCGAGCACTTCGCGATAGCGGTCCATCCGCTGCATCTGGTAGATCGGGCCTTCGTCGAAATCCAGCCCGAGCCATTGCATCCCTTCGAGGATCGCATCGACCGCTTCCTGCGACGAGCGCTCGACGTCGGTATCCTCGATGCGCAGCACGAACGTGCCTTTCATCTTGCGGGCGAACGCCCACGGATACAGTGCGGAGCGGATGTTGCCGAGGTGGATGAAGCCGGTGGGACTCGGCGCGAAGCGGGTACGGACAGGACGGGTCATAGACGGTAACTCGAACGCCTGGGGCGCATGAATGATTCGACGCGGGACGACGGCAGCCCGGACAGCAACGGAGCCGGCGACGCCCGGAACGGGAAAGAAGCCGGAATTATACTCGCGCCGGACATCGCGCCAAGCGCACCGCTTGCTTTATGATGTGCGCGCCGCGGCCGCCAGCCGGTGCGGCGCCGGCCGCGCGGAACCCACCGCGCGCCCTCGGAAACCATCGCAGCCGCGCGGGCCGTGTGACCCGCCGCCAAGCCGCCGGAGAACCATCGATGTCGTCCCCTCGCCTGTCGCGCCGCCACTTCACGATCGCGTGCGCGTCCGCCAGCCTCGCCGCCTGCACCTCCTTCGGCGACAAGTCCCGTCCCGGCACGGCCCTGCCGCAGGAGAAGCCCGTCAAGATCGGCGTCGCGCTCGGCGGCGGCGCCGCGCGCGGCTTCTCGCACATCGGCGTGCTGAAGGCGCTCGAGGCGCGCGGCATTCCGATCGAGATCGTCGCCGGGACGAGCGCAGGCTCGGTGGTTGGCGCGCTCTACGCGTCGGGCATGAACGCGCTGCAGATCAACAGGATCGCCCTCGACATGGACGAGGCGGCGATCAGCGACTGGGCGCTGCCGTTCCGCTCGCGCGGCCTGCTGCAAGGCGTCGCGCTGCAGAACTTCCTGAACAAGACGCTCAACAACCGGCCGATCGAGAAGATGGCGAAGCCGCTCGGCATCGTCGCGACGGACCTGCAAAGCGGCCAGCCGATCCTGTTCCAGCAAGGCAACACGGGGCTCGCGGTGCGCGCGTCGTGCAGCGTGCCGTCGGTGTTCGAGCCGGTGAAGATCGGCACGCGCGAATATGTGGACGGCGGCCTGGTGAGCCCGGTGCCGGCGTCGTTTGCGCGCAAGATGGGCGCGAGCTTCGTGATCGCGGTCGACATCTCGGCCAGGCCGGACGGCGCGGCGACCAACAACCCGATCGAGATGCTGCTGCAGACCTTCACGATCATGGGCCAGACGATCAAGACCTACGAGCTCGCCAAGTACGCGGACGTCGTGATTCGCCCGAACCTCGCGGCGATGGGCGGCAGCGACTTCAACCAGCGCAACGCGGCGATCCTCGCGGGCGAGGAAGCGGTCGCGCGCATCATGCCGGAACTGCAGCGCAAGCTCGCGGCGGCGCGCGGCGTGACGGCCGCCGCGTAAGCCGCGACGGGCGGGAGGCCGCGCCACGGGCCGCCGCCCGGCGGCCGACGGAACGACTTCCGCCTCGCCTTTGGCGCCGCTCCAAAAGCAAAAAACCCTGCCGCCTTTCGGTGACAGGGTTTTTTATCGTCCGGCCTGATCGACCGGCAAACGTCAGTTGTTGCCGTTCGCCGAATCGTCGCCGATCGTCGCGCGCACGCGGCGCAGGTCTTCCGGCTTCATCGGCGGGAATTCCGATTCGATCCGGCGCGCGCCGGTGAAACGCTTTTCCCAGTAGCCGCTGTCGAGATCGTCGACGCGGACGGTGCTGCCCGTCGACGGCGAATGCACGAACTTGTTGTCGCCGATGTAGATGCCGACGTGCGAGAACGTGCGGCGCATCGTGTTGAAGAACACGAGATCGCCCGGCTTCAGGTTGCTCATGCTCACTTTCTCGCCGACGCGGCTCATCTCTTCCGCGCGACGCGGCAGCGACATGCCGAGCGTGTCCTGGAACACGTAGCGCACGAAGCCGCTGCAGTCGAGGCCCGAATCCGGCGAGTTGCCGCCCCAGCGATACCGCACGCCGATCATGTTCAGCGCGCCGACGACCACGTCGCCTGCCTTGCCCGCCATGCCGGCAAGGAACGACTTCGCGCCGCCGCTCGACGGCTGCGCGCTGGTCTGCTGGAGGGAGGAACCCGACCCGAACTGAGTCGAATTGGTGACATTCTGGTTAAAACTGCTGACTTCGTCGGCGAACGCGCCGGGTGCTGCTGCGAACAGGGCGCCGATGAACAGCCCGGCGATGGTGCGCGCGCATGCCTGGGTCAGGGATCGATGCTGCATTGGTCGATGGAATGTGCTTAAAAATCAGCTGATTGGCGGAAAATTTCGGTCGATACTAGCCAGCGCGTAATCGTTTGTCAAAACAAATTAATAAATACAATCGAGATGGTCAGACCATTGGACCCCTATCACGCTTTCCAGACGGCTTTCAACAGCTTTTGTGTGTAAGGATGTGACGGTCTGCCGAAGATGTCGGCGACCTCCCCCGACTCGACGACGGCGCCGTCCTGCATCACCGCGACGCGGTGCGCCATCGCGCCGATCACCTCCAGGTCGTGGCTGATGAACACGTAGCCCAGGTTGTATTTCTGTTGCAAATTCGCAAGCAGCTTCAGCACCTGCTGCTGGATCGACACGTCGAGCGCGGACGTCGGCTCGTCGAGGATCAGGATGCGGGGCTCCAGCACCAGCGCCCGCGCGATCGCGATCCGCTGGCGCTGGCCGCCCGAGAATTCGTGCGGATAACGGTGCAGCACCGTGCGGTCGAGGCCGACTTCGCGCAGCACCGCGAGCGACTTCGCGCGGCGCGCGTCGGGCGTCATGTCCGGGCGATGCAGCTCGAGCCCCTCGCCCACGATCCGCTCGATCGTGTGACGCGGCGAAAGCGAGCTGAACGGATCCTGAAAGACCACCTGCATGTTCGAGCGCAACGCGGCCTGTTCGCGGCCGCGATAGGTCGACAGCGCACGTCCCTGGAATTCGATCTCGCCGCCGGCCGTCTTCTGCAGCCCGAGCAGCGCCATCGCGAGCGTGGATTTCCCCGATCCCGATTCGCCGACGATGCCGAGCGTTTCGCCCTGCCGCACCGACACCGACACGTCGGCCACGGCCGTCACCGGCACCGTGCCGAACCAGCCCGCGAAGCCCGGCCGCTTGCGCGCGAACTGCACGCTGACGTGGCGCGCGTCGAGCACGACCGGCGCGATCGGCATCACCGGCGTGACCGCGCGCTGCGGCCGGCTGTTCAGCAGCCGCTGCGTATACGGATGCTCGGGCGCCGCGAAGATCCGCTCGACCGGCCCGCTCTCGACGAGCCGGCCATGCTCCATCACCGCGACGCGCTGCGCGAAGTGCCGCACGAGATTCAGGTCGTGCGTGATCAGCAGGATCGCCATCCCGCGCTTTTCCGCCTCCTCGCGCTGCAGCGCCAGCAGCAGGTCGACGATCTGCGCGCGGATCGTCACGTCGAGCGCGGTGGTCGGCTCGTCGGCGAGCAGCAGGCGCGGCCGGCACGCGAGCGCCATCGCGATCATCGCGCGCTGCCGCTGGCCGCCCGACAACTGGTGCGGGTAGCTGTCGACGCGTTTCTCGGGCTCCGCGATGCCGGTGCGCGCGAGCAACGCGATCGCCCGCTTGCGCGCCTCGACGGCCGACACGCCGTCGTGCAGCACGATCGTCTCGCCGATCTGCACGCCGATCGTATACAGCGGGTTGAGCGCCGTCATCGGCTCCTGGAAGATCATCGCGATGTCCGAGCCGCGCAGCCCGCGCATCTCGCGCTCGCTCTTGGCCGCCAGATCCTGGCCCGCGAAGCGGATCGCGCCGCTTACTTCGGCGTCGCGCAGCAACCGCAGGATCGACAGCGCGGTCACGCTCTTGCCCGACCCCGACTCGCCGACGAGCGCGACCCGCTCGCCGCGCCCGATCGCGAGCGTCACGTCGTCCACCGCGACCGTGTCGCCGAAACGCACGTGCAGATGCTCGAGCGACAGCAGCGGCTCGTCCGCCTTCGATACGATGGCGTCGCTCATCGCTGGCCTCCGGCCGCGCGCACCGAATCGGCGATCCGCGTGTCGAGCGCGTTGCGCAACGCATCGCCCATGAAGGTCAGCAGCAGCAGCGTCGCGACCAGCACGCCGAACGTCGACAGCGAGATCCACCACGCGTCGAGGTTGCCCTTGCCCTGCGCGAGCAGCTCGCCGAGACTCGGCGTCGGCGGCGGCACGCCGAGCCCGAGGAAATCGAGGCTGGTGAGCGCGAGGATCGAGCCGCTCATCCGGAACGGCAGGAACGTGATCACCGGCGTGAGGCTGTTCGGCAGCACGTGGCGCCAGATGATCTGCCAGTTCGTCAGCCCCATCGCGCGGGCCGCGCGCACGTAATCCTGCGTGCGGTTGCGCAGGAACTCGGCACGCACGTAGTCGGCGAGCCCGATCCACCCGAACAGCGACAGCAGCACGATCAGCAGCAGGAAGCTCGGCTCGAAGATCGACGCGAAGATGATCAGCAGGTACAGCTCGGGCAGCGAACTCCAGATCTCGATCAGTCGCTGCCCGACGATGTCGATGCGCCCGCCGAAAAAGCCTTGCACCGCGCCTGCGGCGATCCCGAGCAGCGTGCCGATCACGGTCAGGATCAGCCCGAACTCGACCGAGATGCGGAACCCGTACACGAGCCGCGCGAGCAGGTCGCGGCCCTGCGCGTCGGTGCCGAGCCAGTTCTCGCGCGACGGCGGCGCCGGGTTCGGCACGTTCGAGAAGTAGTTCAGCGTGTCGTAGTAATAGCGGTTCGGCGGATAGACGACGAAGTTGCCGGGCGCCTCGAGCCGCTTGCGCACATACGGATCGAGATAGTCGGCCGACGTCGGGAAATCGCCGCCGAAGGTCGTCTCCGGGTACGCATGGAACATCGGGAAATAGGTCTGGCCGTCGTAGCGCACGACGAGCGGCTTGTCGTTCGACCACAGCGGCGCCGCGAGGCTCGCGGCGAAGACGACGACGAAGATCACGAAGCTCCAGTAACCGAGGCGCTGCCGCCTGAAGCGCTGCCACACGCGGCGGGCCGGCGACGGCGACACGCGCGCGCGCGCCGCGTCGATGCGGGGGGATGCGACGGCCCGGTTCATCGCGCGCCTCGCCCGCTGGCGCCGGGCATGCGAATGGCTCGTTTCATGTCAGCGCTCCAGGTTGTCGAATTGAATGCGCGGATCGACCCACACATAGCAAAGATCGGAAATCAGCTTGGTCGCGAGCCCGATCAGCGTGAACAGGTACAGCGTGCCGAGCACGACCGGGTAGTCGCGCCGCACGACCGATTCGTACGACAGCAGCCCGAGCCCGTCGAGCGAGAACAGCGTCTCGATCAGCAGGCTGCCGGTGAAGAACGCGCCGATGAACGCGGCCGGGAAGCCGACGATCAGCGGCAGCATCGCATTGCGGAACACGTGCTTCCACAGCACGCTGCGCTCGGAGAGCCCCTTCGCGCGCGCGGTCAGCACGTATTGCCGGCGGATCTGGTCGAGGAACGCGTTCTTCGTGAGCATCGTGACGACCGCGAAGCTGCCGACGACCGACGCGGTGATCGGCAGCGCGATGTGCCACAGATAGTCGAGCACCTTGCCGACGAGCGACAACTGCGCGAAGTTGTCCGACGTGAGGCCGCGCAGCGGAAAGAGCTGCCAGAACGAGCCGCCGCCGAACAGCACGAGCAGCAGCACGCCGAGCACGAAACCGGGAATCGCATAGCCGACCAGCACGACGAGGCTCGTCGCGACGTCGAACGGCGAACCGTTGCGCACGGCCTTCGCGATGCCGAGCGGCACCGAGATCAGATACGTGAGGAAGAACGTCCACAGCCCGATGCTGATCGACACGGGCAGCTTCTGCACGACGAGCGACCACACGCTCTGGTGGCGAAAGTAGCTTTCGCCGAGATCGAAGCGCGCGAAGCGCTCGAGCATCAGCCAGTAGCGTTCGAGCGGCGGCTTGTCGAAACCGTACAGCGCCTTGAGCTGCGCGAGCTGCTGCGCGTCGACGCCGGTGTGCGCGCGCATCCCGAACGGCGTCGCGCCCTGCTCCGTCGCGCCCTTGCGCAACTCCTGCACGGCCTGCTCGACCGGGCCGCCCGGCACGAACTGGATCACCGCGAACGTGAGCGTCAGCACGCCGACGAGCGTCGGGATCATCAACAGCAGGCGTTTGAGGATGTAGCTCCACATAGGGCGTCGACTCGTGATCGGTGGCGGGTTGGATGAGGGGCCGGCGCGGCTCAGTGATCGGGCTTCGCCCACCAGGTCGACACGACCCAGCCCTCGGCCGAATAGTACAGCGGCAGCGTCCGCGGATAGGCCAGCGTGTGCCGGTACGCGATCCGGTGCGTCGTGCTGTACCACTGCGGCACCGCGTAGTAGCCGTGCATCAGCACGCGGTCGAGCGCGTGCGTCGCATCGAGCAGTTCCTCGCGCGTCTGCGCGGCGCCGAGCGCGTGCAGCAACGCGTCGACGGCCGGCGATTTCAATCCGATGACGTTGTCGGAACCCGGCTCGTCGGCGAACTTGCTCGCGTAACGCGAATACTGCTCGGAGCCCGGCACCTGCACGCCCGGCAGGCGGATCGTCGTCATGTCGTAGTCGAACGCGTCGAGGCGCTTCTGCAGCAGCGCGAAATCCGCCGTGCGAAAGCGTGCGTCGATGCCGAGCTTCGCGAGATTGCGCTGGTAGGCCGTCACGATCCCTTCCATCGCGGCGCCCGAATCGTCGAGGATCTCGAACGTGAACGGCTCGCCCTTCGCGTTGCGCAGCGCACCATCGCGATAGGTCCAGCCGGCCTGCGCGAGCAGCGCGCGCGCCTTCAGCAGATTCGCGCGCAGCGAGCCCGGCGGATTCGTGCTCGGCTGCGTGACCATCGGGCCGAACACCGCAGGATCGAGCTGCGCACGCAGCGGCTCCAGCAGCTTCAGCTCGCCCGCGCCCGGCGTACCGGTCGCCTGCAGGTCGGTGTCGGCGAAATAACTGTTGAGGCGCGTGTAGGCGCCGTAGAACAACTGGCGGTTCAGCCATTCGAAGTCGAACGCGAGGTCGAGCGCCTGACGCACGCGCACGTCCCGGAACAGCGGTCGGCGCAGGTTCATGAAGAAGCCTTGCATGCCGGCGCCGTTATGCTGGCGGAATTCGCGCTTGACGAGCTCGCCGCTGTCGAACCGCTTGCCGACGTCGCGCCGCGTCCAGTTGCGCGCGATGTACTCGACGAGCACGTCGTATTCGCCGGCCTTGAACGCTTCGAGCCGCGCGACGCCGTCGCCGTACAGCTTGTAGACGATCCGTTCGAAATTGTTGGTGCCGATCCGCACCGGCAGGTCGGCGCCCCAGTACGCGGGGTTGCGCCGGTAGGTGATCGTGCGGCCGTTGTCGTAATGGTCGATCACGTACGGGCCGCTGCCGATCGGCTGCTCGAACGCGAGCTGGTCGAACGGGATGCGCGAGCCGTCCGCGCGCAATCCCCACTTGCGCGAGAACACCGGCACGCCGCCGGCGATCAGCGGCAACTCGCGGTTCGCGCTGTGGAATTCGAAGCGCACGGTCGCGGGATCGACCACCACGGCCTTCGTGATTTCGGCGAAGTACGCGCCGAACTGCGGTGCGGCCTGCTTGCTCTTCAACGTGTCGAACGAAAACTTGACGTCGTCGGCCGTGACGCGATCGCCGTTCGAGAAGCGCGCGCGCGGATTCAGGTGGAACGTGACCGAACGGCGGTCCGGCGCGACGTCGATGTCGTCGGCCAGCAGCCCGTATGCGGACGCCGGTTCGTCGGAGCTGCCGGTCGCGAGGCTCTCGAACAGCATGTCGATGCCGGGCGCGGGGTTGCCGCGCATCGTGAACGGGTTGAACTTGTCGAACGACGTCAGCCGGTTCGGATTCGCGAGCACGAGCGTGCCGCCCTTCGGCGCGTCGGAATTCACGTAGTCGAAATGCTTGAAGCCCGGCGGATACTTCGGCTCGCCGTACTGCGCAATGGCGTAGGCCGCGTGCGCGGCCGGCGCCGCGTGCAGCGCCAGCACCGCGGCCACGCGGCCGGCGGCCCGCAGCGCGCCGAGGCGGGCGCGCGCGGCGGCGGCCCGGGGCGAACCCTTCGTCATAGAGGCCCTGTGGTCGAATGAGGGTAGTAACGTGGAGCGATTCTACCCATTCAACCCGTCGAGCCAAAAGAAAACCGCCACGCGGGCGGTTTCCTCACGAGCAGTTATCGCGCGCGGCGAGCACGCGCGGCCGGTGGATCAGCGCCAGCCGTTGTGGCGGCCGTGGTCCCAGTGACCGCGATCGCCCCAGCCGCGACCATGGTGGCGATACCACTCGTCGCGGCCCCAGTAGCGGCGGCCGTCCCAGTAGCGGTCGCCGTGCCAGCCGATCACGATCGCCGGCGCCGGCCCATACACGGGCGCCGGTGCGTAGACAGGCGCCGGCTGGTAGACGACCGGCGGAGGCGGAGGCGCATACACGGGCGCGGGCGCGACGTAGACCGGCGCCGGCACGCCGACGTTGATCCCGACATTGACTCCCGCCATTGCTGCGCCCGACACGAGCAAGGCCGTCATACCGGTCAAGAGCGAGGCAACACGCAAAGTCTTCATGGATTCCTCTTCTGGTTGTGTCATGTGTGATTGGACTATAGCGGCAAGCGACCGCCCCGCATATTTCAAGTTTGTAAGAACTGATGCGCGGCATCGCAACGGGAAGCCCGCGCTAACGTCTTGTAACAATCGGCGCCCCTGCGCCCCCGCGCCCGGCCCCTCCTTTCTCGAAACGCCTTTCATCCCGTGCCGCGGCCCGCGTCAAGCGGCGCGGCGCCCGTGTCGAACCGGAAGCCGAATCGCGCAACCGTTTCGATCCGCGCGGAAAACGCATGCGCGGCCAGCTTGCGCCGCAATCGTACGACGAGCGCATTGACCGTTTCGGGTTCGATGTCCGCATCGCCCCACGCATAGCGGAGCACGGCGTCACGCCCAACCGGCCGCCCCGCTTCGCGCAGCAGGCATTCGACCACGCGAAATTCCCGTGCGCTGAGCGCGAGCCGCCGGCCGCGCTCGTCGAGGGCGCGCGTCGCCGTGTCGAGCCGGATCGATTCCCGCATCGCGACGACGCCCGCGCGACGCCACAGCGCGCGCAGCCGCTCGTGCAATTCGACGAACGAGCACGGATGGGCCAGGCAGATGTCGCAGCCTGCGTTCAGTATCCGCGCACGCTCGGCGGAGGTGGTGCCGGCGACGATCGCGGCAATCGTCGCGCTGCCGGCCGACGCGGCGAGTCGCGGCAATTCGTCGAGAATCGCCGGCGCGGACGCGCCCTCGGTCGCGACGATCACGATCGCGTCGAACCGGTCCTGCGTCGCCGCGAAACAGCCGTCGCGCCATTCGTCGACGCGCTCGACGCCGTGCATGCTTTCCCGAAACGCCTTGTCGAGCCGCGACGCGTCCGGCGTCGGCGGCGCGATCAGCAGGATGCGCATCGCTCGGCCTCCTCCGTCACGCGAGCGAACGCGGCCAGCATTCGACCGTGATCGCCGCACCGGCCGGCTGCGCATCGCCGATCCGCAGCGCGAAATCGTGCACGCGCATCACCGCCGACACGATGCTCAACCCGAGCCCCGAGCCGTTCACGTGACGCGTGCGCTCGCCGCGATAGAAACGCTCGAGCACCGCATTGCGCTCGCCGGGCGGGATGCCGGGCCCGGTGTCCTCGAACCGGACGAGCGGGCCATGCGACGCCGTCTGGAGCACGACGCGCACGCGGCCGCCGGGCGGCGTGAACTTGATCGCGTTGTCCGCGAGATTGCTGAACGCCTCGAACAGCAACGCGCGGTCGCCATGAATGCCGTCGACCGCGGCCGCATCGAGTTCGAACGACACGTCGACCGCCTCGGCCAGCGGCTCGTAAAGCTCGCACACGTCGCGCAGCAGGGCCGCGACGTCGACCGCGGCGAAACCGCCGCGCCGGCTCAGCGTGCCGATCTCGGAGATGCGCAGCATCGCGCGAAAACGTTCGAGCAGCCGGTCGGTTTCGTCGCGCGCCGACGCCAGCAGCGCCGCCGACGCGGGTTCGTGTGCGCAGAACGGCTGGTCGGCCAGCCGCGCCAGCATCCGATGCACGCGTGCGAGCGGCGTGCGCAGGTCGTGCGCGATCCCGTCGCAGGCATGACGCACCTCGCCCATCAGCCGCTCGACTTCGTCGAGCATGTGGTTCACGAGATGCGCGAGCAGATCGAGCTCGTCGTAGCGGCCGACCGGCAACCGCTTGCCGAGATCGCCCTCGGCGATCTGCCGCGTGACGCGCCGGATCTCGGCGACGCGGCGCATCTGCCGCATGCCGAGCATGCTGCCGCCCGCGACGCCCGCGATCAGGATCATCACGCCGCCGATCACGAGCCCGCGAATCGCGACGTCGCGGATCTGGATGAAGTGCGACAGGTCGCGCGCGACGACCAGCGTCATCCCGTTGTCGCGGTGCACGGCCATCGCGCGCGTGATCGGCGACGATTGGCCGTCGAGCGGCGCGAGCGTGCGGTTCAGCGTCTGGCCGTGGCGATCGGCACGCAACGCGGGCGGCGTCGCGATGTCGCCGGCCACGCGACGGCCGCCCGCATCGAACAGCCCGTAGAAATTCGTATGCATGTGCTCGTGCTCGAGCCGCCGATGGATCGCGAGCGGCAGCTCGGCATCGGGAATCGAATCGAAATAGATCAGTTGCCACGCGAGCACTTCGTCGGTGTCGCGTGTCATCGCGTGCGTCGCGGCCACGCTGATCACGCCCGCGAGCAGCAGCAGCGACACCGAGAAGATCGCCGCGTACGCGCACAGCCAGCGAAACGTCGTCGTATGCCAGCGGCGCGTGAAGTTCGCCGCACGGGCCGCGTCCATCCGTGCCTCCGTCAAGCGAGCATGTAGCCCGACCCGCGCACCGTCTGGATCATCGGGTTCGCGCCGGGCGGATCGATCTTCCTGCGCAGCCGTCCCATGTGAACGTCGATCAGGTTGGTGCCGGGATCGAAGTGATAGCCCCACACGGCCTCGAACAGCATCGTGCGCGTGATCGTCTGTCCTGCGTTGCGCATCATGAACTCGAGCACGCGGAACTCGGTCGGCAGCAGCGGAATCTCGTCGGCGCCGCGGCGCGCGCAGCGCGAAATGAGGTCGAGCTCGAGCGCGCCGACCTTCAGCAGCGTCTGCTGCGGCACGCCCGATGCCTGCCGGCGGCGCAGCAGCACTTCGATGCGCGCGCTCAGTTCGCCGGAATCGAACGGCTTCGTCAGGTAATCGTCGCCGCCCGCACGCAGGCCGCGAATGCGCTCGTCGACGTCGCCGAGCGCGCTCAGCATCAGCACCGGCGTATCGATGCCGACCGTGCGCATCGCGGTCACGATCGCGAGACCGTCCGCCCCCGGCAGCATCCGGTCGAGCGTGATCGCGTCGTACGATGCACTCATCGCACGCATCATCCCTTCGCGGCCGTTGTCGATCCAGTCGACCTCGAAGCCGCGTGCGGTCAGCTCGCCGACGATTTCGTTCGCGGTCACCGCATCGTCCTCGACCGTCAGTACTCGCATGGTTGCCCTCGCAATGAACGTCAAGACGGGCGCGCACGATGCGCCCGCCACTATCGTAGGCGCTGCGATCGCCGCGCGGCGCCAGATGAAAATAGCTTCATCCCGCGTCGCGGCACGCCCCTGTGAAACATGTTTCATCCGTGCGTCGGCCGCGCCGCGGCCGCGGCCGCGGCCGCCTACGCTGACGTCATGCGGCATCGGGCCGCGAAACCAGGAGTTATCGGATGAAACTGTCGACCACCGTCGCCTGCATGCTGCTCGCATGCGCGAGCACCGCCGCATTCGCGGGGCCGCACCTCACCCCGCAGGAATGCAATGCGTACCCGTTCGTGCACACGGGCCGCGACGTCACGCGTGCGGACCTCGTGCGCGAGCTGACCGAACTCGAACAGGTCGGCTACGATCCCGCCCATGCCAGCCCGTACTACCCCGACGATCTCGACGGCGCGAAGCATCGGCTCGCCGCCGAGTACCGCGCCGACTGCACACATGCGCTGACGGCGGACGCCGGCGCGCGGCACTGACCGCACCGCCCTGCACAACGCAGCAGCGGGAAAAAACGAAAAGGCGGCACGTGCCGCCTTTTCTTCATGAGCGCGCAGCGAGGTGACCCCGCTGCGCCGCGCCGCCGCTCAGCGCGACATCATGTTCATGCTCACGTTGTGCATCACCCACAGCGTGCCGACGATCAGGATCGCGGCGGTCAGCACCGTATAGCTGAACGCCATCACGTTCCAGCGCTGGCCCGACGAGCCGTTCATGTGCAGGAAGTACACGAGGTGCACGACGATCTGCACGAACGCGAGCACGGCGAGCCCGATCAGCGAAGCATGCGGCGACAGCACGCCGCCCATCACGAGGCCGAACGACGCGGCCGTGAGCAGCACCGACAGGATGAAACCGGCGACGTAGCCGCCGACACTGCCGTGCCCTTCTTCGAGTTGAGACGAATGCGAATGGGCCATTTAGATCACGCTCGCGAGATAGACAAAGGAAAACACGCAGATCCACACGATGTCGAGGAAGTGCCAGAACAGGCTCAGGCACGTCAGGCGTCGCAGGTCGCGATCGGTCAGGTCGCCGCCGCGCAACACGATCTGCGCGGCCAGCACGATCATCCACAACAGGCCTGCCGTCACGTGCAGCCCGTGCGTGCCGACCAGCGTGAAGAACGCCGACAGGAACGCGCTGCGCTGCGGGCCCGCGCCTTCCGCGATCAGGTGCGAGAACTCGCGCAGTTCCATCGCGAGAAACGCCGCGCCGAGCACGAACGTCACCGCGAGCCACGCGAGCAGCGCACCGCGCCGCTGCTGGTACGCCGCGAGCATCGCGAAACCGTACGTGATGCTCGACAGCAGCAGCGCGGCGGTTTCCACCGCGACGCCCGGAATGTCGAACAGCTCTTTCGCGGTCTGCCCGCCCGCGTACTGGTGGCCGAGCACCGCGAACGTCGCGAACAGCGCCGCGAAGATCACGCAGTCGGTCATCAGGTACAGCCAGAAACCGAACACCGAATGCGACGGCGGATGGTCGTCGTGTTCGAGCAGGGTCGCGCTCAAGGTTTTCTGCAACATCAGTTGGCCTCCAGTTCCACGCCGTCGACGCGCGCGGCCGTGCGCTTCGTCGGCTGCTTGTCTTCGGTCTTGCGCACCGTCGACGCGGGGATGTAATAGCCGTCGTTATCGCGCGAGCTGTAGATCACGAGCGTCGCGATGATCCCGACGAGCCCGCCGATCGCCATCCACCAGATGTGCCACACCAGCGCGAAGCCGAGCACCAGGCTGAAGACGGCGATCACGAGGCCCGCACAGGTATTCGACGGCATGTGGATGTCGCGAATCGCTGCCGGATTCGGCCGGCCTTCGCCGCGCGCCTTCATGTCCGCATACGCATCGAGCGTGCGCACCTGCGGGATCACTGCGAAGTTGTAGTCGGCCGGCGGCGACGACGTCGCCCACTCCAGCGTGCGGCCGCCCCACGGGTCGCCCGTCGTGTCGCGGTACTCGGGCAGATGGCGGTTGCGGATGCTGACCACCAGCTGCAGCAGCTGGCACGCGATGCCGATCGCGATCAGCACGGCGCCGAACGCGGCGACCAGCAGCCACGGATGCCAGGCCGGGTTGTCGTAGTGGTTCAGGCGGCGCGTCATGCCCATGAAGCCGAGCACGTAGAGCGGCACGAACGCGACGTAGAAGCCGATCTGCCAGAACCAGAACGCGGCCTTGCCGAGCGTCTCGTTCAGCTTGAAGCCGAACGCTTTCGGGAACCAGTAGTTGAAGCCCGCGAGATAGCCGAACAGCACGCCGCCGATGATCACGTTGTGGAAGTGCGCGATCAGGAACAGGCTGTTGTGCAGCACGAAGTCCGCGCCGGGAATCGCCATCATCACGCCGGTCATGCCGCCGAGCGTGAACGTGACCATGAAGCCGATCGTCCACAGCACGGGCGTCGTGAATTCGATCCGGCCGCGGTACATCGTGAACAGCCAGTTGAACACCTTCACGCCGGTCGGAATCGCGATGATCATCGTCATGATCCCGAAGAACGCGTTCACGTTCGCGCCCGAGCCCATCGTGAAGAAGTGATGCAGCCACACGAGGAACGACAGCACCATGATCGCGCAGGTCGCGTACACCATCGTCTTGTAGCCGAACAGCGGCTTCTTCGCGAACGTCGCGATGACTTCCGAGAAGATCCCGAACGCCGGCAGGATCAGGATGTACACCTCCGGATGGCCCCACGCCCAGATCAGGTTCAGGTACAGCATCGCGTTGCCGCCGGCGTCGTTCGTGAAGAAGTGCATGCCGAGGTAACGGTCGAGGCCGAGCAGCGCGAGCGTCGCGGTCAGGATCGGGAACGACGCCATGATCAGCACGTTCGTGCAGAGCGCCGTCCACGTGAACACCGGCATCTTCATCAGCGTCATGCCGGGTGCGCGCATCTTGACGATCGTCACGAAGAAGTTCACGCCGGTCAGCAGCGTGCCGACGCCGGAGATCTGCAGCGCCCACAGGTAGTAGTCGACCCCCACCCCCGGACTGAACTGCAGCTCCGACAGCGGCGGATACGCGAGCCAGCCCGTCTGCGCGAATTCGCCGATCACGAGCGACACGTTGATCAGGATCGCGCTGACCGCCGTCATCCAGAACGACAGCGAGTTGATGAACGGGAACGCGACGTCGCGCGCGCCGATCTGCAGCGGCACGATCAGGTTCATCAGGCCGACCATGAACACCATCGCCATGAAGAAGATCATGATCACGCCGTGTGCCGTGAAGACCTGGTCATAGTGGTGCGGCGGCAGGTAGCCGGGCCCGTTGTACGCGAGCGCGAGCTGCATGCGCATCATGATCGCGTCGGCGAAGCCGCGCAGCAGCATGATCAGCGCGACGATGATGTACATCACGCCGAGTCTCTTGTGGTCGACCGTGGTCAGCCATTCCGTCCACAGCCATTTCCAGCGGCCGGTGATCGTCAGCGCGGCGAGAATGCCCAGCACGACCAGCCCCATGAAGGCGCCGGCCCCCATGATGATGGGCTGATCGAACGGGATCGCCGAAAGTGTGAGTTTGCCGAACATGCGTTACCCCTTCGTGCCGCAGGCGGCGTCCTTCAGGTCGAGGACGTGGCCATCGTTGTATTTCGCGATGATGTTGTGGAAGAGCCGCGGATCGACCGACGAGAAGTAGCGCACCGGCGCCTTCTCGCTCGGCTGCGCGACGGTGCCGTACACGGTCGCGTCGAGCCGGTCCGGCGACGCCTTCACCTTCCGCACCCAAGCATCGAACTGCTCGCGCGGCTCGGCGAGCGTGCGGAACTTCATGTCGGAGAAGCCGCGGCCGCTGAAGTTGGCAGACGTGCCCGCGTAATTGCCGGGCTCGTCGGCGATCAGGTGCAGGCGCGTCTGCATGCCGGCCATCGCGTAGACCTGGCCGCCGAGCTGCGGGATGAAGAACGAATTCATCACCGAATCCGACGTGATGCGGAAATTCACCGGCGTGCCGACCGGAATCGCGAGCTGGTTCACCGACGCGATGCCGAGTTCCGGATAGATGAACAGCCACTTCCAGTCGAGCGCGACCACCTCGACGTCGATCGGCTTCACCGCCGATTCGAGCGGCTTGTACGGATCGAGCTCGTGCGTGGTCTTCCACGTGAGCACGCCGAGGAACAGGATGATCAGCGTCGGTACCGTCCAGATCACGACCTCGATCGCGGTCGAGTGCGACCAGTTCGGCGCGTAGGCGGCATTGCGGTTCGACGCGCGGTAACGCCACGCGAACCCTAGCGTCAGCAGGATCACGGGCACGACGACGATCAGCATCGCCCACGTGGACGTCGCGATCAGCGCCTTTTCGGCCGCACCCACGCTTCCTTTCGGATTTAGTACATCTAAGTTACAACCTGACAGGCTCAAAGCCGCGCCGATTGACATCAGCGCCGACCAGCCTCTTGATGCTCTTCTTTTCATCACACAGCCCGAGGGTCATTGAATCCGTTTGCGTTTGCCCGATGCGCATTCGATTCACGAAATGGGCCGAATCATACGTCGCGCGAGTGCGATGAAAAACCTGTGCATACGGCAAATCATCATTGCAAAATCTGCCGTGAGTCACATTGTCGCGGGGCAATTTCACGCAGCCGGAAGCGGGCCCGGCACTCGCCATGCCGGGCTTTGGATCGATGCGCGCGCAACCATGCGCGCCGCGCGATGCGGCGGGCTTGCCTGGCGTGGCGCGGCGCGGTGAGCCGCGATCAGTCGTGCGTCGAAGCCATGTACGACGGCAACGCCGGCGCGGGGCCATCCGCCGCGGGCACCTTCGAATGGCTCGCTTCCTGGATCAGCTTGCCGACGGTCGGGTCGATCGCATCGGTGAACGGCTTCGGATCGATGCCGACCGCCAGCACGATCAATGCGAGCGACGCGAACACCACGATCTCGCGGCGGTTCAGGTCGGCGAGCTTCGCGATCCGCTGGCTCGCGACCTTGCCGAACACGACGCGCTTGAGCATCCACAGCGTGTACGACGCGCTGAGGATCAGCGTGAGCGCCGCGATCGCGCCGATCCAGAAGTTGAAGCGGATCGCGCCCATGATGACCATGAACTCGCCGACGAACCCGGACGTGCCCGGCAGGCCGACGTTGGCCATCGCGAACAGCAGCGTGAAGGTCGCGAAACGCGGCATCACGCCTGCCACACCGCCGTATGCGGCGATCTCGCGCTGCCGGGTGCGATCCACGAGCACGTTCACGCACAACAGCATCGCGCCCGCCACGAAGCCATACGACACGAGCTGCACGATCGCGCCTTCGACGGCGATCCGGTTGAACAGGAACAGCCCGAGCGTGACGATCCCCATGTGCGCGACCGTCGAATACGCGAGCAACTTGCCGAGATCGGTCTGCGCGAGCGCGATCAGGCTCGCGTAGACGATCGCGAACAGCGACAGCGCGATCACGGCCGGCGCGAAGAAGTGGCTGGCGTCGGGCGTGATCGGCAACGCGAAGCGCAGGAACCCGTAGCCGCCGAGCTTCAGCATCGCGAGCATCAGCGCGGCGCCCGTCGGGCCGTCCGTGTACACGTCGCTCAGCCACGTGTGGACCGGCCACATCGGCACCTTGACCGCGAACGCGGCGAAAAAGCCGAGGAACACCAGCAACTGCGGCGCGAAGCCGAGCTGCAGCGTGCGCCACACGGCCATGTCGAACGTATGCGACTGCGCGTACAGGTACAGCATCGCCATCAGCAGCAACAGCGAGCCGGCGAACGAAATGAAGAAGAACTTCACGGCCGCATATACGCGGCGCTCGCGCCCCCACGTGCCGATCAGCAGGTACAACGGGATCAGCGTCGCCTCGAAGAAGATGAAGAACAGCAGCCCGTCCTGCGCGACGAACACGCCGACCATCAGCCCCGACAGGATCAGGAACGACGCGTAGTACTGCGCGACGCGCACCGTGACCGATTCCCACGACGCCACCACCACCACGAGCGTCGTGAACGCGGTCAGCACGACGAGCCACAGCGACGCGCCGTCGATGCCGACCCGCCATCCGGCATTGAATGCCGCGAGCCAATCGCGTCTTTCGACGAACTGCATCGCCGCCGAATGCGCGTCGAAACCGGCCATCAGCGGAACGACGGCCGCCAGCCCGGCAAGCGCGCCGACCAGCGCGATCAGTCGTATCCGGCGCAAATGCTGGTCGGAACCGGCGCGCAGCAGGCCCGCGCCGAACAGTATCGGAACCCAGATGGCCAGGCTCAGGAAGGGGAAATCATGCATGTCAACAAGGCCTAGAGGAGGTCGCGCCTTGCATCGGGGACAGGCGCGACGAAAGGAACGAAATCAAATCGACAGGTAGATTTCGTGAATCGCCAATGTTGGCTAAATGTAAAGCGGCATCACCGGAAAACTTGATGCCGCTCAAACGCGATCGGGTTAACGAGCATAAGACGATTGATTATTTTTTGCAGCGCAGCAGCGCACTGTTTTTTGGTGTCGGCGTAGTTCGTTGATTTACTTGAGTAATTTTTTGTATTGCTCGATGCGATCCGCCGCGAGAATAGATGCAGCGCCGCATTTTTGACACCAACCACTCATTTCGAAGGGCCGGAACGACGAGGTCGACATCGCGCCGTGCGGCGATCACGTGGCGCCCGCTGCCTTACGCGAATACTTTCATTTTTATTTCATTCTATTTCGCGCGGTGTGGCTCGCAGGAGGCGTCGGCGTCGCGCGCCTCTTTTCGTGCGATCGCACCGCTTATGCCGACGGACTCCCCGCGCGACAGTGATCGTGCTGTTGCGTCGGCCGTCGCATAAACCGGCGATGACCCGCGAAGCGTCGTCACATCGACGTATGGCGCGCGTCGATCACGCCGAACGTCAGCCATTCAATATAGAGGGCCTATCGATCGTCACTACTCACACAGACCAACGAACGATCGTCGAAGCGCTCGATGTTCGCTCAGATCCGCCTCGCCCCTTCGCGCATCGGCACGGACCGAAAAAGAAAAAGCCCCGCAAGTCCGAGAACTTGCGGGGCTTTGTCACCGCTTTTGGCGGAGACGGAGGGATTCGAACCCTCGATCCAGGTTTTGGCCCAGATGCTCCCTTAGCAGGGGAGTGCCTTCGACCTCTCGGCCACGTCTCCCAAACTTTCGCTCGCACCAGGGAGGCAGTGCGACGAGAACGAAATAATATAGGGTTTCGAACCGTACGTCAATTTCCGCGGTGCATTTTCTTCAATGCATCACGAAAAATTCACGACGCCTGGTCGAGTTCGAACACCTTGTGCAGCGCGCGGACAGCCAGCTCCATGTATTTCTCGTCGATCAGCACCGAAATCTTGATTTCGGACGTCGAGATCATCTGGATGTTGATGCCCTCTTCCGACAGCGTGCGGAACATCTTGCTCGCGACGCCCACGTGCGAACGCATGCCGACGCCGACGACCGACACCTTCGACACCTTCGGGTCGCCCTGCACGCGCTCGGCGCTCACATGGCCCTGCACCTGGTTGGTGAGGATGTCCATCGCCTTCTGGTAGTCGCCGCGACCGACCGTGAACGTGAAGTCGGTTTTGCCTTCGACGCTCTGGTTCTGGATGATCATGTCGACGTCGACGTTCGCATCGGCCACCGGGCCGAGGATCTGATATGCGATGCCCGGCTTGTCGGGCACGCCCATCACCGCAATGCGTGCTTCGTCGCGCTGGAACGCGATGCCGGAAATGACTGCCTTTTCCATGGTCTCGTCTTCTTCAAAAGTAATCAGGGTGCCCGAGCGCATTTCTTCGTCGAGCGCAATCAGCGGATCGGTCAGGCTCGACAGCACACGCGTCTTCACCTGGTATTTGCCGGCGAATTCGACCGAGCGGATCTGCAGGACCTTCGAGCCGAGGCTGGCCATTTCCAGCATCTCCTCGAACGTCACGCGGTCGAGGCGGCGCGCCTCCTCGACGACGCGCGGGTCGGTCGTGTAGACGCCGTCGACGTCGGTATAGATCAGGCACTCTTCGGCGCCCAGCGCAGCGGCCACCGCCACCGCCGACGTGTCCGAGCCGCCGCGGCCCAGCGTCGTGATGTGACCGTCCGGATCGACGCCCTGGAAGCCCGTGATGATCACGACCTTGCCCGCGTTCAGATCGTCCTTCACGCGCTCGTCGTCGATCGAGTGAATGCGCGCCTTCGTAAACGCGCTGTCCGTCTTGATCGGCACTTGCCAGCCGGCATAGCTCACGGCCTCGACGCCGATTTCCTGCAGCGCGATCGACAGCAGGCCGACGCTGACCTGCTCGCCGGTCGACGCGATCATGTCGAGCTCACGCGGGCTCGGCTGGCTCGAAATCTCTTTCGCAAGACCGAGCAGACGGTTGGTTTCGCCGGACATCGCCGAAGGCACGACCACCATCTGGTGCCCGGCCTGATGCCATTTTGCGACGCGTTTCGCGACGTTCTTGATGCGCTCGACCGAGCCCATCGAAGTGCCGCCGTATTTGTGTACGATGAGTGCCATTGTCGTTCTGAACTGGAGGAGAAGCCGCACGGGCGCGCTGGGCAGGCCGCGTTGCCGTTCGGTCACGCGGCTTGTGGCTGTGGACGGACGACGAGGGGGACGGCTGGGACGCAACACGCAAGCGTGACGGATTTTGCCCGGAAGGCCGATCAGGCCGCGCAAACCGGGTACGTCACGCGGAAAACCTGCACAAAACGCTCGAAAATCGAGCCGAGCAAACGACCGAGCGTACCCGATAGACGCCTACTTGACAAGCCGCGCGCCGTGTCGCCGGCCGTTCCGGCGCTGTTTACCAAATGGTGAAAATGGGCGCGCCATCGCGCCGGCCGGCCACCCGCCGCCGCTATGCGATCAGCAGGTCGGGACGCCACTCGATCCGGCGCCATGCGGTGGTGGCCGGCGCCGCCGCGGCCGGCTCGCCGATGTCGCGATTGACGCCCAGCCGCGGCACGTAGATCAGCCGGTCGCCCGCGAACAGCAACGGCACGTCGCGCTGCCATGCCGGCACGCCGCGCTCCTGGAACAGGTTCTTCAGCGTCCGGCCCGGCCCGCCCGGCGACGTACGCATCCGTTCGCCGCCGGCCCGGGCGCGCGCCGCCAGTTGCGCACCGCGCAGCACTCCCTCCGGCACGGCGTCGGTGCTGCCCGCGTCGGCGGGCGCGAACACGAACGTGCCGCGCCACGCCGGCAGGTGCCATACTTCCTGCCCGTCCCACGCGAGCGCCACCTCCGGTTGCGGCGTGCCCGTGCCGTCGTCGGCCGGCTCGCTGCTGTCGCCCGCCTCCCAGTAGACGACATCGCGATAGAGCCGCAGGCACTGCCCCGCGTGATCGACGCGCAGCGCATGCGCGTCGTGCGCGGCGCGCAGTTGCCGCATCATGTTGGCGAGCCGGGCAGCCGACGCGCCCGGCAAGCCGAGCCGGCGCATCCAGAAGCGCAGCAGGTTCGCGCCGCGCGTGTCGTCGAAGCCGATCAGCGCGTCGCGCGACAGCGCCTGACCGCCATCGCGCGCGGCGACGGCGAAATCCAGCTCGGCCAGATCGTCGAGCAGCCGCTGAGCGGCCGCCGCATGCTGGGCCGCGCGGCCGAGCGCGTCGCGAAAGCCCGGGAAATGCACGGCCAGCGCCGGCAGCACGTCGACGCGCAACGCATTGCGCGCATAGCGCGTATCGCCGTTCGATTCGTCGTCGATCCACGCGAGCGCGTGCTGCTCCGCATAGCGCTCAAGTTGTGCGCGCAACAGTCTCAACAACGGACGCACACGCTCGATGCTTACGCCGTCGGGACGATAACGCGGCGCCATCGCCGCGAGCCCCGCGATTCCCGCCCCGCGCAACAGTTGCAGCAGCACCGTCTCGGCCTGGTCGTCCGCATGTTGCGCGAGCCACAGCGCCGCCGCGCCGTGGCGTTCGCCCATCTCGTCGAGCGCCGCGTAGCGACGCTCGCGTGCGGTCGCCTCGATACCGAGCCCGCTGTCGCGCGGCACGTCGACACGCATCGATTCGAATGCGGCACCGAGCCGCGCCGCTTGCGCTTCGGCATGCGCAACCCACGCATCGGCGTTTGCGCTGAGGCCATGATGCACGTGCAGCGCGACGCAGCGCGATGCGCCCGCGACGCGCACGGCCGCATCGAGCAGCACCGTCGAATCGAGGCCGCCGCTGTACGCGATCGCGATGCGCGCATCCGGCGGCAGGCCGGAAAGCGCAACGCCGACCGCGTCGAGTACGACGCGGTCGGCGGAGAATTCGGTGGGCGGAATCACGAGCGGGACGCGCGCGCGGCGGCGCGCGCATTGAATACACGGCCGGTCATGCGCCCGGCGTGGTTTCCTTGAACTTGCCGTAGGCCATCAGGCGCTCGAAGCGGCGCTCGCGCAGCGCATCGATGCTCATGCCCTGGAACTGGCGCAGCGAATCGGCCAGCGCACGGCGCAGCAGCGCGGCCATGCCCTTCGGATCGCGATGCGCGCCGCCGAGCGGCTCGTTGATGATCTTGTCGATCAGGCCGAGCGCCTTCAGGCGGTGCGCGGTCAGGCCCAGCGCTTCCGCGGCTTCCGGCGCCTTCGCGGCGCTCTTCCACAGGATCGACGCGCAGCCTTCCGGCGAGATCACCGAGTAGGTCGAGAACTGCAGCATCATCACGGTATCGGCCACGGCGATCGCCAACGCGCCGCCCGAACCGCCCTCGCCGATCACCGTCGTGATGATCGGCGTCTTCAGCTCGGCCATCACGTACAGGTTGCGGCCGATCGCCTCCGACTGGCCGCGCTCTTCCGCGCCGATGCCCGGGTACGCGCCCGGCGTGTCGACGAACGTGAAGATCGGCAGCCCGAACTTCTCGGCCAGACGCATCAGGCGTTCTGCCTTGCGATAGCCTTCCGGACGCGGCATCCCGAAGTTGCGCGCGGCGCGCTCCTTCGTGTCGCGACCCTTCTGGTGGCCGATCACCATGCACGGATGGCCGCCGAAGCGCGCGAGACCGCCGACGATCGACAGGTCGTCCGCGAATGCGCGGTCGCCGTGCAACTCGTGAAAATCGGTAAACAGTTCCGCGACGTAATCGAGCGTGTATGGCCGCTGCGGATGCCGCGCGATCTGCGAAACCTGCCACGGCGACAGATTCGCGTAGAGGTCTTTCGTCAGTTGCTGGCTTTTCTTCGACAGCCGCTCGATTTCTTCCGAAATATCGACAGCCGAGTCGTCCTGCACGAATCGCAGCTCTTCGATCTTGGCCTCGAGTTCGGCGATCGGCTGTTCGAAATCCAGAAATGTGGTCTTCATGTGTTCGAATCCTTGGGTCTTGCGGCAGCGCGTATTCTACCCGCGCGGGCGACGCTCAAAACCAGCTCTCAACTATTGATGTTTAAAACCCGATAGCCGGCACTCAGGCGTCGGCGTCGGGCGCATCGAGGCTGCGCCACATGTACCAGGTCGCGACGGTGCGCCACGGCTCCCAGTTGGCCGCGACCTCGCGCGCCTCGCTGCGCGTGACGGGTTCCCCGCTGAAGTAATTGACGCTGATCGCGCGGATCAGGCCCGGGTCGTCGAGCGGCAGCACGTCGGGCCGCGACAGGTTGAAGATCAGGAACATCTCGGCCGTCCAGCGGCTGATGCCGCGGATCTGCGTGAGTTCCGCGATCACGTCCTCGTCGTCCATCGACATCCATTTGTCGACGTGCAGCGCCCCCGACACGAAATGCTGCGCGAGATCGAGGATGTATTCCGTCTTGCGCTTGGACAACCCGCATGCGATCAGCTTGTCCGCGCCGAGGCGGATCACCGGTTGCGGCGCGAGCTTCGGACACGCGTCCTCGATGCGCGCCCACAGCGACTGGGCGGACGGCACCGAAATCTGCTGGCCGACGACCGAGCGCGCGAGCGTGACGAACGGATCGCCGCGCTTCACGAGATGCGCGGGACCGAACTTCGGAATCAGTTTCTTCAGGATCCGGTCGCGCTTGACGAGGTCCGCGCACGCCTTGTCCCAATAGGCAGGACGCACGACGACCTCCTCGCCGTCCGCTTCGGACGCCCGTGTCTTGCGGGCCGCGTCGGCGGCCGGCAGCGCGGCTGCCGGCTGCGCATGACCGTTCAGCGCGCCGTTCGGCACGGCGCGCGTCGCGTCCGCCTTCGTGGCCGGTACGCGCTTGGCTGCCGGACGCACGGCGACCGGGGTCGCGCGCCTGACCGGCGCTTTTCTGGCCGTTGCCATCTTGCCTCCTACCTGACGGATCGGTCAGTGGAACGCGCCGCGCTCATACGCGACGCCATTCGGTCGATCCGCCCGGTTTGTCTTCAAGTGCGATGCCGGCTTCGAGCAATTCCGCCCGAATCCGGTCCGCTTCGGCATAGTCCTTCGCTTGCTTCGCCGCGACCCGCGCGGCGATCTTCGCTTCGATCTCGTCGGCCACGAGCCCGCCCGCCTGCGCGGCGCCGGACGCCTGCTGCAGGAACGCGCGCGGTTCGCGGCCCAGCAGGCCGAGCAGGCCCGCCAGCTGTTTCAGTTGCCGCGCGAGCGACGCCTCGCGCGTGCGGTTGACTTCACCCGCCAGCTCGAACAGCGTCGCCACCGCGACCGGCGTGTTGAAATCGTCGTTCATCGCGGCCGCGAAACGCTGCGCGTGCGGCTCGTTCCAGTCGAGCGCGAGCGTGTCGGGCTCGACGTCCTTCAGCGCGGTGTACAGACGCGTGAGCGACGCGCGCGCATCGTCGAGATGCACGTCGCTGTAATTGAGCGGCGAACGGTAATGCGTGCGCACGATGAAGAAGCGCATGACTTCCGCGTCGTAACGCTCGAGCACTTCGCGGATCGTGAAGAAGTTGCCGAGCGATTTCGACATCTTCTCGTTGTCGACCTGCACGAAGCCGTTGTGCATCCAGTAATTGACGAACGTCTCGCCGGTCGCGCCTTCGCTCTGCGCGATCTCGTTCTCGTGGTGCGGGAATTGCAGATCCTGCCCGCCGCCGTGGATGTCGAAATGATTGCCGAGCAGCGAGCAGCCCATCGCGGAGCACTCGATGTGCCAGCCCGGGCGCCCCATCCCGTACTTCGACGCCCACGACGCGCCTTCCGGCTCGTCCGCCTTCGCGCGCTTCCACAGCACGAAGTCGAGCGGATCTTGCTTCGCATCGTTCGCGGCGACGCGCTCTCCCGCGCGGAGATCCTCGAGCGACTTGCCCGACAGCTTCCCGTAGTTCGCGAACTTGCGCACCGAGTAATTGACGTCGCCGTCGGTCGCCTGGTACGCGTAGCCGTTCGCCTCGAGCGTCTCGATCATGCCGAGCATCTGCGGGATGAACTGCGTCGCGCGCGGCTCGATGTCGGGCCGATGGATGCCGAGCGCACCTTCGTCCTCGTGCATCGCGCCGATGAAGCGGTCGGTCAGCGACTTGATCGTCTCGCCGTTCTCGACCGCGCGGCGGATGATCTTGTCGTCGATGTCGGTGATGTTGCGCACGTACGTGACCCGATAGCCGATCGCACGCAGCCAGCGCTGGACGAGGTCGAACACGACCAGCATGCGCGCATGGCCCACGTGACAATAGTCGTAGACGGTGATCCCGCATACGTACATCCGCACTTCGCCGGGCTGGCGCGGCACGAAAACTTGCTTGTCACGCGCGAGCGTGTTGTAGATGCGCAGTGATTCCATAGAGATGAACCGTGAGCCGAAGGAAACCGCCCTGGCGAAGCTCGCCCAGCATGTGAAACGGACGGACCATCTGCTGCGGCGCCAGGCCGCGCGTCCTCGATATCACATGGGGCGGTCAGGCTGCAAGCACAGCGGTGACGGCCACGAGAGGCTAAGAAAGACTGTCTGCCGCTCGCCGGAACGCGCAGACGTTTTGTTAGAATGGGTCGGAGTATAACATTCCGATTTACGCCTATGAAACCTCATCGCGGCCGCGCGCCGAGCGCTGCGACCCTCGTTGCGACCACCGTCATGGGCGTCGCGCTGACGCTTTTCGCGGCGCCCGCGGCGCATGCGCAAAAGGCCCCGGCGGTCGCCGACGGCACCCCCGAAGTCGATGCGTCGATCGCCGGCAAGCAGTGGAAGCAGGCGCTCGCGCAACTCGACGCGCGCATCGCGTCGAACCCGCACGACGTGCAGGCGCAGTTCAAGCGCGGCACCGTGCTGGCCCGCCTGAACCGCGACGACGACGCGATCCAGCAGTTCGTCGCGATCACGCAGGCGTACCCCGAACTGCCCGAGCCGTACAACAACCTCGCGGCGCTCTACGCGAAGCACGGCCGCTATGACGAAGCGCGCACCGCGCTCGTCACCGCGACGCAATCGAACCCGGGCTACTCGCTCGCGTACGAGAACCTCGGCGATCTGTACCTGCGCCTCGCGGCCGAATCGTACAAGCGCGCGCAATCGCTCGGCCGCACGAGCGGCGCGACCGCGCAGCGCCTCGCCGATCTGCAGAAGATCGTGTCGCCGTCGAAAGCCGCGCCGAACGCCCGCGCGACGACGCCGGCCACGCGCGACTACACCGACCGCGCCGCCGCGAACGTGAGCACCACCACGCTGCCGATGTCGCCGACGTTCCAGTTCAGCGGTCCGTCGGGCGCACTGGCGGCGCCGTACGTCGCGCCGTCGCAATAAGCGGCGCGGCCTTCCTTCCCTCCCAACCTGAGGATCGCAATGAAACGTCTGTTGCTGGCGCTTGGCGGCGCCGCCCTTCTCGCGACCGCGCCCGCGTTCGCGCAAACGGCCACCGCGCACCCCGTCGTGCAGCTGAAGACCTCGCAGGGCGACATCCGCGTCGAGCTCTATCCGGAGAAGGCGCCGAAGTCGGTCGCCAACTTCCTCGATTACGTGAAGGCCGGCCAGTACAACGGCACGATCTTCCATCGCGTGATCAAGGGCTTCATGATCCAGGGCGGCGGCTACAAGACCAACTTCGAGGAAAAGCCGACCCGTGCGCCGATCCCGCTGGAAAGCCGCAATGGTCTGAAGAACCTCACTGGCACGATCGCGATGGCGCGCACGAGCGATCCGAACTCGGCCACCGCGCAGTTCTTCATCAACACGGTCGACAACAGCGGCCTCGACTACCCGAACCCGGACGGCAACGGCTATGCGGTGTTCGGCAAGGTCGTGTCGGGTCTCGACGTCGTGAAGAAGATCGAAGGCGTGGCGACGACCTCGCGCGGCCCGATGCAGGACGTGCCGGCGCAACCGGTCGTGATCGAATCGGCGAGCATCGTCTCCAAGTAAGCACCTGCCGGCACGTCCGGCGCCTCACGCGGCCGCGTCGCACGACCGGCCGCGTGCCATTTAAACCGCCTCACCGAAGGAATTCATCATGGTTGAACTGCATACGAACCACGGCGTGATCAAGCTCGAACTCGACGCCGAGAAGGCACCGAAGACGGTCGAGAACTTCCTGAACTACGTGAAGAAGGGCCATTACGACGGCACCGTGTTCCATCGCGTGATCAACGGCTTCATGATCCAGGGCGGCGGCTTCGAGCCGGGCCTGAAGCAGAAGCCGACCGACGCGCCGATCGACAACGAAGCGAACAACGGCCTGAAGAACGACAACTACACGGTCGCGATGGCGCGCACGAACGATCCGCACTCGGCGACCGCCCAGTTCTTCATCAACGTGAACGACAACGATTTCCTGAACCACTCGTCGCCGACGCCGCAGGGCTGGGGCTACGCGGTGTTCGGCAAGGTCGTCGAAGGCCAGGACGTGGTCGACAAGATCAAGGGCGTCAAGACGGGCAACGCCGGCTTCCACCAAGACGTGCCGGCCGACGACGTCGTGATCGAAAAGGCCGTGGTGGTCTGACGCACCAGCCGTTACGGAGGCACTTCGATGTTGCAGGAGAGTCCGCCGCGAAGCGTCTCCGCGGGCGTGCCGGGCGAGCGCGAGTACGCGCAAGCCGCACGCCCGTTCCTGTTTCTGTCCGATCTGCACCTGAGCGAGGCGATTCCGAAGACGGTCGCCGCGTTCGAGCATTTCGTGAAATACACCGCCGACAGCGCCGACTCGGTGTTCATCCTCGGCGACCTGTTCGAATACTGGATCGGCGACGACATCCTCGACGACGATCCGTTCGCCGCGCGCATGGCCGCGCTGATGCATACGTTCTCGGAACGCGGCATCGCGCTCTACGTGATGCACGGCAACCGCGATTTCCTGCTCGGCCGGCGCTTCATGAAGGCCGCCGGCGCGATGCTGCTGCCCGACCCTTCGCTGATCATCGCGTTCGGCCAGCGCATCGTGCTCGCGCACGGCGACGCGCAATGCACGGCCGACCGCGGCTACCAGGTGTTCCGTCGCTTCGCGCGCAACCGCGTCGCGCAATGGCTGTTTCTCGCGTGGCCGTTCCGCTGGCGCCGCGCGCTCGCCCAGCGCATGCGCTCGACCAGCGAAGCGGGCCGGATGCGCCCTGCTTCGGCCATTTACGACGTCACGCGGGAAGGCGTGGCCGCGCTGTTCCGGAAAAGCCGCGCGAGCGTGATCATTCACGGCCACACGCACCGCCCCGCAAGCCACGCGGAGCCGGGCGGGATCCGCTGGGTGCTGCCCGACTGGGATCTCGACCACGGCACGCGGCGCGGCGGCTATCTGCGTGTCGACGCGGAAGGCATCCACGCGATGCCGCTCGACTGACGCCGCTGCTGCCGTCGCACCGACCGGCAGCGATCGCGTTCGTTACATCTGGCGTTCGACCGTCTTGCCTTCCAGCACCGCCGACAGCCTGCGCAGGTCGAGGCGTGCCGCGTCGGCGCCCTGCAGCGTTTCCAGATGCGTGCCGAGCCGCTCGAGCGCCGCGACGATCTCGTCGACGCGGCGGCTTTCCTTCGCCGCGTGATCGATCAGCCCGTGAATCGCGAGCGACATCGGGTCATCCGCGTTCGGCGTGATCCCGTACGCGCAGAATGCCGCGCGCTCGGGCTGCGGCTTCGGCTGCGCCGGCATCACGATGCGCGCCGGATTGCCGACCGCGGTACCGCCCGGCGGCACCGGCTTGACGACCACCGCGTTCGAGCCGATCTTCGCGCCCGCGCCGACCGTGAAACCGCCGAGCACCTTCGCGCCGGCGCCGACGATCACGCCGGCTTCCAGCGTCGGGTGACGCTTCGCGCCGCGCGTGAGCGACGTGCCGCCCAGCGTCACGCCCTGATAGATCGTGCAGTCGTCGCCGACGATCGCCGTCTCGCCGATCACGACACCCATGCCGTGATCGATGAACACGCGCCGGCCGATCGTCGCACCGGGATGGATCTCGATCCCCGTCAGGAACCGGCCGGCCTGCGACGCGAACCGCGCGAGCCAGTAGCGTTTCGCGCGCCAGCATGCGTGCGCGAAACGGTGCAGCACGAGCGCATGCAGCCCCGGATAACAGGTCAGCACTTCCCACGCACTGCGAGCGGCGGGATCGCGCTCGCGAATCGTTGCAACGTCTTCGCGCAGTCTCGTCAACATGATGTGATCCGGGAAAAGGCCGGCGCGCATCGCCGGCAATGCCGGCCGTTATCGCGCCGGGTCATTTGCTTATGACGTCCGGCGATTGTAGGGCCAGTCGCGCCCGGCCGCACGCAGTCGCGCGTTCACCCCGCCGTCGGCGCGGGTATTCGTCCGCGACGCTTGTTGCAACGGGGGTTGCCGGCAGCGATCGATCGGGAAAAACAACCGGTCCGACGCCGCCGGCTGGCCAACGCATGGCCTGCCCGACCGCACGCCGCATCCAGCGGACTCCCGCACGCCCGGCAATCGGAGTGTCGACCGCTTACGCGTCGCCGTCCGGCTTGCCCGACTTCAGCAGGATGTGCTTCGCGATGCCGCGCAGGATGTTGACCTCCTCGCGCTCGAGGCCCGTGCGCGCGAACAGGCGCCGCAGCCGCGGCATCAGCTTCTTCGGATTGCGCGGATCGAGGAAGTCGAGTGCGATCAACGCGTTCTCGAGATGCACGTACATCCGCTCGATCTCGTCGCTCTGCGCGAGCGTGCCGGCTTCGGCCGGCGGCTGCGCGGCCGGCTCGCTCGCCTGCTCGAGAAACGCGACGCGCAATTCGTACGCGAGCACCTGCACGGCCTGCGCGAGATTCAGCGAACTGTAGGCCGGGTTGGCCGGAATGTGCGCGAGCGCGCTGCACTGCTCGACATGCTCGTTCGCGAGACCGGTGCGCTCGTTGCCGAACACGAGCGCGACGTCGCCCGCGCCGACCTGCGCGCCCGCCTGCGCGGCGGCCGCGCGCGGCGCGAGGCGCGGCGGCCCGTATTCGCGCGTGCGCGCGGTCAGCGCGATCGACCAGTGCACGCCGGACAGCGCTTCGCCGAGCGTCGGCACGACGTGCGCGGACGCGAGGACGTCGTCCGCGCCGCTGGCCATCGCGATCGCCTCCGGGTCGCGCTGCACGTGCGGCACGCGCGGCGCGACCAGCACGAGGCGCGAGAAACCCATCGTCTTCAGCGCGCGGGCGGCCGCCCCGACGTTGCCGGGATGGCTCGGCTCGACGAGCACGAAGCGGGTGGACGTGAAGCCGCCGGACGGCGGCGCGGACGAGGCCGCGCCCGATTCGGACGGCGCGGCGGTGTTCTGCGGGGTTTCCACTACGATACGACTCGGTTCATCAGAATGGCCGTATGGTATCGCCATCGCCCGCGCAAACCCACTCGTCCGGACGACCAGTGGGGGTTTCCCCGCGTGCCGACCGCCTGAAACCGCCAAAAATCGGGTAAAATCATGCCTTTACGCGTTGCGCTCGGCGCAGCGCGGGTCGTACCCCGCTCTTTGTCAATTCGCGTCTCACCTCGCCCCGGCACGCTTGCGCCGTTCCGGGCGGTTGTCCCACTTCGTGGCGGCCCGTGCCGCCGGCTACAGGATCCAGGCTCATGCATCCCATGCTCAACATTGCTGTCAAGGCTGCGCGCCGCGCCGGACAGATCATCAATCGCGCGTCCCTCGATCTCGACCTGATCGAGATCCGCAAGAAGCAGCAGAACGACTTCGTCACCGAAGTGGACAAGGCCGCCGAAGACGCGATCATCGAGACGCTAAAGACCGCCTACCCCGACCACGCGATCCTCGCGGAGGAATCGGGCGAATCGGAGAACGAATCCGAATTCAAGTGGATCATCGATCCGCTCGACGGCACGACCAACTTCATTCACGGCTTCCCGTACTACTGCGTATCGATCGCGCTCGAGCACAAGGGCGTCGTCACGCAGGCCGTCGTCTACGATCCGAACAAGAACGACCTGTTCACGGCCACCCGCGGCCGCGGCGCGTACCTGAACGACCGCCGCATCCGCGTGGGCCGCCGCGACCGCCTGTCGGACGCGCTGGTCGGCACGGGCTTCCCCTTCCGCGAGAAGGACGGCCTCGACGCCTACGCGCGCCTCTTCACCGAGATGACGCAGGCCTGCACGGGCTTGCGCCGCCCGGGCGCGGCGGCGCTCGACCTCGCGAACGTCGCGGCCGGCCGCCTCGACGCATTCTTCGAGCAAGGCATCAACGTGTGGGACATGGCCGCGGGCAGCCTGCTGATCACCGAGGCCGGCGGCCTCGTCGGCAACTACACGGGTGATGCCGATTTCCTGCATCGCCACGAGATCGTCGCCGCGAATCCGAAGATCTACGCGCAGATGATCCCGATCCTGAACCGCTACAGCCGCATGCATCCGGCAGCGGAGTAAGCCCGGGCCGCGCCCGCGTGGCGCGGCTTTCGCGCAAACCGCTCGCACGGCATCGTCACGATGGCGCGCCGATCGCCCGACACGCGAAACCATCTTCCGTGCACGCGGGCCGCTTCGTGCGCCTATCCTGAAGTTGCTCGCGTCGCGCGTGCGAATCGGCGCACTGCCGCTCGCACCGCTGGCCCCGCAACGACGGCACAGGGTTTGCGTCCGGCATGCCCGCGCGGCGAACCACGCCGCCGGCGTGCCGGCCCCGCCTGTATCAACATCGCCACGGCGCCGTGGCAATCGCATCCGAGTCATCATGTTACGGCTAAGCGAAATTAAACTTCCCCTCGACCACCCCGAGCGCGCGCTCGAGGCCGCGATTCGCGCGCGCCTCGCGGAGCTTGGCGTGGCGGCGGACGATCTCCTCCGTTACACCGTGTTCCGCCGCGCGCACGACGCGCGCAAGCGCGCCGACATCAAGCTCACGTATATCGTCGATATCGAAGTCAAGGACGAAGCGGCCGCGCTCGAGCGCATCGCCGGCAACCCGCATTGCGGCGTGACGCCCGACATGGCGTACCACTTCGTCACGAAGGCGCCCGAGCACGCCGATTTCCTGCGCCCGGTCGTCATCGGCATGGGGCCGTGCGGGCTGTTCGCGGGGCTGATCCTCGCGCAGATGGGGTTCCGCCCGATCATCCTCGAACGCGGCAAGGCCGTGCGCGAGCGCACCAAGGACACCTTCGGCCTGTGGCGCAAGAGCGTGCTCAATCCCGAATCCAACGTGCAGTTCGGCGAAGGCGGCGCGGGGACGTTTTCCGACGGCAAGCTGTACAGCCAGATCAAGGATCCGAACCACTATGGCCGCAAGGTGCTGGACGAATTCGTCAAGGCCGGCGCGCCCGAGGACATCCTGTATCTGAGCCGCCCGCACATCGGCACGTTCCGCCTCGTCAGCATGGTGGAAAAAATGCGCGCGTCGATCCACGAACTCGGCGGCGAAGTGCGTTTCGAAACCCGTGTCGACGACATCGAAATCGACCAGGGCAAGGTACGCGCGCTCAAGCTGTCGAACGGCGAAACGCTGCGGTGCGACCGCGTGGTGCTGGCCGTGGGCCACAGCGCGCGCGACACGTTCCAGATGCTGCACGACCGCGGCGTCTACATCGAAGCCAAGCCGTTCTCGCTGGGTTTCCGTATCGAGCATCCGCAGGGGCTGATCGATCGCAGCCGCTTCGGCAAGTTCGCGGGCCACAAGCAGCTCGGCGCGGCCGACTACAAGGTGGTCCACCACGCAAGCAACGGGCGCGCGGTCTACAGCTTCTGCATGTGCCCGGGCGGCACGGTGGTCGCCGCGACCTCGGAGCCGGGCCGCGTGGTCACCAACGGGATGAGCCAGTATTCCCGCGCGGAGCGCAATGCGAACGCGGGCATCGTCGTCGGCATCACGCCGGACGACTATCCGGGCGGCCCGCTCGCCGGCATCGCGTTCCAGCGCAAATGGGAAGAGCGCGCGTTCGAACTCGGCGGCGGCGACTACCGTGCGCCGGGCCAGCTGGTCGGCGATTTCATCGCGGGTCGGCCGTCGACGTCGCTGGGCTCCGTGGAGCCGTCGTACAAGCCCGGCGTGAATCCGACCGATCTCGGCACCGCGCTCCCCGATTACGTGATCGAAGCGATCCGCGAAGCGCTGCCGGAGATCGACAAGAAGATCGCCGGCTTCGCGATGCACGATGCCGTGCTCACCGGCGTGGAGACGCGCACGTCGTCGCCGATCCGGATTCGACGCAAGGACGACTACCAGAGCATGAACGTCGAAGGCCTGTATCCGGCCGGCGAAGGCGCCGGGTATGCGGGCGGCATCTATTCGGCCGCGATCGACGGCATCGAAGTCGCGCAGGCGGTGGCGCTCAGCCTGACGTCGGCGCACGCGTCCTGAGCCGCGGTGCGAAGCCGGCGCGTGCAGGCGCGCAAGCCGGGCGCCGCCGGCTCCGCACCGCTCGTGGCAACGCTTGCGATCGGAAGTGACGAAAGACGCGCGCGGTTCCGGGCCATGCGCCCTTTCTTCAGCGCCTCATGGCGAGCGATCGTGAGCCGCCGCTCGAGGTTAGTCGCCGCTGCGCGGCGCCGCCGGCAATCGGCCAAACGGCCAACTTCGCACGTTCGCGTCGAAGCCGCTGGTAAACTCGGGCAACCCAAGCACCCACTTCATGCCTGACCTATGACCACGCTGTCGCCCGAAGCCTTCGCAGGCCACACCCCGATGATGCAGCAGTACCTGCGCATCAAGGCCGATCATCCGGACACGCTCGTCTTCTACCGGATGGGCGACTTCTACGAGCTGTTCTTCGAGGATGCGGAAAAAGCGGCACGCCTGCTCGACCTGACCCTCACGCAGCGCGGCGCGTCGGCCGGCACGCCGATCAAGATGGCCGGCGTCCCGCATCACGCGGTCGAGCAATATCTGGCGAAGCTCGTGAAGATGGGCGAATCGGTCGCGATCTGCGAGCAGATCGGCGATCCGGCCACGTCGAAGGGCCCGGTCGAGCGCAAGGTCGTGCGCGTCGTCACGCCGGGCACGCTGACCGACGCCGCGCTGTTGTCCGACAAGAACGACGTCTACCTGCTCGCGATGTGCACCGGCCACAACAAGCGCGGCGTCGCGGTCAATATCGGCCTCGCGTGGCTGAACCTCGCGAGCGGTGCGTTGAGGCTCGCCGAAATCGAGCCCGAGCAACTCGCGGCCGCGCTCGAACGCATCCGGCCGGCCGAAATCCTGACGCCGGACGGCGCGACCGACGCCCTTCCCGCCGGCGCGGGCGCAAGCAAGCGCGTGCCGGCCTGGCACTTCGACATCGCATCGGGCACGCAGCGTCTGTGCGACCAGCTCGACGTCGCGAGCCTCGACGGTTTCGGCGCGCATTCGCTGACGAGCGCGTGCGGCGCGGCCGGCGCGCTGCTGCTCTACGCAGCCGCCACGCAAGGCCAGCAACTGCGGCACGTGCGCAGCCTGAAGGTCGAGAACGAAACCGAATACATCGGGCTCGATCCGGCCACGCGCCGCAATCTCGAACTGACCGAGACGCTGCGCGGCACCGAGTCGCCCACGCTGTATTCGCTGCTCGACACCTGCTGCACGACGATGGGCAGCCGCCTGCTGCGTCACTGGCTGCATCACCCGCCGCGCGCGTCGGTCGCCGCGCAGTCGCGCCAGCAGGCGATCGGCGCGCTGCTCGACGCACCGGCCAACGCGAGCCTCGATGCACTGCGCAGCGCGCTGCGCCAGATCGCCGACGTCGAACGGATCACCGGGCGGCTCGCGCTGCTGTCAGCGCGCCCGCGCGACCTGTCGAGCCTGCGCGATACGTTCGCCGCGCTGCCGGCACTGCGCGAGCGCATCGGCGCGATCGTCGCGAACGCGGATGCGCTCGCGCGCGTCGACGCCGCGCTCGCGCCGCCCGCCGAATGTCTCGATCTGCTGACGAGCGCGATCGCCACCGAGCCGGCCGCAATGGTGCGCGACGGCGGCGTGATCGCGCGCGGCTACGATGCCGAGCTCGACGAGCTGCGCGACATTTCGGAGAATTGCGGGCAGTTCCTGATCGATCTCGAAGCGCGCGAACGCGCGCGCACCGGCATCGCGAACCTGCGCGTCGAATACAACAAGGTGCACGGTTTCTACATCGAGGTCACGCGCGGCCAGACCGACAAGGTGCCCGACGATTACCGTCGCCGCCAGACGCTGAAGAACGCCGAGCGCTACATCACGCCGGAACTGAAGACCTTCGAGGACAAGGCGCTGTCGGCGCAGGAGCGCGCCTTGGCGCGCGAGCGCGCGCTGTACGACTCGGTGCTGCAGGCGCTGCTGCCGTTCATCCCCGAATGCCAGCGCGTCGCGTCGGCACTTGCCGAGCTCGACCTGCTGGCCGCCTTCGCCGAACGCGCACGCGCGCTCGACTGGGTCGCGCCGACCTTCACCGACGAGATCGGCATCGAAATCGAGCAGGGTCGCCATCCGGTCGTCGAAGCCCAGGTCGAGCAGTTCATCGCGAACGATTGCCGGTTCGGCGCCGAGCGCAAGCTGCTGCTGATCACCGGCCCGAACATGGGCGGTAAGTCGACGTTCATGCGGCAGACCGCGCTGATCGCGCTGATGGCGTACGTCGGCAGCTACGTGCCGGCGAAGTCGGCCTGCTTCGGCCCGATCGACCGGATCTTCACGCGCATCGGCGCGGCCGACGATCTCGCGGGCGGCCGCTCGACCTTCATGGTCGAGATGACCGAAGCCGCGGCGATCCTCAACGACGCGACGCCGCAAAGCCTCGTGCTGATGGACGAAATCGGCCGCGGCACGTCGACCTTCGACGGCCTCGCGCTCGCCTGGGCGATCGCGCGCCACCTGCTCGCGCACAACGCGTGCTACACGCTGTTCGCGACGCACTACTTCGAGCTGACGCAACTGCCGGCCGAATTCCCGCAGGCGGCCAACGTCCACCTGTCGGCGGTCGAGCACGGCCACGGGATCGTGTTCCTGCACGCAGTCAACGAAGGCCCGGCGAACCAGAGCTACGGCCTCCAGGTCGCGCAGCTCGCGGGCGTCCCTGCGCCGGTGATCCGCGCCGCGCGCAAGCACCTCGCGTATCTCGAACAGCAGTCGGCATCCCAGCACACGCCGCAACTCGATCTCTTCAGCGCGCCGCCGGCGGCCGTCGACGATCTCGAATGCGCGGACGCACCGGCGCTGCCCGACACGCCGCATCCGGCACTCGAAAAACTGCGCGACATCGATCCCGACGATCTCAAGCCGCGCGAGGCGCTCGACCTGCTGTACGAACTGCGTACGCTCGTCCGGTCGCACGATGCCGACGGGCACGCGTAAGCGCATTGCGCGCGGCCTGCCGGCCCGCGCCGCCGCCGCGCTCGTCGCGGCGGCCCTTGCGCTGGCCCAGGCCGGTGCGCTGGCCGCGCCGCCCAAGCGCAGCGCGGCGCCCTACTCGTTCGCGGTCGTATCGGGCGTCATCAACGTCCCGGCGGACGAACCGGCCGCGCAGCGGCTGCTCGATGCGATCGCACGCGAGCGCAATCTCGCGTTCGTCGTCTACGCGGGAGATCTCAAAGGCTCGAAGGAAGCATGCCGCGACACGCTGTATTCGCAGCGCGGCGCGATCCTGGATTCGGCGCGCGTGCCGCTCGTGTTCATTCCCGGCCACGACGACTGGATCGCGTGCAGCACCGCGGCCGGCGGCGGCTACGACCCGGTCGAGCGGCTCGATTTCCTGCGGCAGACGCTGCTCGCCGACCCGGCGCTGCCCGATCCCGGCGCGCTGCAGATCACGCGGGAAAGCGAAGTCCCACGGTTCCGGCCGTATCGCGAGAACGCACGCTGGATGCGCGACGACGTCGTCTACGTCGCACTCAATGCGCCAGCGCCGAACAACCATTATTTGACGGCGGGCGGCCGCAACGGCGAATTCGAGGATCGCATCGTCGCGAACGACTTCTGGATCGACCATGCGGCCGAATATGCGAAGCGACGCGAAGCGCGCGCGATGGTCGTGATTTTCGAGGGCGATCCTCAGTTCGAACGCTATGAACGCGCCGAGCGCTTCGCGTGGCTGCGTTTCAACCGGCCGCGCGTGCGCGACGGCTTCCGCGAACTGAAACGAACGCTGGTGAAGGCGGCGGCGACGTTCCGCGGCCCGATACTGGTGATGCACGCGAGCGGCGAACCGCTGGCGAACGGCTTTCTGATCGACCGTCCGCTGCATGGCGACGACGGTGAGCTGGTAGGAAACGTCACGCGCGTCGCGATCGGACCGCGCCATCCGACGAATCAGTGGGTGAAGGTGAGCGTATCGCCGGCGCGGCAGACGATCTTCAACGTGAGCCTGCAGGAGGTGCCGAAGAACCTCCCGGTGCCGCCCACGCTGCCGCTCGTGCCGCGCGACGACGTGCCGCTGCCGCAGATGCCCGAAATTCCCGCGCTGCCTGCGCTACCCGACTCTTCGTCGGTCGCGCCGCCGCTGCAGGGCGACGGCGCCGCCCCGGGCGGCGCGTCGTGGCCGGCACCGCCCCCCGCATCGGGGCCGGCGCCGGAGTTGCCGGCAAGCTCAGTGCAGCGTACGCCCTGACGGCGCTTCGCCGTCTTCGTCGTCGTCCTCGTCGACGATCTCGAGCCCTTCCGCGCCATGCGCGTGCTCGTGCTCGATTTCGTCTTCGGTGGCTTCGCGAACGTCCTTCACGGTCAGCGCGAAACGCAGCGCCATGCCCGCCAGCGGGTGATTGCCGTCGAGCACGACCTTGTCCTCGGCGATATCGGTGACCGTGTAGATCAGCGAGTCGGCTTCCTCGTCACCGTCTTCCGGCGTGCCTTCGAACTGCATGCCCACTTCGAGCGGCTCGGGAAAACGGTCGCGCGGCTCGATCTTCACGAGTTCGGGATCGTAATCGCCGAACGCGTCCTCCGGCTCGAGCTGGATCTGCGCCTGGTAGCCTGCCTCGTGGCCGTCGAGCTGTTCCTCGATCTTGGGGAACGTGCCATCATAGCCGCCGTGCAGATAGACCATCGGCTCGTCGCTTTCTTCAATCAGATTGCCCTGTGCGTCCGACAGCTTGTAAGTGACCGACACGACGGTGTTTTTTGCGATTTTCATCCAATTCTCCCAAATACAAGTCTCATTATACGATGCGCAACCGGTCTCAAGCCGAACCGCGGGATGCCGCTGCCGCCCCGCTCGGCGCGCCGCCTTCCGATCTTCCCACACCGCTGCTCGGCGGCCTCACACCGGCGCAATTCATGCGCGGCTACTGGCAAAAGAAGCCGCTGCTGATCCGCCAGGCGATCCCCGGCGTCGCGTCGCCGGTCACGCGCGATGCATTGTTCGAGCTCGCCGCCGACTATGACGCGGAATCGCGATTGATCACCCATTTTCGTAACAAGTGGCAACTGGCACACGGCCCGTTCGAACCCGGTTCGCTCCCGGCCGTCACGCGCAAATCCTGGACCCTGCTCGTGCAGGGACTCGACCTGCACGCCGACGCGGCGCGCGCGCTGCTCGACCGCTTCCGCTTCGTCCCCGACGCGCGGCTGGACGACCTGATGATCTCGTACGCGACGGACGGCGGCGGCGTCGGCCCGCACTTCGATTCGTACGACGTCTTCCTGCTGCAGGTCGAGGGCCGGCGCCGCTGGCGGGTCGGCGCCCAGAAGGATCTGTCGCTGCAGCCGGACGTGCCGCTGAAGATCCTCGAAAACTTCGAGCCGAGCGACGAATGGGTGCTGGAGCCCGGCGACATGCTGTACCTGCCGCCGCACATCGCGCACGACGGCGTCGCCGAAGGCGAGTGCATGACCTGCTCGATCGGGTTCCGGGCACCGTCCGCCGGCGAGCTGGGCGCGCAGTTCCTGTATTACCTCGCGGAGCGCGGCGGCCTGCGCGACGCGGGCGGCGACGACCTCTACCGCGATCCGAAGCAGCCGGCCGTCGACGCGCCCGCGCAACTGCCGCCGGCGATGGTCGACCGGGTCGCCGAGATCGTCGACGCGATCCGCTGGCGCAAGCGCGACATCGCCGAATTCCTCGGCTGCTACCTGAGCGAGCCCAAATCGAACGTCGTTTTCGACCCGCCGGAGCGCCCGCTGTCCGAGGCCGCGTTCGTCGCGCAGGCGTCTCGCCGGGGCGTGTGTCTCGACAGAAGGGCCGCATTGATGTATAACGCGCGCTCGTACTTCATTAATGGCGAGGAAGGGCCGCTCGAGCAAGCCGAGGAATGGCTGCCCGAACTGGCCAATCAACGCCGGATGGAGGCGAAACGGTTTGTAACACTATCCCGGGGTCCCTCGATGACAGCCTTGTTGCACGAGTGGTATCGTGCGGGCTGGATACGGGTCGGAAACCGGAATTAGTGTGAGTCGCCCCGTATGCCCATACAGATCAAATTCTGTATGGGAAAGACAACGTATTGACCCCGCATTTGTCGACGGTCGATAGGAAAGTGCATATAATTTCCGCCCAAGCCGTAGGGAAGATTCACGCTCTAAGAAGTGCATCTCCACCAGCGGCCCAGGTCGGTGTTGGAGCACATTACCGGTATTGTTTCGCGCTGTTGCTTACCTTTAACCATAAAAGGACGTGATCATGAAGAAATCCCTCCTCGTAGCTTCCCTGTTGGCTGCTGTTGCACTGGCTGCTTGCAACAAGAGCGCTGATCAAGCTGCTTCGTCGGCTGCTAGCGACGCATCGGCTGCTGCTTCGTCGGCTGCTTCGGCAGTTGCTGGTGCTGCGAGCGACGCTTCGGCTGCAGCTTCGTCGGCTTCGGCTGCTGCGAGCGACGCTGCTGCTGCAGTGGCGTCGGCTGCTTCGGCAGCGACGGCTGCTCCGGCTTCGGGCGCAAGCCAGTAAGCCTTCAGCGTCAGCTGAAAAAAACCGGCCCGAGGGCCGGTTTTTTTACGCCTGTCGCTTTCGATCGAGCGCCCGGCAGCCGCTGGGGGCCGCGCCGCTGGGGCCGCCGCAGCGGCCCTGCCCCGCTCATCCGAGCATCAGCCAATCGAAGCCCGCGTCCTGCGAGGCCACGATCACGTCTTCCCCGTCCGTCCCGAGCACGCCGCCGAACGCCTGGCGGGCCAGTTCCGGCAGGTTGTTCTGCTGGCTCAGATGGGCCGCGACTAGGTGCTGCAAACGGCTGCGTTCGAGCGACGCGAGGATGTCGGCCGCCGCGTCGTTGCTCAGGTGGCCGTGGTTGCCGCCAATGCGTGCCTTCAGCGACTGCGGATAGCGGCTGCCGGCCAGCATCGCGGTATCGTGGTTGGATTCGAGCACCAGCGCGTCACAGCCGCTCAGGACCGCCGTGATGTGCGGCGTAGCCATCCCGACGTCCGTCAGCACGCCGAGCCGGCGGTTTCCGTCCATGAACACGAACTGGAGCGGTTCCCGCGCATCGTGCGGGACGGTATAAGGCATCACGGCCAGATCGCGTATCGCGGCCGTCTCGTCGCCCCACAGCACGTGGAGATCGACATCGGCCTCGTCCGCACCGACCGCGCGCGCGGTGCCCCAGCTCATGTAGAGCGGCAGCGACGCGCGACGCGCGAGCGTCAGCGCGCTGCCAACGTGGTCGCTGTGTTCGTGGGTAATGAGGATCGCATCGAGATCGGCGATGCAGAGATTCAGTCGGCCGAGCCGGCGCTCGACCTCCTTGGCAGAAAAGCCGCAGTCGAGCAGCACACGAGTGGTCGTCGTGCCGCTCGCGGCCTCGACGACCAGCGCGTTGCCTTCGCTGCCGCTTCCGAGGCTGGCGAATCGCACGCGCTCAGTTCAGCTGCGCGTGCAGCAGCGAAATGATCCGCTGCGCGTCCGACGAATTGTCGACCTGACCGTTCGCGCCGATCACGGCGACCTGCGTGCCGCCGGCGCCTTGCGCGCGCACGTTGACCAGGAACTCCTTGCCCGGCTTCGCCGCCGACGGGCCGCCGTAGAACAGCTTGCCGAACAGGCCGTCACGCTTGAGCTCTTCCATCGAGTTCGCATAGCGCACGGTGTAGACGCCCTTCTCGCGGTCGCGATTGTCGACCGTGAAGTTGGTCCGGTCGAGCGCCAGGCCCACGCGCAGCCACGCACGGTCGAACGACTCGGCCAGTTGCAGCGTCGCGGCGCCGCTGCTCGTGTCGCTGACCTGCGCCGGCGCCGTTGCCGGGCGCGCATCGGTCAGCAACTGCTTCGCCTGCGCGTCGGTCAGGCCGAACTTCTGCATCAGCTTCGACAGGAACACGGCTTCGAGCACCGGGTTGCGCGGACGCTCTTCCCAGCGCGACGACGTGCCGCCCTGCGGACCGACCATCATTTCCTCCATCGCGCTGTGCGTGATCGAGATGTCGGTGTTGCCGTCCGACGTGCGGTTCACGAGCGTGCGGAAGCGGTCGCGCGTGCCCGACGAATAGGCGAAATCGATGACCTTGCCGATCGTGCGGCGGAACCAGTCGTCCGGAATGTTCGCGCGGTTCTCGGCCCAGTCGGTGGCCATGATGCCCGTCGACGGCGCATCGGTCTTCAGCGAGAAGCCGTTCTCCTGCCAGAACTCCTTCAGGATCGGCCACAGCTGCTCGGGCGTGCGGCCGTCGACGACGAGCCAGCGGCGATCGCCGTCGCGCTCGATGTGCATACCGAGCGGATCCTGCGCGCTCGGTATGCCGTCGGTCGCGTTGCCGGCCTGCGTCGTGGCCCGCGGCGGCAGCGTGCCGAGCCCGGCGTTGGTCGGCGGCGCGACGAACTGCTGCGTCGTCTGCACCGGCTTCAGGTCGCTCGGCACCGCGAGCGGCGGCGCCGAGCCCGTGTTCTTGTAGTTGACCCGGTCGGGGGCCAGGTAGTCGTTCAGCGTATCGCAGCCAGCGAGCGCGCCCAGCGCCAGCGCCACCACCGACAACTGGATGGCGCGAGAGGAAAAGGCGAAACGTTTCATGAAATCCTTCGTCTTGCTAGAACGCTCGTCAGGAGCGGCGCCGGACGGTGCCGGCCGGTGCGGGTTGATCAGGGGTCGAGCCGGCGGCCGCAGGACGCGGCCGCGTCGGCATCAGGCGAGAACGCCGGCCTCGACGAGGGCCGAACGTACGGCATCGTGGCAGCGCTCGTCGAGCGCCGTGAGCGGCAGCCGGATGCCGCCCTGCATCTTGCCCATCGCCTGCAGCGCCCACTTCACCGGGATCGGGTTCGCTTCGATGAACAGGTTCTTGTGCAGCGACAGCAGCTTCATGTGCAGTTCGCGCGCCGTAGCGACGTCGCCGGCCAGCGCCGCGCGGCACAGCTCGCTCATCGCGCGCGGCGCGACGTTCGCGGTCACCGAGATGTTGCCGTGGCCGCCGAGCAGCATCAGCGCGATCGCGGTCGGATCGTCGCCGCTGTAGATCGCGAAATGCTTCGGCGCGGCCTTGATCAGGTGGGCGGCGCGATCGATGTTGCCGGTCGCTTCCTTGACGCCGATGATGCCCGGCACCTGCGCGAGGCGCAGCGTCGTCTCGTGCGCCATGTCGGCGACCGTCCGGCCCGGCACGTTGTACAGGATCACCGGCAGGTCGACCGATTCGGCGATCGTCCGGAAGTGGCGGTACATGCCTTCCTGCGTCGGCTTGTTGTAGTACGGCACGACCTGCAGCGTGGCGTCCGCGCCGACGGCCTTCGCATGCTTGGTCAGCTCGATCGCCTCGGCGGTCGAATTGCCGCCCGCGCCCGCGATGATCGGGATGCGTTTCGCCGCATGCTCGACCGCCGTGCGGATCATCAGGATGTGCTCTTCGACGCTGAGCGTTGCCGACTCGCCGCTCGTACCGACGACGACCAGCGCATCGGTGCCTTCCGCGATGTGCCAGTCGATCAGTTTGCGAAACGCCGGCAGGTCGAGACTGCCGTCTTCGAGCATCGGGGTGACGATCGCGGGGATGCTGCCGCGGATTTGAATGCCGTCTTGGGTGCCGTTAGCCATGAAACGCGATTGATTGTGTACCGGTAAACGTTGAGATTGTAGCGGATTAGCCGGGCAGTTCGTAACGTGGAATTCCCGCCCCCGCCTTCGGGGTCGCGCCCTCGCGCACTGCGCTCAGACGCTGGACGAACGCCTCGCGCGGCGCGGCGATGAAACCGTCCTCGTACGCGATCACCCGCAGGCGGCCGTGCACGGCGTCCAGCAACTCGCCCGGAGCGAGCAGGAACGCGGGATTGGACGGTTTTCCGACCGTTTCGTTTCCTTGCGCGAAGGTTTCGTAGATCAGCACGCCGCCCGGCGCCACGGCGTCGAGCAGATGGGGCCAGAGCGGGCGATGCAGGTAGTTCGTGACGATCACGGCCGCGTACTGCTCGCCGGCCGCCAGCGGCCATGGCGCACCCTCGAGATCGGCCGCGCGGGCGTCGACGCCCGGCATCGCGCGCAACGCGGCCAGCGCGGCCGGATCGCGATCGAGCGCGACGACCGGATGCCCGCGCGACGCGAACCAGCGCGCATGGCGCCCGCCGCCCGCGGCGACGTCGAGCACCGCCCCGCCGGCCGGCACGAGCCGCGCCCATTGCGCGACCCAGCGCGACGGTTCGGCCTGGCCGACGTGGCCGCCCGCGGCGGCGATGACGGACTCGCTCATGCGCCGGGTCAGTTGTACGACAGGCCCATCGCGTCGCGCACGTCGCGCATCGTTTCCGTCGCGTATTTGCGCGCCTTGTCGCAACCGTCCGCGACGATCGCACGCAGCAGCGACGGATCGTCCATGTACTTCTGCGCGCGCTCGAGCATCGGCTGCTGTTCGCGCAGGATGCCTTCGACGACCGGCTGCTTGCAGTCGAGGCAGCCGATGCCCGCCGAACGGCAGCCCTTCTGCACCCAATCGTGCGTCGCTTCGTCCGTGTAGACCTGGTGAAGCTGCCACACCGGGCACTTGTCGGGATCGCCCGGATCGGTGCGGCGCACGCGAGCGGGATCGGTCGGCATCGTGCGGACCTTCTTCGTGATCGTGTCGGCGTCTTCACGCAGGCCGATCGTGTTGCCGTACGACTTGGACATCTTCTGCCCGTCGAGGCCCGGCATGCGCGACGCTTCGGTCAGCAGCGCCTGCGGCTCGACCAGGATGATCTTGCGCGCGCCTTCGAGATAGCCGAACAGACGCTCGCGGTCGCTCATCGACAGGCTTTGCGATTCCTGCAGCATCGCGCGCGCCTGTTCGAGCGCCTCGTCGTCGCCTTCCTGCTGATACGCATTGCGCAGCTCGTGATAGAGCTTCGCACGCTTGCCGCCGAGCTTCTTCGCGGCCTCGAGCGCCTTCTCCTCGAAACCGGGCTCGCGGCCGTACAGGTAGTTGAAGCGGCGCGCGATCTCGCGCGTCATCTCGACGTGCGGCACCTGGTCTTCGCCGACCGGCACCAGCGAGCCGCGATACAGCAGGATGTCGGCCGCCATCAGCACCGGGTAGCCGAGAAAGCCGTAGGTGGACAGATCCTTGTCCTTCAGCTTCTCCATCTGCTCCTTGTAGGTCGGCACGCGTTCGAGCCAGCCGAGCGGCGTGCTCATGCCGAGCAGCAGCGCAAGTTCCGCGTGCTCGGGCACCTTGCTCTGGATGAACAGCGTCGCCTGCGCCGGATCGATGCCGGACGCGAGCCAGTCGATCAGCACGTCCCACACGTTCTTCTCGATGACCTCGGGCGTCTCGTAGTGCGTCGTCAACGCATGCCAGTCGACGACGCAGAAGAAGCACGGGTACTCGGACTGCAGCTTCACCCAGTTTTTCAGCACGCCGTGGTAATGACCGAGGTGCAGCGACCCGGTGGGTCGCATGCCGGAGAAAATACGTTCTGGGAACATGATTGTCGTTAGAAAAGCGAGGCGAAGGGAGACAGGACGGCGCTCAGGACGGCGTAGCCGACGTTGACGAGCGGACGCAGCCAGAAGTTCGTCAGCACGCCCGTCGCGACGAGCACGAGGACGATGATGAAACCGTACGGCTCGATGCGCGACAGCGCGATCGATTGCCTGGTCGGCAGCAGCGCCGCCAGGATGCGGCCGCCGTCGAGCGGCGGCAGCGGAAACAGGTTCAGCACGCCGAGCACGAGGTTCGCGCTGACGCCGGCGAACGCCATCCGCGTGAAGAACGGCTCGTCGACGCCGACGGCCGGCAGCACGAGGGTCAGCAGGCCCCAGACGAGCGCCTGCACGAAGTTGCAGGCCGGGCCTGCCAGCGCGACCCACAGGCTGCCCCAGCGCGGATTGCGCAGGTTGCCGAACGATACCGGCACCGGCTTCGCATAGCCGAACAGAAACGCCCCGCCGGTCAGGAAGTACATCGCGAGCGGAATGGCGATCGTGCCGAGCGGGTCGATGTGGCGCATCGGATTGAACGACACGCGCCCCATCGCGTAGGCGGTGTTGTCGCCGAGCAGGCGCGCGGCGTAGCCGTGCGCGGCCTCGTGCAGCGTGATCGCGAAGATCACGGGCAGCGCGTAGACGGCGATGGTCTGTATCAGGGAAGCATCCATATCGCGTTATTGTAACAAGCGCACTCGCGCAAAAATGAACGGCGCTTACGCGACCGAGAGTCCGAAAGGTTCGAGCGCGCCGCGCCCCGCGCGGACGAGTTCGGGCGCATCGCCGGTCAGGTCGATCACCGTCGACGGTTCGCGCGGGCACGCGCCGCCGTCGATCACGAGGTCGACCTGTTTCTCGAGGCGCGCGCGGATTTCCTCGGGATCGTTCAGCGGTTCGTCGTCCGGCGGCAGGATCAGCGTCGTGCCGAGCAGCGGCTGGCCGAGCGACTCCAGCAGCGCGAGCGTGATCGCATGATCGGGCACGCGCAGCCCGATCGTCTTGCGCGACGGGTGCGACAACCGGCGCGGCACTTCCTTCGTCGCCTGCAGGATGAACACGTACGGGCCCGGCGTCACCGACTTGATCTGCCGATACTGGCGGTTGTCGACCATCGCGAAGTTGGCGAGCTCCGACAGGTCGCGCACGAGCAGCGACAGGTGCTGCTTCTCGTCGAGACCGCGAATCCGGCGTACGCGCTCGACCGCATCCTTGTCGTCGAGATGGCACGCGAGCGCATAGCTCGAATCGGTCGGCATCGCGATTACGCCGCCCTTGTTGACGATCTCCACAGCCTGCTTGATCAGGCGCGGCTGCGGATTATCCGGGTGAATCCTGAAGAACTGGGACATGGGGACACGTAAAGAGGGAGAAGTCGGATGCGCGCAGCGACGGCAACGCGGGCGGCCCGAAGCCGCCCGGCGTCAGAGCCAGCGCTCCCAGACCGGTGTCAGGTCGGGCGGCAACGGCGGCAGGCTGCCGAGCTCGATGCGGCCCTCGCCCGGCGCATGGAAATCCGAGCCGCGCGACACTTCGAAGCCGAAGCGGCGCGCGACATCCGCGTACTCGCGGTACTGGTCGGGCGTGTGACTGCCCGTGATAACCTCGATCGCGCGGCCGCCGAGATCGATGAACTCGCCGAAGAACGCGTCGAATTCGACCGGCGTATAGCGATAGCGGCCCGGATGCGCGACCACCGCTTCGCCGCCTGCCGCGCGGATCCAGCCGACCGCGTCGGACAGGGACGCCCAGCGATGCGGGACGAAGCCGGGCTTGCCGTCGCCGAGCAGGCGGTCGAACACGTCCGACGTCGATTCGGCGTGGCCGTTTTCGACGAGAAAGCGCGCGAAGTGCGTGCGCGAGATCAGGTCGGGATTCGACACGTATTTGAGCGCGCCTTCGTATGCGCCGGGAATGCCGAGCGTCGCGAGCTGCTCCGCGATCGCCAGCGCGCGCGCGGCGCGGCCGTGGCGCGTGCGGTACAGGCCGTCGACCAGCGCCGGATGGGCGGGATCGATGTTCAGACCGACGATGTGCACGGTGCGCGATGCCCACGTGACCGAAATCTCGACGCCGCTCAGGTAGCGCATGCCGAGCGCTTCCGCCTCGCTGCGCGCCACCGCCTGGCCGCCGATCTCGTCGTGATCGGTCAGCGCCCACAGGGTCACGCCGCCCGCATGCGCGCGGCGCGCGACGTCGGCAGGCGACAGCAGCCCGTCGGAAACATTGGAATGGCAGTGGAGATCGGCGTTCATTGTCGGCATGGCAGGTAAGGCTTCATTCTACTGCAATGCGGCAATTGCGCCGCCGGCCTGCCCTGCCGCCCGTGCCACGCGCCTACGCGCAGAACGCCTCGATCAGCGCCGCGATCTGCTCGGGCTGGTCGTGATGCACCATGTGGCCGGCGTCCTCGATGAGCTTCTCGCGCCAGTCCGGGAACGCGTTGAAGCGCGCCTTGAATTCGGACAGGGGAATATCGCCGGCGATGTAAGCGAGCGTCGGCGAATTGACGGCCTCGACGTGCAGCACCTTCGCGCGCACCTGCTTCCAGGTCGCCATCACTTCGTCGAGCCGGTACAGCAGCGGGCCCGGCATCTTGTGCGCCGGGTCGGCGAGCAGATGGTAGAGGCCGTCGTCGCCGCGTTTCGACCAGTGCGCGGCGAGAAACGCGGCGCGGCGCGGGTCGAGCCGCGGATTGGTCTTGATCAGGCGCGCCGCCACGTCGTCGAGGGACGCGTACGGCCGCAGCGCGGGCGGCTCGCGCAGTTCGTCGAGCCAGCCGCGCAGCCGGCGCGGCGCCTGTTCGGCGCGGGCCGGCGCGAGCCCGAACCCTTCGAGATCGACCACGCGGCGCACGCGTTCCGGCCGCGCGCCGGCATACAGGCACACGACGTTCGCGCCCATGCTGTGTCCGACCAGATTGACCTCGCCGCTCGGCGCATAGCGGTCGACGAGCGCATCGAGGTCGGCCAGGTAATCGTGGAACCAGTAGTGGCCGCCGCCCTGCCGCGCGACCGGCCAGTCGGACAGCCCGAAGCCGCGCGCATCGGGCGCGATCACCTGCCAGTCGCCCGCGAGCGCATCGACGACGAACTGGAACGACGCCGCGACGTCCATCCAGCCATGCAGCATGAACAGCGTGGGCGCATCGGGCCGGCCCCAGCGCCGCACATGCAGCTGGACGCCGCGCACCGTGACGAAATCGGAAACAGAACTCGAGGCACTCATTGCAGCCGCCGAAAAAAGAATGGTCGTTCGATTATAGCGGCGCCCCGGTTCCGGCGGCCGGCAATCGAGGTAGCGCTCTAGCGGCGAGGTCGTTCCAGCGCCGGCCGGCAGGCGCCATCGATCCGGTGCGCGAGCCGGCCGGCGGCCGTCCGGACGTGGGTGAACGCGATCCGGCTAGTGCGCGGGACGTCCGTCCGCCGCATCCTGCGCGGCCAGTTCATCGAGTTCGGCCTGGTCGAAGCCGGCATCGCGCCGCGCATCGAAATTGAACGGGCCGCGCAATCGCGGCGCGTGGTACTGCTCGGCGAGCTGCCGATAGGCCGGCACGGGGTCGCGCCCGGCGGCGTCGCACAGATGGCGGAACCAGCGGTTGCCGATCGCGACATGGCCGATTTCGTCGCGCAGGATCACGTCGAGGATCGCGGCCGACGCATCGTCGCCCGCCTGCACGAGCCGTGCGCGAATCGGCGGCGACGCGTCAAGCCCGCGCGCCTCGAGCGTCCGCGGCACGAGCGCCATGCGCGCGAGCACATCGTCCCTGGTCCGCTCGCACATTTCCCACAGCCCATTGTGCGCCGGAAAATCGCCGTAAGCATGCCCGAACCCGTCGGCGAGCCGGTCGGACAGCAGCGTGAAGTGATAGGCCTCCTCGGCCGCGACCTTCAGCCAGTCCGCGTAAAACGCGTCCGGCATGCCCGAGAAGCGCCAGACCGCATCGAGCGCCAGGTTGATCGCATTGAATTCGATATGGGCGAGCGCGTGCAGCAGTACGGCACGCCCTGCCGGCGATCGCATGCTGCGCCGCTGCAGCTCGCGCGGTTCGACGAGCGGCGGCCGCGCCGGGCGCCCGGGCAGACCGGCCGGTTCGCGCAGTTCAAGCGCCGGCGCGATCGCGGCCTGCCCGGCCCGCAGCGCATCGTGCAACGCGCGCACCTGCGCGGCCTTGACCGCCGGCTCGGCAACGAGCAGTGCGTCGAGCGCCGCGCGGCGCACACAGGCCGGCGCCGGGCCGAAAGAAGAAGACTCGATGCTCATAAACGGGGACACCCTGCGTACGCGTGGCGGGAGCACAGGCACGCGACGGTTTACAATATGCGTTTGTTCCACGGCGCCAGGCGCCGGCCACACCGGACGCGCCATTCTACCGGCGCCCATCATCGAAGAGACAAGGAGACCCCGTGACGATCTACAAGCTGGGCGATACGGCCCCGACGATCCACGAAAGCGTGTTCGTCGCCGATACGGCGGCCATCATCGGCAAGGTCGTGCTCGAGGAAAACGCGAGCGTGTGGTTCGGCGCGACGATTCGCGGCGACAACGAGACGATTACCGTGGGCATCGGCAGCAACGTCCAGGAAGGCGCGGTCCTGCATACCGACCCGGGCTTTCCGCTGACGATTGCGGAAAACGTGACGATCGGGCACCAGGCGATGCTGCACGGCTGCACGATCGGCGAAGGTTCGCTGGTCGGGATTCAGGCGGTGGTCTTGAATGGAGCGGTCATCGGCCGCAACTGTCTGGTCGGTGCCGGCGCGGTCGTGACGGAAGGCAAGACGTTCCCGGACAATTCGCTGATTCTCGGCGCACCGGCAAAAGTCGTGCGCGAGCTGTCGGCCGAAGACGTCGCGCGGCTGCGCGCGAACGCGAAGACGTATGTCGAGCGACGCGCGCATTTCAAGGAGCAACTCGTGCGGATCGGGTGATCCGCACGGATTTCAAGGAAGAAGAGTGAGCGACCAGTTACAGAAATTCATGTTCAATGCGGCGCCCGTGCGCGGCGAGATCGTTTCGCTGCGCAACACGTGGCAGGAAGTGCTCGCCCGCCGCGACTACCCCGCCCCCGTGCGCACGGTGCTCGGCGAAATGATGGCCGCGTGCGCGCTGCTGTCCGCGAACCTGAAATTTCACGGCACCCTGATCATGCAGATCTTCGGCGACGGGCCGGTCCAGATGCTGGTCGTCCAGTGCGGGTCCGATCTGTCGATGCGGGCCACCGCGAAGTTCTCGGGCGACGCCGCGCAGACGATCGGCGACGACACGAACTTCGCGGCGCTCGTCAACGCGAGCGGCCACGGCCGCTGCGTGATCACGCTCGACCCGGCCGACAAGCTGCCGGGCCAGCAGCCGTACCAGGGCATCGTGCCGCTGAACGGCATCGACGGCCCGCTCGAATCGGTGTCGCAGGTGCTCGAGCACTACATGCATCATTCCGAACAGCTCGACACGCGTCTGTGGCTCGCGGCCGATCGCGACCGCGCGGTCGGGATGCTGCTGCAGAAGCTGCCGGGCGACGGCGGCATCGTGCCGCGCAACGCCGAGACCGATCTCGACACGTGGGAGCGCGTGTGCACGCTCGGCGGCACATTGTCCGCGAAGGAGCTGCTCGAAGTCGAACCGGAAGTGGTGTTCCGCCGGCTGTTCTGGCAGGAAAACGTGCAGCACTTCGAACCGGCCGGCACCCGCTTCCAGTGCTCGTGCTCGCGCGAGAAGGTTGGCGCGATGCTGCGCATGCTCGGTCGCGAGGAAGTCGACAGCGTGATCGTCGAGCGCGGCCACGTCGAGATCCACTGCGAGTTCTGCAACCAGCGCTACGAATTCGATCCGGTCGACGTCGCGCAACTGTTCGCGGCGCCCGGTGTCGAAACCGGCATCGCACCCGCGACCGACCAGCGTCACTGAGCCGCGCACCCGTGCCCGCCAGCGGCACGGCGCGGGCGCATAATGACGCACGAGCGCCGCACGCGCGGTTCAAGCGCCGGAGGCACGGCCTTCGGCGCAAGCCGCCTTCCACGGTCGGCGCGCTGCAGGAGAAACGCATGAATCGCCGCCCCTTTTACACACTCCGCACCCTCGTCCTGACGAGCATGGCAGCCGGCACGCTCGCGCTTGCCGGCTGCGCGATGCCGCCGCCCACTGCCACGATCCTGAGCCGCTTGCCCGAACCGGGCGCGTCGGGCGGCCAGCCGCCGGTGCTGTCGAGCGCCGAACGCAAGCGCTACGACGAGATCGATCGGCAGGTACTGCGCGAGCAGAACAGCGCGATGGCGGCCGAAGCGGCCGCGCGCGCGTGGGCCTATTACTCGCCGCCGCCCGTGACGGTCTACGGCGGGTACTACGGCGGATGGGGTAATCGCTGGGGTACGGGTATCGGTTACGGCTACCCGGGCTGGTGGTGGTGAGCGGGCGTCGCCCGATCGATTGACGACTGGCAGGAAATAAAAAAGCGCGGCATTTCCCGCGCTTTTTCAATGGATTCGAGGCATCGTGCTCAGTGATGCGCCGCCTTGCCCTTGTCGCCGCCGCGATGCCGCGACGGCTTCGCGATTGACTGCGGATTCGGCACGACGCGCACCGGCGCCGCGGAGACGGCGCCACGCGTCGACGTATTCGACGGCGTGTTGTTCACCGGCCCTGCCGGTGCATTCGGCGACACGAACTGCACGAATACTTCGCCGTCCTTCACCATGCCCATCTCGTAGCGCGCACGCTCCTCGATCGCCGCGGTGCCGCTCTGCAGATCCTGCACTTCACCGGCGGTGCGCTCGTTGCGCAGCTTCTCGTCCGCGTTCTTCTGCAACTGATCGTCGAGTTGCTGACGCAATTCGTGCACCCGCAGCCAGCCGCCGTGTCCCCACCATAGGGGGTACTGAATGAGCGCCAGCAAGGCAATCAGGACGACAGTGACAAGCCGCATGTAAGAGACGCAGATATAAGAAGCGCCGCTCCGCGCACAGGCACAGAGCGGCGTCGAGATGACTAACCCGATAGTAGCGCGTTAGCGCAGGTTATAGAAAGCCGATTTGCCCGGGTAGCTCGCGATGTCGCCGAGATCTTCCTCGATACGCAGCAGCTGGTTGTACTTCGAGATGCGGTCGCTGCGCGACAGCGAACCCGTCTTGATCTGACCGGCGTTCAGGCCGACCGCGATGTCCGCGATCGTCGAATCTTCCGTTTCACCCGAGCGGTGCGAGATCACGGCCGTGTAACCCGCGCGCTTCGCCATTTCGATCGCCGCGAACGTTTCGGTCAGCGTACCAATCTGATTGATCTTGATGAGGATCGAGTTCGCGATGCCCTTCTCGATGCCTTCCTTCAGGATACGCGTGTTCGTGACGAACAGGTCGTCGCCGACCAGTTGCACTTTCTTGCCGAGGCGATCGGTCAGCAGCTTCCAGCCGTCCCAGTCGCTTTCGTGCATGCCGTCCTCGATCGACACGATCGGGAACTTGTCGGCGAGCGTCGCGAGGTAATCGGTGAATTCGGCCGACGACAGTTGCAGGCCCTCGCCCGCGAGCTGGTACTTGCCGTCGTGGTAGAACTCGGATGCCGCGCAGTCGAGCGCGAGCAGCACGTCTTCGCCCGCACGGTAGCCGGCCTTCTCGATCGCCTGCAGGATCGTCGACAGGCACTCGTCGTTGCTGCCGAAGTTCGGCGCGAAACCGCCTTCGTCGCCCACCGCCGTGCTCATGCCGCGATCGCTGAGGATCTTCTTCAGCGCGTGGAACACTTCCGCGCCGCAGCGCAGCGCTTCACGGAACGTCGGCTGGCTGACCGGGACGATCATGAATTCCTGGATGTCCAGGCTGTTGTTCGCATGCGCGCCGCCGTTGACGATGTTCATCATCGGCACCGGCAGCTGCATCGCGCCCGAACCGCCGAAGTAGCGGTACAGCGGCAGGCCGGCTTCTTCGGCAGCCGCCTTCGCGACGGCCATCGACACGGCCAGCATCGCGTTCGCGCCGAGGCGCGACTTGTTGTCGGTGCCGTCCAGCTCGAGCAACGTCTTGTCGAGGAACGCCTGTTCCGACGCGTCGAGGCCCATGATGGCTTCGGAGATTTCGGTGTTGATGTGCTCGACCGCCTTCAGCACGCCCTTGCCGTTGTAGCGGCCGGCTTCGCCGTCGCGCAGCTCGATCGCTTCACGCGAGCCGGTGGACGCGCCCGACGGCACCGCCGCGCGGCCCATCGTGCCCGATTCGAGCAGCACGTCGCATTCGACGGTGGGGTTGCCGCGCGAATCCAGAATCTCGCGGCCGATGATATCTACGATTGCACTCATGGGTTTCCTCTGAGAATGACGATGGATTCTTCAAACTGCGACGGCGTGCGCGCCGGAACCGCTTTCGCTACAGACGCGCGAAGCCGTCGCAAGGTTCATTCGATCTTTAATTGAAATCGTTTTCCAGGAACGGATTGCGCTTCACCGCCTGGTCGAGCGTGACGAGGGTCTCCAGCAACGCGCCCATCCGGTTCAGCGGCACCGCGTTCGGGCCGTCCGACTTCGCCTCGGCCGGATTCGGATGCGTTTCCATGAACAGGCCCGCGACGCCCGTCGCGACCGCCGCGCGTGCGAGCACCGGCACGAATTCGCGCTGGCCGCCCGAGCTCGTGCCCTGCCCGCCCGGCAACTGCACCGAGTGGGTCGCATCGAACACGACCGGCGCGTTCGTCTCGCGCATGATCGCGAGCGAACGCATGTCCGACACGAGATTGTTGTAGCCGAACGAGACGCCGCGCTCGCACGCCATGAAGCGGTCCTCCGACAGCCCGGCCTCACGTGCCGCGTCGCGCGCCTTGTCGATCACGTTCTTCATGTCGTGCGGCGCGAGAAACTGGCCCTTCTTGATGTTGACCGGCTTGCCCGAGCGCGCGCACGCATGGATGAAATCGGTCTGACGGCACAGGAACGCGGGCGTCTGCAGCACGTCGACGACCGACGCGACCTGCTCGATCTCTTCGATCGAATGCACGTCGGTCAGCACCGGCAGCCCGAGCTGGCGCTTCACCTCGCCGAGGATCCGCAGCCCTTCGTCCATTCCGAGGCCGCGAAACGACTTGCCCGAACTGCGGTTCGCCTTGTCGTAGGACGACTTGTAGATGAACGGAACGTTCAGCTTCTCGCAGATCTCCTTCAGGCGGCCGGCCGTGTCGATCGTCATTTGCTCCGATTCGACGACGCAGGTACCCGCGATCAGGAAGAAAGGCTGGTCGAGACCGACCTCGAAATCGCACAGCTTCATGCTTGCACTCCGCGCGCTTGCTTGTTGGCGAGCGCGGCTTCGACGAACGACTTGAACAGCGGATGACCGTCACGCGGCGTGGACGTGAATTCCGGGTGGAACTGGACACCGACGAACCACGGGTGCATCGAACGCGGCAGCTCCATCATTTCCGGCAGATCCTCGCTCGGGGTACGGGCGCTGATGATAAGGCCGCCGGCTTCGAGCTGGGGCACGAAGCGGTTATTGACTTCATAACGGTGGCGATGGCGCTCGTTCACGTCCTTGCCGTAGATTTCCTCCGCCATCGTGCCCGGCTTGATCGGGCAGCGCTGCGAACCCAGGCGCATCGTGCCGCCGAGATCGGATTCCTCGGTGCGCGTCTCGACCTTGCCTTCGCGGTCGTACCATTCGGTGATCAGCGCGACCACGCGCTCCGGCGTGTCCGGATCGAATTCCGTGCTGTTCGCCTGCTTCAGGCCGACGACGTCGCGCGCGAATTCGATCACCGCGAGCTGCATGCCGAGACAGATGCCGAGATACGGCACCTTCGACTCGCGCGCGTAGCGAACCGCGGCGATCTTGCCTTCCGTGCCGCGACGGCCGAAGCCGCCCGGCACCAGCACGGCGTCGAGATGCTTCAGGCTATCGACGCCGTTCGTCTCGAGCTCTTCCGAGTCGATGTACTCGATGTTGACCTTGGTCGACGTATGGATCGACGCATGACGCAGCGCCTCGATCAGCGACTTGTACGACTCGGTCAGGTCGACGTACTTGCCGACCATGCCGATCGTCACTTCGTGCTGCGGGTTCTCGAGCTTTTCGACGAGCGTCGACCACATGCTCAGGTCGGCATCCTTCGGCGACAGCTTCAGCTCTTCGCAGATGATCCGGTCGAGGCCCTGGTCGTGCAGCATCTGCGGAATCTTGTAGATGCTGTCGGCGTCCCACACCGAGATCACGGCGTCTTCGGGCACGTTCGAGAACATCGAGATCTTCTTCGATTCGTCGTCGGGGATGCGGCGATCCGCACGGCACAGCAGCACGTGCGGCAGGATGCCGATCTCGCGCAGCTTCTGCACGCTGTGCTGGGTCGGCTTCGTCTTCAGCTCGCCGGCCGTCGCGACGTACGGCACGAGCGTCAGGTGCACGAAGCACGCGCTGTTGCGGCCGAGGCGCAGGCTCATCTGGCGCGCGGCCTCGAGGAACGGCAGCGACTCGATGTCGCCGACCGTGCCGCCGATCTCGACGATCGCGACGTCCGGCTCGCCGCAGGTGGCCGATGCCGCCCCGCGCTCGATGAACGCCTGGATTTCGTTCGTGATGTGCGGAATGACCTGCACGGTCTTGCCGAGATAGTCGCCGCGGCGTTCCTTGCGGATCACCGATTCGTAGATCTGGCCGGTCGTGAAGTTGTTGGCCTTGCGCATCTTCGTGCTGATGAAGCGCTCATAGTGGCCGAGGTCGAGGTCGGTCTCCGCTCCGTCTTCCGTCACGAACACTTCGCCGTGCTGGAACGGGCTCATCGTGCCGGGGTCGACGTTGATGTAGGGATCGAGTTTGAGGAGGGTGACTTTCAGACCGCGCGATTCGAGGATCGCGGCGAGAGAGGCGGCGGCAATACCCTTGCCGAGGGAAGAAACTACGCCGCCGGTGACGAAAACATATTTGGTCATCGCTGGATGCTCGCGGGAAAAACGGATTATACCGTAAAGCCCGCCCTTCTCTCAGCAATGACGTGATGATCGCGCCCTTTCGTGGCGGCCCGCGCCGGTCGCGTGCGCCGGTGCGAACCGGCCGGCCGGTCGGCGCCGCGCGCATGCGCCGGCGGGCGTTCCAGCCGCCCGACGAAGCGTCAGGCGCGCCTCGCGAGCGGCACGCCGGCCTGCGAAACGCCGCTCTCCTGCGCCTTCAGCGAATTCAGCATCCGCTGCAATGCGCGGGCGGTCTCGATCGGCCGCTCCATCGGGAACAGGTGGCTGCCCTCGAGCCATTCGATGCGCCCGCGCGTCGCGCGGCGCGTCGCATCGAGGCCGACCTGCCGCACCTCGCGCGAGCGCGTGCCGGCGAGGAAGCCGAGCGGCACCGGCGCGCCGTGCGCGAGCCGCGGGCCGAGCGTGTGCGGCAGCGTCCGGTAGATCAGGTATTCGACCTGCCGGTCGAACGCCAGCGCGCGCTCGCCGTCGGCGCCGGCCTGCGGGATCCCGTAGTCGATATAGTCGGCGAGCATCCGCTCGTCCCAGCGGGCGAACGCGGGCTTCTCGCGGAAATGCCGCCACACTTCGTCGCGGCTCGTCCAGCGCGTGCGCCGGTTGCGCGTCGCGGCGGCCGGCGACAGCCGCTCGTCGAGCCCCGCCCACTGGCTCGCGCGCAGCGCGCCGGCGCGCCAGCCCGCGATGATCGGCGAATCGATCATCACGACGCCGCGCACCCACTGCGGCTTCTTCAGCGCGGCCATCAGCGACAGGTAGCCGCCGAGCGAATGGCCGACGAGCCAGACCGGGCGCTCGTAGCGGCTGCCGATATCGTCGAGCAGTTGTTCGACGAGATGCGGCCAGTCGCGCGTCACCGGGTAGCGGCGGTCGTGGCCGATCCGTTCGATGTAGCGCAGCTCGTAGTCGTCGGCCAGTTCGGCGAAGATCGTCCGGTACGTGGACGCAGGGAAGCCGTTCGCATGCGAGAAGTGGAGGATGTCCTTCAAACGCCGATGTCTCCTTTGTCGACGAGAGTTGGCGCTTTAGCGCTTACTCTCGCCCCATGCTTCGCGGTCGACGAAAGTTGGCGCTTCAGCGCTTACTCCCGTCCAATGCTTCGCGGTCGGCAAGAGTGAGTGCTTCAGCCTACGCCAGCTCCATGCTTCATATTTATGTCGGAACCGTGCTTCGGCACGGTACGCCGGCCGCGAGTTTTCCGTCCCGATACGCCAGCCTTCGCCGCGCTCACCGGTCCATCCAGTACCGGCGCCGTTCGTCGCGATAGCGTGCGAATGCGAACCCGCCGCCGGCCGGCGCGACGTCGAACCGCACGGCGCCGTCACGATCGGTGCGCGGCAGCGGAATCCCGCGCGCCTCGTAGCGGGCGAGCACGGTCCGGTGCGGATGCCCGAAACGATTGCGATAGCCTACAGGAAATACCGCGACGCGCGGCCCGACCGAATCGAGGAAAGGCTCGACCGACGACGTGCGGCTGCCGTGGTGCGGCACGACCAGGATCTGCGCGGCCAGCGCGTCGCGCGCCTCATTCACGAGTCGGCGCTCGCCGCGCGCATCGATGTCGCCCGTCAGCAATGCCGAGGCGCCACCCGCATCGATGCGCAGCACACACGATTGTCCGTTCGACGAACCCGTGCCCACCCCGCCCGGCGGCCACAGCATCGTGAAGACGACGCCGTCCCAGGTCCACCGCTGCCCGGCCGCACAAGGCAGCCGATCGGCCACGCCGGCCGCCTGCGCCTCGCGCCACAGCCGGTGCCGCGGCGCAATGCCGGCCAGCAACTGGCGCACGTCGGCGGCCGCATAGACGGCCGGCGCGCCGCCCGCATGATCGGCATCCGCGTGACTGAGCACAAGCGAGTCGATCGTCGCGATGCCGCGCGCCCGCAATGCCGGCGCGACGATCCGCGTGCCGGCGTGGGACGACTCCGCGCCCGGCCCCGCATCGAACAGCAAGGTTCGCCGAGCGGTTTCGACCAGCACCGCCGCGCCCTGCCCGACGTCGAGCACGGTGAGCCGAAAACCGCCCGGCGGCGGCGCGTCGGGCGCCGGCGCGACGAGCGGCAGCCACGTCAGCGGCGCGGCCCAACGCAACGGCCAGCCGCGCGGCATCAGCGCCCACGCGACCCCCACGCATGCGAGCGCCAGCACCGGCCACTCGGGCATGCGCGGCCAGAACACACCGGCCGGCCAGTCGGCCAGGTGCGCGAGGAGCGCCATCATCGGTGCGAGCGCCGCATGCGCCAGCCGGAAGGCCGCCGCATCGAGCGGCGGCGGCAACGCGATGCCGGCCAGCACGACCGGCGTCACGACCGAGCTGACCCACGGAATCGCGAACGCATTGCCGAACGGGCCCGACAGGGAGACCTGTGCGAACCAGGCGGCGGTGAGCGGCGCGAGACCGATCGTCACCGCGTACTGCACGCGCGTCGCCTCGGCGATGCGGCGCCGGCAGCGCGTGGCCCATCCGCGCACCCGCCTCCGCAAGCGGGCCGTACCGCTTTCCGCGCCCGTTTCGTCGATCTCGTCGTTCCGATCGATCTCGCGCACCGCGCGCCAGCCGGCGACGGCCAGCAGGATCACCGCGACCGCGCCGAACGACAGCCAGAAGCCGGCCGACAGCACGGCCCACGGATCGGCGAGCAGCACGCCGCCGAGCGCCGCGCACAACACCGCGGACGTCGGCACACTGCGGCCGGCCAGATATGCGACGCCGCCACCCGCGATCATCCACCACGCGCGCTGTGCCGGCACGTTGAAGCCGGCGAGCGCGGCGTAGCCCGCGGCAGCAACCAGCGCGGCAAGCGCGGCCGCGTACGGCGCCGGCAACACGAGCGTCGCGGCCCGCGCGCGCCAGCGCACGCGGCGCCAGACCATCGAGACCAGCCAGCCGGCGATCGCGCCGACCAGCCCGACATGGAGACCCGAAATCGCGACCAGGTGGCTCGTGCCGGTGTTGCGCAGGACGCGCCAGTCGTCGTCGCCGATGCCCGATTGGTCGCCGATGGCCAGCGCGGCGACGATGCCGCGGTGCGCCGCATCGCTACCCAGCACCGCGCCGATGCGTGCGCGCAGCGTGTCGCGCACCCGGTCGATCGATGCGCGCCACCCCGATGCGCGCGCATCGAGCAATACCGCCCGACGCGGCGCACTGACATAGCCGATCGCACGAATGCCCGCGGCGAGCCACGCGGCCTCGCTGTCGCGCACGCCGGGATTGGCCTCGGCATGCGGGCGCTTGAGACGCACGACGAAACGCCAGCGCTCGGCAGCGCGCAAATCGGGCAGCGCATCGCGTGTCGCGGATGCGCCATACGCGCGCCACGACAGCCGGATCAATGGCGGAAAACGAGTGAGCCTCGCATCGTTCGACTCGACCGCGAACAGCAGCCGCGCGCCCGTCTCGTCAACGACCGGCAACCCGCGGATCACGCCCGTGACGACGATGTCGCGCCCTTCCCACTCGACAGGCAGGCTGTCGCGCAACCGCCATTCGGCGCGCGCGGCCGCATAGCCGAACCCCGCGACGCAGGCCGCGACCGCGCACAGCATCCATCCGCATACGACGACCGCACGCGTGCGCCGTCGACGCACGCACCATGCGCCCAGCGCCGCGCAGCCCGCGAGCACGGCTGCTCCGATCGTCCATGCGATCGCCCCGGGCAACGCCGCCTGCCGCTGCAGCACGACGACGCCGAGCGCGAACGCGATCCACCACACGCGCATTCCGCCTCCTCGTCGACCCGGCGCCGCCCCTGCCCATGCGGCGCCTTCCGGCAACGATTATGCGGACGAAAGGGCGAGTCGCGGCAGCGCGGCGAGCGCGTTAGCCGAAGTGCATACGGCCAGTTCGCCGGTATCGAGCCCGCGCAATTCGGCGAGCACATCGCCGATGCGCGGCACCTGGTCGGGCGTATTGCGGGTTTTGTAGGCCCATTCGGGCGCGATGTCGGGCGCGTCGGTTTCGACGACGAGCGCGTCGAGCGGCAACTCGGTGGCGAGCCGGCGGATCTGCCGCGCACGCGAGAAGGTCACGTTGCCGCCGAAGCCGAGATGCAGCCCCTGCGCCAGATACGCTTCGGCCTGCTGAAAACTGCCGTTGAACGCATGCGCGATGCCGCGCCGCACGCCGAAACGGCGCAGCCCGGCCAGCACGCGGTCCTGCGACTTGCGCACGTGGCACAGCACCGGCAGATCGAATTCCCGCGCGAGCCGGAGCTGGCCCTGGTAGAAGAACTGCTGCCGGTCTTCGTCGAGCCCCGGCACGAAATAGTCGAGCCCGATCTCGCCGATCGCGACGAAACGCGGATCGTCGAGGCTCGCCTCGATCTCCATGCGCAGCCGGTCGAGATCGGCGTCGCGCGCCTGCGGCGTATACATCGGATGAATGCCGAGCGCGTACGCCGCGCCCGGCGTGCGCTGCGCGAGTTCGCGCACCGTCGTGAAGTTGTCGCGCCCGATGCTCGGGATCACGATGCGCGACACGCCGGCCGCGTGCGCAGCCTGCGCGACCGCGTCGCGGTCGGTGTCGAACTCGGCGGCATCGAGATGGCAGTGCGTGTCGATCCACATGGCAGCGGTCCTGCGCCGTTGTGCCATGCCGCGACGAACAGGCGGCCGGCGAGCGGCGTGGCTTCTTTACACCGGCAGCGCCGGCTCCTCGTGCAGCACCCCGTCGCGCAGCCGCATGATGCGGTCGCAGCGCGCGGCGAGATCGGGGTCGTGCGTGACGATCACGAAACTCGTTTCGAGCGTCTCGGACAGTTCGAGCATCAGGTTGAACACCGTGTCGGCCGTCGTGCCGTCGAGGTTGCCGGTCGGCTCGTCGGCGAGCACGCACGCGGGCTTCGTGACCAGCGCGCGCGCGATCGCGACGCGCTGCCGTTCGCCGCCCGACAGCTCGCCCGGCCGGTGCTTCGCACGCGGGCCGAGACCGACGCGTTCGAGCATCGCCTGTGCCTGCTCCCGCGCGTCCTCGGTCGTCATCCGGCGGATGCGCAGCGGCATCGCGACGTTGTCGAGCGCCGTGAACTCGGGCAGCAGGTGGTGGAACTGGTAGACGAAGCCGAGCGCGCGGTTGCGCAGCTCGTTGCGCTCGCGCTCGGCGAGTTGCGTAAACGGCCTGCCGAGCAGCGACACTTCGCCGGCGCTCGGTTCGTCGAGGCCGCCGAGCACGTGCAGCAGCGTGCTCTTGCCGGAGCCCGACGCACCGACGACCGCGAGCTTCTCCCCGCGCCGCACCGTCAGCTCGGTGTTGTCGAGCACCTGCACGTTGAAGCCGCCCTGTACGAACGCCTTCGTGATCCCGCGCGCCTGAAGCACGTATTCCTGCATACCTGCCGAATCCTGTCTGTTGTGTTGTTGTCGTGAGTCCGCGAATGCGGCCGCGCGGTCATTCATAGCGGAGCGCCTCCGCCGGCTTCACCTTCGCGCCGCGCCAGCTCGGATAGAGCGTCGCGACGGCCGACAGCGCGAACGCGATCAGCCCGATCCGGATCACGTCGCTCGCGACGAGTTCGGACGGCAGCTCGCTGATGAAGTACACCGACGGCGGCAGGAACTGCACGCCGAACAGATGCTCGATCATCGGGATCAGCCACGGGATGCTCCACGCGATCAGGCAGCCGAGCGCGACGCCGGACGCGGTGCCGACGAAGCCGATCGTCACGCCCTGCACGACGAAGATCTTCATGATCGACCCCGGCTGCGCGCCGAGCGTGCGCAGGATCGCGATGTCGGCCTGCTTGTTGGTCACCGTCATCACGAGCGACGACACGAGGTTGAACGCGGCCACCGCGATGATCAGCGTGAGGATGATGAACATCATCCGCTTCTCGATCTGCACGGCCGAGAACCACGTCTTGTTCTGCTGGGTCCAGTCGCGAATGTAGAGGCTGCCCGACAGCGTATGCGACAGCTCGACGGCGACCTGCGGCGCCTTCTGCATGTCGGTGAGTCGCAGCCGCACGCCGGTCGGCGCGCTCATCCGGAACAGCGCCTCGGCGTCGCGGATGTTGATCATCGCGAGCGTGCTGTCGTATTCGTAGTGGCCCGATTCGAACACGCCGACCACGGTGAACTGCTTCAGGCGCGGCATCATGCCGGCCGGCGTGATCGAGCCTTCGGGCGCGACGAGCGTGACCTTGTCGCCGACCGTCACGCCGAGATTGCCGGCGAGCGCGTCGCCGAGCACGATGCCGAACTGGCCCGGCACGAGCGCGGCCAGCCGGCCGGCCTTCATGTCCTTGCCGATGTCCGACACCTGCGGCTCGAGCGACGGTTCGACGCCGCGCAGCATCACGCCGCTCACCGCGTCCTGGCGCGTGAGCAGCGCCTGCGCGTCGACGTACGGCGCCGCGCCGATCACCGCCGGATTGCGGCGCGCTTCCTGCGCGGTCAGTTGCCAGTCGGGCATCGAGCCCGTCGGCGAGAATACCTCGACGTGCGCAAGCACCGACAGCATGCGGTCGCGCACCTCCTTCTGGAAGCCGTTCATCACCGACAGCACGACGATCAGCGCCGCGACGCCAAGCGCGATCCCGAGCATCGAGACGAGCGCGATGAAGGAAATGAAGCCGTTGCCGGTCGTGCGTTTGCCGGCGCGCGTGTAGCGCCAGCCGATCTGCCATTCGTACGGAAGTTTCAAGCGAATCCTTTCTGCTGGTTACGGCGGGAGGCGCGCCGCGGCCGGACCGCCGCCGGGTGGCGGCCGGCAGCCCGGGCACGGTCGAAAAAACGGCCGCCGGACGCGATCGGGCCGTCAGCCGGCCCGATCACGCGCGCAGTTTGCCATAAACAAACATGCTACACTTAACCCTTTGATTTTCGGGGGAAACCTTGTCGGACAAGGGTTTGCGGGGTGCGGTAGCCGGTGTTACATCCACTGAGGATGACACCATGACAAACCATCTCCTGCGGCGTGGCTCTAGATACTACATTCGCCGGAAAGTTCCGACAGACCTCCAGACCCACTACAACGGCCGCAAGGAAATCGTCAAAGCCCTGGGTACGTCCGACCCTGCTGTAGCGCGGGAGAAGGTTCGCGAGGAGAGCTATCGCCTTGACTGTGAGTTCAGGGCGATCCGGGCCGGACAGGCAGCGCAACCCCTCGATCCGCTCGCGTTGTCTCCGGATGTCATAGAGGCCAGCCGGTTCCACACCGAGACTCGCAAGGCGCTTGGTCTGGAGCCTCGCCCGTTTCTAGAAACCCTGTTCAACGAGACCGGGCGGCGGTTATCCCAGCACACCGAGTTCAACCGTCAGGTTGCCGTGCAGGAGGAGGCGCTACGCCGGGTATTCGGCAACGCCGCGCCTCTGCCCGATCCTCGCCCTGCCGCTGCCCAATCCCCGGCACCGGTGCCCGAACCCCGCCCTATCGTTGCGGGCAGTTCATCGGCCGAACACCTCGCCGCGCTAGTAGAAAAGTGGGCGAAGGAACGGAAGCCAACGGGCGGCGCAATAGACCAAATGAACCTCGCGGTGGACCGCTTCTACACGCACGTCGGGCGGATTCCAGTAGCAACTATTACGCGTCAGCACTTGGTCAAGCTGAAAGACAAATTATTTGAGTCGGGTCTAGCTGCGTCAAGCGTAAAGCGGTATATGGACCAGTTCTTTACGCTACTGCGCTTCGGTTACGAGAACGAGGTGATACCGACTCAAATTCAACGTGTGTCGGTGACTGTAAAACGCACCGAAAAGGCCCGTATCTCGTTTGACACGACGGCACTCGGCGCAATCTTCAACAGCCCCATATACACAGAGGGTGCGCGCCCGGTTCGCGGCGCTGGAGAGGCCGCATACTGGGTTCCTTTGCTTGCGGCATTCACAGGTGCACGTGTCGAGGAGCTATGCCAATTAGCACCAGACGATGTATTCGAAGAAGGCGGCCATTGGTGCGTACGCTTCGTGTATGACGAGGAGCGCGGCCAGCGCGTGAAAACATTGGGAAGCCTCCGTCGCATCCCGATTCACGCCGAATTGTTGCGTCTGGGGTTCGTCCAGTTCGCACAGTCCCGCAACGGCCACCTACGACTTTTCGACATGAAGCCGGATAGGCACGGCCGCGTATCGCCTACATGGGCCAAGTGGTTTAGCGACTACCTGCGCAAAGTGTGCAAGGTCACTGACCCGCGCATGACGTTCCATAGCTTCCGCCACTCGTTCAAAGACGCCTGCCGCTCGGTAGGTATTAGCCGCGAGGTCTCGGACGCACTCACGGGCCATAGTGACGGCTCCGCATCCAGCGGATACGGCGGCGACTTCTACCCATTGCCGCCACTCGTTGACGCTATGTCGCGAGTGACGATACCCGGCGTAACGCTTCCAAATAGACCGGCCAAATAAGGCCCACAACCCACCGATCAGCCCGCGAGCAGTTAGCGCGGGCTTTTTCTTTTCTATCAAGGAAATCTATGCCGCAAATCAACAGGGCCATTGTTGCCCGTGTAGCAGGTGCCGCAGGTTTGGCCGCCGCGCTGTTTGCTTCTCAGTTTGAGGGAAATTTCAACAAGGTCTACAGCGATCCTGTAGGCATCGCTACCGTGTGCGTCGGTCATGCACGTACAGGCCCGGACGGAAAGCCGTTGCGGCTCGGGCAGACGTTCTCAAACGACGTGTGTAGCTACTTGCTGGGGAAAGACATTAACGAGGCGGAGAAGGCCGTACAGAAGATCGTTAAATCTCCTCTGTCTCCGGGTGAAAAACTGGCCTACACGGACTTCGTGTTTAATGCGGGCGCGGGCGCTCTCGCGTCTAGTACGCTCCTCAAGAAACTCAACACGGGCGACCACGCGGGCGCGTGCTACGAACTCGCGAAATGGGTATGCGTGACGGTTCCGCAAGGTTATGGGGACACGTCGGGGAAGTGTTTGACGAAAGACCGCTCGAAGAAACAACTTCCCGGATTGGTCAAGCGCCGTGACGCGGAAATGAAGGCGTGTCTTGCAGACCTTGCATAGGCTCTTGCGTATCCGGCACATACTTGCGCACCACGCGTAAAGCATCGTCAAGTGCGTCTTGCGCCTTCCTGAGCCTTGCTTTGGTCAGTAGGCTACGCGTCATTTCGCATACCTCGTCAACCTCTATCGAAGCTTCCAAGATGCGCAGTTTCAGAACGCGGGAGTCAAACTCAGTCATGGCGAATCCTCCAGACGGCGGAGAATTCACTATAGGTCATTCCGGAGCGATGTCCGCGCCAATCTCACGCATCTTGCTGTAGACGCGCTGTATCTCTTCGTCCGTTAGCGCGAGCCGCGCAGCGGCGTAGAACAACCGATCTTCGCCCATCACGCGCGGAGACTCGCCCCCTGTGTATTTCCGCCACTGCTGTCCGCCAGCGAGCGCGAACAGTTCGGCCATTTCCTCACTGGTCTTATTGAGCGAGTCTTTGAGGTTTCGGAGGTCAGCAGCAGACGGCGGGGAGTAGCGCATAGAGAAAGGCCCGCTTGCGCGGGCCGGTCAGTTAGTGAGGCAGGATTCTAGCGAGCGCAAGGGCGGTTCCGACAAAGGCCGTAGCCCAGATCACCGGATACCACCGCGTCTCGCGTTGTAGCTTGGCGGCTTCCGCATTCATCTTGACGGTTTCCGCGTTCAGCTTGGTCGCCTCGGCGGTCAGCTTTGCAGATTCCGTCATCAGTTTGGCAATCTCTGCCTCAACTTTGAGAATGTCCACGGTCTTTTCCAATTCAGTCGTCCTCTAGGGGTTGTCGGGTTACGCGAGTGCGTCGCCCATGTCCATAATACTAGCCCCTTTTGGATCACCCCGCAACCATTATCGGCGCGGCCTAATCGGGTCAGCATACAACCGAACGTACGGGCGTGCTGCCCTAATTTCAAACCTTGACCAAGGCCGCAGGCTCTGCCACGATACTGTACATCCATACAGTATTTAGAGGTGGAACGTGGAACCGCTATGGGAGTACCGCTGGGAGTATGTCGACTCGTACTACGGCGTGATTGACTGCAAATTCTGGATGACGGATTGGGAGGCTGAACGCTGGCATGCGTACGGGCAGGAAGGGACAAGGCGTCTAGATGAGACGCGGAGGGATAGGCATTTGCAGCCGAAGTCTAACGAGCAAGCGCTCTCGTACGCATCGGCCCCAGCAGGAACGGACCCGCTGCCGGAGTTCGTATCTCCGGACACAGGTACATTGCGCGGCTGGTGGAAGCACCCTGAGCGGGTTGACGGCGCGGACGTGCGCCGGATGGTCTTGGAGGTCATCGCGCTGCGGAGACTCTTAAACGCGAGCGTCAAGGTAGCCTCCGAATCCCGCGAGGTTTAGTTACTTCTTGTCAGGCACGATGCCCCAGCACTGCCCCGCGCGTTCATTCTCCGGAATCGTCTCGGGGTTGTGCTTGCACTTATCGATCGTGTCTAGGGCATTCTTGTAGTCGGCCACAAGCGGATCGACAATGCTATCGACGTAGGACGCCTGGGCCGTTGTGTCGGGCGTTTGGCAGTCGCTCCCCATCTGGTCCGGGGTCGGCCGGATGCCGCCGATTGCATGCCCGACGTTATCGCCACCGCTACCCAAGGCGGACCACAGCGACGCGGCGGATGTCTGGATAACATCACCCTGTGCGTCCAGCTTGTCCGGCAGACACGACAGGATCGGGCGAGCGAAGTACACGACGTTGCCCTTGATGTACTCCCGCGCTGCATACACGCGAATGTCCTTATAGAACTGCGCCGCCGCAGCTTTCTTTTCAGACGTATCGACGTAGCCCGTCATATCGTCGTACTGGAAGTTCACCAGCGTCCACGTCGAAATGTTGACGTTTGCTGCCGCCATCTCCGCAGCGCTTGGCGCTTCACCGTTGTTCACGCTCATAACGATGTCGTGCAGCTTCGACCCGTTGACGATGCCGGGATACACCCCGATGTCCGCACCGCGTGCCTTGAACGCTTCTTGCAGGCGATTGATGGTGTCCTGCGAATCCGAAACAACAGGGGCCGATGCAGACGTATCCGCAGCAGCCATCGCGCGCGCCTTAGTTGCAGTCGCAACGAGTGGTGCGCCCGTGTACGTCAGCTTGATTGCGGGTCCAGCGTTTACCGGTGTGGATGCGTTGTCGTCGCCCCCGCCACATGCGGCCAGAAATGCAGAAAGAACAGCTACAGCAGTGAGTCGTTTAATCATTGTCTTTGTTCGATTTGTGTTTGTTTAGCCCCAACGGGAAGTTTACACGCGCTTTCGCGATGAAAGCTAGAACCACGCGTAAATCGATTCTCGGACCACGCTCAGATCAAGCGCGCCATACTTCGGAACCTCCGGAAGCGCGCTGCGCTGTTCGTCCGTGAGGGCCGCGACGACGTCATCTGTCCAGGAACGCAACAGGTCCGGCGACATCAGTTCGATAAACTGCTCGCGCGTGCTGCGGAATACCTCCCCGCATTGAGCGAACGGCGCGCCGAACGAGTCGTGAATCATCCAGAAATTGCGGACACCCTTTCCGTGCAGATCGTTGACGACGTAGGCCATGTGGGAGGCATCGACGCCATGCACAAAGTTCGGGGCTACGCCGGCCCGTTGATCGTTCTTGCTGAGGTCGTTCGTATCCACAGAGAACGTGCGCGCGCGGCGTGATTCTGGGCCGGCGATTTGCGTTTCGAGGCGCACCGATTTGCGCGCTACCCGCGCTTGTTCTACTCGCAAGCCTGCCGGTGTTCGCCACACTAACGGGAGGCCCGCAGCGGTCATCACATCGGACACTGCCTGTAAGTAGGCCATTGCGTTGAGCATCCCCGGCGCGACATCAGAAAAGCATGCGTTGATTTGCGAAGCCAACCACATCGACTCCGCGTCTGGTGCGCCGGTCTTGCTCTGTACCTGCTCTCCGAACGTGTACGTTCCCGCGCTATACACCTTCGTCATGCTTGGGCCTTTCAACAGATCGCGGTCGATCGACTTCTCAGCCCAGAATTGCAAGCGTGCCATCGTGGCCGCGTCCGCATAATCCACAAGGCCGCACAGGCGCTTAGATAAGGCGTCCGCCATCCGACCGTAGTAGTCATCACCGCGCGGAGCGGGAACGAGATTCACCATTGCGCCGGCAGACGCATCGCGAGTCATCCCCGCGAGCATTTGCACCCCGCTACAGCTTCCGTCCAACGCGCCCGCAAGGCGACTGCGGAACGCGTCACCCTCCTCCTGATACCCAGCCCATTCGAAGCACGCCGCGAGGAATTGCCACGGCTTATCCGCGCGATGCCAACCTGTGTTTATTCGCGGGTTCTGCGCATACGAGAGAATCGCCTGTGTGTTGTCGCGGGTCCATTCCGCGCGCTCCTCCGGCGTGCGGTGGACCTTCTTTCCATCCACAGTAACTTTGTCCTCGCCGGCAAGGTTGCACAGGTGGATTGCGAGCCACTGTGCCCCATCCATACCTAGCGGCGTACCGTCCGCGAATTCCAAACAGCCCTTGCACAGGTCCGCCCCTTGCGGGCTGATGATGCTGGTTGCGGGATACATCCGGCCGCGCCAATCAAGATTCCACGGGAAGTAAAACGCCTCCTCGTCTACAAGCTCCTGCATTGCAGCCAAAGTAAGCGCGCTGCGGATCGTCTTGGCGCGGCGAAGCGATTCCGGCGTGTCGTGGCGGGCCTCGATGTACTTGCCATTGATAACCGCCCCGCGCATGTCCTCTGCGTTCGTCTTGAACGTCTGCGCGACCTCAAGCACCCGGCGATTCACCCGAAAGCGCGTCGCCTGCAACGCATTCAATGCCGACACAATCACTTCCGACTCAATCGGCCGGCGCGTGCCGCGCACTGCTGGAATCTGGTCGTGAAGATATCCGCCATGCGTTGCGAACGTTGTCCACGGCACAGGCGGGACAAGCATCGGTCGCCGTTCCGCGAAGTCCACCGCGAGACCGTCGCCCGCTACCTCGTCCATGAATCGCGCTGTGAGGTGGAACGTGTTCGGTTTGCGCGTGCGGCTCATCATCTTGGCTTCGCCGGTTCGCTCCTCCAGCCAACCAGTAGCCGCGCAGAAATGATCCAGCAGAAGCAATGCGGCCCGCTCGTATCCGAGTTCGCCGTACTCAGGTGCGCCGCCTGTCAGATTGCGGAGGCGGCCTGCCAAGGCTCCCGCGAGCGTCTGCGCACTCAGCGGCCTATCCGGGTCCGCCATCCGGCCCAGCATGCCGCAAATCGCGCCCCATGTTGCATCCGCCTGGGCGGCGACATCGACGGCGTTTAGGGGGTTGTACTTTCCGCCCTTGTGCTCGATCTTGGAGACCTTCCGCTTGGTCTGTTTCGCAGTCTCCAGCGCGGAGCGGAACGCATTCAGGCCGGCGTAGAGCGCTTCCCGGTTGGTCAGCCCCGCGTCATCCGTCGTACGGCGGCTACTTTGCGCTTCTCGGCAAAGCTGTTTGATTACTTGTTCAACATGTTCTTGTTGTTGTAGTCGCTCGACATGGCGCCGGGCATACGGACGAACTTCCGGAATCTCAGTCAGGGATACTGCTACGGCCTTTTCGCGAAGGCTCTGGTACTCAGCAATCGAGTGCATCGACTCCTTATAGGCGTGACAAAGCCTCCACCCAGACTACAGGCGGAGGCAAAGCGCTACCCTCGGGTTGAACACCCGAAAGAACCGCGACATTTAATTGACGTCTAGCATCACAGTGCTAGACTGCGGATGTCGAATACAAGTTTTGCTTGTACCGGACACCGAACTAAGGCGAACGCTCCTTCACAGCGCCGCCCCAGTTCATCAAGGCAGATGCAGCCATGCCAAGAGCAAATAGTTAACTGCGATTGCGAAGTACAAGAACGAAGGCTGCAAGAGCGGATTCATCGCTCATCTCCTATGACAAGGATTTACATTGGCCGCTGACTCTGGTAGGAGCAGCGGCCGCACTATATGTAGTGCTTCAACTCACTACATGCAGCTATGCTAAGCCACGCCAAAGTTTTTTTCACGAACTCTTAGTACAAGTTCGTCATTCTCGACAACTCCGCTTGACGGTCGGAGAAAGTGTGGTACTCCAGGAACCTACATGCCGCACGGCTTCAAGGGATGTCCCGTAGCCGATGCAGCCACAGGACGGCGATTTCGTCGATCGCGTTGATTGTGTTGCCGACGACAACGACCTTGTTCACGAATACCCGGAGAATCTCCAGCGCCGCTGCACCTCGACGTTGAGCATCACTTGAACGTTACCCAGTTGTCTGCACCGAGGTTCATTTCCTTGATGTGGCCGATGACGCTGTAGGACGCCGCCACGGCTACCTACTTTTCGCCGCAACCGAAATTTAAGTGAATTCGTAATAGTCCAACTCAAGCTCCCGAACCAGCCGATTCACATCCGCCTGTGGGAGATAGTCCCTCGACTCGATAACTCGCTGTGCAGCGCGTTCCGGATTGTGCGTTTCGAGAGCGCACGCGGCCAGATCGTAGAACGCGTTGTAGGCCGCTTGGCTGATGCAGGCTTGAACGCTCAAGCCGCCAGAGCCTGCAAAAAGGTCAGGGAGTTCGCCGGACTGTAGCCACGATTCGCGAGTTCGGTAAGCAGCAAGTCGGCTCGCCGGTCGCCCTTCTCTTTCGCATCCAGCACCGTCCGCGCCATGCTGCGCAGTTCATCCCGTGTGTGCTTGCTCAAACCTTCCCCTTATACGTTCGTTGATACTCGCGCTCGCACTCCTGATAGATGCGCTCGGCGCGTGCTGCCGCTTCCTTGCGATCCGCTGCGGACGCGTTCGTCGCTTCCTGCAACGCCGCGTATAGATCGCTGTTAGGCGCTACCCGCGTGTCCTTGTAGTAGACGGGCTTAGACTGGCTGGAGGACACTGGCATCCCGGTTGTGTCGGAGTTGTGCGAGGAACAAAGCGTTTGTCGCGATGTGCCACTCCTCCGGATAGCCGCTTTCCGGGTCGTTCAATTGACCCCGCGCGCGGGCGTTTTGGTGGCGACGGATAGCAGCCGTATAGCGAGTCTCCGCATCCTCGACGCCCTGCCATGAATGCGGCTCGTAGCCCTTCACCTCGATAGCCCAGGTCATCACCTTGACCACGCCCAGCAGCGCATCGGCGCAGCCGAACTCCAGCAGATCAAAACGGGGCTTCCCTCCGTCGAACTTCATGCCCTTTGGTCCGGGCGGCGGAGGCATTTCGCGTTCCGCGTTTGGTTGGTATCCCTTCATCGGCCGTACTTCCTCCTCATCTTTCTCACCTTCTTCGCGAGACGCTTCCCGAATCGCTCCGAATCAATCGCGCCGCGCTCCTGCATGACCAAAAGAAAGGCCGCCAAGTCGGCGGCCTCGTCAGTCAACTTCCGTTTGCCCCAATCACTCCGGGCGTTCTTCATCGCGGCTTGCGTGAACTCCGCCGCTTCCTCTGCTGCGTGAATAAGTAATGGCTTCATCGGCGTAGGCATGGAATCCACGCAGCCACTCGCTACGGGCGAGCGTGCCGCGATCAAAAGGAACGTCCGCAACGTCGAATCCCTCCGACGCTGCGATACGCCCGCAGTGGTAGAACGTTGGAACGTGTGAGGTCATCAGCTAACCAACAGGTTCGCTTTGTGCTGCTTCGAATTGACGGTGAGGCGGCCACGGCTCCACGCGCCGCATGCTTGACAGTGATAACGCGGGTACTGCCCGACTTGGGTATAGCGGAGCCCCTTCCGGCGAACGTTCGTACTCCCGCACCGGTCGCACTTCGGCCCGCTGCCTACCGCGCTGTCGTAGTTGCCGACGTTCGGATGCCCCGACATCCACGGACGCATGACTAGGTACAGTTCCTCCAGACTCAGTACGTCGTCCGTGTTGTACGACCGCATCTCGTCCCATGCTTCCGGATTGCCCTTGAGGCATTCCCGCCAGAGTTCGAAGCCGGGGAACTTCGCGTGCTTCTTTTTCTTGTGCGTCTTGCACAGCTTGTCCGTGAGCCATTCCAGCTTGTTCGACGTGAACCCGAAGTGCTTACGCGCCTCCAGCATCGTATCGACCACGCGGAACGGCGACGGCGGAGGCATGCCTAGCAGGATGAATCGCGCGTTGATCTTCTTAGCGTCGAATCGGACGCCGTTCTGTGCGACGACGATATCGGCTTGATCCAACAGTTTCCACAGCTTGCGGACGATGCGCCGGTCGTCCTCCTTGTTCCGCTGCCCGCTGGTGTCGTGGTAGATCACGCGGGGATCGTCCAGCCACTTTGCACAGAAGGATAAGATGCACCATTCGCTGTGAATCTGGTTCAGACCAACGTTTTGTTTCCACAGCGACCACACGTAACCCAGGATTGGGGAGGTTTCGATGTCCAAGGACAGGATGCGGGGCTTCTTTCTCACTTGTCGGCCTCCGCCTTCTTCGCCGCGCGTCGCTTGGCTGCTTTCTTCTTTGCGGCTTCCTTCTTCTCCTCCGGTGTCTTGTGCAACGGATGGAACACGAACGAAGGGAAAAGCTGGTAATGCTCGATGTAGTCGGCGCACTTGCGGAGGAACGTCGGAACCGGAACACCACCGCCTACGCGGCCCGCCCAGTTCTCGACGCGGCCCAGCACTGCATTAACCCAACGAGGAAGTGCCGCGCGCATCATCCCGGATTTGTGGCAGTGGTCGGCTACGATGTCGTCGGTAAGATGCCAACCAGTGATCGGGCATCGGTTGCCCTGTTCTTTCCGCAACTTCTCGCGGTAGTCTGCCAAGTCACCCTTGGACAATTTTTTGAAGGTCATTCAACTCCTGTGTTACGCGCGCTTCCAGGCGCTCCAAAGCGCGCTCGATGTGGGGGCAGTCGGGAAATGCTTCCGCGACGTTCGCGATACTCGCTTGGGCGTCCGTACGCAGCCATAGCAGGCCCGCTTGCTCTACTAGGGCATCAGCCCATGTCGCGCCGTAATGATCGGCATAGGCGGTCTGTACACGGTCGTACGCTTCCTCTTTGTTCGTGACTCCGGCGAGGTGCTTCAAGGCTCGGGCGTCGCCGCATTGCTGGCCGAACAGCAACGGCAGTCCGGGGATGTTGTCGGCCGTGTCACCTTGAAGCATTTGCAGGTAGAACCACTTAAGGCCGTATTGCAAGCCATCCGTGCCGATCACGTCGAACGCACCTCGCGGAACCGTCGTTAGCTCCCAGGTCATCCAGTTAATGTGAAGCCCCGGAAGCATCCGCATATCCTTGTCACGCGTCGAAATAGCGATGTCCGACAAGCGCGAGCAATGGGCCATGCCGTCATCGGCCTCCCGCGTTACCCAGACTTTCGGGCGGAAACTTGGCCCCTCGTAATGCTCAAGGACTTCACGCAGGAACTGCCAGTTACGCGGCTTGCGCTTATGGCGTTGTCCTTGGTACGGCTTCACGGTCGCGATGTTGAACCGGTGGGCCTTCGTGCATCCGCTCGCGGAGAGATGGACGACGACCGATTCCGATCCTGTCCGTAGGCGCGTTGTCTCGATGCGGTCGAACGCGTTACGCCGCGCCATCCCCGGCTGTGTGTCATCACCGCCTGCCGCGAAATAGGCTAGATAGTCGCCGTCCAGGTGAAGAACACGCCCAGGCTCGACGGGCGGGAACATCCCCGCCCCAGCTTGGGGACATTCCGCCGCCGCACGCGCTATCTTTGCGCGTAGAGCCTCATTCATAGACTACGCTCGGCTGCACCGTCGAACAGAACTCGCACCACTGCTCGATGGTTGCAACCTCCCGCGCATGGTGGTCTATGAACACTGCGGCGTTCTCTCGGAGGCCGCGTAAGAGATGGACTTCTCTGAGCGTGACGAACCGCACACGGTCGCCCTGCAACCCCGTACCTCGTAGGATGTTCCGCATGTAGTCGCGCTCTGCGAAGTGACCACAGATGACGTACACGCGCTTACCGTTGGCAAGCTGGCACACCGCCCGCATTAGCATGCGAGAAGTGCGCCCCGTTCCACGGTCGGGATGTGCGTGGAGACTCAACCGATAGCGGCCAGCGGGTCGGCTGCTGCTTCGTTCTCCGGCGTGCTGCGTTCCGGCGTCTCGGCTTCCGGGAGGTCCGGCTCTTGGCCGCCAGCGGCAACAATGGCCGCGAGCGGGTGCGCCTTCCAGTTCTTCGCGGACATGATTTTTTCTTGAATCACATTCTTCGAGCGCGCCTTCGAGATGATTTCGCCGGTCTTTTCGTCCTTGCGCTCCGGGTACTCGCCTTCGATAAAGATCGAATCCCACATTGCTTTGTCCGCCAAATCCCAGATAAACGCCTTGACATCCGAGATTGCCGGGGCCACTTCGATAAGGACAGGCTTACCCGTAAGGGGGTCTTGGACCGTGGTCCCCTTCACGTTGTACCCATTCGGTCCGCGCAAGTTTGCGTAGGTTCGCTTCCCGTCCTTGCTCTTGCTGTGGAAAATTTCCACGATGAAAGCCTTACCCAGAAGCTCCGCCATATGCGTAGCCGTGCCCCCACTCGCCGCATTCATCGCGGCGAACAGCTTAAAGAAATGCGCCTTGTCGTTCAGGTGCAGATTCTCATTCGCAGTGATACGAACCGGAACCAAAGTCCCGTCCTCTTTCTTGTGCGGCTCGTGATTCGGGCCACTCAGTTCAAAGACAAGGTCAACCTTTGGGGTCTCCTTCTTCTTGCCTTGGTACTCGCCTTCGTGCGTACCCAGTTCGTAATACCCCACGAAGCGTGCTCGCGCGATACCTGCGGCCGGAGGCGTGTACTCGCCGCCTGCCTGTGCCTCGTTCATGTTCGGGCCGGTTTTCGCTGCTTCCGCAATCTTCGCTTTGAGGTCGTATGCCAATGTAATAGCGTTCCTTATAGTTAGTGAATGAAAGACGGCGTGTAGCCGCCCATGTACTGCTGTCGCAGTTCAATGCGGAATTGCTCCGCACGTTCTTCGAAGTCGCCCGTAAAGGCGTTCTCCTCCATCATGTTGTCGCCGTGTACCGTGACACTCGGAACCGGGACGGGGATTGTCCAGCCGAAATACCACTCCATGAAGTCCGACGCGGCGAGCATGCACGCATGCAGGAGTGCACTCGATTCGAATAGGATCGACTTGTGCGCGTCCTTGTACAGCGCGTCATGAACCTGGTTGACGAGGAGCGCGAGGCCGTTGAAGTTCTTCCGAGCGTAGAACGCACGAATCGCGAGCCACATTGCCGCCTTGGCCCACTCCCCGCCCGCGCCCTGAACCTCATAGTTCGCAATCTCGGTCGGGCTGAAAGACTGCGGCATTCCGCCTTGCTGGATAAGCCACTTCGGCGCGGGCGATTCGCGGTAGCTGTACACCTTGTTATCCGGCGTTACGCTGTAGCCCTTGCCAAGCTGGCACATCAAGCCCTTTACTTCTGGATGCGGCTGGATGTTGTTGGTTGGCCGGCGCGACTGCTTGATGCGCTCCGTCTTGGCCGCGTTGTATGCGGACAGTTCCGGATAACGCACCTCCTCCGCACGAATCAGCGCCTCGACATCCTCCAGAAGCATCCCGGTAGATTCCGCGATCTTCTTCGCACCGGCTCCGTATGCACGCTGAAACGAGAACACTTTGGCTTCGCTGCGCTTCTTCTCCCACTCGGATAGCGGCGCGATACCACGGGCCTTGTCGCCCTTGCACTTAAGGAGCGCATCCTCGTAGCTGATGCCTTCCTTCTGTGAGACACGAACGCAGTGCATGTCCAGGCCCGCGCGCAAGTCCTCGATAAGCTGCTTGCAGCCGGTGAGGATCGCTTGCACAAACACCTCAAGCGAGGTGAAGTCCGATTGAACGATTTGCCCGTCCTCGCCGTAACGCGAGATGAACACCGTTTTAACGTCGGACTTGCCCTCCTTCGGGACATTCTGGAGGTTCGGGTTTGACGACGAGAAACGCGCCGTAACCGTGGACGTGTGATTGATGCCGTGGTGGATGATGCTGTCACCGCCGACAAGGGTAAGCATCCCCTTCTGCTCGCCCGTCTTTTCGTCCGTGGTTACGTAGTACGTCCCCAGGTCTTTCCCCAGCTTCGCGACGTTCGCAAGCGTCTTGAGGAATGGGATATCCCGGTTCCCAAGTGCTTCGATAACGTCGCTCGAAACGCTGTACAACCCTGGCGTGCTGCTGGCCCAAATCTCGTCCGGCGTCGTGTAGCCTGGGAACTTGTAGAAGAAGTCCCGCATAGCCGTTTTCGGCCCGCGCTCGATGTCCGGAACCTTGACCTTTTTGGTCTTAATCTCTCCGGCGTTCTTCCCGCTCGCAAAGCGGATCGGTTCGGGCGGATGGTCCAGCGCGTACCACTCAGACACCGGCATCATTTCCGGCTCGGTCTTACCATCGACAACGCGGGATTTGTGCTTGAGGAACAGGTATTCCACTTCCTTCTGGAAGTATTGGACATTGCCTGCGTCGTCTAGCGTTTCCGTGCGCTTCTGGTACTTGACCGTGCCGCCGAAGATCAGCGGAGAGAGGTGGTAACGGTTGCTCCAGTTGAATTCAAAGGGGCAATCGTCCGGGAGGTATGCGCGCAGTTCCGCAGTGATCGCGGCCAAGCGTTCCTCAAGTTCCGCCGCAATACGCAGACCAAGCGCCTTGTCCACGTACATCCCGTTGCGTTCCATTTCGACGGTACACAACAGGCTCCCCATGTTGAGGAGGATCGACTTAACTTGTCCGGTCTTGCGCGCCTTGGCAAGCTGGCCTAGGAAAATCTTTTCCGTGTTGCCGATGTCGCCTAAGCCCGACTCATCGCCACAGAGGTATCGAAGGAGCAAATCCTTATCGATATCCGGCGTATCTACGCCAGCCTCCCACAGCGCTTTAACCTCATCAATCTTGACGTTGCCACCATAGGACACAACCATCTCGTCCATAGACAGCATGTGCGAGGTCGGCTCCATGCCACGGAGCAAGTACTCCGCAAGCTGGCAGTCCCAGACGTTCCCGCCACGCGCTACGAACTCCATCCAGGCATCAAGGTTTTGCGGCTCGCGCAGTGCGTACAGCAAGTCGAACTTGATGTTTTGACCGACAAGTAGCGTCGTGTCTTTCAGGAGTTTCGTGAACCAGTCGAACGGGCGCTTACCTCGTCCGAAGTAATCCGCCGTGGTATTCCCGCCCTTGCGCTTCCAGCCGGAGACCACAACGAAATTTTCAGGGTGAAACGGAGACGCCTTACGCTTCATGTAGGCTTTGATCGTGGTCTCCGTGTCCCACACGCAATACGTTATGTCAGCCCTCCTGCATAAGTTCTGTGTAGCGAGCAAGAAACATTGCTCGCGCGGCTTCCGGTGTGAACGCGTATCGCTGTTCGTCGGGCGCGGCCTCGACACCATCAGTCCATGACCACGCGACAGAATCTGTCACTCGATAACAGTCGATCGGCTCGGGCATGAAGTCGCGACGCTCACCTACTAACGCACGCAAGTCCGCCTCCTTGATCGACGGATGTAACGGAAACGGCAATCTGAAGCGCTCAAGAATCGCGCGCTCCACGCGTCTCTCGATTACCTTGTAGTCCGGGAGAAGTTGCTTAAGCGGACTCGACACGTCGCCCAAGTACGCCTCCGACGCGTCATGCAGCAGCCCTTGCAAGGCGAACTCTTGGGGAACGAGATAGGACACCAGCACGCTGTGCTGTGCGACGCTGTAGAACTGCTTCGTATGTCCGGTGAATCGGCAGATACGGGACAGTGCCGTAGCGATGTCCTCGATAACGATGCTTTCCGGATCGGGCGAGAGAAAGTCGAAGTAGCGCCCGCTCGCCGTGAGGATTGCGGGCGTCAACCCATGTCCTCCGGATGGCGGAAGCCAATGAAAACAGGATGTCGTGGGGCGTCTACCGTGCCGTGGTCGAAGTGCTTGAACTTGACTAACCGACCAATAAGACTCGCCCGGTCTTGCCAGTAATCCCGCCGCTGCGCAGCGGTGAAGCCTGTTCCGATACTGAACACGATGGACGTGGAGTCGGGAACACGCGAATCCACCGGCATAGCGACGCGTAGCGCGCCCATAGTGCCCTTGCCGACCAAGCCTGCTTGCGCCGTACTGCGCTCCGTTCGGCCTGTCGCGTTGCGTGTCGCCTCATTTGCATTGTGCATTTCCTCCTCGAACCCGACGATTACCGCCTCGCCATCTACGAACCGTTTCACCTTGACGAGGCCGCCTTCGCGCTCCGTGCTTCGGCCGCACTTGTACTTGCCGTCATGGGCGCGGATCATCATTCCTTCGTAACCGTCTGCGAGGAATCGCGCCTCCAGCTTGTTCAAGTCCTCATGGCTAACGCAGAGATGCTGTGGAACCGCCTTAATATCCGCCTCCGGATAAAGGTCGTAGAACTCTCCGATTCGCGCCTCAACTACATCGCTGCGACGGTCATATCCCACCGTGTACAACGAGGCTCGGTTAGGGTCCGGGAACCAATCGAAAACATGGAACGTAAAATCCGGCTCGGCAGACTTGGACATAACGGCCATGCTGCTCTGCATGCAGTTCGCATCGGTCGGAGAACCCACCGTAAGCTCGCCGTCCAACCCTTCCAAGAGGCGCGCGTATGCTGCGGCGAACTCTTGCACTACCGGATTCGGGATCGGTTTGAGCGAGCGGCTATAGGCCACACCGCAGAAGAACACGCAGCGGATACCGTCAATCTTGGGCGAGGCCCATACCGGGAACTTGATAAGTTCCGGCTTCGTCAGGGTCGCAGCCAGATTCGGCTTAAACCCGGTTGGAATCGTCATCGAACTCCGTTAGTTGTTGGATCATTTCCCAGACGAGGAACCCAGTGCCGCCCACCATCCAGGGCAGTTGAATCACTAGGCAGATACAGCCGATGAGTTCGACTACGCGAGGCAGAGCCATTCCCGCGCGCGCTGGAACTTCGGAGCGAACCATTCAAGGAACGGGCCTAGCCAGTGCGGAAGCTCGTAGTAATCGCCACGTTTCACGTACTGCGTGCGGACTGAATAACGAGCGTTAAAGAACGGTGCGCCGAACACCGGGTACATGGTCTCCACCTCAGTCCCGTAGTCCTTGTCCCGGAGAATTCGAACCAGCGTGCCGCGCATAAGCCAATGGGCAGGAAACCCAAAGACCCCGCCTTCCCGCTCCTTCTGCGTGCGGATTACGCCGTATCTCACTTAATCTCCAGGTCGATCACTTCGCCGCCCAGTGCGCTTGCGATGTCGTCGCACTTCGCTGCGATAACTTCGGCCTCGCGATCAGCGTCCCGGTCATCGCCTGGGTACTGAATCGTTGCGTAAATTTTCACTTCCCTCATGCGGCCTCCACGGGCATAAGCAAGCGGCCACGCTCGCCGTCGAACATGACTTCCGCTTGTGGTGATTGGGGCGCGCCTTGCCGGCGCAGTTTGTTTTTCGTCATGCCGATCCAGCGGGACGATGCATAGAACGGATCGTTGACCGCGCCGAGCGTGATGATTGCGTCCGCCGCGCCCTGCTTGCCGGTCTTGCTGTCCTTGAGCATCGGGAGCGTCGGGAACTGCAACCCGTCCCCGTCCGCTGAGATTTGCGACGTGGCGATAATCGGCGTGTCGTACTTCACAGCCATTAGTCGCGCCCACTGATACTGAGCCTCTAACAGTTGGTCGGTACGTTGCCCACCGTTCAACGCTTGCCCTCCGAACTTGATGTTGTCCACCATGTCCATTACGACCAGACCCGGAGGGCAGCGACGCATGATGTCCTCTACCTCGTAGTTCCAGAAGTCGTGAATGTCCATGATTCGGATACGATCAACACCGCCGACAGCCTCCGCGTACTTGTCCTTGAGCGCACCGTTATTCGACATACGGATAAGCTCGGCCATCGTGGCGTTAAGCGCACTCTGGTACGTGCGTTGGACGATGCGGCGGCCCGGCCCTTCGTTGTTCATCCAGAGGACATAGCGCCCACTGTTCGGCCCGTAGTACGCGTCGAACTGGCCGGCCATGTAGGTGACTTCCGACGAAATGCTTGTCGTCTTTCCCTTGTCTGGGCGACCGGCGTACACAACGAAGTCCCCGCCGCGCAGCGGACGCATTACCGTGTTCAGGCAATCAAGCCGCCAGTGCAAGCCACGGTCGTCCTTGTCATCCAGGAGAATCGAATCGATGTCCTCGGATATCCACGGAACGCGCACCTTGCGATTCGTGTTCTGCTCGAACCGCTCTATCTCGTCACGGAGCGACACATAGAGGTCTAGCTCATCGCCGTTGTTGTATTTCTCGATCAGCGACGTAACGCGGTTCGCGGTCTCTGCCGCTACTAGGCGCTCCATGATTCCGGCCTCTAGCGACGGGTCGCAGTCCTCGTTTAGGACACGCCCAAGCAACGCGCGGTACAGCCCTAGTTGTTCCGGGGTGAGCGTCGGGTGCGCGAACGTCCCGAACCACAACATGAACGGCTCAAGCTCGATGCGCTGCTGTTCAGGGAACTCGCTAAAGAACTTCCCGTAATCGCCAAGGATGACGACGGACTTTGCTTCTAATGCTGCTGTTGGTACTGCTTTCGCCAACCTCTCATAACGTTCGCGGTATTTGAGAAGCTGGAGGAGTGTTACCTCGATAGACAAGCGTTAGGCGGCGACGATGCGAATCACACCCGTGTCAACCTTGTGCCGCCGCACCGGTTTTCCAAGTGCGTCGTCAAGTCCCGCAAACACGTCGTACAGTCCGCTGAACGCGTGCGTTGCGCCGAGCAACGCCAGCATCCGGTGCGCCTCTTCCTCGTTCAGTTCCAAAGTAACGCCATCGGCGACGCGTTCAGTCCGCGTCACCTCTTTCTCTACGAAACGCGTCGTTGCTTTGCTGATGGATTGCGCCATTGATTTCCTCTCTGTTTAACAACTTCGGGTCTTTACTCGAAACTACGTTGCGTGCGGCAATGCCGTATGCTCGTAGCTGCTTGATGATCTTTGCTGCGTTCGTCTGCCCTGCCTTATCCGGGTCCAGCCATACCGCGACCGGCTTACCCGAACGGATCAACTCCGCTGCAATCCAGTCGGATATCTTCGTCCCCAGCAGACACCACCCCGCCACGCCGCCGCGAGTCGCAACCTTGTACGCGGATAGCAAATCCTCCGTAAGAACGATCAGCGGGCCGTCGCCATACCGCGCAACGAGTCGCCGTTTATCAACGTTGGGGTTGAGGTACTTCCGGGGATTTGCCTTATCGAGTGTCCGGGCCTGCCAGTACATGACCTCGCCCAGCTCGTCCCGAACGGGCAAAACGACGCGCTGCATGCGTGGATTCCAGTAGAAGCCGAGCGCTTCTATTTCCTGGTTCGCGATGCCAGCCTTGTAGAGCCACACACGGGCCTCTAGCGGCCACGCTGACGGGTTCTTTTCTGCGGGAAGGGGCAACGTCGGACTAGCGGCTACGGCCTCCTCTGCGGCCTGTATTCGACGCAGGCGGGCAAGCCTTTCCGTGAGACTTTCGGCAGGACGTGGAACCCAGCCCTTGTATGCACACCTATGGCAGTAGGCGGCCCAGCCGTCCCGCTTATGGTTGATGTGCAGGCAATCGCCGGGGCCGCAATCGTGCGGAATTTTTCTACTGCCGCCCTCAGGGAGGGATTGGGCGTGCTGCAACCATTCTTTCGATTCCAGCACGCGACTCCTACTATTTATCGCTTACGCGATCCAAACGACCTGTACCAATTCGTCTCCTTGTATGCGGCCGCCGAACCCAGGCAGACATAGCTAAGAAACACTACGACGAATGCGAAAGCAAAAACGCCCCAGAGCGGCGCAGTAACCCACCACCACGACCACGCCGCGACGACACCAATCCCCGCCAGCTTGAGCGCGAGGAAAATGAGGAACACTCCCGGCAACAGCTTCAAAGCGTTGCTCCGTGCGAAATTGCCTCGATAAGGGCCGTTCGCTTCACCGCGTCCGCCGCCCGTGCCGCTTCGTCAGCACGCGATTCCGCCTCGACGCCTGCCGCCTTGTGATACCGGATGAGGTCGTCGTACTGCCGAACTCGCTTATCTGCGCGCTCGATCAGCTTGCGAAGATTCGCGATGTGCATTGCGATCAGTGCCGCGTGGATGCGTGCCGCGATTCGGACGCTTACGCCTTTGATTGCTGCGAAGCCTGCCAGGAGGGCGGCCGTAAGTTTGTGCATGTAGTCTCCTTGTTGATTAGGGAAGAAAGCCGCAGACGATCACCGATGCGCCGGCATTGACGGCATCCACTGGGAACGACGAAAGATGCTTGTTCCGTGTGCTGCCCGTGTCGTCGTAAATGAGGTTCGTAAGCTCGTCCTGTTTGTCGCGGTCGTTACCGCATCTGTTGACGTACACGCCCGCGAGATGCGTTACGTCTCGGTCGAACACGATGAACGAAATATCGTTCTGGCCGCATTCATCCCAGATGATTACCGTCTTGCTCATCACTCGATACCCGCCAACGGATCGACCGGTGCATGTCCCCCGCCTTGCTTCACCTCAGCTTCCGGCGCGGAGGTCTCCCGAACTTCCTCACCGATGCCGACGATATCGCCCGGACGGATCGTTACGATTTCCTCATCCGCGCCGATTCCCTTGATGACCTTGATACCCCTGCCCTTGTCGGTATCGAACACTGCGCGCACTTCGCCCGTGAACTCGCCGCGCGTTTCGCCGCGACCGTAGTTGAAGCGGATCACGTCGCCCTGTTTGAGCGAATCCAGCGCGGCGGCGGCCTTCTCTTGCGCTTCGAGTGCGTCGGCTTTCTCCGTGTAGTCTGCGGCCTTGCTGCGGTATTCCGCGATACGTTCCGCAATGGTCTTTGCCATGTAGTCCTTATTAGTTATAGGTTAATGACAGGTAGCTTTACCCGGAGTCGTCACGACGCACGCCGACCAAGTACGGCTCAGGTCATACGCACATCCAGTAATCGCCCCGCCAATGAACGCCGCGAAGCACACGACGTAGAAAACGAATTTCAATCCTTGCGGACCCAGATTATTCGATCCAGCGTACAGCCTATGGGAAGCTCCATACATAAGCCCCCGTCACGATCGCCCACGCAGCCATCGCACCCACTCGTCTCCGGCTCGGCCACATACTCCACGCCGTCAATTTCGGCCGACTTCACGCAGCCACCTTTACGAGGATGTCGCCCGGATCGTTATGAGGCTCGTCGCTCGCCTTACCGTTCGCATACCGCGTCACGATATTCCCCGTGGACGGGTTCAACAGGACCAGTTGGCAATGCGGCTTTGCCTCCGGCGAATACGCGATGAACTTGACATCGCAGCCGGAGCGGAACTTGAGCGGCGTCCCGGTCATTGCTGCAAGGAGGTCGAATGCGGAATCCGTATGCGTTCGCGAAACTTCCTCGAATTCACCCGCGATTAGACAATACGAGTCGCCCACATCGTCCCGCACGCGCACTGAGCCATTCTCGTGAACCGAAACTACTTCGTACTCGCGATCGCATTTGACATCGAACTGAGACACCTTCGAACGAACTTTCGCGCCTACCTTCATGCGGCCTCCTTGTAATCGATCACGCGCACTTCCTGCTCCACCTTCACGGTGCGAACCACCTTGACCTCGACAATCTCGTAGACGCTGCCCGGCGTGTAGCGCGAGACTGCTTGCTCTGCTGCTTCTTGCGAGTCGAACGGAATGCCGCGAACTTCACGGAGCGCCGTTCCGTGCTTGCGAATGCGGAATTCGGTTGCGGGTTCGGACGCTTCCGGTTCTACGTAGCGCTCGTAGTAGCTTGCCGGACGGAATCGGCCCGTATAGCCCTGGTCGTCGGATTCGAAATGAAGCACGCCACACGCACCGTCGTACGCGGGGCGATACTCACGGACCTTGTACGGCTTGCCTCGCGTGAAGCTACGCGTGTCGTTCTCTTGTTCGTTCGGCGTAACGAGGTCGCCGGCTTTGAACATCGGTTCTTCAACCAGTTCGTATTTGCTCGCGCGGCGGAGATGATGCGGCGAGCCGGGCGCATACTCAGCAAGACGGATCAACTGTTCTCCCGGCCACGCATTGCTGGGTTCGACCTTGATAACCGTGCAGATATCCCCGTGCCGCGCCCCACGAAAAGCGCACCACTCCTCGCTACTGTCGTGCAGATTGCGCACCTTATCGCCCACCTTGAACTTAGGTTCCGCCTTGATCTCGTCTACTCGGAACGGGTAGCACACGGCGACTTGTCCCGACCGCTTCCCAGTCTCCATCTTGACGTGAACATGCTGTCCGCTCACGCGGTCGATAGTTCCTTCGTCACCCGCCTTGATAGCGGCGTACGGTTGATTGAACTTGACTCGCTGACCTACCGTGAATTGCTTGCTCATGCTCGATCCTTTATGAAATGTAGTCCTAATCTCTACAGCGAAACTTAGGCGTGTTCCGTGTGAACCACGGAGTAGCCCGCTTGAATGCGTCCCGCGACGTTACCGCGCAGCGACTTTGTGCGATACGAGACGAACGGCTTGGGTTCACGGCAGTTCCGCAACGCGGCCCAGCGGTCCCAACGATGTCCGTCAATCTGAATCGTTTCCGATGCTTCGTGGAACGAAACCGTAGCGCCTGCTACGTGTGCTTCCTTGAGTACGGCGCGTTGGTTCATGCGGCACGCGCCTTGCAGGAGATGTCGAAACCAGTGCCACGGCCCAGCGTCGAGCCGCGACGAACACCCCCATTGAACGGCATGCGGTTGTCCGGACCGATGTGGAAGAATGCCCGCTGCGTGTTGCGGCGATTGCCGACAACGATTTTCTTCGCTTCCGGGTTCTCGTTGAGGAAACGACCAACGGTGTGCGTGCGGTTCATGTCCAGCGGCTTGCGGATTTGCATCATGTTGTAGTCCTAAGTTGATTCGAGAAAGTTGTGTGTCTGACAGTGAAAAGCCCGCGCTAACTGCTCGCGGGCCTGTTCGTGTGCTGCTCTGCGTAGATCAGTTGAGGAGTTTCTTCCTCCATGCTGCCCCTGCCTGCCGCAGTTCTTCGATGCTGCTCAACCGGGTCGCCTGATGCGCCCGGCCCTCGGTGCGGTTCTCCTCGTAAGGTTCGCGGTTGGTCTCCGCCGTCGTGTGGTTATCCCGGCCTACGTACTTCGGAATGTGTTCGGTCATACGCTCTCGTTATGTTCGGTTGATGGAACAGGCTCGCCGGAACCTGCTCTACGAACCGAAGTTCGTTTTACCGTCTGTACACGGGGCCGGAGAAAGCCAAAGGGCTCCCTGCGACAGCCGTATAGGAACGGGCTAGCGTCCGTGGAACTGGGGAGGTTCCTTGTCACTAGCTGCGCTATCGTTTTCACCCGGCCCACATACCCGTAGTGATTGTCTCCAGCGCCTTCCGACTCTTTATCCCGTTCTCGCCTCCGTGGTGGAGGACTTACGCGCCGGGCTGGTAGGCCGTAACCGTGTCGCCGCGCCTGTCGTAAACAGGCACTTACAAATCTACCGAAAATTGTACAGACGCAACTAAATCTGCTAGAATTTATTCCAATTTCGGTAGGTCATCGCTGACCACGGAACGAACTTTACCGACTTCTGTACATGCAATCTACTTGTTAATTTGCATCGTCAGCTAGTTGTCAGTAGGTTTTGACTATAATTTAGTAGAATCAACAGCTTGCAAGGGCCAGACCATGTACAACGAACCGGCAGATTCCAACCAAGTTAAGGAAAATGCTCCAAATCGGGTAGATTCGCTCGCTGAGTTTGAGGTGTTCTTTGCACGACTGCGGCAGGCGATCGGTACGGAGGACTTGTACGGATGGGGCAAATCTCACGGCTTCCCCCGTCAAACGCTATACAACATGGTGAGCGGGCAGAAGATTCCGGGCCTGGAGACTCTGCGGAAGTTCCGCGATGAAACCGGCAAGCCTATCGGCTGGCTGCTGGGTGAGGACTTATTGCACCCTGGTGCGACTACCGACGTTGGTACAACCGGCCAAACGTTGGGTGCCGCCGACGAGTTCGTATACATCCCGCGCTACCCGCGTAACGGCTCGCCGGAGCAAGTCACGATGGCGTTCCGCCGCTACTGGGTCGAGAAGTACCTCCAGGCGAACCCAGAGGAATTGATCGTGCTGCGTGTTGACGATGACGTAATGGAAGGCACGTTCAACCGAGCGGACAACATCCTGGTCAACATGAACCCGCACGGCCCGGTTAAGGACGGCCTCTACGCTCTCTACATCAATGAGGCAATGGTGGTGCGCCGCGTCCAAGTGCTTCCGAACAACATCATCCGCGTGATGCCCGACAATCCGCGCTATCCGTCCTTCGAGACATCCTTAGAGGAAGGGTCCGGCGTTGAGATTGCCGGCGTCCCAGTTTGGTATAGCCGCACGATTTGACACCTCTGGAAGGCGCATGTAGTGTCCCTGGATTGCTTGGAGACCATAAAACATGCGCTTTACCTCTATTGCCCTTATCGCAACAGCCTTATTCCTTTCCGGCTGCGATGACAAATCCTCGCCACAAGCTTCTGCGCCCGCTCCGGTTGCCAAACCTGCTCTCACCGAGCAACAACGATCGGACCTTATCTCGACCGCCACCAAAGACGGATTTGAGGTCGAGCGCGACAAGGTTGAGAAAATTACTTTCTACTCACCCAAGACCAATTCAAGCGAGTGGAGCAATCAATACCTCGGAGTCTATATTTCAGTCCCCGACGGCAAAGGTCCGATATTTCGCATCTACCCACACTACCAAGGAGATGATTGGATTTTCTTCGATCATTTGAAGGTATTGGCGGATAACGAAATCGTGTACGAGAAGGAGTATTCTTCCTCCGATATGCGGCGAGACGCCAAATCAAGCAGAGTCTACGAATCCACCGATTACGCGGCAAAGGACGACGATATTGCAGCAATGCGAAAAATCTCATCCGCTAGATCCGTCACAGTTCGCCTTAGTGGACGAGATCACCGACAAGATTTCGAAATGTCCCAAGGCGACCGCCAGCGAATCGCGCGCGCTCTCAGCGCCTACGACTCCTTGCAACCGTTATCCAATTAAATCAGTACGTTATCTTGTGAATTTCACGATATAAAATACCCCACAGCTTAGGAGAGGACGAACCTCCCCGATGGGTAGGCATGCCCGATGGAAGGCTGGCTATAGGCTAGCCGCCAATGATGCCCCAGGTACGTGCAAGGCGAACCCTGTTCATTCCACGAATACGCACGGTAGTTCTATCCGAGCGAGCGAAGCGAGCGAGGAGATTGAGCTATCCAGAAGATCACTAAGAGTTCTCGCCTTAGAGGCGAAGCAGGCGTTAATCAACGCAGACGCATTAGGCTTAGGGATAACTATATTTGCCAGCGATGCGGAATAGCAGTACGCATAGGCGAAGTAGATCACATCATCTCTTTAGAGGATGGTGGAACTAATGATGATGCGAATATGCAATTGCTCTGCGTAGACTGCCATAAAAAGAAAACAGCTACAGATAGACGTTATGTCATCAAGTCTGGTAGCTCAGTAGATGGATTGCCAGTGGATAGCTCCCATCATTGGAATATCTAGTCTCCTCAGTGGCTATTCAGTGTAGCTACAGTGCCTGACTCAGTGATAACCACAGTGAGCTATCAGTGATGCTCACATCCGAAAATAAATATCAAATTCCTGCGATTTTCTATTGACAGACTATCCCGCATGTGATGCAGGCGGGGGTGTGGTGATTTGCGGAAGCCTTTTCCGCCGACACCGGCGGGTCAGTGTCGAAATATCGCTAACTGCAAAAATTTCCGCCGATAACGCCCTAGCTCTCAGGGACCGGCCTGGAATCGCTCTAAACAGCCCATAAGTCTTCGTTGTGCGCGCACGCGTACACGCGTAGCCCAATATTAGGCTGTCTCCACAGCGGCCAGTAATTGCCCTACCTCACGAATCACCCCGTCGTAGTAAGCGATGCCCGCTTCTGCCAGTGCTATTGCATCGAAGCCGTCTACCGGCTTTCCCAGGTGATACAGAGGCGGGTAATACTCCTTACCGAACGCGATAAAAGTAGCGGGAATGACCCGCCCTGGCCGAAATAGCACTTCTGCACCCATCGGGGCATCCAACATCACTCGCCCGGCCTTGAATTCCAAGTGCCGGATGTAGAGACCTGTCGCGCCCTTCGGAGGATTGATTGCGAGGCTACCCGGTTCATGCCGAGTGATGTCCACCAATCCGTGCTCTCGCGCATTTCGGGCCATCCTCAGATAGACAAGCAGGTCATCCCCACCGTCGCCGATTAGTGCGAGCGCATCGCGCATCGTCTTATGGGCTTTCACCTCTGGGTGCGGCTTCACGCAGCTTTGCGTCCGATGCCAAGCGCGTGACAAGTCAGCAAGAACACTTACCCAAGCACGGTCAAACGCGGGAAAGGTCGGCGCGTCGCGCATCTCCTGCAAATGCGCCCGTGCATCTTCCAAGTCCTGTAGCGGTCGTTCAATTCCCATTGGCCCTCCCCGTGTCCAGCACATTCTACAAGTAGCAAACCACTATGAGAACTCGCTCCGATAGCACTACGACTGCCGTAGCTGCGACGCAGGCCGCAGCGGCCGGCCCGATGAAGCCGCCTGACCATATCCGCTTACGTGATGATGATTGGCCGTACTGGGATGCGATCGTACAGGCCCGAGCGGCTACGACCTGGAACAACGCCGACTTAGCCCTTGCGGCAAATCTGGCCCGCACCCAAGCTGATATCTCCCGCCTCAGTCTCGAACTTGAGGACGAAGGGGACATTCTGGAGAACGCGCGCGGTACGCCGGTAGTGAACCCGAAGCACAACCTTCTCGAGACACTTACCCGCCGCGCTGTAGCTCTATCTCGCGCTCTCCACGTCCACGCAGAGGCGACCGTAGGCCGCAGCCAAGACGCCGGTAAGAAGCTCGGCGCAGAACAAGCAGCACGCGGAGCCGTCCTGAACGCATCCCAAGCAGACGACGGGCTAATCCCCGGTCTGACGCATTGAGAGTCCGCGACCCAGTAAGCCCCGGCCCACTCAAGCAGACCATCCCCCAGACTCGCGGCGAGCGCGTAATTGCGTTCTGTGAGCGTTACCTCCGTGTTCCGGAGGGTGCGCTCGTCGGCCAGCCGATCCGCTTCGAGGAGTTCCAACGAGAGTTCATCCTCTCGATCTACGATAACCCGCACGGCACGCGCCGCGCCTACCTGAGCATTGCCCGCAAGAACGGTAAGAGCGCGGTTATTGCCTGCATCCTCCTCGCGCACCTCATTGGGCCAGAGGCAAAGCTCAACAGTCAAATTGTCTCGGGGGCCATGTCCCGCGACCAAGCCGCTCTTGTGTTCAACCTCGCGGCCAAGATGGTCCAACTATCGACGGAGATTGCTCCCCTCGTCCGGATCAACCCATCGGCAAAGAAGCTTGTCGGCCTGCCGCTCAACGTCGAATACAAGGCACTGTCCGCAGAGGCCAAGACGACTCACGGCCTCTCCCCGGTCCTCGCGATCCTGGACGAGATCGGCCAGATTCGCGGCCCGCAAGACGACTTCATCGACGCGGTAACGACCTCTCAGGGCGCACATGCCGAACCGCTCCTAGTCGCGATCAGCACGCAAGCCGCTAACGATGCGGATTTGCTGTCGGTCTGGATCGATGACGCACTGAAAAGCAACGACCCGCACATCGTATGTCGTCTATACGCGGCGCATCAGGATGCAGAGCTACTGGACCGGGAAGCATGGAAAGCAGCTAACCCGGCCCTTGGCGTGTTCCGCTCCGAGAAGGACGTAGAGGAGCAGGCAAAGCAAGCCGTCCGCATGCCGTCCGTGGAAAACACGTTCCGCAACCTGATTCTCAATCAGCGAGTGTCTACGGTAGCGCCGTTCATCTCGCGGGATGTGTGGAAGTCGTGCGGCGCGCAGCCGATGGAGTTCGAACCCGGCACGCAAGTATTCGGCGGCCTGGACCTTTCGGCACGCACTGACCTTACCTCCCTCGTCCTAATCGGACGCATGGACGGCGTGTGGCAGACACACGCGTATTTCTGGACGCCCGCTGAGGGCATCAAGGACCGCGCCAAGCGAGACCGCGCACCGTACGACGTATGGGCGCGCGGGGGGTTCATTCGGACCACTCCCGGCCGCTCCGTCGATTACGAGTACGTCGCCCGCGACATCGCGGATATTTGCGCCGGGTTGAATCTGCATTCCATCGCCTACGACCGGTGGCGTATTGACCTCCTCAAAAAGGAATTCTCCGACATCGGCGTAGACGCCGACACATCCGCTAAGGAAGGCGGCCGGTTGCCCCTCGTTCCACACGGGCAAGGCTTCAAGGACTTCTCCCCGGCACTCGACGCGCTTGAGGTGGAACTAGTCAACGGCCGCATTGCGCACGGCTCTACGCCGGTCCTCACGATGTGCGCAGCCAACGCAATCGTCAACAGAGACCCATCCGGAAACCGGAAGTTGGATAAGCAGAAGGCGACCGGCCGAATCGATGGTCTTGTCGCTATGGGTATGGCATTTGGGGCAACGGTTCTCGCGGCAAGTGATGTCGAGCCGGAGCGCACCTATCAATTCTTCGTTCTGTGAGGTCTGAATAGACAACAAGCTGTTCTCCGCTGTCGTCATCAAGTCAGTAAATGAGGACTCCCGTGTGTTTGAAGGGATTGCCTCAACGCCGACAGCGGACAGAGTAAACGACGTGGTTGAGCCTCTGGGCCTCACGTTCCAGAAAGAAACACCCCTCCTCCTCAATCACAAGATCGATCAACCGGTAGGCACCGTTCAATTCGGTACGCCGACCGCAAAGGGTCTCCCGTTCCGCGCGCAGATTCCGAAGGTAGACGAGGAAGGCGAGGTGAAGCGCCGCACCGACGAGGCGTGGCACAGCGTCAAGAGCGGCCTTATCAAAGGCGTCTCTATTCGCTTCCGCCCTACCGAGTACGCCTACAAGGACGACGGGGGCATGCACTACAAGAAGGCGGACATCTCCGAGCTATCGCTCACTGCCATTCCGTGCAATCCCGAAGCGCTCATTACCGCGTTCAAGAGCCTTTCAGAAATTCCGGACACCGCTCCGACCACGCCAGAGGGTAACGCCAAAGGCAATCAAGCAGACCCGCCGACCGACGCGGCAACCACCAAAGCAATCGAAACCGCGCCACGGGCCGCGCTCAAGCCCTTTTTTTACCCCACTTACTAAGGATTACGTATGACTCTGGCACAACAAATCAAGGCACTTCAAGAGAAGATGGCGGCGGCAGTGGAGAAGCGGGATACCACGGTCGTTAAGTCGGCAACGGAAGGCGTCGCCCTCACTGCGGAACAGTTCGCAGAAATCGACGGCATCAACGAAGCTCTCAAGGCCGACCAGAAGCAACTGGACGCGCTCAAGGAAACGGAAAAGTCGCTCGCCGCGCGTGCGGTCGCCGTCCCGAAGCAAGAGAACGATATCAAGGTCACTGCAAAGTCCGCCGTGTCGGTCGAGACCAATGCGCCGAAGGGTTCGGCATTCACGCGTACCGCAATGGTCCTCGCGAAGGCTAACGGCAACCTCGCAGTTGCAAAGATGCTCGCAGAGGAGCATTACAAGGATGATGCCGTGGTCAACGGTATTGTCAAAGCGGCAGTCTCCGCAGGCTCGACGCAGGTAGCGGAATGGGCTGGCAACCTGATTTATCCGGAAACGTACGCAGGCGATTTCATCGAACTGCTGTATCCGCAAACCATCCTCGGTCGGCTGAATCTCCGCAAGGTTCCGTTTAATGTACGTATCGCGGGACAGAACGGCGGTACGACGGTCGGTTGGGTCGGTGAAGCCAAGCCGGTCCCGGTCACGTCGGCAAAGTTCAATGCCATCTTCCTGACGTGGGCCAAGGTCTACGCTATCGCCGCGTTCTCCGACGAACTCATCCGCTTTTCGAATCCGGCCGCAGAAGCGCTGGTGCAGGCAGATTTGCTCAAGGCAACCGCGCAAGGTCTGGACCGTACGTTCATCGGGAGCGGCGCAGCCGTCGCGAACGTCTCGCCGGCCGGCATGCTCAACGGTGTAGGCGGCGTGAAGGCGAGCGGCAACGAGGCGCTTCACCTCATCGCGGACATCCAGACCCTTACCGCTCCGGCAATCGCAGCTAACCTGGACCTGTCGCGCGCTCTCCTGGTCATGTCGCCGGCACGCGCGCAGGCAATCGGTGCAATGCGTAACGCTCTGGGTGCGAAATACTTCCCGGACATCAGCAAGGATGGCGGTACGCTGGAGAACTATCCGGTAATCACGTCGAACAACTGCCCCGGCGATCAAATCGTGTTCCTGATTCCGGACGAGGTGTACCTCTCGGAAGATGCAGGTCCGCAGATCGACATTACGCGTGAGGCATCGATCATCATGGACAGCGATCCGGAGAATGCTACGACGGCCCCGGTTTCGATGTTCCAAAACAACATGGTCGCTGTTCGCATCGGTCAGTTCATCAACTGGCAGAAGCGCCGCAACCTCGCGGCCAACGTCATCACGGGCGCTACCTACGGCTCGACCGTCACGCCGTAATCCATCTTGCCCCGCAGCCTGCGGGGCGTCCCGTTCAACGCTTACCAACTCGGAGGGCTATGGCCCAATTCGTCACGGTGCAGGCCCTCCGGGATGCGCCGTTGCACCCTTCTATCAAAGAAGGCGAAAAACGAGCAATCCCGAAGCCGGAGGCAGATTTTCTGATTGCGCTCGGTTGGGTAAAGCTCGCACCTAAACCCGGCCGCCCCAAGTCCAAGGACGCTGAATGAGGGTATTCGGCTGGGACGTAACCAAGGCGCTCAAGTTCAAGAAGCGTCCCGCCGCGTCTGTTGGTGCATCGGCAATCGGTGCGCCCGGTTCTAATGGGTTCATCCGCGAGCCGTACCCTGGCGCATGGCAAAAGAACCAGGCTCTCAACACTCGCGACGGAATGTTGGCTAGCTCGGCCGTGTTCGCGTGTGTGGACCTCATCTCGTCAGACGTTTCGAAGTTGCGTATCAAGTACGTCAAGTTGACTGACGGCGTATGGCTCGAATCCAGCGCGCCGCGCTTCACGACCGTACTACGCAAACCGAACCACTATCAAACGCGACAGCAGTTCGTTAAGGCGTGGCTCGCAAGCAAGCTGACGCACGGCAATACCTACGTTCTTCTCAACCGGAACAGTATGGGCGGCATCGTCTCAATGGACGTACTAAACCCCAAGTACGTTGTTCCGCTCGTTGCGCCTGATGGGTCGATCTTCTATCAGGTCACGATGTCCCCGCTTATGGTCACGCCGCTGGAGACGTTCGTGGTTCCCGCGCGAGACATCATCCATGATCGAGGTATTACGTCGTGGCATCCGCTCGTCGGCATGACGCCGATTGCGGCGTGCGCCGGGTCTGCCGTTCTCGCTAGCAGCATCACGAACAACTCCGCCGCGTTCTTCTCCAATGCGGCCCGTCCTTCCGGCGTGCTGTCCGCTCCGGGTGCAATCTCGGAACCGACCGCCCAGCGGCTTAAGAAGCAGATGGACGAGTACAGCGGTATGGGTGCTGGCGGCACGCTGGTTGCCGGTGACGGCCTTGTGTACAACCCCATGACGATGACGGGTTCCGATGCGCAAACCGTCGAACACCTCCAATGGACTGCACAGGATGTCGCCCGCTGCTTCCACGTACCCGGCCATAAGATCGGCTTGGATACCGGATCGCGTACCGCGAATAGTTCAGCCATCTACGAGGCAATGTACTACTCCGACTGTCTGCAAGCCTATCTTGAGGCTATCGAGTTACTGCTAGACGACGCATTCGGTGTCCCAGATACAGTCGGATTCAAGTTTGATACGTCCGGCCTTATGCGAATGGACGAAGCCGCAATGCTGTCGGCCAACGCGCAATCGGTAGGTGCGGGGATCATGGCCCCGAACGAGGCACGCGCACGGCAGGGTCTCGCGCCGAAGGAAGGCGGCGATACGCCGTACATGCAGCAACAGAACTACGCTCTTTCCGCTCTCGCAGGGCGCAAGCCGCCCGACGAGGCTGCGCGACCAACCGACAAGCCCACCGATCCAGAACAACAACCGCCAGAGGAGGAAGCCGCTACGGCCGATGAGTGACCTAATCACCCTCGCGCAAGCAAAAGCACAACTGCGGATCACCGACACTGACAGCGACGACGAACTGACAAGCCTCGTCTCCGCAGCTAGCGATATCGTCGTGGGCTACCTCAAAACGGTCGAGGCAGCAGCGTACACAGCGGACACCGTGCCGCCGCGTGTTCGCACCGCCGTTCTCTTGGTCCTCGCCTCTCTCTACGAGGATCGCGAAGGGGCTAACGATCCGATTGGCCCCGCAGTCCAATCGCTCCTCATGCGGGACCGCGACCCGGCCCTAGCGTGAGAAACATTCCCAGCCGCCCAACACGGCGCGTCGTAACCGGCGTCCGCGCCGGGACGCTCCGTAACAAGGTGTCCTTACAGCGTCGCACGTCTGGTCGCGATCCTGATACCGGACAGGAGATTAACGCCTGGACGGAATACGCGTCCGTCTGGGGCGCAGTCCTCCAGCTAAACGGGAAAGAGCGCATCACGGGCGGCACGTCGGTAGACATCGGCTCCGCCAGCATCCGCATTCGCTATCGCAACGATGTGACCAATGGCGATCGCGCCGTAGCTCAGGGTGTCATCTTCAATGTCGCGTCCGTCCTGCCTAACGTGGCATCTCGCGAGTACACGGACCTCGTTTGCACTGAGAACGCGAACGATGGTTGAGTCGATTGTCTACAAGGCACTCGCCGCGCTCGCCTCCGGTCAAGTCTATCCCGACGTTGCGCCAGCAAAAACTCCGGCTCCGTGGATCACATATCAAGTGGTCGGCGGGCAGGACTTCACGGGTCTGGACAACGAACTACCGGACACCGAAAACGCACGCGTTCAGATCAGCGTGTGGGCCAAGACGCGTAAAGACGCCGCGCAGCTAATGCGGCAAGTAAAGCGAGCCTTGGTGAATCCGCAAACTAAGGCTGTCCCCATCGGCGGCCCAATCAGCAACTTCGAATCCGACACGCTCCTTTATGGGTCGTCTCTGGACTTCTCCATCACCTACAACACTGAGGTTTAATGGCAGAAAACACCGTATCGACGGCAATCAACGCCCAGGGTACCAAGCTCGAATACAACACCGCAACGACCGGTGCGCCTGTATGGGCGAAAGTCAAAAACCTTACGGACCTTTCCGGCTTCAACGGCGCGGCAAACGTCATCGACGTTACCGACCTGGACAGCAAAGCGAAAGAGAAGCGGCTCGGCCTCCAAGACTGGGGCCAAGTAACGCTCACCATCAATACGAACCTTAAAGAGCCTTCGCACTCCGCCCTCCTGGCTGCGAAGAAGGCCGGCACGTCCATCGACTTCCGCGCGACCCTCTCGGATGGTTCCACGCTGGAATTTAGTGCGTTCGTGAAGGACTTCCCCATCTCGGCCAAGGTCGATCAGGTTGTTACCGGCGCGGTCAACCTCGAAATTACCGGCGATATCACTGTCACAGTCGGTGCGTGATCGCATAGACGAACTGGTACGGCTCGCTATGGAGGAAGTCCAAGCGAACGCCGTACCGGTAATCAACCGGCTAATTCGTGAGGCGCAATCCGCGCCCGCTCCCACCGTCTGCAACTTTGAGGAAGGCTGCGAAAGCTGCCAATAACACATGAACAAAGAACAAATCTTCGCAGCTATCGCCCCGGCCATCCATGAGGAGCCGATTAAAGCTCTCGGCGGCGCAAAACTTCGCTTCAAGGAACTGTCAGGCGACGCACGCGAATCGATGACCCGGAATATGGGCGACGACTTTAGCAACGCACGCTTTGAGGCGCTTATCGTGGTCTCGACGGTCGTTGATGACCAGGATCGTCCGATGTTCACCCTCGATGACGTCGCCGCCCTCAAGGAATCGCGTGCAACGGCTGTTGCGGAAATGGCCGCCGTGTCCATGCGGATCAACAACATTGGTGCAGCAGCAGAGGCAGAAGCCGCAAAAAACTAAGGGCCAGCCCGGAACGCTTGATGTGGTTCCGGCTGGCTAAAGAACTCGGTATGTCTGTGCGGCGCGCTCAGGCCGAAGTATCCAGTGCGGAGTTTGGCGAGTGGATCGCGTATTTCTCCATCGAACCATTTGGAGACCGCATCGCAGACCTTCGCGCCGGAACCATCGCGAGCGTTATCGCCAACGTAAACAGAACACCTAACACGCCCCCGCTCTTGCCGAGTCAATTCATGCCGTGGATCAGCACGCCCAAAGTGGCGGAGCCGACTCGCAGCGCAGAGGACATCGCGGCATCCGTTTTCGGGGTCAACCTTGCGGAGCTAAAAAAGAATGGCACGCGGAAAATCGTACTCCGTAGACAACCCGGACGCACTGGCTAACGAAATTGCCGCGCTCGATACGACCGTTTCGGAATCCGTGTTGCGTCAAGCCGCAGCGGCAGGCGTCACAGAAATCAAGAACGAAATCGCGGTTCGTGTCCCGCGCGAGTCCGGCGACCTAGCGTCCGGTTTGACCGTCACCTACGACCGCGAGAACAGCACGGCGGGTCTGAACGCAACCTATCTCGCGCTGTTCGTAGGCGACACGAAATCACGCTGGAAAACCGGCGGCAAACTGGCACGTAAAACCCTCGCGGCAATGCTGGAGGGTGGCAACTCGCGCATGCCTGCACATCCCTTCGTTCGACCTGCCTTCGAAGCCGTTAAGCAGCGCGCCGTAGATCGGTCGCGCGACACCATCCTTGCGGCACTGAACAAGAAAGGAGGTCCGTGAGCGGCAGCAACAATAACGTAACCGTACGCTATTCGGTTGATGCCTCCGGCGCACAGGCGGGTATCGGCCAACTCCGTGCGGCGAACGCGCAGTTAAACGCGTCACAGGAAGAAGTACGGCGCAAGCAAGAAGCCGTACAACGCGCGATGCAGGAAGCCGCCAGCAACGGCTACAACCTCACCGCACGCGAAGCAAAGAAACTCGTAGACCAGTACGACCGCCTCCAAGCGACAGCAGGTAAGACGCGGTTGGAAATGCTCAATCAGCAGGCCGCCGCGCGCGGTGTTACGCAAGCGTTCTCCGCCCAAGCGGCGGCGATCCAACAAGCCGCACATGCGGCGCACTCATTCAGTATCAACAACTCCGCCGCGCGCCGCGAAATGCTCGTTCTCGCGCACGAAGCGTCACAAGGTCAGTGGAAGCGGTTCGCCGGGTCCATGCTGGTGATGGCTGAGGCATCCGACGCACTGAGCCTGATTATGTCTCCGCTCGGCATGGGGCTTACTGCTGCGGCCGGTGCGGCATTCCTGTTTGCCAAGCAGGTCTACGCGGGCTACGAATCGGCGCAGCAGTTCAACAAGGCGATCACGGCCACGGGCGGATACCTTGGCATGACGACGGAGCAAATGGTGCTCATGTCGAACCGCCTCCGCGACACGCACACTTCCCTTAGTGACGTGCGCGAAGCAATGGCGGCGGTCGCGTCTACCGGCGCTGTTACGGGCGATAGTCTCGCGCTCGCCACGAAAGCCGCGCTTGCGATGTCGTCGGATATCGGTATCGGCTTCGACAAGGCCGCAGAGTCGATCGCCAAGATTCAGGACGACCTGCTTAAGTGGGTATCCGAGTATCAGAAGGCACACCACACATTCAACGCCGCCCAGATCGAGGAAATTGAGAACTACGTTAAGGCTGGCGACAAGGCGGCGGCGTACAAGGCAATCCTTCGTGACCTCGCCGGCTCCCACGACGCCTTCGCATCAAATGCAACGCAGAACATCGGCGTAGTACAGCGCTGGTGGAACTCGCTAATCGCGACGGTCAAGCACTACTCCGCCGCTGTTATGAACATCGGCACGCCGGCCGGAACTATCGAGAAACTGCGCGCGCAGACGGAAGTAGTCGCCAACCTGCAAAAGACCATTCAGGACCAAGCGACAACGCACGGCAATAAGGCCGCCGTATCAGCCTCAGTGATCGACGCGAATAAGCGGGAACTCGCGGTAGAACTTGCGAAGCTCAACGCCCTCCGGGGTCAGTTGGACGCCGAAGAAAAGATGCGGCAATCGCGCGAGGGTGCAGCGAAAGGCGGCGACGCTGCCGTTCGGGTTGGTGAATACCTCCGCTCGGACAAGTACGCGAATTCGAAGCAGAAGCACAGCCTAGAGCTACAGCAGGAAAACGAGGCGTTCGCGAATGCCACGCGCGACCTGGACAAAAATTCCGCGAAGTATACGGAAGCACTCAAGCGGCACCAGGATAACGTAGCGCAGATCAACGAGTCGTACGCGAACAAGAACCGCAAGCACGCCAGCGAAGGCGGACTCAATGCGGAACTTGCTCGCCTCGCCGGCATGAACCGACTGATTGAGGCGGAGGCGAAACGCTCGGAGGCATCCCTCAAAGCGCAACGCGATGCAGGGCTGATGGATTCGGAAACGTACTTCCAGCGCCTCCACGACATCCAGGCAAAGGCACTCGATCAGCAGATCGCAAACGCCAAACAGCGGGCGGACATCGCGTCAGCGAAGAAAGAGAAGTCCACCTACGAGACTGCTAACGCCGAATACCTCCGACTCGCGGAGGAGCGGAAGAAGATCGACGCGGACCTAACGGACGCACTGGCGAAATATCAGGCCCAGCGTGCGGCGAACGTAGCGAAGTTCTCGATGCAGGAGACTACGGCACTCGGCGCGCAACTCAACCAGTACGCGGACACGTTCAACACGCGGAACATGCTGGCGGATGAGAAGGCCGCGTACGACGCGCGGGCCGCTCTCCGTGACCAATTCGAACGCAAGATTGCATCGCTTAACGAACAGTACAGTAGTCCAAATGCGGACCAGAAAGAGTATCAAGAGAAGCTGGTCATTGCGGGCGATAGCTACCGGAAGCAAACGGAAGCGTTCGAGGAGAACCTACAGCGCCAACGCTCGATCCGAGAATCGTTCGGTGAGCAATTCAAAAAGGGATATGCGGACCTCGTAGGTTCGTCGCAAACGACAGCGGAAGCAATCGTAAGCGGGTTCCGTAGCGGCTTTGATTCCGTGAGTAACGCGCTCGATACGTTCATCACCACGGGTAAGGCTAGCTTTAGTTCGTTCGCTACGTCTGTTCTCGCGGACCTCGCAAAGATCGCCTTACGACAAGCGGAAATTGGCATCTTCAAAGGTATGGCTAGTGCCTTCTCGTTCTTTAGCGAGGGCGGCCCCGTGCTGCATCGTGCGGGCGGCGGCCCCATCGCTGGCCCAGGCACAACGACCAGTGACAGCATTCCCGCGATGCTCTCGAATGGCGAGTTCGTCATCAATGCCGCGTCTACAAAGAAGTACCGTAGCCTGCTTGAGGCTATCAACTCCGGGCACATGGCGCACTTCGCGACAGGTGGTATTGCCGCGAAGCTCGCGCCCTCTCCCGCCGCTTCTGGCGGTTCCTCTCCGGTTTCTGTCCAGGTGAACAACCACGGCGGGGGCGGGTTGTCCGAGCAAGACGCGAAAGACCTACAGCAGTACGTGCAGTCTTGGATTGATATTCGAATGGAGCAACGCATGCGCGAACAAGGGGGCTTCGCCTATCAAATGAAGTACGGGCAAATCTGACGTTGGCTTACCCAGTATTCACATGGTCCCCGCTGCTGGATGTGACCGGCACAACGAAATTCGATGTGCTTGTCGCCCAGTTCGGGGACGGTTATAGCCAGCGCGCACCGAACGGAATCAATAACGCGGCCGACGTGTGGCCCGTCACATTCCGAAACGACGCGGAGACTATCGACGCTATCTATGTGTTCCTCAAAGCCACTCGCGGCGCGCAGCGCTTTGAATGGACGCCGCCTCGTCGTGCAAAAGGCCTGTTCGTCTGCGACTCGCAAGGCATCGCGCGACATCCGGAAGGCGGCAACGTATGGACACTCACCGCAACATTTCAGGAGGTTTTCTAAGACTTGCCCGTATTGCAGAAGATCAACCTTGGCACCGCCCCAGATGGAAGGGACGGCGATACCGTCCGATCAGGCAACGTCAAGGTAAACGCAAACGTTGATGTACTGGCCACGCAAGCGGCGCTTGTTTCATCTGCGCCAGTAACTACCAACACCGTCGCCTTGGATAGTACCTACGTAGGCAAACGCGTAGTTCTCCGTCCGTCCGCTGCAGCGGCTCTCACATGGCCGAAAGCTAGTACATGCGTCGCGGACGGCGTAATTCTCCTCGTTAACGCGAGCGCCTTCACGATTACGCACGCCCCGGCCACGGGCGACTCGTTCGCAAATGCGGTTGCTCTGGGCGCGTATGAGACATTGCTGGTCGCTACTGATGGGGCTAGCTCTTGGTCGGTCCTTATGCGGGGGCGCTCAGCCGGTCCTAATGAGCAGGTCTCTGGCAACCTCGCTGTAACCGGCTCCGTATCTTGTTCGGCTGCGTCCGTATCGGCTGCGACCGGCAGCGTAAACCTATCGATCGGTGCAGCGGCTGGGAACTATCGCCAAGTACTATACAACTCCGGGGCGTCGCTGCGATGGGCCAACGGGGTCACTAGCGCAATCGAGAATGGTTCTAACACTGGGTCCGACTTCTTCATTAGCCGTTACTCGGATAACGGCACCTGGATCGATACCCCTTTCCAAATCTCGCGCGCAACCGGTGCCGTGGCATTCTCTAAACGCCCGACGTTCAGCGGCTATGTAGCATGGGACTCCGGTAACTTCAATCCCGCTAGCTTTCTTCCGCTAAATGGCAGCACGGCAATGACGGGCAACCTCTATTGTCCGGCCATCATCGTCAATAATGGAACGGCGATCTACGGGAAGGACAGCAATGGCGTACCGCAGCCCATCATAGCGATCAGCGGTGATAACCTCCCGACGATATATAACCCCTTCGGCACGCACCTGCGCATCGTTAACCGCGCGTATAACCGGGAATTGTTCACTTGCGACGATAACGGGAACGTCATGGTTGCGGGGGCCATTGCGCAAGGTTCAGATTCGCGCCTTAAGGACGATGTGGAGACCATCGAGAACGCGCTACATCGCTTGTGCCAGTTACGGGGAGTGGAATACACGCTTAAGGCAAGTGGCGAAAAGCAATATGGTGTAATCGCGCAGGAGGTACAGCCGGCGTTTCCCTACGCAGTCACCCAATTACCTTCCTCTTTTGACGAGTCGGTGTACTTGGCCGTCAACTACACATCCTTGATTGGCCCTATTCTTGAGGCAGTGAAGGAGTTGGCCGCGCGCGTGTCAGCGTTGGAGCAGGCCAACGCATGACAATTGCCGCAGATGTCCAATCGAGCAGTATCGGCGCGCGCGTCGAACTATACGAAGTGGACCTAACGCCCCTCGGCGGCGATGTACTGCGGTTCCACGCACACCTCCAATCCGGGCCTATCAAGTGGGGTGGTAACGACTACACACCTTGGCCCATCACTGCATCCGGCTTCGCTCGCACCGGGTCGCAGAGCCAGCCTTCGCCCACTCTCACCGTATCCAACGTTGACGGGTCTATCTCCGCCCTCTGTATCGCGTTTGCTGATATGGTCGGCGCAGTCGTGCGCAGGCTCTGGACGCTTGAGCAGTATCTCGACGGAGCCGCAACCGCCGACGCATCCGAATACACCGCTGTTGAGGTATGGCGAATCGAGCAACGCACGGAGGAGACGCCGGTAAGTGTCTCGTTCCGGCTCGCATCCGCTCTCGACTTCTCCGGTGTTCAGCTACCCGCGCGGCAAGTTACCGCGACTCTCTGCACGTTCGACTATCGAGACCCCGTGTCCGGCTGTAGCTGGACGGGCGTAACGTTCTTCGATAGGAACAACAACCCAGTAGACGACCCCGCCCTTGATGTTTGCAGCAAACGGCTTTCCGGTTGCAAGTGCAGATTCGGACAGAACGCCGTGTTGCCCTGGGGCGGCTACCCGTCAGCAGGAAGAAACGGAGGACTATGATCGATTCACGGCTGCACGAGGACATCGCTAGACATGCCCTTGCGCAGTATCCGGACGAGTGCTGCGGCCTCATCGTTTCCGGAAAATACATTCCATGCCGCAACACATCGCCTACGCCTCGCGAGGCTTTCGAAATTGCTCCCGAGGAATACGCGGCGGCAGAGGATATCGGCCCGATTCAGGCGATCGTACATTCCCATCCTGGCGCAAGCGCTCAACCCAGCCAAGCAGACCTAACAGCCTGCGAAGATGGCGGTGTTCCGCAATGGATCATCGTGAGCCTTGGAGTCCAGGCGGACGGCAGCATCGCGGTAGACGATTGGTGCAAGTTCTCACCAAGCGGCTATGACGCCCCGCTAGTCGGCTGTGAATTCTCTCACGGCACGAATGATTGCTACGGCCTCATTCGGCGCTACTACAAGCAAGTTCGCGGCGTAGCTCTGCCGGACTTTTCCCGCTCTGGAGAGTGGTGGAAGGATGGAGTGTCGGACCTGTACACGCAGCACTACAAGGAAGCCGGATTCTATTCGGTGGGCCGCGCCGCAGATTTGCAGGTAGGCGATGTGCTGTTGATGAAAATCCGAAGCGCTAACGACGTGCCGAATCATGCGGCTGTCTACACCGGTGACGACGAAATCCTCCATCACCTTTGGGGTGAGGCGTCACGACACGACACCCTTCCGCGCTATCTCCCCTTCTTAACCGACGTTCTGCGCTACAAGGACTGACTTATTGGATAAACCCCGGATCGTTCGCCTATACGGGCGACTAGGGACGATGTTCGGTCGTGAGCATCGCTTTGTAATTCGCAGTACGCGAGACGCACTGAAAGCGCTATGCGCGATGATTCCGGGGTTTGAGCGTGAACTCATGACAAGCCGGGATCGTGGCATTGAGTACGCCGTGTTCGTCGGCCGCCGCAATATCCGAGAGGACGACATACCCGCGCCTGTCGGCGACAACGCAGTGCGGATCGCGCCGATCATTCGCGGCAGCAAACGAGGCGGCCTTTTCCAAACGATTGCAGGCATCGCGCTAGCGGCTATCGGGGCCGTTACGTCGTACTTCGGCAACCCGTTCGGTACGCAAATGATGATGCTCGGTGCATCTATGGCGCTCGGCGGTGTCGCTCAAATGCTCTCGCCGCACGCAACAGCATCGAACGGCAGCAGCAATCGAAAGCAATCCTACTACTTCAACGGCGCGGAGAACGTTACCGAACAAGGCGGCCCTGTCGGGTTGCCTTACGGTCGCCTGCGTATCGGCAGCACCGTTATTAGCCAAGGGATCACAGCAACCGATAAATGACCTTGATTCACGGTAGTAAAGGAGGTGGCGGCGGTTCATCGCCCGTGGAAGCCGACGACACCCTAAGCAGTACCGCATACGCGCAGATTCTCGACCTCCTAGGCGAAGGGCCGATTGCAGGGTTTCCAGATAACCTCACGCCGGCTCAGTGTGTCTACTTCAACGACACCCCGCTACAGAACGCGGACGGCTCGTACAACTTCAACGTCAAGCAACTCGATTACCGGCTGGGTTATGTTGACCAGACGCATATCGCCGGCTTCGAAAGCTCTGTAGCGGAAACGCAAGTAGGCGTCGCACTTACGACTCAACAGCCGTGGTCACACACGTTCACAAACGTAGACCTTAGCGCCGCCCGAATCACTCTCAGCGTTAGCGGCCTGTCAAAGACCGACACCAACACCGGGAACATTTACGGGTATCGGGTCGCATACCAGATTCAGGTTTCCAAGGATGGCGGCTCGTTCTCGACAGTCATCGATACCGCATTCGACGGGAAAGCTAGCTCGACTTACACACGTTCGCACCGTATCGAACTGTCAGGCGCGAAATCACAGTACACCGTCCGCGTCGTCCGCCTTACGCCGGATGGCACTACACAGTACATCCAAGACAAGACAAGCGTTGTTAGCTACGCGGAGGTCATCGACGCAAAGCTGTCGTATCCGTATAGCGCGCTAGTCGCTCTCCAGATCGACGCGGAGCAGTTCTCCAGCATGCCGACGCGGGCCTATGACGTGCTGGGCCTCCTCGTTAAATATCCGTCGAACTACAACCCAAAGACGCGCGTATATACGGGGACATGGGACGGAACGTTCTCGTTCGGCTGGACCGATAACCCGGCGTGGATTTTCTACGATCTAGTGCTAAACAAACGGTACGGGCTGGGCCGCTACGTTGATGCAACCATGCTCGACCGTTACGCGCTGTATCAGATTGGCCGGTACTGCGATGTATTGGTGTCCGACGGGAAAGGCGGACAGGAACCGCGCTTCACCTGCAATTGCTACATCGCGTCCCGCGCAGACGCCATCAAGGTTATTCAAGACCTCGCCAGCGTTTTCCGTGGGATCGCGCATTGGTCGGCAGGCAGCGTCATCGCCTCGTCGGATATGCCATCCGATCCAGTCTACGTCTACACTGCCGCGAACGTCGTCAAAGGCGAGTTCAAGTATGTGGGTAGCTCGCTCCGCACGCGCTACACGACTGCACTTGTCACGTACAACGATCCAGGCAACGCGTATAAGCAAACCGTGGAGTACGTTGAGGACGCAGACGGCATTAACCGCTACGGGATCAACAAGGCTGAGATAACCGCATTCGGATGCACAAGCCGTTCCCAAGCTCAACGTGTGGGCCACTGGTCGCTCCTGACCTCGCGGTACGAGACCAACGCGGTGACGTTTAGCGTAGGTATGGACGGGACGCTTGCGCAACCCGGACAGGTCATTGCCGTAGCAGACCCGGCGCGCGCTCGGCGGCGTATCGGAGGCCGACTACTCAGTGTGCAGGACGCATCGCACGTAACGTTGGATCAGGCTCCGCCTGACATCTCGGCCGGCGATTCGCTCACGGTAATCATGCCGACCGGGATTGCGCAGAAGCGCGCTATCACGTCTGTATCCAACGGCCTCGTCCAAACCGCCGACCCATTCTCGACTACGCCTCTGGCCGGCGCGGTGTGGATGGTGGAAAGCAGCAAGGTACAGGCGCAGCTTTTCCGGGTCACCAGTGTCTCCGAGAAAGAAGGTATCACCTTCGAAATTTCGGCAACGCAGCACGAACCGGGCAAGTACGCGGCCGTGGACAGCGGCGCGGCAATCGACCCCGCTCCGATCATCGGCCTACCGCTTAACACCCAGCAAGCGCCCGGCAATGTCCGCATTTCACAGTTCGTCGTAGTCGATCAGGGCATCACGCGAACCAACATGACGATTGCTTGGGATTCCGCACCCAATGCAATCGCGTACATCGCAGAGTTCCGTAAGGACAATGGCGATTGGATCACGGCCGGTCGGACTGGCGGCCTGTCTATCGATGTCTCGAATATCTACACCGGTCGCTATGCGGCGCGTGTTCGCGCGGTCAACGCCGTGGACATCGTATCGCCCTATGCGTACTCGACTGAGACGGTTCTCCAAGGTAAGACTGGCAGTCCGCCTAAGCCGCTCGCGTTCAGCGCGTCCACGGATCAGGTCATGTCGATCCGCCTTAGTTGGGCGTTCTCTGCCGACGCGGCGGACACTGCATATACGGAGGTCTACTACAGCGACACTCCCAGTTTCGAGAAAGCATCGCAGCTATCCCGATACGGGTATCCGACAAGTTCTGCGAACCTTCTCAATCTCGCTGCCGGCCATGCGCTCTACTTCTGGGCGAGGCTCGTAGATACGTCGGGGAACATCGGGCCGTGGTACCCGGATATTGCTTCGCCGGGTGTTCGCGGCGCGGCCACCGCCGACACCGATTTAATTCTCGGCTACCTCGTCGGAAAGATCACATCCACGGAGCTATCGAAGGAACTCCTTGGTCCGATCCAAGAGATTCCCGACCTCAAGCAGAAGGTAGAGGAAAACGACGCGCGCATCACAAGCGAGCAACAGGCCCGATTGGAGGGAGACAAAGCACTTGCCGGGCGTGTCGATAAGGTTGAAGCCCAGGTAGTAATTCCTGACATGGCGGGTAGCGATGGCGACTACGCGGGTAGTACGGAAGTCTACGCCGGGGTGTGGTCCGAGCAGTCCGCGCGTGCGGAGGGTGACCTTGCCCTGTCGCAACGGATCGACACAACTACGGCGCAGTTCACGTCCGCAAATGCGTCGCTTATCGCTGCCGTGCGCGATGAATCGCAGGCCCGTGCGGATGCGATTAGCGCGCAAGCCCAGCGAATCACGACGGTTGAAGCCAAGGCCAACGACAACACGGCGGCAGTGCAGACAGTCGCGAAATCCTACGCTGACCTCAACGGCCAATTGTCGGCGTCGTACACGGTCAAGACGCAAATTACGAAGGATGGCCGCACGTACATGGCCGGCATCTCTTTGGGTGTCAATGGCAATGGTGGTGACGTGGAATCTCAGGTTCTAGTCGCGGCTTCACGATTCGCTGTCCTCGATCCTAACGGCTCCGTCGTAACGTCGCCGTTCGTTATTCAGGGCGGCCAAGTGTTCCTCAATGAGGCATTCATCGGGAACGGCTTCATTAAGAACGCCATGATTGGAAACTACATCCAGTCCGATAACTACGTGGCTGGGCGGCAAGGATGGCGACTTGATAAGAGCGGCTGGTTCGAAATCAACAACACGGACGGACAAGGAAACCGATTGAATATCGACAGCAACGGCGTACGAGGATACGACGCCAACGGAACTCTCCGGTATCGCTTGGGGTTCTATTAATGGCCGTAGGGCTGCAACTGTGGGACGCCTCCGGGCGTCTCGTCTTAGACGGTAGCACTCGATGCGGTCGCATCAAGGACATGGTGTATGTGAATGGAAGCGATGGAGCAGTAGGCGCGAATCTGTCGGACGGTACTCCGTGGTGGTCATTCATGCCGGAGTTTTTGTTTAAGCACATCAGCATGAACGCTCCCGTGCCGATCATCGACATTGACGCGAATGGTGTCCGTTGGCGTTATAGCACTACTAGCGACGGCTACCGTACTCCGGTTCAAGGCTGGCTAGTTTACGGCGTGTACTGATGTCCGTAGGGTTCCAAGCGTTCACAGATTCTGGTCTGTTCCAGATCGACGGATTGACGGCGAATTATCAGCTAACCGCCAGCCTCGCAGCGGTATCGCAGCAGACCACAATCAACACCGTCTACAACAACGCAAGCATCCAATTTACCGGAACATTCTGGCTGTGTAGCTTCACATTTCGGTCCGACCAGCCGCCAATCTGGGCGTTTGTCGCAGACGGCGGAGTGATGGTTACGCCGTGGGACTTCACAAGAAACGGCAGTATCTACACGGTCAGATTGATTACAACATCGCAAACGACCGTGCGACTGTTCGTGTACGCGCGCGTAGCCCCTGCCTCGTCAAACTTCGGGTTTCAAGTGTTCGATGCAGCCGGAACACTCATCGCGGATGCTTCGCAGCCATTTTGCAAAGTGCTGGACGTGGTGGCCGGGCAATACCTCGACGGCTACGGCTGGGCTGTGACGGGCTTCCCTGGAGTCGGTACGCAGTCGCGAAGCTACGGCCGACCTGTTGCTATCGCGTGTATGTGGCCCGCTCACTACATCAGCGGATCAACCAACAGCAACCAACGGATTTGGGACATTGCGGAGATGAGCGCCGTTGGCGTGTCCGGTGATGTCGTCACCTGGGAACTGCACCGCTATAACGGGGGAAATCCTCCAAACATTACGTGCTACCGCGAGTGCATGCACTACCGGTTCATGGTGTTGGATATGACCGGCGTTCTGTAGCAATTTCTCACAAGGAGAAGATGGGAATTTTTCAAGAGGCGGCCGACAGCGCCGCCGCATCGGCCGGAAAGGTCACAGTGACAACTGGTACGGCTCTATACGGCATCACAACCCTGCCCCTCAGCAGCTACGCGGCGGCACTCTCGATTGTGTTGTCGGTCTGCTATATCTGGGGCGCTCTGCCCCGCGTGGCACGTACTGCGGTAGCTCTCAAGCGCGGCTTGATCGATAAGGATTGGTCCCTGTGGCGAAAGCTGGGCGACCAGCCGACACCAAAGAAAGACGACTGATGCGGGGGATTGATCAGATTCTCGCGGCTCTGTTCCTGGTCGCTGCGATAGCTGCGACCGGAGCGGGACTCTACGCGAAGCACGAACACAACCGGGCCAAGGAACTAGAGAGCAAGGTAGCGAAGATCAAGCAGGAACGCGACGGATACGCCCGCGCGCTCGACGCCCAGAAGGCGGCAGAAGAAAAGGCCCGGAAACGCCAAGAGACGGCCTCCGAGCGGTTACGGCAAGCAGTCAAGGGCAACCCCACAGTAGCGGATACGGTCGTCCCTGATGCGGTATGGGACGCAATCTACGGGGATTCAAATGAGGGGAATTAACACGGGAGTGGCCGTGTTGCTCGCGGCCCTATTGGCGGGGTGTGCGTCGGGGAGTGGGATTCCGGACGCGTACTTGCAGGACTGCGCCCATGCTCCGAGACCGGCCGGCAAGACGGTTGCGGACTTAGCTCAGGCTTTGATAAACGAGCGTGCCGCGATGGAAGCGTGTGACTGGCGGGATAAGGCCGCCCTCCGTGCGTGGAAGGCGACGCCGACGCGATGAATTTACGGGCCGTGGTACGATGTAGCCCTGAATTCTTCGTAACACCGACCCGCCCCAAGTGTTACACGCTCGGCTGTAAGTCCTTGATTCGCAAGGGTGCGTAGGTTTGCCATACAATGCGCACCATCATGCACGACCGACGCCTCCATTTTCTCGTTCCGTTCGCGCTGCCGTCGGCGGCCGACGCGGCCTCGTCCCTGCATACGCTGGACAGCCCCGCGCTCCAAAAGTTGCTCGCCCGAGCAAGCCTCGTCGAGCGCGTGACCGGCGAGGACTTCCAGCGCACGCTGCCGCACGAGCGCTGGCTGGCCAGCCGGTTCGGCGCCACGCAGGGCAACGCCGCCGACGAGGCGCCGCTTGCGCCCTACATGCTGCTGGCCGACGGCGGCGATCCCGGCGCGCACGCGTGGGCGTGCGTCGAGCCCGTGCACGTCGAAATCGCGCACGATCATCTGGTGCTCGTCGATCCGGCCGCCCTCGCGCTCGACGACGGCGACGCGGCCGCGCTGCTCGCGGTCGCGCGGCCGCTGATCGAGGAGCTGGGCGTGCGGCTCGAAGCGCCGAACCCCGCGCGCTGGTACCTGTCGAGCGACCAGCTCGCGCGCCTCGCCGGCGCCGCGCCGCTGCGCGCCAGCGGCCGCAACATCGAGATCTGGCTGCCGCACGAGGCGCACACGGGCGAGCGCTCGCGGATGTGGATGAAACTGCAGAACGAAGTGCAGATGGCGTGGTTCCAGCACCCGGTGAACGAAGCCCGCGAGGCCCGTGGGCTGCCGGCCGTCAATTCGATCTGGTTCCATGCGCAGGGCACGCTGAAGCCGGTCGGCAAGCCGTTCGCGCGCGTGGTGTCCGCGTCGCCGGCCGCGCTCGGCCTCGCGCGCGCCGCGCAAGCCGAAGCCGGCAACCTGCCCGCGACGTTCGGCGCGCTGCCCGGCGCCGACGGCGCGACGCTCGTCGAGCTGCCGGCGCTGACCACCCCGTTCATCGAGCAGGACTGGTCGCGCTGGCACGACGGCCTCGCCGCGCTGGAGCGCGACTGGTTCGCACCCGCGCTCGCCGCGCTGCAGAACGGCGAACTGGCGAGCGTCGACGTGACGCTGTGCGGCGACACGAGCTCCGTCACGCTGCACGCGACGCGCGGCGACCTGCGCAAGTTCTGGCGCCGCCGCGCGCTTGCCTCCCTGTTCGAATAACAAGCCCACCCGTATGACCCGCATCGTTACCCGCCCCGTCGCGCCCGCCGACGCCGAAGCGCTCGCGCGCCACGGCCTGCACCCCGTCCTCGCGCGCCTGTACGCGTCGCGCGGCGTGCAGTCGCCCGTCGATATCGAGACCGCGCTCGCGCGCCTCGTTCCGCCCACCGAGCTGAAAGGCTGCGCCGATGCGGCGGTGCTGCTCGCCGACGCGATCGCCGACAAGCGGCGCCTGCTCGTCGTCGCCGACTACGACTGCGACGGCGCGACCGCCTGCGCGGTCGCGGTGCGCGGCCTGCGGATGTTCGGCGCGCGGATCGACTACCTGGTGCCGAACCGCTTCGAATACGGCTACGGCCTCACGCCGGAGATCGTCGAGCTCGCGGCCGCGCGCAAGCCCGACCTGCTGATCACGGTCGACAACGGGATCGCGAGCGTCGCCGGCGTCGAAGCCGCGAACGCGCGCGGCATCGACGTGCTCGTGACCGACCACCACCTGCCCGGCGACGCGCTGCCCGCCGCGCGCGCGATCGTCAACCCGAACCAGCCTGGCTGCGCGTTCCCGAGCAAGCACCTGGCCGGCGTGGGCGTGATGTTCTACGTGCTGCTCGCGCTGCGCGCCGAGCTGCGCCGCCGCGGTGCGTTCGCGAGCAAGGAAGCCGAGCCGCGCCTCGACGGCCTGCTCGACCTCGTCGCGCTCGGCACCGTCGCCGACGTCGTGCGGCTCGACGGCAACAACCGCGTGCTCGTCGCGCAAGGACTGCAGCGCATCCGCAACGGCCGCATGCAGCCGGGCGTCGCCGCGCTGTTCCGCGCCGCCGCGCGCGAAGCGCGCACCGCATCGGGCTTCGACCTCGGCTTCGGCCTCGGCCCGCGCCTGAACGCGGCCGGGCGGCTGTCCGACATGTCGCTCGGCATCGAATGCCTGATCACCGACGACATCGGCCGCGCGTGGGATCTCGCGCAGCAGCTCGACGTGATGAACCGCGAGCGCCGCGAAATCGAGGCCGGCATGCAGCAGCAGGCGCTCGCCGATCTCGCCGACGTCGATCCGGCCGACGCATGCACGATCACGCTGTTCAATCCCGAATGGCACCAGGGCGTGATCGGCATCGTCGCCGGCCGGCTCAAGGAAAAATTCCACCGCCCGTCGTTCACGTTCGCGCACGCCGATGACGACGGCAAGCGGGTCAAGGGTTCCGGCCGGTCGATCGCCGGCTTCCATCTGCGCGACGCACTCGACCTCGTGTCGAAACGCGAACCGGACCTGATCGTCGCGTTCGGCGGCCACGCGATGGCGGCGGGCCTCACGCTCGACACCGACAACGTGCCGCGCTTCGCGGCCGCGTTCGAGGCCGTCGCGCGCGAATGGCTGTCCGACGACGCGCTGGCCCGCGTGATCGAGACCGACGGCGAACTCGAGGACGCGTACTTCACGCCGCAGTTCGTCGGCCTGCTCGACGAAGCCGTGTGGGGGCAAGGGTTTCCGGCCCCGCTTTTCTCGGGCGAATTCGACGTCGTGTCGCAGTCGCTCGTGAAGGAAAAGCACCTGAAGCTGCAGCTCGCGCGCGGTCGCCAGCGCTTCAACGCGATCTGGTTCAACCATACCGAGCCGCTGCCGGCGAGCGCGCTAGTCGCGTACCGGCTCGTTGCCGATACGTGGAACGGCGTCTCGCGCGTCCAGCTGATCGTCGAACACGCGGCCGGCTGAGTGGGCCGACCGCCCCGCGACGCCCGCCGCTGCGCGTGCGCGACGCGCCGGACGGGGCCGTCAACACGCGTACAGGCACCGTTTGCGTCACCGGGCAACCCGGCCGATCGGCTATAATTCCGCTTTTTTACGAAGCCGGAACAGCGAACGATCATGGAAGCGGAACGTCTCAACGCGATCGAAAGCTCCCTGCTCGACCTGCGCAATCGCGCGGGCGAGCTTCGGGGGTATCTTTGACTACGACGCCAAAGCTGCGCGTCTGACCGAAGTCAACAAGGAACTCGAAGACCCGAACGTCTGGAACGATTCGAAGAACGCCCAGGCGCTCGGTCGCGAGAAAAAGCTGCTCGAAGGCGTCGTCACGACGCTCACCGCGCTCGATAGCGACCTGCGCGATGCGCTCGACCTGTTCGAGCTGGCGCGCGAGGAAGGCGACGAAGACACCCTTCTCGCATCCGAAGACGACGCCGCGAAGCTCGAAGCGCGCGTCGGCGACATCGAATTCCGCCGGATGTTCTCGAACCCGGCCGATCCGAACAACTGCTTCATCGACATCCAGGCCGGCGCCGGCGGCACCGAGGCATGCGACTGGGCGTCGATGCTGCTGCGCCAGTACCTGCGCTACTGCGAACGCAAGGGCTTCAAGGCCGAGGTGCTCGAAGAATCCGACGGCGACGTCGCCGGCATCAAGAACGCGACGGTCAAGGTCACGGGCGAATACGCGTACGGCTTCCTGCGCACCGAAACGGGCATCCATCGCCTCGTGCGCAAGTCGCCGTTCGATTCGTCGGGCGGCCGCCATACGTCGTTCTCGTCGGTGTTCGTCTATCCGGAAATCGACGACTCGATCGAAGTCGAGATCAACCCGGCCGACCTGCGCATCGACACGTACCGCGCATCGGGCGCGGGCGGTCAGCACATCAACAAGACCGACTCCGCGGTGCGGATCACGCACATGCCGACGGGAATCGTCGTGCAATGTCAGAACGACCGCTCGCAGCACCGCAACCGCGCCGAAGCGATGGCGATGCTGAAGTCGCGCCTGTACGAAGTCGAGATGCGCAAGCGCCAGGCCGAGCAGGACAAGCTCGAATCGAGCAAGACCGATGTGGGCTGGGGCCACCAGATCCGCTCGTACGTGCTCGACCAGAGCCGCGTGAAGGACCTGCGCACGAACGTCGAAATGAGCAACACGCGTGCGGTGCTCGACGGCGACCTCGACGACTTCATCAGCGCGAGCCTCAAACAGGGCGTGTAAGCGCCGCGGCGCGGCCGGCCCGCGCCGCCCTTCCCGTTTGCGTTGCCGCACCCCACTCCGAATTCCGACCATCATGACCGAACCGACCCAAACGCAGCCCGCCGTCACGGCGGACGACAACCAGATCATCGCCGAGCGCCGCGAGAAGCTGCGCGCGTTGCGCGAGCAAGGCGTCGCCTATCCGAACGACTTCCGGCCCGAGCACCATGCAGCCGACCTGCAGGCCAAATTCGCCGATTCGGACAAGGCCGCGCTCGAAGCGAATCCGGTCGAGGTGTCGGTCGCCGGCCGCATGATGCTCAAGCGCGTGATGGGCAAGGCGAGCTTCGCGACGGTGCAGGACGGGTCGGGCCAGATCCAGTTCTTCGTGACGCCGAACGACGTCGGCGCCGACACCTACGACGCGTTCAAGAAGTGGGACCTCGGCGACATCGTCGCCGCGCGCGGCGTGCTGTTCCGCACCAACAAGGGCGAGTTGTCGGTCCAGTGCAAGGAGCTGCGCCTGCTGTCGAAGGCGCTGCGTCCGCTGCCGGACAAGTTCCACGGCCTGTCCGACCAGGAAATGCGCTACCGCCAGCGCTACGTCGACCTGATCGTCACGCCGGAAACGCGCGACACGTTCCGCGCCCGCACGAAAACGATCGCGTCGATCCGCAAGTTCATGGACAACGCCGAGTTCATGGAAGTCGAGACGCCGATGCTGCACCCGATCCCGGGCGGCGCGGCCGCGAAGCCGTTCGTCACGCATCACAATGCGCTCGACATGCAGATGTTCCTGCGCATCGCGCCGGAGTTGTACCTGAAGCGCCTGATCGTCGGCGGCTTCGAGCGCGTGTTCGAAATCAATCGCAATTTCCGGAACGAAGGCGTGTCGCCGCGTCACAACCCGGAATTCACGATGATGGAGTTCTACGCCGCGTACACCGACTACCGCTGGCTGATGGACTTCACCGAGCAACTGATCCGCCAGGCGGCGATCGATGCGCTCGGCACCGCGACGATCCAGTATCAGGGCCGCGAGCTCGACCTCGCGAAGCCGTTCCATCGCCTGACGATCACGCAGGCGATCCAGAAGTACGCACCGGACTACACCGACGGCCAGTTGTCGGACGACGCGTTCCTGCGCACGGAACTGAAGCGCCTCGGCGTCGACGTGTCGCAGCCGGCCTTCCTGAATGCAGGCATCGGCGCGCTGCAGCTCGCGCTGTTCGAGGAAACCGCGGAATCGCAGCTGTGGGAGCCGACCTACATCATCGACTACCCGGTCGAGGTGTCGCCGCTCGCACGCGCATCGGATACGGTGCCGGGCATCACCGAGCGTTTCGAGCTGTTCATGACCGGCCGCGAGATCGCGAACGGCTTCTCCGAACTGAACGATCCGGAAGACCAGGCCGCGCGCTTCAAGAAGCAGGTCGAGCAGAAAGATGCGGGCGACGAGGAAGCGATGTTCTTCGACGCCGACTACATCCGCGCGCTCGAATACGGGATGCCGCCGACCGGCGGTTGCGGGATCGGCATCGACCGTCTCGTGATGCTGCTGACCGACAGCCCGACGATCCGCGACGTGCTGCTGTTCCCGCACCTGCGCCGCGAAGACTGACGGCCGCCACCGCGTGTGCGCCGCATTCCGTGGCGCGCACGCGTCGGCTTTGTAACGACGCGTAAATCCCGCCAGCCGGCGTCTGCCGGCCTTCGATCCTTCCCCGTTTTATTCCCACGTCGCGACGGCCTCCCCCGGGTTTTCCCGGTAGCAAGCGACGATCCCGCGCTGCAATTCGTTACACCTTGATACGGCGCGCCGCTGGGCCGTGAACGACACTCCTGTTGCGTCACCACGCATGACCACGGGACCAGAACGAGGCACCGGAACGCCGAGTCTGCTCGCTCCCGAGCGTGGGATCCTGCTCCGGCGCAGTGCGTCGATCCGGATCGACCTTGGAGAAAAAAATGGACAACCAGAATCAGACCACGCCGCAAAAGCAACGCCTCCACCCGCTGATCGCCACCGCGGCCGGCGCCGTCATCGTCGCCAGCCTCGCGGCGACCGCGGCGATCACGGGCGTCTTCCCGAAAGCCACCAGCAGCAACGAACAGAACGGCCAGACCCAGGCCGCGCTGATCGCGTCGCAGCCGGCCGTCGATACGGCCGCGGCCGCCAGCGCCGCGCTCGCCGCGCAAGCGCAGCGGCAGGCGGCGGAACAGGCCGCCGTCGCGCAGGTCGAGCCGAAGCCGGCGCCGCGCCCGGCCGCACCGCACCGCCGTCACACGACCGCGCCGCAGCCGCCGCAATACGCGCAACAGCCGTCGGCGCCTGCGCAAACCTACTGCCAGAGCTGCGGCACGGTCGTCTCGATCACGCAGACGCGCACGCCGGGCCAGAGCTCGGGGATCGGCGCCGTGGGCGGCGCGGCGGCCGGCGGCCTGCTCGGCAACCAGTTCGGCAACGGCAACGGCCGCACCGCGATGACGATCATCGGCGCGCTGGGCGGCGGGCTCGCCGGCAACCAGGTCGAGAAGCAGGTTCGCGCGGAAACCGACTATCAGGTGCAAGTGCAGATGGAAAGCGGTGCGACGCGCACGTTCACGTACCACAACCCGCCGCCGTTCGGCCAGGGCCAGCGCGTGCGGATCGAGAACGGCACGCTGGTCGGCGCGTAATCATCTGATCGTGTAGTCGCCGGCGTTCGCTGCCCGTGTGTCGTGCGCGGCGGCGCGCCCAAAACGAAAACGGCTCGCGAGCGCTTGCTCGCGAGCCGTTTTTCATGGGCGCGGCGTGCGCCGTTGCAGCGCGCGCCGCGACCGGTCGGGTCGGTCAGTCCTCGTCGTCGAAATCCGCTTCGTCGATCCAGTGCGCCTGGATCGCCTCGAGGATCTTCTCGCCGGAGTGCGCCGGATCGTCGTCGAAGCCGTCGAGTTCGAGCACCCATTGGCGCAGGTCGACGAAGTTGATTCGCTGCGGGTCGATGTCCGGGTACTTGTCCGCCAGCGCAATGGCTATTTCACGCGAATCGGTCCATTTCATCGCCTGCCTCCGGTTCCTGTCAGTGATTTTCCTTCGCGTGGTTGATCGAGTACTTCGGGATCTCGACCACCAGGTCCGAATCTTCCTTCACGATCGCCTGGCACGACAGGCGCGACGTCGGCTCGAGGCCCCACGCCTTGTCCAGCAGATCGTCCTCGTCCTCCTCGGACGGCGTCAGATCGTTGAAGCCTTCGCGGATCACCACGTGGCACGTCGTGCATGCACACGACTTCTCGCATGCGTGCTCGATCTCGATCCCGTGATCGAGCAGGTTGTCGCAGATACTCTTGCCGGGCGTCGCGTCGATCACCGCGCCGTCCGGGCACAGTTCGACGTGAGGCAGCACCACCAGTTGAGGCATGTTCGTTCCGTCAGTCAGGGTGCGGCGCCACGCGCCGCACGTTCATCGTCGCGCGGGCCGTTGCCGGCCGATGCGCGGTTCGTGGGTTCAGATCTCGTCGAGCCGGCGGCCCGACAGCGCGCGCTTGATGCTCTTGTCCATCCGGCGCGCCGCGAATTCGTCGGTACCGTCGGCCAGCGCCTTGGTCGCCGCTTCGATCGCATTCGTATCGTCGCCCTGCGCGACCGCGCGCAACGCCGCGGCCAGCGCGTCGACCTGCGCGCGCTCGTCGGCATCGAGCAATTCGCCGTCGGCCGCCAGCGCGGCCTGCGTCGCCTCGAGCATCCGCTCGGCCTCGACCTGCGCTTCGCGCAGCGCACGCGCGCGCATGTCGATTTCAGCGGTCTTGAAGCTGTCTTCCAGCATCTTCGCGATGTCGTCGTCGGCGAGGCCGTACGACGGCTTCACGACGACCGACGCCTCGACGCCCGACAGCTGCTCGCGTGCGAACACCGACAGCAGGCCGTCCGCGTCGACCTGATAGGTCACGCGAATGCGGGCCGCGCCCGCCGTCATCGGCGGAATGCCGCGCAGCTCGAAGCGCGCGAGCGACCGGCAGTCGGCGACGAGCTCGCGCTCGCCCTGCACGACGTGGATCGCCATCGCGGTCTGGCCGTCCTTGAAGGTCGTGAATTCCTGCGCGCGCGCGATCGGAATCGTCGAGTTGCGCGGAATGATCTTCTCGACGAGGCCGCCCATCGTCTCGACACCGAGCGACAACGGAATCACGTCGAGCAGCAGCCAGTCGTCGCCGGTGCCGCGGTTGCCCGCGAGCAGATCGGCCTGGATCGCCGCGCCGAGCGCGACGACCTGGTCCGGATCGAGGTTCACGAGCGGCGGCTGGCCGAAATATTTCGCGACCGCATCGCGGATCACCGGCATGCGCGTCGCGCCGCCGACGAGCACGACGCCCTTGATGTCGGCCGGCGTGACCTGCGCATCGCGCAGCGCCTTGCGGGTCGGCGTGAGCGTGCGCTGCACGAGCGGCTCGACGAGCGACGCGAAGGTATCGTGCGAAATCGTCTGCACGAGGTGCGCACCGCTCGACAGCGTCACGTCGAGCGCCGCTTCGGGCGCCGACGACAGCGCCTCCTTCAGCACGCGCACGCGATCGAGCAGCAGGCGCACGTCCTCGGGCGCGAGCGTCTTCGCGTCGATCCCGGCCTGCGCGAGCACGTGACCGAACAGCGCGTGGTCGAAATCGTCGCCGCCCAGCGCGGAATCGCCGCCCGCGGCCAGCACCTCGAACACGCCCTTCGTCAGCTTCAGGATCGACAGGTCGAACGTGCCGCCGCCGAGGTCGTACACCGCGTAAAGGCCTTCAGCCGCATTGTCGAGGCCATAGGCGATCGCCGCGGCGGTCGGTTCGTTCAGCAGGCGCAGCACGTTGAGGCCCGCGAGGCGCGCGGCATCCTTGGTCGCCTGGCGCTGCGCGTCGTCGAAGTATGCGGGCACCGTGATCACCGCACCGACCAGATCGTCGCCGAGCGAATCTTCCGCGCGATAACGCAGCGTCGCGAGAATCTCGGCCGACACTTCGACCGGGCTCTTCACGCCGTCGATCGTACGGATCTGCACCATGCCCGGCGCGTCGACGAATTCGTACGGCGCGTTCGCCGCGCCTTCGACCTCGGCCTTGCCGCGGCCCATGAAGCGCTTGACCGACACGATCGTGTTGCGCGGATCGGTCGCGGCCTGCTCCTTCGCTTCGTGGCCGATGCGGCGGCCACCCTTCTCGAGGTAACGGACCACCGACGGCAGCAGCACGCGGCCGGCTTCGTCCGGCAGGACTTCGGGCACGCTGTTGCGCACGGCGGCGACGAGCGAGTTCGTCGTGCCGAGATCGATCCCGACGGCGAGCCGCCGCTGGTGCGGCGCCGGCGCCATGCCCGGTTCGGAAATTTGCAGTAAAGCCATCTTGGTTCGTTCGGGCGCTCGGCCCGTTTGCTGCGCGTGCCGCCAGGCACGCGGTTAAGTTTCGAGGCGCTCGATCTGCGCGCCCACTTCCGACGCGACCCGTTCGATGAACATCAGCTGACGCACGGCTTCCGCGGCGGCCTGATCGGCACCGCTGTCGAGCAGCGTGCCGAGGCGCTCGACGCGCACGCGCTTCTCGTCGCGCAACTCGGCGAGCAATGCATCGAGCGCGTCGACGTTGCGGGCAGCCGCGGCATCCTCGATGCCCTCGCGCCACTCCATCTGCTGCATCAGGAAGGCAGGCTCCATCGCCGTGTTGTTTTCCGCGCCGATGTCGACGCCGCGCAGCGACAGCAGATAGGACGCGCGCTGCAGCGGATCGCGCAGCGTGCGGTAAGCCTCGTTCGCGCGAGTGGCCCATTGCATCGCGATGCGCTTTTGCGCGTCGCCGGCCGCCGCGAAGCGGTCCGGATGCACCTGCGTCTGCACCGTGCGGTAGGCGGCGTCGAGCGCCGTCTCGTCGAGCGCGAATTGCGCCGGCAGGTGAAACAGGTCGAAATGGCTGTCTTTCAGCGAAACCATCGTCGCGTTCAATTCCGGTTCGTCATGCGGCAAACGCCGCACATTAAAAAGGCGGCCCGTGCCGCCTCTTGCCCGCATCGCGCGGAGGGAGCCGCGTCACACGCGGAACGATTCCCCGCACCCGCACTCGTCCTTCACGTTCGGGTTGTTGAACTTGAACCCTTCGTTCAGGCCTTCGCGGGCGAAGTCGAGCTCGGTGCCGTCGATATAGGCGAGGCTCTTCGGATCAACGACGACCTTCACGCCATGGCTCTCGAACACCTGATCCTCGGGAGCCAGCTCGTCGACATACTCGAGCTTGTACGCGAGCCCCGAACACCCGGTCGTACGGACGCCAAGCCGCAGGCCCACACCCTTGCCGCGACGGACGAGGTATTTCTGGACGTGCTGTGCTGCTTTTTCGGTCAGTGTAATTGCCATGATGTCCTTGCCGCGGCGCACCCGGGAGCCCGCCGCGTTTCCTTCCCTAGCCGCTCGATGCCGCTCAGGCTGCTGCCTGATCGCTTTCCTTGGTGTCGTGGCGCTTCTTGTAGTCGGCCACGGCTGCCTTGATCGCGTCTTCCGCGAGGATCGAGCAGTGAATCTTCACCGGCGGCAACGCGAGCTCCTCGGCGATCTGCGTGTTCTTGATCGACAGTGCCTCGTCGAGCGTCTTGCCCTTCACCCATTCGGTGACGAGCGAGCTCGATGCGATCGCCGAACCGCAACCGTAGGTCTTGAACTTCGCGTCTTCGATCACGCCGTCCGCGCCGACGCGGATCTGCAGCTTCATCACGTCGCCGCATGCTGGCGCGCCGACCATGCCCGTGCCGACCGTGTCGTCGTCCTTCGCGAACGAACCGACGTTGCGCGGGTTTTCGTAGTGATCCAGAACCTTGTTGCTGTAAGACATGACTCAGACTCCTTGACTCGTTACGTCTGCGTGCGTCAATCCGCCCGCGGTTGCATTCAATGCGGTATCAGTGTGCGGCCCATTCGATCGTCGACAGATCGATGCCTTCCTGGTGCATTTCCCAGAGCGGCGACAGTTCGCGCAGCTTCGCGATCTTGCTGTTCAGCAGATCGACCACGAAGTCGACTTCCTGCTCCGTCGTGAAACGGCCGACCGTGAAGCGGATCGAGCTGTGCGCGAGCTCGTCGTTGCGGCCGAGCGCACGCAGCACGTACGACGGCTCCAGCGACGCCGACGTGCACGCGGAGCCCGACGACACCGCGACGTCCTTGATCGCCATGATCAGCGACTCGCCTTCGACGAAGTTGAAGCTGATGTTCAGGTTATGCGGGACACGGTGCTCCATGTCGCCGTTCACGTAGGTTTCCTCGATCTGCGACAGGCCGCGCAGCAGCTTGTCGCGCAGCATGCGGATGCGCTCGTTCTCGGTTGCCATTTCCTCGCGCGCGATGCGGAACGCCTCGCCCATGCCGACGATCTGGTGCGTCGCCAGCGTGCCCGAACGCATGCCGCGCTCGTGGCCGCCGCCGTGCATCTGCGCCTCGATGCGCACGCGCGGCTTGCGACGCACGTACAGCGCGCCGATGCCCTTCGGGCCGTAGGTCTTGTGTGCCGAGAACGACATCAGGTCGACCTTCAGCTTCGCGAGATCGATCGCGACCTTGCCGGTCGACTGCGCGGCATCGACGTGGAACACGATGCCTTTCTCGCGACAGATCTCGCCGATCGTCTCGATGTCCTGGATCACGCCGATCTCGTTGTTCACGTGCATCACCGACACGAGGATCGTGTCCGGGCGCAGCGCGGCCTTGAACACGTCGAGGTCGATCAGGCCGTCGTCCTTCACGTCGAGGTAGGTGACTTCGAAACCGTCGCGCTCGAGTTCGCGGCAGGTGTCGAGCACGGCCTTGTGCTCGGTCTTCACCGTGATGATGTGCTTGCCCTTGCCCTTGTAGAAATTCGCGGCGCCCTTGATCGCGAGGTTGTCCGACTCGGTCGCGCCCGACGTCCAGATGATCTCGCGCGGATCGGCGTTCACGAGAGCGGCCACCTGTTCGCGCGCCTCCTCGACCGCACGCTCCGCGTCCCAGCCGTAGGCATGGCTGCGCGACGCCGGGTTGCCGAACTGCTCGCGCAGGTACGGCACCATCTTGTCGACCACGCGCGGATCGACGGGCGTCGTCGCACTGTAATCCATATAGATGGGCAGGTGGAGAGTCTCTTGGGTCATCTGTCGCTCCGGGTATTCTGTGCAGGGACTATGTACGTTATGGGGGTTGGCGGGCGCCTTCGCGCTCACGAATTCGCGATGTTGAACACCGAATTGGGGCCGAGCGGCATCGTGCGCACGGGCTCGGCCGGTGCGGCGACGGGCTCCGGCGCGCGACGGTCGCGCAGCACCGCCGGGGCGCCCTCGCGTGCGCGCTGCTGATCGACGAGATCCTGCAGCGACACCGAATCGAGGTATTCGACCATCTTCTGGTTCAGCGTCGACCACAGCTCGTGCGTCATGCAATGGCCGTCGGGCTGCTTCGAGCCGTCGCACGTGCCTTTGCCGCCGCACTGCGTGGCGTCGAGCGGTTCATCGACCGCGATGATGATGTCGGCGACGGTGACGTCCTGCGCGCGACGCGCAAGGTTGTAGCCGCCGCCCGGGCCGCGCACGGATTCGACGATTTCATGCCTGCGCAGCTTGCCGAACAGCTGTTCGAGATACGAGAGCGAAATCCGCTGGCGCTGGCTGATGCCTGCAAGCGTCACCGGGCCCTGCTCCTGGCGCAGTGCCAAGTCAATCATCGCCGTGACGGCGAAACGGCCTTTGGTGGTGAGTCTCATGGTGTCTAGGGGACTGCAATCTTGACGATTTTGGTCAAGTATAAATATTTGACGTTTTTAGTCAAGTATCCACGCCTTTGAAAGGGTATTCGCAGACCGCTGAATATCGCGCGGTCAGTGCGCCGTGCGTGCGCGCAGCGTCTCCAGCAGGCCCGCGCATGCGCGCTCGACCTGGTCGAGCACCTGTTCGAAGCCCTGCGCGCCGCCGAAATACGGATCGGCCACTTCGGTTTCGGTCGCACCCGGCGCGAATTCCATCAGCAGGCGCACCTTGTCGCGATACTGCGGCGGGCAGCGGCGGCGCAGTTCGGCGAGATTTGCTTCGTCCATCGCGAGCAGCAGGTCGAAACGCTCGAAATCCGCCGCGCTCACCTGCCGCGCGCGCAGCGCCGCCAGATCGTAGCCGCGGCTGCGGGCCGCCGCCTGCGCACGCGTATCGGGCGGCTCGCCCACGTGCCAGTTGCCGGTGCCGGCCGAATCGATCGCGATCCGGTCGCCCAGCGCGGCCGCATCGACCTGGCGGCGCATCACGCCCTCCGCGGTGGGCGAACGGCAGATGTTGCCGAGACAGACGAAACAGATCGCAACGCGGGTCATCGCACTATCGAAAAGCCGCGGCGAACCGCGTGGGAGCATAACGCGCCATTATACAAAGGCGGCCGAAACCGCGCCGCCGCGCGAAGCGACGGCGCCATGCCTTACAGCGCCTTCGGCGCAGCGAGCGCGATGTCGCCGGATGCCGCGGGCAGCGGCTGCGCCGCGTCGCCGACCAGCCCGAACGACACCGCGCGCGCCAGTTCGGCGGACGCCTGGTGAACCGCGAGCGGACCGCGCGACGGCGCATCGGCCATCGCATGCAGATAGGCAACCGCTGCCAGCGGAACCACGATTGCCAGCGGCCAGTACATCGATATTGTCTTTTTCATGATGCGGACCTCGTTGACCTCGTACCCCGAAACCCAATTCCGGGGACTACAGACGAGATTCTATAGACCGCATCTATCGAGATAAATATGCAAATAGCGAACGCACTGTTGCCGCCCGCTGAACAGTGTCAGCCGAGGTGACTTTGCGACGCCGCGTACAGCTCGCGGAAGGTGCGCCCGGTCGGCGTCGGCAGGTCGCGCGTGTCCATCCAGCCGCCCATCATCGGCAGGCGCCGCAGCATGCCGCCGTCGCCGCCCAGCCGTTCGAGGACGCGTACCGCGAGCTTGGTCGTCAGCGCATACAGCATCGGGCGCCGGGCGAAGAACCCCCATGCGGCGAGCGCCGCGCGTTCGCGCCACGGCCGCAGGTGGCGCTCGACCTGCTTCTCGCGCAACGTGCGCAACAGATGCGACAACGGAATCCCGGCCGGGCACACGCTGTCGCACTCGCCGCACAGCGTCGCCGCCTGCGGCAAGTCGAGCGTGCGGTCGAGCCCGACGTAGCTCGGCGTCAGCACCGATCCCATCGGCCCCGGATAGACCCAGCCGTACGCATGACCGCCGACCTTCTGGTACACCGGACAATGATTCATGCACGCGCCGCAGCGAATGCAGCGCAGCATCTCCTGGAATTCGCCGCCGATCAGGCCCGTGCGGCCGCCGTCGACGAGCACCACGTAGTTGTGCTCGGGGCCGTCCTCGTCGCCCGGCCCGCGCGGCCCGGTCAGCAGCGAGAAATAGTTCGACGTCTTCTGCCCGGTCGCGGAACGCGGCAGCAGCCGCATCGCCGTCGCGAGATCCTCGAGGGTCGGCAGCACCTTCTCGATGCCGGTCACCGCGACATGCACGCGCGGCATCACCGTGCACATGCCCTCGTTCCCTTCGTTCGTCACGATCGCGACCGAGCCCGTTTCCGCGATCACGAAATTGCCGCCCGTCACGCCCATGTCGGCCGACATGAAATGCGGGCGCAGCACGTCGCGCGCCTCGCGCGTCATGTCCGGGATCTCGGTGAGCCGCTCGCGCCGGTGCGTGCGCGCGAAGAGATCGGCGATCTCGTCCTTGTCCTTGTGCACGACGGGCGCAATGATGTGGCTCGGCGGCTCGTTGTCGTTGATCTGCAGGATGTATTCGCCGAGGTCTGTCTCGATCGACTGCACGCCCATCTCGGCGAGCACCGCGTTCAGGCGCATTTCCTCGGACACCATCGACTTGGTCTTGATGACCTTCTTCACGTCGTGCCGGCGCGCGATGTCGGCCACGAGCCGCGCAGCGTCCGCGGTCGTTTCGGCGAACAGCACCGTCGTGCCGCGCCGCGTCGCCTCGCGCTCGAACGCCTCGAGCCACACGTCGAGATTCTCCAGCGCGCGGTTGCGGCGCGCCTTCAGCGCGGCGCGCGTGGCCGGGAAGTCGATCGCGGTCATCGCGTCGGCGCGCGCGGACACGAACTTCGTCGACAGCTTCTTCAGGTTGTGCTGCAGGCGCTGGTCGGCCAGCTTCTGGCCGGCGCGCGCCTTGAAATGCATCGATTGGACTTGCATCGCGGTATCGGGGAAAAGTGAGCGGAACCGGGCGTCAGACGTCGCCCGCCAGCACCTGCGCGACGTGCAGCACGCGGGTGTCGCGGTCGCCGGTGCGGCGCAACCGCCCTTCGATGTTCAGCATGCAGCCCAGATCGCCGAGCACGACGGCACCCGCGCCCGACGCGCGCACGTTCGCGCATTTTTCGTCCGCGATGGCCGCCGAGATGTCGCCGTACTTGACCGCGAACGTGCCGCCGAAGCCGCAACAGTGCTCGCAGTCCTTCATCTCGGTGACGGCCACGCCGCGCTGCGCGAGTAGCGCGCGCGGCTGCGCCTTCACGCCAAGCTCGCGCAGGCCCGAGCAAGAATCGTGATAGGTGACCGGCCCGGCGAATTCGCCCGGCGCGAGCGACACCTTCGCGACGCTCGCGAGGAAATCGGTCAGCTCATAAACTTTCTGCTGGAACCGCGTATAGCGCCCCATCAGTTCGGGATCGTCGCGGAACAGGTCGCCGTAGTGCGCGCGGATCATCCCGCCGCACGAACCCGATGGCACGACGACGTAATCGAATGACTCGAACTCGCGCAGCGTCTTTTCCGCGAGGTCGCGCGCGAGCGCGCGGTCACCCGAGTTGTAGGCCGGCTGGCCGCAGCACGTCTGCGCGGGCGGCACGCTCACCTCGTAGCCGGCGTCGCGAATCAGCTTGAGCGCCGAAAAGCCGATTTCGGGGCGCATCAGGTCGACCAGGCAGGTCACGAACAAACCGACTCGCATACGTGCTCCTTCGAGAAAACGGCTCTCATTATCCGACGTTTGGCCGACAAGACCAACGCCGGCCCGCGTGCAAGCCCGCCGCGCGCAAAACGAGGACTTCCTCGAACGGCGTTCGCTTTTTTCACGATACGAGATACAATCGATCCAACACCGCTTGACGCGTCAACCGATTCCTCCCCCGACATGAGCCAACCCACCCCGGATTCAAAAACGTCGATCCAGGTGATCGAACGCATGATGCGGTTGCTGGACGCGCTCGCCGCGCACAGCGACCCTGTCAGCCTGAAGGAACTTGCGCAGCGCACGGAGCTGCACCCGTCGACCGCGCACCGCATCCTCAACGACATGGTGACCTGCCGCCTCGTCGACCGCTCCGATCCCGGCACCTACCGCCTCGGCATGCGGCTGCTCGAACTCGGCAATCTCGTGAAGGCGCGCCTGTCGGTGCGCGACGCGGCGCTGATGCCGATGCGCGAGCTGCACCGCCTCACCGGGCAGACCGTGAACCTGTCGGTGCGCCAGGGCGACGAGATCGTCTACATCGAGCGCGCGTATTCTGAGCGCTCCGGGATGCAGGTCGTCCGCGCGATCGGCGGCCGCGCGCCGCTGCACCTCACGTCGGTCGGCAAGCTGTTCCTCGCGGCCGACGAAACGTCGCGCGTGCGTGCGTATGCGACGCGCACGGGGCTGTCCGGCCATACGCAGAACAGCATCACCGATATCGCGAAACTCGAGCGCGAGCTGACGATCGTTCGCCAGCAATCGTGCGCGCGCGACAACGAGGAGCTCGAACTGGGCGTGCGCTGCATCGCGGCCGGCATCTACGACGATTCCGGCAAGCTCGTCGCGGGCCTGTCGCTGTCGGCGCCCGCCGACCGGCTGCAGGACGCATGGCTCGGCCAGTTGAGCCGGACGGCGCTCACCATCTCGGAATCGCTCGGCTACCGGCCGGCGCCCGTGAAGGACGTGGACGGGCTGCAGCGGCAGGCGTAAGCCGCGCCCGTCGGCCCGGTTCCGGCGGCGGTTTCGCCGGACAAAAAAGCCCCGCGATTGCGGTAATGCCGTTCAGTTAAGAACTGAACGGCATTTTTGTTTTGGGTGTTGTAAACGGTGATGGAGGCTGTTAACCTGCGTCGCCATGCTTGATGACACCCTGAATTTTCTCGCTGAAGAACAGGAGA
>NZ_JAUJPV010000083.1:0-579 GCF_030481585.1 Burkholderia sp. AU45388 | reverse complement strand
CGACACTCGGCGCACTCGTGATCCTGTATCACCCGAGCGACGCGCAGCTCGACGCGTTGCGCGGATGGCGGCACGCGTGCGACGCGCTGCTCGTCGTCGACAACACGCCTCGGCGCGACGCACGGGCGCGCGAACTATGCGCACGCGAAGGCATCGCGCTGCTGCATCACGGCAATCACGGCGGCATCGCGGGCGCGTACAACGCGGGGCTCGCGGCGTTGTTTCGCGACGGTATCGACGCGGTCGCGCTGTTCGACCAGGATTCGTCGGTGCCGGCCGCGTATTTCCCGACGATGCGCGATGTCTGCGCGGGGCTCGCCGGGCGCGCGTTCCTGGCCGGTCCGCGCATCTTCGACGAGAACGCACGCAGCTTCCTGCCGGAACTCGCCACGAACGGCATCGGCTTGCGCCGCCTGCGCATCGAGCCGGGCACGCCGATGCAACGTTGCGCATTCCTGATTTCGTCGGGCTGCGTCGTGTCGCGCGACGCGTTCGACGTGCTCGGCCGCTTCGACGAGACGCTGTTCATCGATCACGTCGATACCGAATACAGCTTCCGCGCGCTGTCGCGCAACGTGC
>NZ_JAUJPV010000082.1:0-579 GCF_030481585.1 Burkholderia sp. AU45388 | reverse complement strand
CGACACTCGGCGCACTCGTGATCCTGTATCACCCGAGCGACGCGCAGCTCGACGCGTTGCGCGGATGGCGGCACGCGTGCGACGCGCTGCTCGTCGTCGACAACACGCCTCGGCGCGACGCACGGGCTCGCGAACTGTGCGCACGCGAAGGCATCGCGCTGCTGCATCACGGCAATCACGGCGGCATCGCGGGCGCGTACAACGCGGGGCTCGCGGCGTTGTTTCGCGACGGTGTCGACGCGGTCGCGCTGTTCGACCAGGATTCGTCGGTGCCGGCCGCGTATTTCCCGACGATGCGCGATGTCTGCGCGGGACTCGCCGGGCGCGCGTTCCTGGCCGGCCCGCGCATCTTCGACGAGAACGCACGCAGCTTCCTGCCGGAACTCGCCACGAACGGCATCGGCTTGCGCCGCCTGCGCATCGAGCCGGGCACGCTGATGCAACGTTGCGCGTTCCTGATTTCGTCGGGCTGCGTCGTGTCGCGCGACGCGTTCGACGTGCTCGGCCGCTTCGACGAGACGCTGTTCATCGATCACGTCGATACCGAATACAGCTTCCGCGCGCTGTCGCGCAACGTGC
>NZ_JAUJPV010000081.1:0-599 GCF_030481585.1 Burkholderia sp. AU45388 | reverse complement strand
AAAAGTAACCAAAAGAAAGGCGCTCGGAGATCGCATGACTTACCGGTGCCATCGCCAACAGAGTGGTCCGCATAAAAGTGTCCGCGCCAGTCAGGAATCCGGAGTGGTTCGAGCAATGGTTCCGACACCACTCGCTACCCCACGGAGCGGTATACCGCCCGCTAGCTCCATCCTCGCTACGCTCGGCTGCAAGGTACTTCAAGGCGAGAGCACGCGTTCGGCTTCCTGTATCCGAGGTCGGCAGCCAGGCACTTTTTCTGCTCTCCCCCATTTGGGTGACCGATCGTTTAACAATGATTTTTCGCGACGACGATGTGTTTGCGCCCCGCATTTTTCTCGCGGGCAAAACAGCGAATTCGATTATTGAAAGTACAGCGGGTTCCGCGAGGGAGGCGATACTGGTATTGGGTGGGATGGACCTGTCGGCCGAGCGAAGCGAGGACGGAGCTAGCGGGCGGTATACCGCTCCGTGGGAACCTGTCCGCATTTTTGTGGGCGAGGCGGTTGAACAACGTGTTACCCACGCGCCTGCATAAATCGCTCTCCGAACAGGATAGCAAACTGATTCATTGCTGATTTCCAGTCGAATGCGGACCGCA
>NZ_JAUJPV010000080.1:0-613 GCF_030481585.1 Burkholderia sp. AU45388 | reverse complement strand
TTTTACCAGAAGTGGCTAGTCTAACCGCAAGGAGGACGGTCACCACGGTAGGATTCATGACTGGGGTGAAGTCGTAACAAGGTAGCCGTATCGGAAGGTGCGGCTGGATCACCTCCTTTCCAGAGCTTCTCGCATAAGTTGAGCGCTCACGCTTATCGGCTGTTGATTAAGACAAAAAGACTGTCTGTTAGCGGTTTAAACGGTTATAATGCCGGCCGCTTTCGATAATCCTCAATGACAAACATTCGAATGAATTTTGGTTCGAGTTTTTCTCATTGGCGATTGAGCCAGTCAGAGCGGTACGAAAGTATCGGCTGTCGTTCTTTAACAATCTGGAAGAAGTAAGTAATTTGGATAGCGGAAGCGTCTTGAGATGGACGTGGAAGTTATCCGGGTTGTGATTGTATCGATGTATCTCAAGATGATTCGAACTTCATTGTTCGGCTCAATTGGAATACGGCACAACGCGAGAACTCAACCTGTAACGAGACAGACTCGTTATAGGGTCAAGCGAACAAGTGCATGTGGTGGATGCCTTGGCGATCACAGGCGATGAAGGACGCGGTAGCCTGCGAAAAGCTACGGGGAGCTGGCAAACGAGCTTTGATCCGTA
>NZ_JAUJPV010000007.1:0-250407 GCF_030481585.1 Burkholderia sp. AU45388 | reverse complement strand
CGTCTCCTGTTCTTCAGCGAGAAAATTCAGGGTGTCATCAAGCATGGCGACGCAGGTTAACAGCCTCCATCACCGTTTACAACACCCAAAACAAAAATGCCGTTCAGTTCTTAACTGAACGGCATTAGGCTTCGGCCCGTCTTTTTTTGTTTAGACTTGGAGTGTCAGGCCATTTGCACTCCAGGGAGTCGTCATGCCACACACTCATTACACCACGCTCATCTCCGCCGCCAATCTCGCCGAGCGCCTGGCCGCGGCGCCCGGCAGCGTCGCGCTGTTCGACTGCCGCTTCGATCTCGTCGACCCCGGCGTCGGCGAAGCCGCCTACGCGGCCGGCCACCTCCCCGGCGCGCAATATCTTCATCTCGACCGCGACCTGTCGGGCCGCAAGACGGGCACCAACGGCCGCCATCCGCTGCCGACCCGAGACGCACTCGCGACGCTGCTCGCCAGCCGTGGCCTCAAGCAGGGTCAGCAGGTCGTCGCGTACGACGCGCAAGGCGGCGCCTATGCGGCGCGCCTGTGGTGGCTGCTGCGCTGGCTCGGCCACGATTCGGTTGCCGTGCTCGATGGCGGTCTGCAAGCCTGGGAAGCGGCCGGCCAGCCGCTGACGACCGACGTGCCGCAACCGGCCGCCGGCGACTTCCGCTCGGCCACGCCGCTCGAATCGACGGTCGATGCGGCGGCCGTACTCGCGAACGTGTCGTCGCCCGCGCGCGTCGTGATCGATGCCCGCGCACCGGATCGCTATCGCGGCGAAAACGAAACGATCGACCGGGTGGGCGGCCACATTCCGGGGGCGCGCAACCGCTTCTTCAAGGACAACCTGACTGCCGACGGCCGCTTCAAGACCGGCCATGAACTGCGCGAGGCATTCACGACCGTGCTGGCCGGCACCGAGCCGAACCGCGTGATCCTGCAATGCGGCTCGGGCGTCACCGCATGCCACAACGCGCTGGCGCTGGAAGTGGCCGGCCTGCACGGCGCGTCGCTGTACCCGGGCTCGTGGAGCGAATGGAGCGCCGATCCGTCGCGACCGATCGCGACCGGCCCGAATCCTTGAGCACCCGCGCGGCGCGACGACGATGATGCGGCGGCTGGTGCCGAGGCGGCAGTTGCCACCGCTCGTCGTTTACATCACGCCGTACTTGTGGAACCACTCGATCGCGCGCTTCCAGCCGTCCTCGGCATCGCCCTTCACGTAACTCGGCCGGTAGTCGGCGAAGAACGCGTGACCGGCATCCGGATACACGACGATCTCCGATTCGCGCGCGCGCTTCGAATCGCTCGCCTGGATCGCCTTGCGCATGTCCGCGAGCGACGCCTGCGTGATGTTCTGATCCTTCTCGCCATACAGCCCGAGCACCGGCACCTTCAGCAACGACGCATGGTCGACCGGATTGAACGGCGTCATCTCGTCGGTCTTGCCTTCGACGAACCCGTACCACGCCACGGCGGCCAGCACGTGCGGATTGTGTTCCGCATACAGCCACGCCTGGCGGCCGCCCCAGCAGAACCCCGTCACGCCGAGACGCGACAGGTCGCCGCCGTTCTTGCCGGCCCATGCGACGGTCGCATCGAGATCCTCCGTCACCTGCCGGTCCGGCACCTTGCTGATGATGTGGTCGTACAGCTCCTTCATCGTCGGATACTTCGCCGCATTGCCCTGCCGGACGAACAGGTCGGGCGCGATCGCGAGATAACCGAGCTTCGCGAAGCGTCGGCATACATCGGCGATATGCGCGTGCACGCCGAAGATCTCGTGGATCACGATGACGACCGGCAGGTTCGTCTTGTCGACCGGCTGGGCGCGATACGCCGGAATACTCGCATCGCCCGAGCGGATCTCGATGGTGTCGACGTCCAGCCCGGCGCTGTCGGTCGTGACCGTCTGCGCCGACACGGGCAGCACGGCCGCCGCGAAGGTGCCGCCGAGCGCAGCCTGCATGAACTTGCGGCGCGAGAACGGGACGTGGGGGACCAGGCTGTCGACTTCGGGTTTCAACATGAATGCACTCCTCGATTGGGGCGCCGCCGTCACGATCGCGGATACGACATGACGGGGCATCGCACCGCCACGCGGCGCGGAGGTCGCGGCGGTTGGCACCCCGCCGCAAACGAAAACCCGGACAAGATGCCCAATAATCCGTTGTCGCGTCAACTGTCGGATGTGTAAGACTCGATTACGACGCGTGGCGGCGCCCGCCGAATCGGTCATCGCACGGCGGCCCGTATCGCGCGTCGACGCGCGACCGAATCCGTGTGAGCCGAAAAGAAAAACGGGCGGCGAACACGCACGATAGGCGCATTCCCCGCCCGCGCCACGCGCAACGACGCGATCAGTGCAGCTTGACGCGCGGCAGCGTCGTGCGCCGCAGCCAGTGCGCGACCGTGTCGAGCATCATGCGCGGGTAACCGTGCAGCGCCGCGATGTGCAGCCGGTACAGCGACATGTACATGAAACGCGCGAACAGCCCTTCGATCAGCATGTTGCCGCCGATCAGCCCGCCCATCAGGTTGCCGACCGCGCTGAAGTGACCGAGCGACACGAGCGAGCCGAAGTCGCGATACGTGAACTCGGGTTGCGGGCGCCCTTCGAGCCGGCAGCCGATCGCCTTGAGCAGGAAACTCGCCTGCTGGTGCGCCGCCTGCGCGCGCGGCGGCACGTTGCGTTCGTTGCCCGGCCATGCGCAGGCCGCACAATCGCCGAGTGCGAACACGTTGTCGTCGGTGAAGGTCTGCAGCGTGCGGCGCACGTCGAGCTGACCGAGCTTGTTGACCTGAAGGCCGTCGAGGTGCGAGAGCACGGACGGCGCCTTGATGCCGGCCGCCCAGACCGTCAGATCCGCGCGCACCGCCTTGCCGCTCGCGGTATGCACGAACCCGGGCGCCACCTCGGTCACGCGCTCGCCGAGCATCAGCCGCACGCCGAGCTTTTCGAGCAGTTCGGCCGTCGCCGCCGACACGCGCTCCTGCAGTGCCGGCAGGATCCGCGGCCCCGATTCGATCAGCACGATGCCGACGTCATGGCGCGGATCGAGCTTGTGCAGCCCGTACACGGACAGCACCTGCGCGGTATTGCGCAGTTCCGCGGACAACTCGACGCCCGTCGCGCCGCCGCCGACGATCACGACCTGGATGCGCGGCTCGGTCGACTCGCCCGGCGCGGTGGGCGCCGGCGCCTGGTGCTCGGCACGCATGCATGCCGCGATCAGCCGCTTGCGGAAGCGTTCGGCCTCGCCGACCGTATCGAGTGCGATCGCGTTTTCCGGCGCGCCCTGCACGCCGAAGAAGTGGGTCGTGCTGCCGATCGCGATCACCAGCGTGTCGTATTCCAGCTCGCGCGCCGGCAACAGTTCCTCGCCGTCGCTGTCGTTGATGGGCGACAGCGTGATGCGCTTCGCCGCGCGGTCGAGCGCGGTCAGCTCGCCCTGCTGAAACTCGAAGCCGTGCCAGCGCGCCTGCGCCGCATACTCGAGCTCCTGCGTGAACGGATCCATGCTGCCGGCCGCGACCTCGTGCAGCAGCGGTTTCCAGATGTGCGTCGGATTGCGGTCGACGAGCGTGACAAGCGCACGCGCGGGACGATTGCCGCGTGCGCCGTAACGGTCGCCGAGCCGCGTCGCCAGTTCCAGGCCGCCCGCGCCTCCGCCTACGATGATGATCCGATGCATCTGATTCCCCCTTTGCGATTCGAAACTGCTGCCGCCGGATAAAGCAAACGCGATGCATTCGCACAGCCCGGCGGATTAACCGGTTCGGACATCATCGATGTGCAGTTCGAAGCACTTCGATGCGGCCGATCCGGCACGCGGGGCGCGCCGCCCCGCGTCAATGGCATGACTGACATGCATTGTCCGGGAGCTTGCGCGTTGACCACAAGCAAACCATCTCGATATTCGGCATCCCTGCAACAATATGCCGCGGGCAGCAAGGAATCGTACGGGGTGCGTCAGTGTGCCTCTTCCCAGTTCGCGCCGGCGCCCACTTCGGCGACCAGCGGCACCTTCAGCTTCGCGACGCCGCACATCATTTCCGGCAGTTTCTCGCGCACGAGCGACAGCTCGCTTTCGGGCACTTCGAGCACCAGTTCATCGTGCACCTGCATGATCATGCGCGACGCAAGCCGGTCGCGCGTGAGCCAGTCGTCCACGGCGATCATCGACAGTTTGATCAGGTCGGCCGCCGTGCCCTGCATCGGTGCATTGATCGCCGCGCGCTCGGCCGCCTGGCGACGCGGGCCGTTGCCGCCGTTGATCTCGGGCAGCCACAGGCGGCGACCGAAAACGGTTTCGACGTAGCCCTTCTCCTTGGCCGCCGCGCGCGTGTCTTCCATGTACTGCGCGACGCCCGGATAGCGCGCGAAATAACGGTCGATATAGAGCTTCGCCGCGTCGCGCGTGATACCGAGATTCGATGCGAGCCCGAACGCGCTCATCCCGTAGATGAGCCCGAAGTTGATCACCTTCGCGATCCGGCGCTGGTCGGAATTGACCTCCAGCGGCGTCACGCCGAACACCTCGGCGGCCGTCGCGCGGTGGATGTCCTCGCCCTGCGAGAACGCGCGCAGCAGCGACGCGTCGCCCGAGATGTGCGCCATGATCCGCAGTTCGATCTGCGAATAGTCGGCCGACACGATCTGGTGGCCCGGCGAGGCGATGAACGCCTCGCGGATGCGCCGGCCTTCGGCCGTGCGCACCGGAATGTTCTGAAGATTGGGATCGTTCGACGCAAGGCGGCCCGTCACCGCGACCGCCTGCGCATAGTTCGTATGCACGCGGCCGGTGGTGGGGTTCACCATGCGCGGCAACTTGTCGGTATAGGTCGACTTCAGCTTCGACAGCCCGCGGTGCTCGAGCAGCAGCTTCGGCAGCGGGTAGTCCTCGGCCAGCTTCTGCAGCACTTCCTCGTCCGTCGACGGCGCGCCGCTCGGCGTCTTTTTCACGACCGGCAACTGCAGCTTCTCGAAGAAGATCTGCCCGATCTGCTTCGGCGAGCCGAGATTGAATTCGCCGCCCGCCAGTTCGTACGCCTGGCCCTCGAGCTCGATCAGGCGCGTCGCGATTTCGGTGCTCTGCGCGTGCAGGCGCGCATCGTCGATCAGCACACCGGTGCGCTCCATCTTGCGCAGCACGAGCGCCACCGGCATCTCGATCTCGCGGTACACGCGCTCGAGGCCCGGCTCGCGCGCGACTTGCGGATACAGCGCGTGATGGAGCTGCAGCGTGATGTCCGCGTCTTCGGCCGCGTATTCCGCGGCCTGCGCGAGCGCCACTTCGTCGAAACCGATCTGCTTCGCGCCCTTGCCGGCCACGTCCTCGTACTTGATCGTCTTGACGCCCAGATGACGCAGCGCGAGGCTGTCCATGTCGTGCGTACGGTGCGATTCGAGCACGTACGATTCGAGCAGCGTGTCGTGCTCGATGCCGTTCAGCGCGATGTCGTAGTTCGCGAGCACCTGTGCGTCGTACTTCAGGTGCTGGCCGACCTTCTTGCGATCGGGCGACTCGAGCCACGGCTTCAGGCGCGCGAGCACTTCGTCGAGCGGAAGCTGCTCGGGCATGTCGGGGCCGCAGTGCGCGACCGGCAGGTAGGCCGCCTTGCCCGGCTCGATCGAGAACGACAGGCCGACGAGCCGTGCGAGCATCGGATCGAGTGCGGTCGTCTCGGTGTCGAATGCGGTCAACGCGGCCGCATCGATCTTCGCGAACCACGCGTCGAACTGTTCCCAGGTCTGGATCGTGTCGTATTCGCGCGCGACGTCGGCTGCGATCACCGGGGCCGGCTCGCCTTCCGGCGCATCGGCGCCGCCGCCTTCGGCCGGTGCGCTCTCGACTTCGCGCAGCCAGGTCTTGAAGCCGTAGCGCGCAAAGATGTCGCGCAGCAGGTCGCGCGCCTCGCCGTCGCTCTTCAGCGACGCTTCGATCGAGTCGAGATGCGGTGCGAGATCGCAGGCCGTGTCGACCGTCACGAGCCGGCGGCCCAGCGGCAGGAAATCGAGCGCGCGGCGCAGGTTGTCGCCGACCACGCCCTTGATCTCGGCCGCGTGTTCGATCACGCCGTCGAGGCTGTCGTATTGCGACAGCCATTTCACGGCCGTCTTCGGCCCGCATTTCTCGACGCCCGGCACGTTGTCGACGGTGTCGCCGATCAGCGCGAGGTAGTCGATGATGCGCTCGGGCGGCACGCCGAATTTCGCGAGCACGCCGTCGCGGTCGAGCGTCTCGTTGGTCATCGTGTTGACGAGCGTGACACGGCCGGTCACGAGCTGCGCGAGATCCTTGTCGCCGGTCGACACGATCACGTTCATCCCGTGCCGTTCGGCTTCGCGCGCGAGCGTGCCGATCACGTCGTCGGCCTCGACGCCTTCGACCATCAGCAGCGGCCAGCCGAGCGCGCGCACCGCGCCGTGGATCGGCTCGACCTGCAACGCGAGATCGGGCGGCATCGACGGACGGTTTGCCTTATAGTCGGCATAAAGGTCGTCGCGGAACGTCTTGCCCTTTGCATCGAACACGCAAGCGCTATACTCTGCACTGACTTCCTTGCGCATACGGCGCAGCATGTTGATGATTCCGTAGAGCGCTCCGGTCGGCTCCCCGCCAGGGCCACGCAAATCAGGCATCGCATGGTAAGCCCGATACAGATAGCTCGAACCGTCAACCAATAGCAGGGTCTTACCTTCCAGATTTCGTTCTTCAGGCATTATGAACAAGAGAAAAGTGATTCCGAGTCTGCGTTCGCTCGCAGATCAAGAGCGCGCGACGGCCAAGAAGGCGCGCGCATCGTGGCAGATGTTCACGATTATGGCAGAGTTTATCGAGGCGACCGAGTACCTGTCGGAGATCCGCCCGGCTGTCAGCATCTACGGTTCTGCCCGCCTCAAACCCGACACGCCGCACTACAAGCTCGCCGTGCAGATCGCCCGCAAGCTGTCGGACGCCGGCTTCGCGGTGATCTCCGGCGGCGGCCCCGGCATCATGGAAGCCGCAAACAAGGGGGCGCACGCCGGCAAGGCGCCGTCGGTCGGCCTGAACATCGAGCTGCCGCACGAGCAGGCCGGCAACCACTATCAGGACATCTCGCTGCGCTTCCGCCACTTCTTCACGCGCAAGGTCACGTTCGTGAAGAACTCGGACGCGGTGATCGTGATGCCGGGCGGCTTCGGCACGCTCGACGAACTGTCCGAAGTGCTCACGCTGATCCAGACGAAGAAATCGCGCCTCGTGCCGATCATCCTCGTCGGTAGCGAATTCTGGCAGGGGCTGCTGCAATGGTTCCGCGATCAACTGATTCCGATGGGCCTGATCAATCCGGAAGACATGGATCTGATGCAGGTGATCGACGATCCCGACCAGGTGCTCGACGCGGTGCTCGCGTTCTACGAGGACAGCGGCGAGGAGGAAGGTTCGGACGACGATGATCATCCGCCGCGCCCGGAAGAAGACCGGATGTTCTATCTGTAACCGGTCAGTGACGACAGCCGGCCCGACGGCCGGTTGTCGTGCCTGGCACGCAATGAGCAACGCGTGCCGGCCGCTCGCCGGGCGCGATTTTGTAACGCGCCGTTAATACCCGTTCGCCGCCGCGCGCGGTCGAATGTCAAATCCCGCCGTCGGCGCTGCGTCATGCGACGGGATCAGCCGCACCGGCGGCCCGCCACTGTCAAATGGATGGCCCTTCGCGCGCGCACGCACCGCCAATCCTCCGTAATAATCACGACTCGCCTTTTCCGTCGCCCGGCAGCACACTGCATTCTGTCGGCGCGGCGTTCCCCCGGTGGAACGGTCCCCCTCGCTTCCATCGCGTCGCGTCGGCCCATTCATCACGACACCACGGAAAAGAACATGCAACGCTCGCTGATCGCCCTCGCTTTCGCCGGCCTCGGCCTTTCGCTGTCCGGCCTCGCTCATGCCGTCAACGTCGACGTCAACATCGGCACGCCCGCGCCGGTCGTCGTCGCTCCCGCACCGGCGGTAATCGTCGGCTGGCACGGCGACCGCTATTGGGACGGCCGCCGCTACTGGGAACGCCGCGAGTGGGAGGATCACGAGCGTCATCGCGGCCATGGCGGCTATCACTGCCCGCCGGGGCACGCGAAAAAGGGCGAATGCTGAACGCCTGAGCGCGGGCCATCCGGCCTTCGCGCCGAAACGAAAAGAACAAGGCCGCACGCGAACGCAAGTTCGCGTGCGGCCTTTGTCGTGATGGACGCCGTTGCGCCGTGTGTCGTTACTGGAACGCCACTTCCGCGAAGCTCCGCAGTTTCCGGCTATGCAACTTGTCGAGCCCGTTCGTGCGCAGGATCTCCATCGCCTTCACGCCGATCTGCAGATGCTGGTCGACCTGCCCGCGATAGAACGTGTCGGCCATGCCCGGCAGCTTCAGCTCGCCATGCAATGGCTTGTCGGACACGCACAGCAGCGTGCCGTACGGCACCCGGAAGCGGAAGCCGTTCGCGGCGATCGTCGCGCTTTCCATGTCGAGCGCGATCGCGCGGCTCTGCGACAGCCGCTGCACGGGCTCGCGATGGTCGCGCAGCTCCCAGTTGCGGTTGTCGACGCTCGCGACCGTGCCCGTGCGCATCACGCGCTTCAGCTCCACACCCTCGAGCCGCGTGACCTCGGCCACGCCGCGCTCGAGCGCGAGCTGCACTTCGGCCAGCGCCGGGATCGGCACCCACAGCGGCAGGTCGGCGTCGAGCACGTGATCCTCCCGCACGTAGCCGTGCGCGAGCACGTAGTCGCCCAGGCGCTGCGTGTTGCGCAGCCCCGCGCAGTGACCGAGCATCACCCACGCGTGCGGGCGCAGCACCGCGATGTGATCGGTGATCGTCTTCGCGTTCGACGGGCCGACGCCGATGTTGACCATCGTGATCCCGCTGCCGTCCGCGCGCTTCAGGTGATACGCGGGCATCTGCGGCAGGCGCGGCGGCGCGGTGCCCTCGGCCGGCTCGCCGCCGAGGTTCGCGTTGTACGTCACGACGTCCCCCGGCTCGACGAACGCGCTGTATTCGCTGCGGTACGCGCGCACCTCCGGATCGTCGCTTTCCGTCATCATCGTGCGGCCGAGCTTCACGAACTCGTCGATGTAGAACTGGTAGTTCGTGTAGAGCACGTAGTTCTGGAAGTGCGTGGGCGACGTCGCCGTGTAGTGGCGCAGCCGATGCAGCGAGAAGTCGACGCGCGCGGCGGTGAACAGCGCGAGCGGATGCGGCTCGCCCGGCGCCGGCTCGAACGTACCGTTGACGATGCGGTCGTCGAGATACGACAGGTCGGGCGTATCGAAGATGTCGCGCATCGCGAGCAGGCGGTCGCGATCGAGTTCACCCTCGAGATGGATGCCTTCCGGAAACGCGAAATGGATTGGAATCGGCTGCGACGACACGCCGATCTCGATCTTCACATGGTGGTTCTTCGCCAGCAGGCGCAGTTGCTCGCGGTAGTAGTTCGCGAAGAGATCGGGGCGCGTGACCGTCGTCTCGAACACGCCGGGGCCCGCGACGAAGCCGTACGAGCGGCGCGAATCGACGTGCGTGTTGACGTCGGTGCGGATCCGCACGAACGGGTAGCACGCGCGCACGTGCTCGGTAATCGCTTCGTGGCGGCGATAGCGCGCGAACGCATCGCGCAGGAAGCCCGTATTCGTGTCGTAAATGGCGGACAGCCGCGCGACGGCAGCGATCGGATCGTCGAAAGCCTCGACCGACGGGCTTTCGGGCGACAGCACACGGTGCCGGCGGCTCAAATCGTTCTTCATTTTCATCACCTCGTCTGATCCGACGACATTACCACGGAACCCGGTCGCCCTTATGGCCGCCCCTGCGCACACAAGGGCCGGATGGTGCACAGTATTTGCTAAAATCGGTAGGTTCACTGGAGACTCATCATGAAGCCGCTCATTTTCGTCGCCGCTGCCGTCGCGTTTGCCGCCGCCAGCGTCGCTCACGCCGCCGGCGGCACGCCTGACGCCGACGCGCAGGCCCGGGCCGAGGCCAACGAAGCCGCCGGCCTGCCCGATCTCCGCAAGATCAACCGGCCGGGCGCCGAAGTCACGTCGAAAGTGGACTTCGCCGACATCCGCCGCACGCCGAGCTTCCACGAAAAGAGCAAGAACGGCACCGAGGTCACCGAGTACCGCGACCGCGGCAAGCCGGTCGAGATCGACGTGAAGTCGAACTTCGGCACGCGCTACCAGATGAGCTCGACGCCCGACACGTCGCCGAAGCCGCACGACGCCGGCATCCCGATCACGCGCCTGCCGTCGCTGAACCTGCGCTACTGATTCCGTGGCGCCGCGCACCGACCGCGCCGCGCCGCTCCTTCACCTGCTGTCGCGCTGCACGCCGCCCGCGTGCCGACACCTTGACCTGACGCATCCCGCATGGCCGTTTTCACCGCTGTTTCCGACTCCGATCTCGCGCAATGGATGCGCCACTACGAACTGGGCGACGTGCTTGCGTTCCGCGGCATTCCGTCCGGTATCGAAAACAGCAATTTCTTCCTGACGACGACGCGCGGCGAATACGTCCTCACGATCTTCGAAAAGCTCACGGCGCAGCAGTTGCCGTTCTACCTCGACCTGATGCGCCACCTCGCCGCCCATGGCGTGCCGGTGCCGGACCCGGTCCCGCGTGACGACGGCGCGCTGTTCGGCGAGTTGCACGGCAAGCCGGCCGCGATCGTCACGAAGCTCGACGGCGCGGCCGAACTCGCGCCCGGCGTCGAACACTGCATCGAGGTCGGGCAGATGCTCGCGCGCCTGCACCTCGCGGGGCGCGACTATCCGCGCAGCCAGCCGAACCTGCGCAGCCTGCCGTGGTGGCAGGAGAACGTGCCGGCGATCGTGCCGTTCATCACGGACGCGCAACGCACGCTGCTCGAAGGCGAGCTCGCGCACCAGGCCGGCTTCTTCGCGTCGGACGACTATGCGGCGCTGCCGGCCGGCCCCTGCCATTGCGACCTGTTCCGCGACAACGTGCTGTTCGCGCACGCGGCGCCCGGCACCGGCCACGACGTGCGGCTCGGCGGGTTCTTCGACTTCTATTTCGCGGGCTGCGACAAGTGGCTGTTCGACGTCGCGGTCACCGTCAACGACTGGTGCGTCGACCTCGCGACCGGCGTGCTCGACGTCGCGCGCGCCGATGCGCTGCTGCGCGCGTACCAGACGGTGCGGCCGTTCACGGCCGAGGAACGCCGCCACTGGAGCGACATGCTGCGCGCGGGCGCGTACCGCTTCTGGGTGTCGCGCCTGTACGACTTCTACCTGCCACGCGCGGCCGAGATGCTCAAGCCGCACGACCCCGGCCATTTCGAACGCATTCTGCGTGAGCGTATCGCGCATACGCCCGCGCTTCCCGAGATCCAAACCGCATGCAACTGATCGAAGTGCCCGCGAAAACGGGCTATGTCTGGTTCCGTCAAGGCATCTGGCTGTTCCGCCGGAACCCGCTCGCGTTCATCACGCTGTTCTTCACGTACCTGCTCGCGATCACGCTGGTGTCGAGGGTGCCCGTGATCGGCTCCGCGCTGCCGCTGGTGTTCATTCCCGGCATCGCGGTCGGCTTCATGGCCGCGTGCCGCGACACGGTGGCCGGCAAGACCGTGATGCCGACGATCCTCGTCGACGGCTTTCGCTCGTACGGCGCCGTCGCGACCCAGCGGCTGCTCGTCCTCGGCGTGATCTACGTCGCATCGATGGTGCTGGTGTTCGCCGCGTCGTCGTTCGTGGACGGCGGCGCGCTGTTTCACGTGATGATGGGCGCGGCCGACGAAGCGAACACGACGCCCGAGACGCTCGCCGCGCAAGGCACGCTCGGCGCGCTGTTCTTCGCGACGCTGCTCTATCTGCCGGTCGCGATGCTGTTCTGGTTCGCGCCGGTGCTGGTCGCGTGGCATGACGTCCCGCCCGCGAAGGCGCTCTTCTTCAGCGTCGTCAGCTGCTGGCGCAATCGCGGCGCATTCGTCGTGTACGGCGTGCTGTGGTTCGGCGTCGCGCTCGGCACGTCGCTCGCGCTGTCGCTGCTGCTGCAGGCGCTCGGTGCCGGCGCGTATGCGCTGACGATCATGATGCCGGTGACGATCATCATCGTCACGATGCTGTACTGCTCGTTCTACGCGACCTATCGCGGCTGCTTCGGCGTGCAGGAACCGGGCGCGACGACGACGATGTCGGGCCGCTGACTCTTCTTACGGCCGGCGCATGTCGCCGGCCGCCACGCTGTTCTCGGCCCCGGCCGGGGCGTGCTGTCGATCTACCCTTTCCCCGTATCGATGATCCGGGAGAATAAAGTCCGGCTGAGGGCCAGATCGCAAGTTATTGAATTGAAAAGATCGTTGCAAAGGTGTGCTCGGACGCAAAGTCCGTCATGTCGCGCCGAAACGGCAGTTCGGCGAGGCGGCCACGGAATAAAGTCCGTCTTGCTGAATTTACGATGCCAGGAACGAGCACTTCGATGCCCCGTACAGTTCGACAACACCCGCTGACGGCACACACGTCAACAAGTTCCGACCCGCTGGCAATCATTGCTTCCAAGTCAGGCAGAAGGACGCGACTACGTCGACTACAACTGCTGCATCTGAAGGTCGTCGGCCCGATCGGCAAGCTGGCCGGCCACAATCGGACCGGGGCGGTCAGATAACTTTCGCCAGGCCGGTCAGTCAGAAGGCCTCACTTTTTGCGAACTGACGCACCGATAGGCGGATTTTGGAGACCTCACCCCGCCGTGAGCCGCCGGTTGAGGACCCGATCCAATTCGAATAGCCAAGGTGTCGTCCGCCCTAGCTCAATGGCCGGTTTCAGGCGAGCAAATTGCCGGTGGCATTGCCTCAACCCGGCCACTCGCAGCCATTCGCCTATACACGCATAAGGTCATTCGAGCGGCGGCAAGACCATCGAAATCGAGATCAGCCACATTGTGCTCATCTCGCATCCTAACGAAGCTGCGAACTGACCTAGATGCCGTGGCGGAGCACCGCTGCATGCTGTGGACGAGGAAATGAATCGAATTCCGACATCCGCCGCTCGCCGCGACGCAGGCACTGTAGCGACTTTTGTTTCTGGCGGTTCTGCTCCTGAACTTCAAATTGCCTGGCGTAGAGGCGTTAAACGTTTCAGACTAGATTTTTTACTTTGGGTCGCTAGTTCTTCTCATTTGTCGTGCGGTTTGCGGTCGACCAGAATGGTTTCCATCGAAGACGCCAACGGTCCTCGTCAACTCACCCCAAGGAGATGAACCATGAAACTGCAAAACAAGGTTGCCCTCGTCACCGGCGGCACGTCGGGTATCGGTCTGGAGACTGCCAGGCAATTTCTCGCGGAAGGCGCAAAGGTCGCTGTCATCGGAACGAATCCGGCGCGTCTTGAAGCTGCCGCAAAGGCACTGGGCAGCGACGCTCTGATTCTCTCCGCCGACCTCCGCAAACCTGCCGACATCGACCGCGCCATCGGCGACGTGGCGGCAACGTTTGGCCATATCGACATCGTGTTTGCCAACGCCGGGGCAGGTCAGGCTGCTCCGCTGGAAGCCGTTACCCCGGAAATGATTCAAGAGCAATTCGCTCTGAATTTCACCGGCTTGTTCCTCACTATTCAGAAGGCGGTGCAGCTTATCCCGAATGGAGGTAGCATCGTGGCCACGACGTCGTTCCTGAACACTGTCGGCACACCGGGCCTGTCCGTTCTCTCGGCGACGAAGGCAGCCATCCGGTCGCTGGTGCGTTCTCTCGGCGCCGAGCTCGCGCCGCGTGGCATCCGCGTCAACGCCGTCAGCCCAGGGCCGATTGCAACGCCGTTCCACACCAAGCTCGGCCTTACCGAGGGGCAACTCTCCGACACTGCAGCCACCATTCAGGCAGCAGTGCCGCTCAAGCCGCTTCGGTGAAGCCGCTGAAATCGCGAAGGCGGTTTTGTTCCTGGCGAGCGATGACTCTTCGTTCACGACCGGCGCGGAATTCGTAGTCGATGGTGGCCTGTCGCAAATCTGATGTAACGATGGGGGCGGCCGTTATGGCGTCCCCCAATTTATATCGAGAATTCACATGCGAGAAGGACATCTTGGGCCGGCTGCTTATCCGCGATTCACTCTAAGGGCGCGACGCCTGTCCAGCGTCTCCCCCGCCTCGAACAAACAGCTCGGCAATGTCGGAATCTTCGTAAAACGCGACGATCTGATGGGCCTTGGAGCAGGCGGCAACAAGCTGGGAAAGTTGGAATTTCTGATTGGCTAGGCGCTCGCGCAAGATGCGGACACCGTAGTTACGGTCGGAGCACGTCAGTCGAACCATGCACGACTCACGGCCGCTGCGGCAGCTCGGGCCGGTTTGCAGTGCGAGCTGGTTCTTACTCGCTCGGTTCCCAGAACCGACGCGGCCTACACCGACAATGAGAACGTGCTGCTCGATGAGTTGCTGGGCGCTACTGTCCACGATCTACCGGGTTCGGAAGACGCGATGGTGTTCGCGACTCGGCGCGCCACGACGCTGACGGAGATGGGGGCGCCGCGTCTCTGTCGCACCGCTGGAAGGCTCCAGCCCGGTCGGTTGTCTCGGTTATGCCGCATGCGCCTTGGAGATCGAGGCGCAGGCATCGGAGATGGGCGTGGCATTTGACGAAGTCATCGTCCCTCACGGCAGCGGTGGCACGCATGCCGGCCTGGTTGCGAGATTCGTCGCTCAGGGAAGGACAGCCGCGTTCGTTCGCTCGCATGCCGTGCTCGCCGATGAAGACAAGTCGCGCATGGTCTCATTCGAAAAGTCGACTGCAACGCTGGACCTGCTTGGCCACGAGGCGAGGTTTTCCGTCAGCGACCTGAACATCGACGATTCGCATCTTGGGGATGGATATGGCCTGCCAACCGACGGCATGCGCGAGCCATGCGCACACTTGCCCGAACTGAGGGACTGCTCCTGGACCCGGTCGATAGCGGGAGGGCGTTTGCCGGGCTTCTGCACGATGTGCGGAATGGTCGCTACCGCTCCGGGCAAAATGTCCTGTTCTTGATGACCGGCGGGCTGCCAGGCTTGTTCGCGTATCGCAGCGCATTCTGAAGTTCGCGGACCGCGCTTGATGACACGATAGACTGTCGCTGAATGCCTTGTGAAGATGCGTCAATACGGACATAAACTTATTCAGATGCGAGCACCTCATAACCTGAACGCACTCCGTGCCTTCGAAGCCGTCTCCCGTCATCTGAGCTACGCCGCGGCAGCTGAGGAGCTAAATGTCACGCCGGCGGCAGTCGGACATTTGATCCGCGGCCTGGAAGACGCCCTCGAAGTCGAATTGTTTCATCGGACCACATCAGGCGCAACGCGCCTCTTTCTAACGGACGCAGCACGGTCCGCACTCCCAGCACTGCAATCGGGATTCGACCTGCTGTCCGAGGCCGTTGAACAGCTCAAGGCAAGCAAGTCGCGCACGGCATTCACCGTCACCGTTCCCGCCGCCTTTGCCGACAAGTGGCTACTGCCCCGTGTCGACCGATTTCAGCAGCGGCATCCGTATTACGACTTGCGCATTGACACGAGTAACCGTCTCGTCGACTTCACTGCCGATCGGGTCGACGTCGGCATTCGCTACGGTGCCGGCAAATGGCCCGACCTCGCATCGACATTCCTTTTGCGGGATGAGTTTTTCCCTGTGTGCAGCCCCAGTCTATTGCGCGGTAAGCAACGTCTGAAAAAGCCCGCCGACCTCCAGCACCATCTCTTGATTCACGATGTCTCGATGCAGTCATCAGGCGTGTTCCCGACATGGCGCTCATGGCTTCAGAAAGCTGGATGCAGAGATAGCGTCGACTGTAATCGGGGCATCCAGATCAACGATTCCGCGGCCGCGTATCAGACGGCCATTTCGGGAAATGGAGTGGCACTTGGACGGACGACACTCGTCGAAAAGGATCTCGAGGAGGGGCGCCTCGTTCGACCGTTCGACGTGGTTCAAACCTGTGAACTCGCGTATTACCTCGTGCACAAGAAAGCAAGCGCGAACTCGGCGCCTGTCGTTGCCTTCAAGGAATGGCTATTAGAAGAAGCCGGCGCACGGGGATGACACTCCGAGTCTTTATCGCAGGCCTGCGTGCCACCTCCAGATCGACAGGTTCAAACTCATCGGCGCTGTCTGCCGATCAGCGCCGCGACGTCGATAACGAGAAACATCACGTGTGCTCAATGGAACGATCTGGACAACCACGACCTCCATGCCTCTTGTTCAGCGATTGCGCACGCCGAACCGCCCATATCGGCTTTGTTATCTGTCGAGGGAATGTCTGAAGTCCATTGCGGATTCAACCGGTCGATGATCTTTCGTTGGCTTGAGCACGGAATTCCGCCGCAGGTCACCTTTTCAACCCGATCTTTTGCGCGCAAAATAATTTGCGTACAAATCGTTCGCGCATCCGATGCGCTACCCGAATCATGGATCGCCTGCCTCCGCTGCCCCAGACGCTCGACGAGCAACTCTGCTTCGCGCTTTATTCGACTTCGCACGCGATGACGAAGGCGTACAAGCCGCTGCTCGACAAGTTGTCGCTGACCTATCCCCAATATCTCGCGATGCTCGTGCTGTGGGAGCGCGACGACATGGCCGTGAAGGACGTCTCGGCGCGGCTCGACCTCGATCCGGCCACGGTCACGCCGCTGCTCAAGCGGCTGGAAGCGCTCGGCTACGTCGAGCGCGTGCGAAGCGCGGCCGACGAACGGGTGGTCAACGTGCGCGTGACGCCGGAAGGCCGTGTGCTGAAGGACCGCGCGCGCTCGGTGCCCGCCGACCTTTTTTGCGCGATGCAACAGACACCCGAATTCCTGGTGAGGCTGCGCGCCGATCTCCAGCAGTTGCGCGACGCGTTGTCGGTGGCCAACGAACGCTGACACTTCGCGCATGAAGCGACCCGCCCGGCATCGCCGGGTTTTTCTTCAAAATTTAATTTGCACACAAATCATTAGTGTTCTATATTTCAGTCGTGGCCGGCGACATCCCGTTTGACCGGACCGCTTTCTCCCTCTCTTCCCGACAGGAGCTGCACGATGAACATTCTGTACAAGACCAGCGCCACGAGCACCGGCGGCCGCGACGGCCGCGCAGTATCCGCCGACAACAAGCTGGAAGTGAAGCTGGCGGCGCCGCGCGAACTCGGCGGCACGGGCGCGGAAGGCACGAATCCGGAGCAACTGTTTGCCGCAGGTTACTCGGCCTGCTTCCTGAGTGCGATGAAATTCGTCGCGGGCCAGAACAAGCAGACGCTGCCGGCCGATACGCAAGTGACGGCGGAAGTGGGCATCGGCCCGAACGATGCAGGCGGCTTCGGGCTCGACATCGAGTTGCGCGTGTCGCTGCCGGGGCTCGACAAGAACGACGCGCAAGCGCTGGTCGACAAGGCACACCACGTGTGCCCGTATTCGAACGCGACGCGCAACAACGTGCCGGTGCGCCTGACGGTCGTCTGACACGACGCCGGTTCGGGTTTCACGCGAATACAAAAAGGGCGCGTGCGGCACCATGCCGCACGCGCCCTTTTGCGCGATGCATCGAAACGGCGGGCCGGCAGGCCCGCGTGCGCCGCTTAGCGCGCGCCGATCGAATACGGACGATTCATTGCCGCGTCGCGATCGATCTTGCGCATGCGGAATTCGAGATCGTAGATGTCGGTGGCTTCGGCCAGGTACGCGTCGGCGCGCTCTTTCGCAGCCTTTTCAGCGTTCTTGGTCAGCATCAGGAAGAGGTGGCTCAGCAGGTACATGGTCGATCTCGCTGTTCAAAGGTTCTGGACTAGGGGTTTTCCCGAATTATAGGGAAAACCCTAGGCTTTGACCAGCGTCGATCAAACGATGCGTCGTTCGGTCGCCACAGTGCGACGACGGGTTTCGAAAAAAGCCCAGATCATCACGCTTGCGTCGGGGCCGACCGCCGCGTGAAACGGCACGGCTTCGTCGCCGCCGGCCCACGCGTGATCGAGCCCTTTCACGTGACACAGCCGCACCACCGGCTCGCCGTCGCGGCATACATCGGTAATCTGGACGCCCGTTTTGCGCGTCTCGACGCGCTCGCCGCCGCGCAGCGCGCCCCGGCTGTCGGCGAGCCCGTTCAGGCGCATGAACTGGACGGTCAGTTGATCGGCGTTCTTCGGCGCGACGACATGATCGCCGTCGCCCTGGACGATCAGCGCCGGCATGCCCGGATACGCGCCGGCGTCGACCAGCGCATCGACCGCCGCGGCCGGGTTCTGCCGCAAACCGCGGCGCATCACGTCCATCGCGGTGATGCCGGAATTCGCTTCGCCGAGTGCGGGGCCCGAGTGCAACGCGACCGCCGCGAAACGGTCCGGGTGGTGCAGCGCAAGCAGCGAAGCGAGCCCCGCGCCGGCCGACAGCCCGGCGACGTAGACGCGCGACGCGTCGAAACCGTACTCGTCGACCAGCGCGTCGACCAGCGCCGCCACCGTGTCCGCCTCGCCCCGCCCCGCGCGGTCGGTGTCTTCATACCAGTGCCAGCACCCATGCGCGTGCGCACGCAGCGACTGTTCCGGATACAGCACCGCGAAGCCGTGCTTGTCGGCCAGCAGGTTCATCCGCGTGCCCAGCGCGAACTCGTCGACGGACTGCTGGCACCCGTGCAGCATCACGACGAGCGGCATCGCGCCACGCCGGCGGCCGGACGGCACGTAGAGCCCGTACGCGAGGTTCTGGACAAGGCGACCGAGCGCGGGCGCCATCGGATATTCGCCGCGCGCCCACTCGCCGGCCGCCCACGCGGCCGCGCGCGGTCGCACACGCGACTCGCGAGGTGGGGACGGGTCGGATACGGCAGGAGAGGCCGCGGCCTCGAGTGCGTCGCGGGTGATGCGCTGCGCATCGCGCGCCGCGCGCTTGGCGACCGGGGACAGCATGCGTTTCATGCCGCCCAGCCATACCTTGGTCAGACTTTTGGTCATCGATCGGGCTCGCAGTCAGGAAAAATAGGGCGCCATGAGAGCCGCCACAACGGATGCATCGTTCGACTTTGTGCAATGCACCATAACATTGTTTCCAGGATTTTTCCTGCTCGTCGATCGTGCCCGGTCGCGCAAAAAGCGGGCCCCATGCGGACGCGGCGCTATACTGGGGTTTCGTCGCTTGTATCCGTTGTAGTCGTTCTTCCCGGCTCGCGCGTTGATTTAAGCATTGTCCCCGCCTTCGTTCGTCCCCTTCCCGATGTTCGACCTGCCCGCTCACCTGTGGATCATGATTACCGCGTTCGGCGGCGCCGGCCTGACCTTGCCGCTCGCGATCACGATCGCCGTCTGGCTCGCGCTCGGCTACTCGTGGCAGCGTGCGGCCGCGTGGCTCGGCGTGCTCGCGGCCGCGATCGGCGTGGTGGCGCTCACGAAGATCGCGTTCCTCGGCTGGGGCATCGGCATCCGCGCGTGGGATTTCACCGGGTTCAGCGGCCATGCGATGCTGTCGACGTCGGTGTATCCGGTCGCGATTTTCCTCGCGCTGATCCGCACGCGCACGCCGGTGCGGCTCGCCGGCATCGCGCTCGGGCTGGCGGCCGGCGTCGCGGTCGGCGTGTCGCGGGTCGCGCTCGACGCGCATTCGCCGTCCGAATCGATTACCGGCTGCCTCGTCGGCGGAGTCGCCGCGCTCACGTTCATCGCCGGCTCGTGGCGCGCGACGCCGCACCGCTGGTCGGTGCCGGCGGTCGTCGCGAGCCTCGCGCTCGTCACCGTGGCGCTGCACGGCCTCACGGTGCCGTCGCATCGCTGGGTCACCAAGGTCGCGCTGGAACTGTCGGGCCACGAGCGCCCGTTCGTCCGCGCGCGCTGGAAGGCCAATCCGAACTACCATCCCGCGTCGCAGCCGTCGTCGCTGCAGCGCACCCGATCGGCGCCGCCTACGCTTCACGCGTAACCGGCCGCCCGTTTTCACGTCCGACCATTTCATGCGCACCGTCGCATGAGCACTATGCCGAGCGTTATAACCCGCCCTATATTACGATTACGGTTTCCATCCATTCACGACGAATCTCCATGCGCTCAACCGTCCGTCCGCTTCGCCGCACCCTGCTTCGCCTGCTGCCGATCGCCACGCTTGCCGCCGCGGTCGCATTCAGCGCACCCGCTTGCGCCGCCGACGAACTGGTCGTGTCGGCGGCCGCCAGCCTGACGAACGCGTTCAAGGCCGTCGGCGACGCGTACGAGAAGCAGCATCCGGACACCAAGGTGCTGTTCAACTTCGGCGCATCGGACGTGCTGATGCAGCAGATCGCCAAGGGCGCACCGGCCGACGTGTTCGCGTCGGCCGACCAGAAGGCGATGGATCGCGCGGTGAACGAGAAGGTGATCGTGCCCGGCACGCGCCGCGATTTCGCGGCGAACTCGCTCGTGCTGATCGTGCCGGCGGACAACCGCGCGCCCGCGCCGGCGTCGCTGAACGACCTGAAAGCGCCGGGCGTGAAGCGCATCGCGTACGGCGATCCGGCCTCGGTGCCGGTCGGCCGCTACACCGAGGGCGCGCTGCGCGCGGCCGGCGTGTGGGATGCGGTCAGCGCGAAGGGCGTGCTGGCCGCCAACGTGCGCCAGAGCCTCGACTACGTCGCGCGCGGCGAGGTCGACGCGGGCTTCGTGTTCGGCACCGACGCGGCGATCATGCCGGGCCGCGTGAAGATCGCGCTGACGGTGCCGACCCAGACGGCCATCACCTACCCGATCGCCGTGGTCAAGGACAGCCGCCACGCCGCGCAGGCGCAGTCGTTCATCGATTTCGTCGCGTCGCCGCAGGGGCAGGCCGTGCTGTCGACGTTCGGCTTCAAGCCCGCCAAGTGAGCGAATCGCGATGCAAGACGCCTGGGTCCCGCTGCTGCTGTCGCTGAAGGTTGCCGGCTGGGCGACCGCGCTCGACATCGTGCTCGGCGTCGCGGCCGCGTTCATGCTCGCACGCTGGCGCTCGCCGCTGCGCGACGTCGTCGATTCCGTGCTGACGCTGCCGCTCGTGCTGCCGCCGACCGTGCTCGGCTATTACCTGCTCGTGCTGCTCGGCCGGCGCGGCGTGTTCGGCGCGTGGCTCGACACGTTCGGCATCGAACTGGTGTTCACGTGGCAAGGCGCGGTGATCGCGTCGATGGTCGTCGCGTTTCCGCTGATCCTGAAATCGGCGCGCGCGGCGTTCGAAGGCGTCGATCCGCATCTCGAGCGCGCCGCCCGCACGCTCGGGCTCGGTGAAGCCGCGCTGTTCTTCCGCGTGACGCTGCCGCTCGCCGCGCGCGGGATCCTCGCGGGGGCGCTGCTCGCGTTCGCGCGCGCGCTCGGCGAATTCGGCGCGACGCTGATGATCGCCGGCAACCTGCCCGGCCGCACGCAGACGCTGTCGGTCGCGATCTACGCGGCCGTGCAGGCCGGCGACGACAACACGGCCAACTTCCTCGTGCTGGTGACGTCGATCACCTGCGTGCTCGTGCTGCTCGCGACCGGCTGGCTCGTGCCGTCGCGCGCCCGGCGGAGCCAGTTGACATGAAGCACCTGCGCCGCCCGTATCGCGCCCGTCGTCCGGCAGCCGGCCCGCTTCGGCGGAGGCCCGCATGAGCGTCGTCGTCGACATCCGCAAGACCTACGCGAACGCCGAACGCCGCTTCACGCTCGACGTGTCGTTCACGGCGACGACGCAGCGCGTCGTGCTGTTCGGGCCGTCGGGCGCGGGCAAGAGCATGACGCTGCAGGCGATCGCCGGGCTGCTGACGCCCGACGAAGGCGCGATCACGCTGAACGGCGAGCCGCTGTTCGACGCCGCGCGCCGCATCGACGTGCCGACCCGCGAACGCCGTGTCGCGTACCTGTTCCAGGACTACGCGCTGTTCCCGCATCTGAACGTGCGCCAGAACATCGCGTTCGGGCTCACGTCCGGCCTGCGCAATCCGCGCGCGAAAACGGCGCCGCCGGAGGTCGCGTACTGGCTGCGCGCGTTCGATCTCGAATCGCTCGCGGGGCAATATCCGTCGCAACTGTCGGGCGGGCAGAAGCAGCGCGTGGCGCTCGCCCGTGCGCTGGTCGCGCAGCCGCGCATCCTGCTGCTCGACGAACCGTTCGCGGCGCTCGACGGTGCGATGCGCCAGCGCATGCGCCATGAACTCGCCGAACTGCAGGCGCGGCTCGACATCCCGATGGTGCTGATCTCGCACGACCCCGATGACGTCGCCGCGTTCGGCGACCAGGTCGTGCAGTTGAGCGAAGGACGCGTGCGGGCGAGTTCGCCGCACGCCGAGTGGCCGACGCGCGTCACCTGAACGCGCGACGCCGTGGTCGCGAGCGTGGCGCCGGCCGCCACGCCGGAGCCTGAGAGCAGCCGCGTCGCGGCACATGCTGAAAGCGGAAACGAAGCCGGTGCGATGCGCACGCATGCGGCACCGGCTTCACTCCGTCCCGCACGATGGCCGCCAGCCAATGGAAGCCGCGCTGCCGGACGGGTCAGCCGGTCACCGCCAGAATCACGCTCGACGCCTTGAACAGCGCGATCGCGCGCCGGCCGGCGTCGAGCTGCAACGCATCGACGCTGTCGTTGGTCACGACGGCCGTCAGCGTCCCGCCGCCGTCGAGCGCCAGCGTCACCTCGCTGTTCACCGCGCCCGCCGTGACGGTTTCGACGCTGCCGCGCAGCCTGTTCCGTGCGGACACCTTGAGGTCGGGCCCGCCATCGTCGACCGCGAGCACGACCCACGACGCCTTCACCAGCGCGCACGCGCTCGCGCCTTCCCGCAGCCCGAGCGCCTCGGCGCTTTCGTGCGTCAGCACGGCGACGACGGCTTGCCCGCCCGGCAGCGCGAGCGTCACCTCGTCGTTGACGGCGCCGCGCACGATCGACGCGACCTTGCCGAACAACTGATTGCGCGCGCTCGTCTTCATCCCGATCCGACCGATCAGCGCCCAGTCGACGTCGAAGCCCGCGACGGCCGCGCTCGCGGCCTCGATGAAGCGGCGATGCTCGCGCTCGATCGTGCGGAATGCGGCGATCAACGACGTCGCGCGCGGCGTCAGCGTCGTGCCGCCGCCGCCCTTGCCGCCCGTCGAACGCGCGACGAGCGGTTCGCCGGCGAGATTGTTCATCGTGTCGACCGCGTCCCACGCGGCCTTGTAGCTGAGGCCCACCGCCTTCGCCGCGCGCGTGATCGAACCGGTGTCGCCGATCGCCGCGAGCAATGCGATGCGCGTCGCGCCGCCGAGCGTCTGTTCGCCGGCGCGCAGCCACAGCTCGCCGCCCAGTTCGAGCGGCCCGGGGGACGAGGAAGAATGCGGTGCGTCGGTCATCATCGGCATGCGTGCGGGAAACGGGCGGCCATTATAGGGTCCGGCGCGCGGCGCTCAGCCCGGCTTGCCGTCGAGCTTCGGCGGCCGCAGGCTGGCCAGCAGCGTCTCGGCGTCGCGGGCGGCCCGCTGTTCGAGCGCGGCGCCGTAGCCGCGCACGAAACCGAGCTGATACGGCGGCGCGGCCAGTTGCTCGAGATGATGCAGCGCGACCATCGCGTCGTTCGCTTCGCCGAGCACGCTCTGCACGCGCGCCAGCGTCTTGACCGTCTCGGTGCGCGTGCGGCGCGACGCCAGCGACGCGAAGAATTCCAGTGCGTAGCGCAGCCGCTTCGCATCGATCCGCACCTGATGGCGCGCGGCCGTGTCGAGCGACGTGAGCGACGGCGATCCGTAGAGATGACCGAACAGCCGCCGCACGCGCTTGGTCGCGTGACGCCGCAGCGGCGGCGCGTCGTCGCCGTCGGCCGCGGGCAGCGCGAGCGCGCTCAGCCATTCGAGCCAGCCGAGCGTCAGCCGCGCATAGCGCGCCGAATGCAGCGCCTGCCGCAGCTCGACGCGCGCGGCCATCGACTGCGCACGGGCCGCGCCGAGCGTGCCGTCCCACTCGCTGCCGCCGCCGTCGGCCGCGATCAGTGCGGGCAGGCTTTCGGTCGCGAACACGTCCCAGTCGCGAACGGTGCCGAGCAACGCGGCGAGCCAGCGCAGGTCGACGCCGAGCGTGTCCTTCCATTGACGGTCGGTGAAGCGCGGGAAGAAGCGCATCAGCGTGCGCAGGCGGCGCAGCGCGACGCGCATCTGGTGTACGAATTCGGGATCGTCGCGATCGAGTACGCCGCACTCGTTGCCGAGCCATTGCGCGGTGATGTCGCCGGACAGCGCGAACAGCGCGGCGCGCTGCGTGCGGATGCCGGTCAGGTCGACGGGCTGCGCCTTGACCAGCGCGGCGGCCACCGGCCCGCCCGCACAGGCGCGGTCGATCACGCTCGTCAGCTGCACGAACGCGGGCCACGCGCCGGTCAGTTCGCGCGCCGCGGCAAACAGCGCGTGCAGCGCGGCCGTGCGCGCGGCAACGGTTTCCCAGTCGGGCGCGGCCAGACGCAACTCGACGTAGCGGCGCGGCGGCTCGCCGCCGCCGTGCAGCGTGATGTCGTCGAGCGTCATCTCGACCACGACGCCGCTGTCGTCGGCCCAGCGCCCACGCCGCCGTTCGCTGACGATACGCAGCGCCGACGCCTGGGACCGCGCTTCGTCGGTGTCCGAGGGAACGCCGTCGATTTCGGCGGCAGGCGCGTCGGCATCGGCCGCGGCACCTGTCGCGGGTATCGGAAGCGGCGTCGCGACGACGACGCCCGCGTGCTCCGCGTCGAACAGTTCGCGCTGCGTGACGCCGGGGGCGAAGGTCTCGGTGCGCGACGCGACGACCCGCGTGCCATGCGCGTTCGATTCGACCCAGGTCCACCAGCTCGCGCCCGGGCTCCGCTCGGCCTCCTCGATCTGGCACGGCTCGATCGTCACGCGCTCGTGGCCGCGGCGCATCCGGACCTGCGGGCAAATGCGCCACGCGCGCACGAGTTCGGCGCCGAAGTCGCGCTGCGCGCCACGGGCGCGGCTTGCGCCCTTTCCCGGCCACCCTTCCAGCGACAACGACAACACGATTTCCAGCACACGCGACATGGAGGCTCCCGCACAAGAAGGATCGCCGGCGCATCGACCGCGCCAGCGTCGCTCGTGAAGCAACTTCCATAGTACACGCCCCAAAAGGACGCAGGCGACGATCCGGCCCCGTCTCTCTGTGGCCCGTCAAGCCGGCACGTCAGACGGCGTATTGCGCGATGCCGTTGCCGAACGACCAGTTCTCCTTCAGCACCTCGACGAGACCGATGAATACGTCTTCCTGCCGCACGCCGGGCTGCTGCGACAGGTTGTCGGCGATCGTCCGGTACAGCGCCCGCTTCTGCTCGAGCGTGCGCGTGTTGTTCGCGGTGATCTGGATGATCACGAGATCGTCGCTGCGTTCGATATCGAGGTAATGACGGCCGAACACGAAATTCTCGGCCGCATGCTCGGTCACGACCATGAAGATGTCGTCCTCGGGGACGTTGAACGCCTGTATCAGCGCGCGCTGCACGCCGTCGACGAGGGCCTTGCGATAGGCGGCCGGTTTGCCTTCGCGTACGGCGATACGGGTGAATGGCATGGTGCTGCTCCTGTCGGTAAGTGACGTTGAGGATCGAAAACACAGCGTCAGGTTAGGCGCGGCCATCTATAATGAACAGTCATTGTCGAATATTTCATCCATTTTCACTTGAAATGAAAGTACTCGATCTCGATGCGGTTCGCGCGTTCGTGCTGGTTGCCGACCTCGCCAGTTTCACGCGCGCCGCCGATGCGCTCGGCACCACGCAATCGGCCGTCAGCCTGAAGCTGAAGCGGCTGGAAGCCCATCTCGGCAAGCCGCTGCTCGCGCGCACGCCGCGCGTCGTCAAGCTGGCCGCCGACGGCGAGAACTTCCTGCCGGCCGCCCGCGCGCTGCTCGACGCGCACGAGCGTGCGCTCGGCGCGATCTCGACCGGCACGGCGCGCCTGTCGCTCGGCGTCAGCGAGCACGTCGCGGTGCCCGACCTGCCCGCCGTGCTGACGAGCCTGCACCGGCAGGATCCGGGGCTGTCGCTGGAAATGCATCTCGGGGCGTCGACGAGCCTGCTTCCGCAATACGACGAACGGCGGTTCGACGCGGTGATCGCGCGACACGAACCCGGCGAGGATCCGCCGCGCGACGACGCCACGTCGCTGTTCACCGAGCCGCTGGCGTGGCTCGCCGCGCCCGACTGGGCGCCGCGCGCTGGCGAGCCGCTGCCGCTCGCCGTGCTGGCCGGCCCCTGCGGCGTGCGCGCCGCCGCGCTGCGCGCGCTCGACCGCGCGGGGCTGCCGTGGCGCGAGCGCTTCACGGGCGGCGGGGTCGCGGCGGTCGCGGCCGCCGCCGCGGCGGGGCTGGCCGTCTGCCCGCTCGCGCGGCGCGTCGCCCCGCGCACGCTGGTCGACGTCGGCGCGAAATTCGGGCTGCCGGCGCTGCCGCAGTCGCAGGTCGTGCTGTATTCGCGCGTCCGCGACGCCCGGGCCGCCGCCGCGCTGCGCAGGTTCGCCGACAGTCTTGCAATCTCGGCGTAAACTAGCGGGCCCGCCGCCCGTAATCTCCAGACGAATTCCGATGAAGCCCGACGCCCGCAAGCACCTCCGCGCCAACCTGCTGATGCTCGGCGCCGCCGCGATCTGGGGCTCCGCTTTCGTCGCGCAACGCCTCAGTCTCGACGTGATCGGCCCGTTCCTGTTCACCGGGCTGCGCTTCCTGCTCGGCGCGCTCGTGCTGGTGCCGCTGCTGATCCTGAATCCCGCGTCGCGCGCGCAGCTCGCGGCGATCCGGCGCGCACCGGCGCTGCTGCTGCCGGGCCTGGCGCTCGGCGGGCTGCTCGCCGTGTCGATCTCGCTGCAGCAGGTCGGCCTGCAATACACGCGGATCGCGAACGCCGGCTTCATCAGCTCGCTGTACGTCGTGATCGTGCCGCTGATGGGCGTGTTCGCGCGCCACCGGATCGGCGCGGGCACGTGGTTCGGCGCGTTGCTGGCCGCGATCGGCCTGTATTTCCTCAGCATCGACGAGCACTTCTCGGTGCTCTACGGCGACTGGTTCCAGCTCGCGGGCGCCGTCATCATCGCCGCGCACGTGATGGCGGTCGGCCATCTCGCGAAACGCCACGATCCGCTCGTGCTCGCGTTCCTGCAGTTCGCCGTATGCGGCGTCGCGTGTCTCGCGGTGGGCCTGGCCGTGGAACAGGTCAGCATCGCGATGCTGCGCGGCGCGCTGCCGACGCTGCTGTACGGCGGGCTGCTGTCGGTCGGGGTCGGCTATACGCTGCAGGTCGTCGCGCAACGCGACGCGGCGCCCGCGCACGCGGCGGTGATCTTCAGCATGGAAGGCGTGTTCGCGGCGATCGCCGGCTGGGCCGCGCTCGGCGAAACGCTGACGCTGCGCGCGCTCGTCGGCTGCGCGTTGATGCTGGCCGGCCTGCTCGCGTGCCAGTTGCTGCCGAACGGCGACGCGCGGAAAAAGGACGAGGACGCGCTGCCGGCGTGACGCCCACCGTCCCTATAATGGCGATTCGCGTGACTTCCACGCCAACCGCTTCCGACAGGCCAGCTCCGTGACGTCCACTTCCGTCGATCCCGCCGCCGACCTGCTGCGCGAACGCGCAGCGCACTACGCCGCCCAGGCGGCGCTGTTCCTGCGCGACCAGGCGCTCTCCACCGCGTCGCACGACCTGCGCAGCCCGCTGAATGCGATGCACAGCTGGGCCTACGTGCTCGAGCGCCAGCTTGCCAATGCCGATCCGAACCTGCAGCGCGCGCTCGCGGGCATCCGCACGGGCATCGACCAGCAGGTCGCGCTGATCGACGGCGTGCTCGACGCGCCGCGCGCGGAAACCCGCACGCTCGCGCTCGCGCCACAGCCGTTCGCGCTGCGCGCGCTGCTCGACGAAACGATCGCGCTCGTGCGTTTCGCGCTCGCGGACGCTCGCCAGATCGCGCTCGACACGACGCTACCGGACGGCGAGCCGTCGCTCACCGCCGATCGCGAACGCGTCGCGCAGGCGCTCTGGACCCTGCTGACGACGGCCGTGGAGGCCAGCGCCGCAGGCAGCCGCGTCGCATTCGCCTGCACGCGCGACGGCGCGCAGTTCACCGCGCGCGCCACCTGCACCGTGAACGCCGACGTGCTCGTCGATCCCGCCCAGCCGCACGCGTTCGAATCGTTCGCACGGCGCGAGATGCTGCGCGAGCGCGACACGAAACGCAGCGCGTGGACACTCGCGCTGTGCCAGCGCGTCGCCCTCGCGCACGGCGGGACGTTCACACACGACCTGTTCGCCGACGGCGCGCCCGCCACCCTCACGTTCTCGATTCCGTGCGAGGCGCCGGTGTAAGCAAGCGGTCGCCCGACGCATTACAAATTCCTTTCTGGCTCTATACTGACGGGCCTGTCATAACCGGAGCGATTCTTTGTTACAGATCTTCGCGCTCATCGGCGCGTTGTTCCTGGTGGCCCTGAACGGGTTCTTCGTTGCGGCCGAATTCGGCCTCGTCAAACTCCGCGCGACGCGCGTCAAGACCCTCGCCCGCAAGCACGGCCTGCGCGGGCGCATCCTCGGCATCGTGCACGGCCGGCTCGACGCGTATCTTTCCGCGTGCCAGCTCGGCATCACGCTCGCGTCGCTCGGCCTCGGCTGGGTCGGCGAACCGGCGTTCGCGCAACTGCTCGGCCCGCTGCTCGACCTGATCGGCGTCGAGTCCGAACGCGTCGTGCATCTGATCTCGCTCGTGTTCGCGTTCTCGCTGATCTCGTTCCTGCACATCGTCGTCGGCGAACTGGCGCCGAAATCGATGGCGATCCGCCAGCCGGAGAAAGTCGGCCTGTGGGTCGCGCTGCCGCTCTACGCGTTCTACTGGGCGATGTATCCGGCGATCTGGGTGCTCAACACCAGCGCGAACGCGGTGCTGCGGCTCGCGGGGCTGTCGGCCGACCACGGCGGCGATGCGCACTATTCGACCGACGAGCTGAAGCTGATCCTGCGCAGCCGCCGCAGCGCGGCCGGCAATGCGGCGCAGCCGGCGCGCGGCACGTACAGCAACGACGAATGGAACACGCTCGCGCATTCGCTCGATTTTTCGTCGATGACCGTGTCGGACCTGATGCGGCCGGCCCATGAAATGATCGGCCTGCGGCGCGACCTGCCGCTGCCCGACAACATGGAGATCGTCGCGCGGCACCGCTTCAGCCGCTATCCGCTGTTCGAGGATGCGTCGCGCGAACAGGTGAGCGGGCTGATCCACCTGAAGGACCTGCTGCTCGCGCGTCACGCGGGCGCCGCGCTCGAGGATCTCTCCGACTACGTGCGCCCGGTCCAGTACGTGAAGCCCGACACGCCGGCGCTGGAGCTGTTCCGCCGCTTCCGCAAGGGCGCGCCGCACTTCGCGCTGGTCGGCAACAAGGGCGAGAAGCCGATCGGCTTCCTGACGCTCGACAACCTGCTCGGCGCGCTGGTCGGCCAGATCCACGACGAGTTCCGCCAGGGCGATGCGGACTGGAGCCGCCTCGACGACGGCACGCTGATGGGCAAGGGCAGCCTGCCCGTCGTGTCGCTCGAGCAGGCGCTCGGCATCGACATCGACGAAGGCCGCGCGGAATCGGTCGGCGGCCTCGTGATCCAGGCGTTGAGCGACCTGCCGACCGAAGGGCAGCGCGTGGCGTTCGACCGCTTCGACGTCGTCGTGAAGAAGATGAACGGGCCGCGCATCGTGCTCGTGCGCGTCTATCCGAAGATCGCGAAAGAGGCCGACGAATGACGGCCGCGCGTCGCATCGCGCGATGAACGCGCCGCTGCCGCGCTGCTGCGTGATCACGCCGGAGCCGGCGTCCGCGTCGGCGGCCGATCGGGCCGCGTTCCTCGACCGGCTGTCGGCCGTGCTCGCACGCGGCGAAACGCTCGTGCAACTGCGCGTGAAATCGTTCGACGCGGCGGCATTCGCGTCGCTGGCCGCCGCGGCGCTCGCGCGCTGCCACGCGGCCGGCGCGCACCTGATGCTGAACGGCCCGATCGACGCGGCCGGCGTGATGCGGCTCGACGACGCCGGCTGGCATCTCGACGGCCCCGCGTTGCGCGCCGCCGCGCAGCGGCCGCTGCCGGCCGGGCGATGGGTGTCCGCCGCATGCCACGCGCAGGACGACCTGCTGCTGGCCGCGCGTGCCGGCGCGGATTTCGTCACGCTGTCGCCGGTGCTGCCGACGCTCAGCCACCCCGGTGCGCCGACGCTCGGCTGGGCGCGATTCGACGCGCTGGCTGCACAGGCCGCGATGCCCGTGTTCGCGCTCGGCGGCATGACGCGCGCACACCTCGACGACGCGCGCCGTCACGGCGCGTACGGCATCGCGGGCATTCGCGGGTTCTGGTGATTCGATGCTTTCCGGCAGGCGGCCGGCAGCCCCCTTCACGCGTTCGTCGGCTCATGCATTCAGGCTCGGACGCATTCCGCGCCACGAACCGTCGTCCATGCGGCGCACGTCGTGCGTCAGCGCGTAGCGATTGACGTCGCCCGTCAGCCACGCGACGAGCGAATACGGCGGCAACCCCCCTTCATCGACCCGGTCGCGCGCGCGTGCCGGCGTCTCGAACACCACCCGCCCGACCGGGGCGTCGAACGGCACCGCATCGGGCGACAGGTTCAACGCGATCGTCAACGTCTCGTCGTCGGCGAGCCGCCATGATGCGCACAGCGCGTCGGCATCGCCGTCGCCGTCCGCCTTCAGCGCATGGGCTTCCTGCGGCCGGCAATCGGACAGCCGCGGCGCGATCAGCTTCGCGCGCACCGCGAGCGCCGACTGCACGAAATGCGCACGGTCGAGGTCGCGCGCGGTTTCGTCGAAGATCAGCGGGATCTGCGGCGTAAGCAGCGACAGCGCGAGCGCGGCCAGACCGGCCGCCTGCCCGCGATCGCCCGGGCCGCCGTCACGCCATGCGCCGTCGGACAGCACGAGGGACGTCAGCGACAGTCCGCTGTCGGCGGTCATCCCGTCCGCCGACGCGGCCGGCCGGTATGCCGCGCCGGCCGCGGTCAGCGCGCGGGCGAGCGTGTGAATCGACTGGTGCGTGGAAATGCCTTCATGCGCCGACGTGTCGCGCCCGGTGAGCCGGTGCAGCGCGCGTTCGCCGCAGCCGTTCCACTGCGCGTCGAAATGGGTATCGGCGAGATGCGCCGGATGCCGCTCGCTGCCGAGCACGAGGTGGATCAGCCGGTCGGCCGGCACGGCGGCGCGCACGCGATCCGCGATCTCGCGCAGCCACGACACGCCGATCCGGTCGGCTTCGCGCAGGCGCAGCCCGTCGCAGCGGTATTCGTCGATCCAGTACAGCGCGTTGTCGCAGAAGAAATCGCAGACTTCCGGATGATCGAGCGCGAGCGGGGCAGCCTGCAGCGGATCGTCGCGCGTATGGAAGAACGGCCCCGCGTAGTGGCGCAGCGCATCGGTGCCGCTGCCGAAGCGCGCGTAGTCGAGCTCCAGCAGCACCGCGAGACCGTAGCCGTGCGCATCGTCGATCAGCGCCTTCAGCGCGTCGGGGCCGCCTTCGGCCGCGAGCGGCGCGAACGGCAGGCTGTCGTGCGGCGACGCGAGCAACTCCAGCGCGGTCACGCCGAGACGCGCGAGCCGAGGCAGGCGGCGGCGCACGGCGTCGAAGCCGCCCACCGCGTGCGGGCGGATCGCGTAGAGCGCGATGTCTTCCCACGCGCGCCCGTGCCAGAACGTATTGCGCCACGTGAACGCGCGCGGATCGACGACCTCGCTCGGGCCGTCGAGCCCGTCGGGCTGCGAGCGCGATGCGGGATCGGGAATCGACACGGTATCGTCGAGACGATAGCGGTAGCGTGCGCCCGCGCCGCAGTCGACGAAGACCTCGAACCAGTTCGGGCCGGCGCTCGTCATCGGGACGAGCATCGGGCCGTAGCCGGTATCGAGTTCGAGCTGGACGTGGGTGCTGCCGGGCGCCCACACGCGAAAATGCGTGCGCGGCGTCGTGCTGAGCGCGCCGCAGGGCTGCGCGCCAAACGGCAAACAATGGATGTAGTGCTGCGCGTACGGATCGTGCGGACAATCGGACATCATGCGCTCCTCGTGCGTACCGAGCGGCATGGCCGCGCCGATGGCGCAGCGCATCGGAGCCCGGCATGCGACGGCCAGGCGGGGGGAGAGCACCGAGTATGCGCCGGATTCGCCCCGTCGAGGCATCGTAGTCAGACATTTTTAAATGCGAATCGACCCTTGGAACATCGCCGCTGGAAACGGGCCGGCATGCGCCGCTGAGTCGGGTAGTCGGCATACCGGAATGATTGCTCGTCTTGTTGCGCGGGCCGCGCGCGCATACGCTCTGCGCCATGTTCGCGGACATGTCGTCCGCCCTTACCCGAGGACCCGCCATGTCGCTTCCCGCCAGCGCCGCGAAATTCGATCCGTCGCGTGCCCACGAATACGCCGAGCAATCGCGCATCGCGCTCGCCGGCTACGATGCGTGCCACGAACTCACCACTTGCATGCTCGCGTCGGCGATCGGTGCGACCGATGCGCGGATCCTCGTTGCCGGCGCGGGCGGCACGGGACAGGAAATCTGCGTCGCGGCCGCGCTCGAACCGGGCTGGCAATTCACGGCCGTCGACCCGTCCGCGCCGATGCTCGCGCTCGCGCGTGCGAACGTCGAAGCCGCGGGTTTCGGCGCGCGCACGACGTTCGTCGAGGACGGCGTCGACGCGTTGCCCGACGTGCCCGCGTTCGACGGCGCGACGCTGATCGGCGTGCTGCATCACGTGCCGGGCGACGACGCGAAAGCCGCGCTGCTGCACGCGATCGCGCGACGCCTGAAGCCCGGCGCGCCGCTCGTACTCGCCGGCAACCATCGCCGCTACGCGGACCACCCGCGCCTGCTCGACGCGTGGCAGCAACGCTGGCGCATGAAGGGCGCCACGCCCGACGCCGTGCGCGCGCAACTCGCGAAGATCCTGCAGGGCGCCGATCCGCCCGCGTCCGAGGAAGCCGTGTTCGCGCTGCTGCGCGACGCGGGCTTCGACGCGCCGCTGCGCTTTTTCGCGAGCCTGTTCTGGGGGGCGTGGGTCGCGGTGCGGCGCGCATGACGGTTCGAGGCGCCCGCGACGGCGCGCACGACGCGATTCTCGTACGCGGCGCATGGGCTCGGTATGATGACGTTCCCGCCCCCTTCCGACCTCGACATGCTGACCGTCCACCACCTGAACAACTCGCGTTCGCAGCGCGTGCTCTGGCTGCTCGAAGAACTGGAGGTGCCGTACGAGATCGTGCGCTACGAGCGCGATCCGAAGACGATGCTCGCGCCGGCCGAATTGCGCGCGATCCATCCGCTCGGCAAGTCGCCCGTCGTGACCGACGACGGCCGCACCTTCGCCGAATCGGGTGCGATCATCGAATACCTGGTCGAACGCTACGGCGACGGGCGCCTCGCGCCGCCGCCCGGCTCGCCCGAGCGGCACGACTACACGTACTGGCTTCACTACGCGGAAGGATCGGCGATGCCGCCGCTGCTGCTCAAGCTCGTCGCGCTGCGAATCGCGCATGCGCCGATGCCGTTCTTCGCGCGGCCGATCGCACGCAAGATCGCCGCGACGCTGCAGTCGGGCTTCGTCGATCCGCAGATCGACCTGCATCTCGGCCATGTCGACGGCGCGCTGGCGCGCAGCGGCTGGTTCGTCGGCGACGGCTTCAGCGCGGCCGACATCCAGATGAGCTTTCCGCTCGAAGCCGCGACCGCGCGCGGCGGCGGCGGCCGGTATCCGGCGATCGCGCGCTTTCTCGACACGGTCCATGCGCGGCCGGCCTACCGGCGGGCGCTGGAACGCGGCGGCCGGTACGACCTGCTCAAGTGATCGGCGTCAACTCAGCAACCCCGCCGCGACGTTGATCGACAAGCCGAGCACGGCCATGTTGAAGTAGAACGACAGGATCGACTGCGCGAGCACCGAGCGCCGCGCGGCGCGATCCGCGAGCGACACGTCGGCCGTCTGCGACGCGACCGCGATCGTGAAGGCGAAATACAGGAAATCCCAGTAGTCGGGCTCCGGGTGCTGATCCGGGAAACGCAGCGCGCGGTCGCTGCACGGCGAGCCGTAATAGAGCCGCGCGTAGTGCAGCGTGAAGATCGTCGGGATCAGGAACCACGCGCCGAACAGCGTCGCGCCCGTGATCGCGTAGTGGCTGAGCCCCGCGCGAAAGCCGACGCTCTTGGCGGTCGCGAGTTCGATCGCGATCGCGGCCACGCTCGCGACGGTCGCGAGGCACACGACGGTCAGCACGGTCGTCGCATTTTCGTCCTCGCGGATCGCGACTTCGCGCACCTTATGATGATGCGCGGTGACCATGCGCCCCCACATCAACGCCAGATACAACCAGACCGCGCAATCCCACCCGATCAGCGCCCGCGCGGTGGCTCGCAGCGGAAACGGCAGCAGCACCGCGCACAGCACGCCGGCGACGAATGCCGAGACCATGCGCGGCCGGTTGCGTAATACCTGCGGATAAAGCGTCATCGTGTGATTCCGAAAGCAGATGGAAAGGGTTCGGCCGCGTGCGCGGCTGCGCCGCTGCGCCGGCGCGAAACGCGCCCCGATTATCCTCATTCCAGCGTGACATGGCGATGGGCGCGAGCGCCTGAGGAGCGCCTAAGATAAGGGGATGACCGCCACCGCCCTGCTCTGCCGCCATCCCGTGAACACGGCCGGCCGCGACTTCGTCGTCGGCGACCTGCACGGCTGCGTCGACGTGCTGCGTGCGCTGCTGCACGACGTCCGCTTCGATCCGGCCCGCGACCGGCTGTTCTCGGTCGGCGATCTCGTCGACCGCGGGCCGGCCTCCGACACCGCGCTCGACCTGCTCGACCGGCCGTGGTGCCACGTCGTGCGCGGCAATCACGAGGAAGTGCTGAGCCTCGTCGCGCGCGGCAAGCTGCCGCCCGACGCGTGGCGCGGGATCGGCGGCGACTGGGGCGCCGACCTGCCGCCGGAACGGCTGCGCGCGCATGCGGCGCGCGTCGACGCACTGCCGCTCGTGCGCGTGATCGGCGACGGCCCGGCGCGCTTCAACGTGCTGCATGCGGAATTCTTCGGCTCGGACGCGGATCTCGATACCGGCAGCTATCCGCACGACGTGCGCGAGCGCCTGATCTGGGGCCGCGATCTCGTTCAGGGGCTCGCCGATCCGGCGGTGCAGGCCGGGCTGTCGCTGACCTGCACCGGACACACGCCGGTGCGCGAGCCGCAGCGGATCGGCGCGCAATGGTTCATCGACACGGGTGCGTTCGCGCCGGCCGGGCGGCTCACGCTCGCCGAGCCGCGCACCGGCCGCATCTGGTCGATGACGCAAGCCGAAGCGCGCGAGCGCCACGCGGAAGACTGGCCGCTGCCCTGACGCGCCAGCCGGCGCTTCGTCCCGCACGCGAACGCTAGCCGACCTGATTCAGTTCGAACACCGCATCGACGGCCGAGCCGTTCCAGTTGTATTCGAGATAGGCCGCATGCTGGCAGTCGCGCAGCAGCGTCGTGCGGAACGCGGCGAGACACTCGCCGCGCGGATCGCGCACCGACGGATAGACGATCCCCGCGCCGCCGGCATCGCGCACCGCGCGGCCGAACGCCTGCCCCGCGCTGTAGTCGACCGGATCCAGCAACGCGGGGGCGCGCTGCGGCCACGTGCGCACGTCGGCGACGTCGCCGTGCGCGAACACGGTATAGAGCCGCATCTGCTGGCGCATCGGCGGCTCCTTCGTCGCGGCGAGAAACAGCCCGCTGTGATAACGCGTTTCGGCGATCGCCGTGTCGCGCGAGCGCGTGCAGTAGAACACGCCGTAACTGCCGTCCGAGAAGCGGCTGCCCAACGGATTCAGGTGCGTGAACGCGGCCATGATCGGCCCCCAGCCCTGCCCGTAGCGGCGCTCGGCGGGCGGCACGAGGTCGAGCGTGCCGACTTCGTTGCGGATGCGGTCGTTGGTCAGCGATTCGAGCGCGTAGAGCGCGTCGAAATCGTCCGCCGACGCGACGCGGTCGAACAGGTTGATGGCCGGAAAACGGGTGGGAATCACGCGATAGGCGGGCGCCCAGTCGACGGTGGTCATGGGCCACCGGGTGACGTCGATCGGTGTCGTCACGCCCAGCCACCCCGCATCGCGTCGAGATATTGCCGGACGGCCACCAGATCGCCGACGTTGCCGGCCAGCATCCGGTCGAGCGCGCGCTTGCCGCCGAACGGCGCGGCATCGTTGGGCCGCTTGACCCACGCATCGGCCGCGGCCGGCTGCGGCAGCAGGATCTGCAACGCCTTGTAGATGCCGAGTAGCAGCGACAGGCGCTCGAGCGTATCGCGCGGCAGACGTGCCGATTCCGGCGCGGCCTTCCACTTGAAGAACGTCGAGCGGCCGGGCGACCCGAGCAGCACGATCTGCTCGTCGATCGTCAACTCCCAGTCGCGCGCGATGTTGAAAAACGCACGCAGACCGGCGGCCGACATCTGCGCGACCGAAGCGTGCGGCACGGCGGAATGCGACTCGTAAGCGGGCTGTGACATGACGGTTAGTCTCGAAACGAATTTACTAACAAGATTAGTCCATTCTCGTATTTTTGCAAGGGTCGCACCCATCGCTCGTCACGCTGATCCGGCAAATCGATATTTTTTGTCCATTCTGGACTCTTATTTTATTTTCTGCGTTAATGGCCGGGCGGACACCGCGTCACGGCGCGAGTCGTGTCCGTGGAAACCGTGTCGCCCGGAACCCGGATGCACCCTGCCCAAGGAACGCACCATGAAGAGACTGATTGCCGCTGTTTCGATCGCCCTGCTCGCGGTATCCGCAGGCCCCGCCGTCGCGAAGGACTGGACCACGATCCGCTTCGGCACCGACGCGAGCTACGCGCCGTTCGAGTCGAAGGCGCCGGACGGCAAGCTCGTGGGCTTCGACATCGACCTCGGCAACGAGATCTGCGCGCGCCTGAAGGCGAAATGCGTGTGGCTCGAGAACGATTTCGACGGGATGATTCCGGCGCTGAAGGCGAAGAAGTTCGACGCGGTGCTGTCGTCGATGTCGATCACGCCGCAGCGCGCGCAGCAGATCGGCTTCACGACGAAGATCTACAACCAGCCGACGCGGCTCGTCGTGAAGAAGGGCTCGTCGCTGCTGCCGACCGCCGAATCGCTGAAGGGCAAATCGATCGGCGTCGAGCAGGGCACGACGCAGGAGACGTATGCGAAGGCGTACTGGGGCAAGCAAGGCGCGAACGTCGTGTCGTACCAGAACCAGGACGGCGTGTATGCCGACCTGATCGCCGGCCGCCTCGACGCGGCGCTCCAGGATGAAGTGCAGGCCGCGATCGGGTTCCTGAAATCGCCGCGCGGCGCGAACTACACGTTCGTCGGGCCCGAGCTCGTCGACGAAAAGCTGCTCGGCGTCGGCGCCGGCATCGGCCTGCGTCAGGAGGACACCGACCTGAAGGCGAAAATCGATCGCGCGATCGCCGACATGGTCAAGGACGGCACCTACAAGCGACTCGCGTCGAAGTACTTCGACTTCGACATCTACGGCGGCTGAAAAACGGCGTCGCGCGCGTACGGATACCGCTTCCGTCGCGCGCGTCCGACCGCCCCTCCCCTTCAACCGGATGGCAACGGCGGCGCGTGGTTCGCCGTTGCATCGAATGCCTGTCTTCCTGCATCGCGCGCGGCACGATGCGTCGATCATCGTTCGGATAACGGATCAATCGTTCGCGGCAAAGAGGGTCATGCGAACGGATCTCGTGCCGCCCGCGTCAATAGGCGAAGATCGGGCGTCGCGGTATCGGCGCCCGCGCGCACATGCCCATGCGGATCGGATTCGCGTGCAGGAAAGTGCCGACCCGGCGCGGATGACCGGCAACCAGCCGGATCCGCCTCGCACCGGGCGCGGAGAGATGGCCTGTCGAGGCACGCCTGTCGGCCGCCAGCGCGACGTTCGAGCGGCGATGTCCCGAATCACGGCGATCGCGGCCTGCGGACCGCGGCGTGTGACGATCGATCATTTTTCTACCCCGTTTGCTGTCTGATGTTTTTTCCGGCAACCGGACGATGCCGATGCCCCGGCGATCGGGCGACGACGTGCCGTGCTCGCCGTGACGCGGCCCGCCGCACCGCGCCCGGCCGCCGCATCCCCGCGGACCGCATCCTGGCCGGTACGGGCGGCTTTCGCTGCCTGACCGGACGAATCTCGCGTCGTCGACTCTCGCATGACCTTCTTCGCAAGGACCGGGCCAGCGCCGTGCGAGCCCGGCCGGACAAGGCGGTGACCGGGCCGGCTGGCGGCCAGAACGGCCGTGGAATGCCGGAAGTTACGGAACTGAAACGTGGGCGCCGCGGCGCGTGCCGGCCTTGCAACGGCGGGGGCCTTGCGGGATAAGGCTGAACAATGGAGCGCGGAATTTTTACCGGCGGCGGGCTGGCCGATCGGCCCGCTTCGCCGCGGAAATTCGCCCGGCGGCCGACGCGAAATGTTTCATGCGCTTTACATGCCGGCGGCAAGCCGCACCGTGGGTCGCTGCCGAACGCTGGACGCGGCGGCCGATCGCATGGCTATACTGCGACACCGCTTCACGCGACCTCACGCGACTTCACGCAAACGCTCCGCCCACGATGATCCGCACCTTCCATGCCGCCGAGCGCGCGAGACTGATCCGCTTCGGCGTGGCGGGCCTGGGCTCGACCGCGCTGCATGCGCTGATCGCCGCCGCGATGTTCGCGTCGTTCGACGCGACGCCCGTCATCGCGAACGCAACCGCGTTCGCCTGTTCGACCGCGTTCTCGTATCTCGCCAACACGCTGTGGAGTTTTTCGTCGCCGGTGACGTGGGGCAACTTCGTGCGCTTTCTCGCGGTCGCGACGGCCGGCCTCGCCGCGACGATGCTGCTGGCGCGCGGCACCGACGCGCTCGGGCTCGCCCGGGCATGGAGCATCGTCGCGGTCGTGCTGTGCGTGCCGCCCGTCACGTTCGTGCTGCACCGGCTGTGGACCTATCGGTGAGCCGCACCGCGCGCAGCGCGCGAAGCCGCTCATCCGACCCGCTGATGCTCCGCGTCGCCCGACGGCGCGCCATCATGCCCGCCGCTGTCGCCATTCCCGCCGTTGCTGGCGGTGTTGTCGTGATCGTTCAGCCCGTGCTCGATCATCATCCGGTAGAGCGTCACGCGTGAAATGCCGAGTTCGGCGGCGGCCTTGTTGATCCGGTGGTCGTTGCGCAGCAGCGCGTTCTCGATCGCGGTGCGCTCGGCCAGCGAGCGCGCCTGTTCGAGCGTCACCGGTTCGGTTTCCCCGGGCGTGTCGAGCCCGAGATCGTGCGGCGTCAGCAGCCGGCTCTCGGCCATCACGATCGCGCGCCGCACGCGGTTGATCAGCTCCCGCACGTTGCCGGGCCATTCGTAGCGCCGCATCGCGTCGAGCGCGGCCGACGTGAAGCCGCTGATCTTGCGGCCGCTGTCGGACTTGAATTTCTGCAGCACGTAGTGCGCGAGGATGTCGATGTCCTTGCCGCGCGCGCGCAGCGGCGGCTCGTGGATGCGCAGCACGCACAGCCGGTGATAGAGATCCGCGCGGAAGCGTCCGGCCTCGACCGCGCCGTCGAGATCGACGTGCGTGGCCGAGATGATCCGCACGTCGACCGCGATCGATTCCTGCCCGCCGAGCCGCTCGATCTTGCCTTCCTGCAGGAAGCGCAGCAGGCTCGCCTGGCTTTCCACCGGCATGTCGCCGATCTCGTCGAGAAACAGCGTGCCGCCGTTCGCCGATTCGATCCGGCCCGCGCGCCGCTGGTTCGCGCCGGTGAACGCGCCGCGTTCATAGCCGAACAGCTCCGACTGCAGCAGGTGATGCGGAATCGCGCCGCAATTGATCGCGACGAACGGCCCCTTGCCGCGGCCGGAGCGTTCGTGAATCGCGAGCGCCGTCAGTTCCTTGCCGGTGCCCGACTCGCCCGAGATGAACACGCTCGCGTCGGTCTTCGCGACCTTGCGGATCGTGCTGAACAACTGCTGCATCGCCTCGCAGTTGCCGATCATCCCGTGTTCGCCGATCGACGCCGCATAGGCGGCGCCGTCGACGCGATCGAGCGCGGCCATCCCGCGCGCATGGCCGAGCACGTGCGAAATCCATTCGTACGGCAGCGGCAGCGTCACGTAATCGAAACAATAGCTGCGGATCAATTCGCGCACGGCGGGGCCGATCGTGATGCCGGCCTGCGCGATGGAAATCCAGCCGATCGCCGGCTGGCTCAGGCACATCTTCAGCGCGGGATAGTCGCGCGACGTGAACCCGGTGAAATCGACCAGCCCCGCGGCCACGCTCACGCCGGAGGTCATGTTCTGCGCGGCGCCGGCCGTCTTCGCGACCGCGATCTCCCAGCCAAGGCCGCGCAGTTGTGCGAGCAACGGCTCGTCGGGCGTGCGCATGATCACGAACAGCTTGCGTCCGGCCTCGGGAGCGGTGACGGATACGTCCGTCATCTCGGGCGCCGCCTGCCCGTTTGCGTCGGGTGACCTAGCAACCATCGTTGTTCCCCGCTTGGCGTTGGTATCGCGCGCCGGCTCACCGCCGCGTACGACGGACACGATCGAACCGACATATTGGCCGTATTTCCGTCCGAATAAAATCCCCCCGCTCATGAATCGCGCCGGAGGTCGACGTTGCCATGAACGGTATATCGATGCGGCCGGCCTGCGGCTAGAGGGGTGTTATCCCGGAGGCGGGCACGGCGCGCGACCGGAAGCGACCGGCGCCGCTCGCGCGAAGCCGCGCCGGTGCTGGCGCGCGGCGATTACCTGCGACGACGCGGCGCATGCACGCTCGGCGCGCCGGCGCATGCGCGCGCAACCGGCCGGCCGGGCAGGCGGGCGCCCGCGCAACCGGTTCCGGTTGATTTGCGTCAATCGTGGGAAGCAATCAGATGATGCACGCACGCAACATGCGCGGCGCCCCGCCGGGCGGCGGGCGGCCGGGTCAGCGGCCCGACGCGAGCGGTGCCGGCGCGTTCGCGCGGCCGCGGCCGGCCGGCGTGCCGCCTTGCTGGCCGTAGCGGGCGGCCAGCGCGTCGACCCGCGCGAGATGGTGGCGATTGTCGTGATCCCACGGATGGAAGCCCGGCCGGAAAAAGCTCAGCCATTCGCCGGCGATGCGCGGGAACAGCCCGCGGCGCGGCCCGTACAGGAACGCGATCACCCGCAGCAGGCCGCGCACGTGATGGCCGGCGCCGCGATCGCGCCGCAGCAGCGTCACATGGAGCAGGAACACGGTCGGCCAGAACGTCAGCGTCGTCAGCAGATACACGCCGATGCGGATCAGGTAACGGCGCAGCCCCGGCTTCATCGCGGCATTCCACACGTCGAACGACACGGCCTTGTGCTCGGTTTCCTCCAGCGCGTGCCACAACCACATCTGCCGGTAGCCTTCGACCGAACCGTCGAGGCGCGTCGGGTCGCTCAGCAGCCAGTCGGCGAGCATCGCCGTGTAGTGCTCGGCCGCCACCGTCTGCGCGAGCTGCACCGAATGCGGCAGCTTGCGCTTCATGTAGCCGAGCACCGTCCACACGCGCTTGTCCAGCTTGCGCGCGGGCAGCCGGTTCGCCTGCATCAGCTCGTTGTATTCGACGTGCTCGCGCGTGTGCATCGCTTCCTGGCCAATGAAGCCGAGCACCTGCTGCTTCAGCACGGGATCGTCGATCCGGTCGCGGTAGTTGCGCACCGAATCCATGAAGAAGCGCTCGCCGGCCGGAAACAGCAGCGACAGCGCGTTGAAGAAATGGGTCACGTGCGACCCGAGGCCATGCCAGTCCTTCGCGCGTTCGACCGGCAGGTCGAAGCGCAGGTCGCGACGCACCGGCATGATCCCGGCCGCGGTGGCGGAAGCGGCTGACTTCATGTTCATCGTTCTCCTGTTGCCGAGCGGCGCGGCATCATCCGACGCGGCCGGCGCAAGCCCGGGCGGCACATCGCGCGCCGCCAAATTCTGACATCGACAGATGTAAAGATAGGCCGCGCGCGCCGGCGCACGCAAGCCGCGCGGTAGATGCGCGCTTCCAAACGGGGCACGGTCGGAAAGATGGAAAAAACGGCGCTCGAACGGAGCCCGGACCCGGCGCGATTCGAACGCGCGAACTCGCGTACGGGCGAGCTGCCAGGCCCGATGCAGCGCGCCGCCATCGGGCCCCAAGCCCCGTGTGGCGGGCCTTTCGCCGCTCCGGCGCCGGTCGTGCAGCCTGCGGCAACGCGTGCCGGTCGCATCGATTCATACGCGCGGCGCACTGCCGCGGCGCAACCTCGGCCCCGCGACACGCGAAAAATTCAAACGCGCGTTCCAATCGCGTTTCGGGCGATCCCGCGCGCGACGCTCCGCCCCGCTTGCCGACACGCGTACGGCGGCACGAAATCCGCCCGCGCCGGCCCGCGGCGCGCTCGCCTACAATAGCGGTTTTACGTCACGCTCTTTCAGGAGAAATCATGTCCGTCATCACGACCGAATCGGGCCTCAAGTACGAAGACCTGACCGAAGGGACCGGCGCGGAAGCGCAAGCCGGCAAGACCGTCAGCGTCCACTACACGGGCTGGCTGACCGACGGTCAGAAATTCGATTCGAGCAAGGATCGTAACGACCCGTTCGCGTTCGTGCTGGGCGGCGGCATGGTCATCAAGGGCTGGGACGAAGGCGTGCAAGGCATGAAGGTCGGCGGCGTGCGTCGCCTGACGATCCCGCCGCAACTCGGCTACGGCCCGCGCGGCGCAGGCGGCGTGATTCCGCCGAATGCGACGCTCGTGTTCGAAGTCGAACTGCTCGACGTCTGACCCCGCATCCCGCCGGTTCCTTCCCGATGGAACGCCTCGCCTCCCCGGCCATCGCGCTGCGCCGCTACGCCACGTGCGAAGCGTCGGACGTGCACGACTTCCACCAGGTCGTGCTCGGCGTCGATGGCGCGATGGTGATGGCGGTGGACGGCATCGGCCGGCGCATCGACCGGCACGCGGCCTGGCTGATTCCGGCCGGCGCGCGCCACGACTACGCGGGCCTCGGCGACAATCGCCAGCTCGTGATCGACCTGCCCGCGGCGTCGCTCGCGGTACCGCGGCGGCTGTTCGACCATGCGCGCGCCGTGTCGATCGACCCGGCGCTCACGTCGCTCGTCGCGCAGGTCGCGGCGGCGGCCGCGCAGCACGATGCGCCGGCCGGCGACGCACGGCAGGCCGCCGCGCACCGTTTCCAGTGGCAGGCCGCCGCGCGCCTGTGCGACGCGCTGCTCGACGATGCGGGCATCGCCGCGCCCGCGTCGGGCCTCGATTTCGCGCGCATCGACCGCTGGCTGCGCGCGCGGCTCGCCGATCCGCTGCGCATCGCCGATCTCGCCGCGCACTGCGGCTACGGGATGCGCCGGTTTCATCAACTGTTCGTCGACGCGTTCGGCGAAACGCCGCATCGCTACCTGCAGCGGCTGCGGCTCGACGCCGCGATCGTGCTGCTCGCCGACGGCCGGCATTCGCTCGTCGACATCGCGGGCAGCGTCGGCTTCGCCGATCAAAGCACGTTCACGCATGCGTTCACGAAGCGCTTCGGCATGGCGCCGGGACGCTGGCGCGGCGAACGGCACTGAACGCATCGGCCTCGCCGAATACGCAGCGACGCACGTAGCAGGCAGCACGCGTCGGTACGCGTATCGACGCTTCACGTCCCGCTGAAACATCGCCTGTCCGTGGCCGCCTACGATGGACGCATGGATACGACCACACCGTCCCCTGCTTTCCCGCCGTCGCTCGCGCGCGTCGTCGCCACCGTCAGCATCGGTTTCTTCGTCACGCAGCTCGACGTGACGATCGTCAATATCGCGCTCGCGCATCTCGCCGCCGATCTGCACCTGCCGGTCGCCGGCCTGCAATGGGTCGTCGATGCGTACACGCTCGCGTTCGCGGTGCTGATGCTGTCGGGCGGCGCGCTCGGCGACCGTTTCGGCGCACGCCGCCTGTACATCGCCGGGCTGCTGCTGTTCGCGCTTGCGTCGCTCGCGTGCGGCGCCGCCGTCGCGCCCGCGATGCTGATCGCGGCCCGCGCGCTGCAAGGCGTCGGCGCCGCGGCCATGCTGCCGAATTCGCTCGCGCTGCTCAACGACGCGTGCCGGCACGACCCGCGCCTGCGCGCCCGCGCGGTCGGCGGGTGGACGGCGGCCGGGTCGATCGCGATCGCGGCCGGCCCGGTCGTCGGCGGCCTGCTGATCGCCGCGTGGGGCTGGCGCGGCATCTTCCTCGTGAACCTGCCGCTGTGTGCGGCAGGGCTCGCGGCCACGTTCGCATGGGTGCCCGCGCGCCGCGAACAGGCTGCGCCGTGCCGCTCGCTCGACCTGCGCGGCCAGTTCATCGCGATTGCGATGCTGACCGCGCTGACCGGCGCCGTGATCGAATGGCGGCCGCTCGGCTTCGCGCATCCGGTCGTGGCAGGCGGCTTCGCGCTGGCGGCGCTGGCCGCGCTCGCGTTCATCGCGGTCGAATCGCGCACGGCTGCGCCGATGCTGCCGCTATCGTTGTTCCGCCGTCCCGCGTTCAGCGCGGCCGTACTGTTCGGGATCTGCGTGAACCTCACGTACTACGGCACCGTGTTCGTGCTCACGCTCTATCTGCAACGCGCGCGCGGCGAATCGGCGTTGCAGGCCGGGCTCGCATTCCTGCCGCTCACGGGCGGCTTCCTGCTGTCGAATCTCGCGAGCGGACGCGCCGTCGCCCGATACGGCCCGCGCGTGCCGATGCTGGCCGGCGCGCTGGTCGCCGCGCTCGGCTACGGGTCGCTGCATTTCGTCGACGCGGCGACGCCGCTCGGCGTGCTGCTCGTGCCGTTCCTGCTGATTCCGTCGGGCATGGGGTTCGCGGTGCCCGCGATGACGACGGCCGTGCTCGCATCGGTCGCGCCCGAACGGGCAGGCATCGCGTCGGCGGTGCTGAATACCGCGCGGCAGGCCGGCGGTGCGATCGGTGTCGCGGCGTTCGGCGCGCTCGCCGGCGGCGGCGGTAGATCGCAGGTCGTCAGCGGGTTGCGGATCGAAACCGTCGTGTCGGTCGCGCTGCTGCTCGCGGCCGCGCTGCTCGCGACCCGCGTGCGGACCGATGCGCACCGCGGCGCACCGGGTGCGCGCCAGGCAGCGTCGGCGCACGATCGAGGGCGTGCGATCACGCGTCGCCGGGGTCGGGCTGGATCAGGTGACGCCACGGAAAAACGTTGCGCCGGAAGTGGCTCACGTACCCACCGCTGCCGGCCTGAATCACCATGAACTGCAACCGCGGATGCAGCGCCTGCAGCGTTTCGAGTGCATCGAGATCGAGACAGGTATTTCTCAGATACAACGCGCGGAGCCGCTGGCCGGCCGGACTCTTCAGCAGACGCTCGTATGCGTCGAACGACGTCACGCTGCCGGCGCCGCGCTCGTGCTTCCACGCCAGATGCAATTCCGTCGATTCGGAGAAGTCGAGGCAGCCGAGCGACGGCAGGTTGTCGCTGCCGGCAAGACGATCGATGAACTGCTGCGTGTCGCTACCGCCACCGATGCGCAACCGGTTCAGGTGCGGCAACGGCACGTCGAAGAAGCGCACATCGGGCGCGTTCGGCACCGTCAGCTCGTTGAGACAGGGCGCCTTCGCGACGAACCGGGCAATCTCGCCGCCCTCCTGCATGATCAGATCCCGGCGCACGATCATCGACATGTTGTGATCGGCCGGCTCGGTCGGCCGCACATACAGCGATCGCAGCATCGGAAAGCGCGCATCCGAATCGAGCAGCGGACCGAAATCCCATTCGCGCGTGCCGTTCGCACCTTCGTCCGGGCCGCTGAATGCCAGATCGGTCACGAGGCTCGCCACCTCCGGTTCCGCCAGACATTCCAGCGTCCAGTCGAGCGGTTCGCCCCAAGCCTCGCCGAAATACCGGACATGCAGCCCGCCCAGCAGCGGCGCGACGTCGAGATGATTGAAATCGGTCAGCCACAGCGGCTGCGCCGGATCCGCATGGTCGCGCCCGTCCTCGACGCCCTCGCGCACGCCATGGTCGTAGATGCGGTGCTGCAGGTCGAGCAAGCGCCGATAACCGGCGGAATCCAGCGGATGCGTCATGGCGATGCGGTTCCGGACGACGAAGATCGCGACAGTCTATCCGACGGCGCAACCGTCGCAGATGACGCTCACCGCCGTGCCGCGCCGGCCTCGTCGTCGAGTTTCCTGACGACCGTATCGGCCGCCTTCAAAGGCCGGCCGTCGTCGTGCCGCAGCGCGAGCTTGCGGATCGCGCGCCCCGTACCGCGGTCGACCAGCACCGAATGCGGCTCGCCGCGCGCGAACAGGTTGGCCTCGCCCCATTGCCGCAACATCACGATGACAGGAAACAGCCCCTCGCCCTTCTTGGTCAGCACGTACTCCTGATACGCGGTGCCGTCGGAGGCCGGCACGACGTCGAACACGCCGGCGTCCACCAGCCTCTTCAGCCGGTCGGACAGGATGTTGGTCGCGACGCCGAGGCTCGCGCGGAAATCGCCGAAGCGGCGCACGCCGTCGAACGCATCGCGCACGATCAGCAACGCCCAGCGATCGCCGACGATATCGGTCGCGCGCGCCACCGGGCACGGCGAATCCGCAAGACTTTTCTGCCTGGCCATCTTCCTCTCCGCAATCGCGCCGGCCGCCTTCGCGGCGATGCCGGCCATCCGTGCGCGAGCCCGTCGCCCGCCACTCAACAGGTTGCATTTTAAAACCAGTTTCCCTACACTCCGAACAAGTTTCAAATTGCAACTACATTACATGAGGGCACCATGGAGTCGTCCTGTCGTTCCGGCACCGTTGCATCGAACGCGCGAACCGATGCGATTCGTCCGGCCGACGGCGGCCGCCTGTCGTCGGCGCGCGTCGCGCTGCTGGCCGTCTGCTGCGCGGCGAGCGTCGCGAACGTCTACTACGCGCAGCCGCTGCTCGATTCGATCGCGCGGGATTTCGGCGTGTCGCAGGCGGCCATCGGCGGCGTCATCACCGCGACGCAGCTCGGCTGCGCGCTCGCGCTGCTGTTCGTCGTGCCGCTCGGCGACCTGCTGAACCGCAAGCACCTGATCGCCGTTCAGCTTCTGCTGCTGACCGCGGCCTGCATCGGCGTGGCCGCCGCATCGACACGCGTCGCGCTGCTGGCGGGAATGGTCGCGGTCGGACTGCTCGGCACCGCGATGACGCAAGGGCTGATCGCATGCTCGGCCACGCTCGCCGGCGCAGGCGAACGCGGGCGCGTGGTGGGCGCCGCGCAGGGCGGCGTCGTGGTCGGGCTGCTGGCCGCGCGCTCGGTGGCGGGCGTCGTCACCGACATCGCCGGGTGGCGGGCCGTCTATCTCGTATCGGGTGCGCTCGCGATCGCGATGCTGGTCGTGCTGTCGCGGCTGTTGCCCGATCGGCACGCACCGCGCGAACGCATCGGTTACGCGGCGCTGCTGCGCTCGATGGTGTCGCTGCTGCGCGATGAACGCGTGCTGCGCGTGCGCGGCGCGATCGCGCTGCTGATGTTCGCGGCGTTCAGCATCTTCTGGAGCGCGCTCGTGCTGCCGCTGAGCGCGCCGCCGCATGCGATGTCGCACACGCAGATCGGCGCGTTCGGCCTCGTCGGCGCGCTGGGTGCGGCCGCCGCCGCCCGCGCGGGCCGGCTCGCGGACCGCGGGCGCGGCGAAGCGACGACCGGCGCCGCACTCGCGCTGCTTGCCTGCGCGTGGCTGCCGCTCGCATTCGGCAATACGTCGATTGCGCTGCTGATCGTCGGCATCGTGCTGCTGGACGTCGGCGGACAGGCCGTGCACGTCGTCAACCAGAGCATGATTCTCGGCGCTCGGCCCGACGCGCATGCGCGCCTGGTCGGCTGCTACATGCTGTTCTATTCGATCGGCAGCGGGCTCGGTGCGCTCGCGGCGACGATGACGTATGCGCGCGCCGGCTGGACGGGTGTCTGCGTGCTCGGTGCGGGAGTCAGTGTGGCCGCGCTCGGCGTGTGGGCCGCGACGCTGCGGCGTGCATGATGCGCGCCGGCCGGGCGGATGGAACGGGAAAAGCCGGCCCGCCCGAGGCGGGCGGCCGGCTCGCGAACCGGCCGCGCACGTGTGCCGGTCGGGTTTTCGGTTCGGCTTCGGTTCGCTGCGGTTCAGCGGCGCGATGCGCGCCGCGGGCGGTCAGCCCGCCGCCTGAATCGCCTCTTCGTACACACCGGCCACGCGTCGCGCGATCACCGCGTTGTCGAAATGATCGCGCGCATAGCGCTTGCATGCGGCCTCGTCGGGCAGCGCGATCGCGCCCGACAGCGCACCGCCGAGCCCTTCGGCGATCGCATCGGCACCCGTCGACGGCAGCACGAGATCGCTCGACAACCCGGCGACCGCCTCCGGCAGCCCGCCGACCGGCGTGACCAGAACCGGCGTGCCGGATGCCAGCGATTCGACGGTGATCAGCCCGAAGCCCTCGAGCGCGACCGTCGGCACGACGCTGACCGTCGCCGCGCGGTACAGCGCCGCGAGATGATGGTCGGGTACGAAGCCGAGCAGCTTCACGTTGTCCTGCAGCCCGGCTTCGTCGATACGCTGCTGCAGTTCCTCGCCGATCTTGCCCTTGCCGGCGATCAGCAGCAGCACGTCGGGGTGACGGCGCTTGACGAGGCCGATCGCGTCGATCAGGTCCTCCAGCCCCATGCGCCGCACGAGCCGGCGCACGGCCAGCACGATCGGCCGGTCCTGCGGCAGTTGCAGCTTGTGCCGCGCCTCGGCGGGCGTGAGCGGCGTGTCGAACTGCGCGGTATCGACGCAGCCCGGAATCACGCGCACCCGCGACGGATCGATCCCGTAGCGGTGCGTCAGGATCTGGCCGAACGCCTGCGACAGCACGATCAGCCGCGACGAGCGCGTATAGACCGCCTGTTCGAGATAGCGCTTCGCGCGCTGCCCGAGCGACGCGGCGCCCTCGACCTGGCTTTCGTCGGCCCACGGCCCCTGGAAGTGCGACACCTGCGGAATCCCGCGCGTCACGTCGAGGCCCGGGAACGTATAAAGCGCGAAGTGCGACGAAATCACGTCCGGCCGCTCGCTGCGGATCTCGTCGCGCAGCGCGCGCCGCGCGGCGAGCATCCGGCGCGCGAGCGGCTGCGACGCGGGCCCGAAGCCCTGGATCGCGCCGCCCGTGTCGTCGGCGACCTTCGGCGAGCCGGCGACGAGCCCGCGCACCTCGACGCCCGCGCCGGGCAGCGCGCCGACGAGCGAGTAATACATCCGGTCGAGGCCGCCCGCGCGTTCGGGGAACCAGTGCATGCCGATCTGCAACGATTTGATCGGCCGGGAAGAGTGGGACATCACGGTTGCTCCTGCGTGATTGCATGCTCGACCCGCTCGAAAGCGGACGGCTGCGAGGGTTGGCCGATGCGCCGGTAAAGCGCGACGTACTGGGCGCCCATGTGGGCCCAGCCGAAACGGGTCATCAGTTCGCGGGCCGCGTCGCCCATCGCACGACAGGTGTCGCGCGACGCCGCGAGCGCGCCGATCGCCTGCGCGAGCGCGGCAGGATCGTCCGGATCCTCCAGCACGATCCCGCATTCGCGCGTGATGATTTCCGCGCCGCCCGCCGTGCGCGCGGTGACGACCGGCAAGCCGGCCGCCATCGCCTCCAGCAACGACAGGCTCATCGCTTCGTAGCGCGACGGAAAGACATACGCGTCGACCGAGCACATCAGCGTCGGCATGTTCTTCACGAGCCCGAGGAAATGCACGCGCGAATCGATGCCGAGCGCGCGCGCTTCTTCCGGATACGGGCTGCCGGGCAAGTAGCCCGCCACCGCCAGATGCACGTTCGCGGGCAGCTTCGTCAGCGCCTTCAGCACGGTGCCGAGGTTCTTGCGCGGCGTGCGCAGATCGCCGACGAACAGCAGCAGGAACGCGTCGGCCGGCAGCTTGAACGCCGCGCGGTCGGCCTGCGCGCCCGCGAACGCGCTCGTATCGACGCCGTTGTAGATCACGCTGATCTTGCGGCTGTCGATGCCGAGCCCGGCGATCTCGTCGGCCACCTTCTGCGACACGGCGGTGATCGCGCGAGAACGCTTGTACGCCCAGCGCTCCAGCACGGTATTCACGCGCGTATAGACGTACTGGTAGGCCGACCACAGCCCCTTGGCGGGCCCGAACGGATAGTACGGACTCTTGAACCAGCCGCCGTGCACGAAGTGCGCGGTATTCACGTCGGCCTTGATCCACGAGATGAAGCCGTTCACGTGCAGCACGTCGTATTCGCTACGGTGCGCGCGCAGCCACGCCGCGCTTTTCAGCGCGAACACCTGCTGCTTGACGAGATTCGACGGCCAGAAGCCGCCGACCTTCACCGGCACCCAGCGTACGCGCGGATCGGCCAGCAGCTCGGGCGCGACATGCGACGCGACCAGCGTGACCTCGTAGTTTTCGGCCAGCGCCGCGCGCGCGATTTCGTAATTGACGCGGCCCTGCCCGTCGTTGTGTCGCACGACGTGCGTGACGATCGCGATTCTCAATGGTCGCCTCCCCGTGAACGCGCGGCGGCCAGCAGGCGTTGCGCCTTCTGCCAGTGCGCCGCGGCAAGTATCGAAAAAATGGCCGTGAACATCAGCAGGCCGCCGGTGCCGATCAGCGAGTTCGTGAACACGAGCATCGCGAAGGTCGACAGGCACAGGCTCAGGCACGCGCCGACGAACTTGTCCTTGCGCAGCTTGAACGCCGCGCGCAGCGTGCGGCCGAACAGCATCACGACGCCGGCGAGATACAACAGCGTGCCGGGCCAGCCGAGCACGAACGGCACGTTCATCACGCCGCTGTCGAAGCTGCCGTACTTGCCGAGCTCGCCGCTGTCGCTCGACAGCTTGGTGGACGCGCCGGTCGCGCCCATCCCTTCGCCGGCGACGTCGGTGAACGCCGTCTGCGCGAAGGTCGCGTAGAACTTGTTGCGATCGTCGTAGCTGCGGTCGTCCTTCAGGTTCGTGATCGACTGCAGGCGCTGGCCGAGCCGGTCGGCCACCGGCCCGACGGTCAGCAGCGGCACGCACAGCCCCACCAGCACGACGCCGCTGATCAGGATCCGCATCCGCACGCGGTTGCTCGATTGGACGAGCTGGATCGCGAGCGCGATCACCCAGCCGCCCCAGGTCGAGCGCACGAGGCACAGCGCGAACGACACGAAACCGGCCGCGCCCGCGAACCAGCGGATCTTCTGCGGCGCGACCAGCACGAACACCAGCGCGCCCATCATCGCGAACGCGAACGGCCCGGACGAATTCATCGTGCTGAACACGCGCACGCCGTACGGCACCGGCTCGCCCTGCGAGCCCATCTGCGAGCCGACCATCCACAGCACGTCCCATTGCGGCATCACGAAGTACTGCACGACGCCGTACACGCCCATCACGAGCATGCCCCACATGAAGGTGGACAGCAGCACGTCGCGATACTCCGGATAGTCGCGCGCATTCACCATGACGTGAAAACCGATCAGGATCGGGTACAGCCAGTTCGCGAGGTCGTAGGTCGCGGCCATCACGCCGCTCGACACGATCCCGACGAGGTACGCATACACGAGCCCGAACAGGATCAGCAGCACCGGAATCCCGCGCCGCTGCGCGAGCACGCGGTAATGCCGGATGAGCCCCAGGCCGGCGATCATCGTCACCGCGAGCGGCGCGACCTGGATCAGGCTCGTCGGCGTGAACGCGCCCTTCGACCAGTCGGCCAGGCGCCGCACTTCCGGGCTCAGGAACCACACCCACCACATGAAGCCGACATAGCGCGCCGGGCTCTTGAAATACAGCCAGATGCCGACCCCGATGGCCAGCACCGGGAACGCGAGCGTCAGCACCTTGCCCTGGTGGATCGCGATCAGCGCGGCGGTCAACGTCCACAGCCCGGCCTGCCCGGCCCAGTGCTTCGGCTCGGCGAACCAGCTGCGGGCGCGCGACGGCGCGCGTTCGGCGGCAATCGTACTCATCGGTCCGCGCTCACTGCGACGAAGGGTGCGAATCGGCGAGCGGCATGGCGACGCCGGCCGCCGCGGGCGTGCGGCGCCGGCGCAGCATGTCGCGCGTGATCCGCACGTGCTGCTCGGCAAACGCCTGCGTGGTCAGGTCGCGCTCGCGCAGGCAGGCAGCCGCCGCCTGCGCGCAGTCGAGCGCCGCCGCCGGATCGGCGACGAAGCGGTCGGCGGCCTGGCGCATCGCCTGCGCGTCGAACGCCGGCACATACGCGGCCGTATCGTGCGGGAAGTAGTCGCTCAGGCCGCCCACGTCGGACACGATCATCGGCTTGCCGACGGCCGCCGCCTCGAGCATCACCGTGATGCCCGACGCGTGGAAATTCGGCCGCAGCGGCACGACGATCACGTCGGCCCACGCGTACAGCTCGTGCTGCTTCGCGAGCCCCGACGCCGGGCCGATCTTCACGTTCGGCGCGTGCCATTCGCGCGGCACGCGGCGGCGCGTCGCGAGCCGCACGTCGTAGCGTTCGTCGCCGCCGAACGCGGCGAGGAACGTGCGCCAGTCGCGGTCGCGGTCGTTGCCGATCGCGGCGATCCGCAACGGCCGGTTCGGCTGCCACTGCTTCGGCTCGACCGGCGGGAAATCCTGCGTGTTCAGTCCGTAATAGACGAACTCGGCCTCGCGCCCGAGATAGCGGCGGCACAGGTCGGCATTGTCGCGAGCGAGCGTGGTCAGCGCGTCGGCGCGCGCGAGCAGCTTGCGATACAGCCAGCGGCGCGGGCCGCCGAAGCTGCCCCACTTGTCGAACAGCCACACGCTCTGCGCGAGCAGCAGCGGACGCTTGCCCTGCTCGCCGGCGAGCTTCAGGATCAGCGCGGCCGCCAGATGCTCCTGCTCGGTGTGCGTCCAGATCACGTCGGTCGCGAGCAGCGCCGCGCGATTGCGCCACGCATGCACGACGTCGAAGCCGAGCGCCGCCTTCAGCGCGCGGCGCGCGATGTTCACGACGCGGTTCTCGCGGCCGTCCTGCGAATAGGTCAGCCGGAATTCGTCGGATTCGGCGTGGTGATAGCCGTACAGGCAGCCGATGTCGTCGCCTTTCCGGTAGGTCCGCGGATCGGCGCCGTAGAACAAATGGACGTGAACGTTCGTTGCAGCCTTCGTGGTCATGCGAGCCCTCCGGGCATGGCCGCGCGCGAGGCGCGCAGGCCGTTCAAGACGTCACCGGCGGCATCGCCGCACGGTGGGGGGCAAGGTCGGTGCGACGCGCATCGCGCGCGCCGCGGCGCACCGCGCGCCAGTGCGCGAGCACGCGGGCACGCCGCGCGGTCGGCAGCGCCAGCAGCACGTGCGCGAAGCCCGGATAGACGCGCGTGCCGACGAGCGTCCACCACCACCACGCGATCTCGCGCCGCAGCGGCGGCAGATGCTCGCGCAGCGTCAGTTGCAGGTTGTATGCGCCGTTGCTGATCGCGTTCAGCGACGCCGCATCGCGCCGGTCGTCGTCGAAGCGCTCGGCCGGGAAATGATCGACCGCGATCGCCGGGTCGTACAGCAGCGTCCAGCCCGCGCGCTGCACTTCCATGCTGAACGCCATGTCGTTGTGCACCTGCGCGCCGGCGCCGCGCAGCCGCGTGTCGAAACGCAGCCGTTCGATCGCCGCGCGGCGGTAGCTCATGTTCGCGCCTTTCAGCATGTCGACCGCGCGCGCGCCGCCGACGCCGAGGTGATGATTGCCGATGATCTTGCCCGACAGCGTCAGCTGGCCGACGCGTTCGCGCGATTCGTCGAGCAGGCGGCCCTTCTCGTGCACCCAGTCGCGCCCGCCGACCGCGCCCACGCGCGGGTCGGACAGGAACGCGGCTTCGATGCGCGCGAGCCAGTCGGGGTGCGGCGCCGCATCGTCGTCGGTGATCGCGACGATGTCGCCGTTCACCGAGTCGAGCCCCTTGTTCAGCGCGGCGACCTGCCCCGCCACCTCCACCGGCACGATGCGCAGCGGCAGCGCGCCGCCGACCGCCGGATCGGCGAGCCGTTCGTGCGTGGCGTCGTCCTCCGGGCGCGCGACGACGATCACCTCGTCGGGCAGCCGCTGCTGCCGCTGCAGCGCCAGCAGGCAGCGCGCGAGGTCGGCGGGACGCCGATAGGTCGGAACGAGCACGGAAATTTTCATCAAGGATTCTCCAGTCGGCCGGGCAGGCGCCGCTCGCGCCGGCCCGGTGTCGTGAAATGCGATCAGGCGCTCAGGTATTCGTGCACGGCCGCATAGCCGCGACCGTAGCCGCGCGCCTTCGGCGGCACGCCATTGAAGATGCCGCCTTCCAGATCGACCCCCGCGGTGCGCAGGCGCTTGATCGCATCGGCGATCTCGCCTTCGGTATGCATGCCCGAGCGCAGCACGAGGAACGTCGAGCCGGCCATGCGGCCGATGATCGTCGCGTCGGTCACCGCCAGCACCGGCGGCGAATCGATCAGCACGACGTCGTAGCGCTTGCCGAGCCCTTCGAGGTATTGCGGCAGGCGCGCCGACATCAGCAGCTCCGACGGGTTCGGCGGGCGCGTGCCGGCCGCGATGAACGACAGGCCCTGCACCGGCGTCTCGCGCACGGCGTCCTCGAGCGGCGACTGATCGCTCAGCAGCTCGGACAGGCCCGGCTGCACGGTCAGGCCGAAATAGCGGTCGAGCATCCCGCGGCGCATGTCGGCGTCGATCAGCAGCACGCGCTTGCCCGAATGCGCGAGCAGCACCGCGAGGTTCACCGTCAAAAAGCTCTTGCCGATGCCCGGGGTCGGGCCGGTCAGCACGATCACGCGGTTCTTCGCGTCCATCATCGCGAACTGCATCGCGGTGCGCAGGCTGCGCATGCTTTCGACGCTCAGGTCCTTCGGACGCAGGCTCGCGAGGATCGGCCGCGCACGGCTGCCGCCCTTCTCCGCGGCCGCGTCGAGCTTCACCTGCTCGGCGCTGAGCGGCACCAGCCCGTACAGCGGCAGGTTGAACGCGCGCTCGATGCGGTCCGGATCCTCGATGCCCTGGAACAGGTTGCGACGCAGGAACACGACGCCCGTGCCGAGGATCAGCCCGAGGAACACGGCGGCCGACAGGATCAGCACCTTCTTCGGCTTGACCGGCGCGCCCGGACGCAGCGCCGAATCGATGAGATGGATGTTGCCGCCCGTGCCGGCCTTCTGCACCGACAGCTCCTGCACGCGGTTCAGCAGCAGCACGTAGATGTCCTCGGCGACCTTCGCGTCGCGCTGGAGCTGGACGGCCTTCACCTCGGTCGCCGGCAGGCTGCGGAAGCGGTTGCTGAACTTCTCCTTCTCGCCCTCCAGTTCCGCGAGCTGCTGCTTCGCGGCGATCACCATCGGATGCGAATCGGTGAAGCGCTGCGCGAGCGACGCGAGTTGCAGCCGCTGCGCGGCGATCTGCTGTTCGTACTGCACGCTGCCTTCGAGGTAGACCTTCGCCTCGTCGCTCGCGTTGATCGAGCCCGACGTGCGCTGGTATTGCGTGAGCGCGGCTTCCGCGCGTTCGAGGTCGGCCTTCAGGCGCGGCTCCTCGCCCTTCAGGAAGTCGAGCATCTTGGTCGCTTCCGCCTGCTTCGCGACCACGTGCTGGTTCAGGTACGACTGCGCGAGCGCGTTCGCGATCGCAGCGGTCTGGTCCGGGTCCTTGCCTTCGAGCGAGATCTGCACGACGCCCGTCTGCTTGCCCTGCTCGCTCACCTGGATGCCGGCCTGGAAGCCGCTGATCGCGTCGAGATCGTTGTAGCGCACCACCGTGAATTGCGTGCCGGGGCGCGCGACGAGCTTGCTCACGAGCAGCGTCACGCCGCCGCCCTGCGCCGATTCGCCGACGCGGCCGGCCAGCAGCCGCGTGCCGTTCTCGTCGACCAGCGAATAGGTGCCGTTCGGGCCGGCCGTCAGCGTGAGCTTCTTGCCTTCGAGCGCCGGCACGACGCTGATCGAATCGACGTCCGCGACTTCGCCGCCCCACGCATACGACTTCAGGCCGAGCCACGGCCGCGACGGCACGCCCGGCGTCGCGACGCGCGCGGCGAGGCTGCCGATCACCGGCAGCGTCTTCGGCGCGACCGAGAAGTTCAGCTTGAACTGCTCGACGACCGGCGTGACGACGCCGCGGCTCTTGATGATCTCGATTTCGGCATCGGTCGGCGCCTGCTGCGGGCCGCTGTTGATCGACGCGCCCGTCTGCGTCTGCGTGAGCGCCTGCGACGTGTTGTCGTTGCCCTCGATCCGCACGTGCACGTCCGCCTGGTAGACCGGCTTCGCGATGAAGCAGTAGAGGCCGGCGAGCGCGACGACCGTCACCGCGATGCCGAGCAGCAGCCAGATGTCGTCCATGATGACCTGGAGCAACTGGCCGAGAACGACGTCCTCTTCCTCGGTCTTCGCGGTCAGGTCCGCGTAGGAGTGTTTCGCTTGCGTGTTCACCATTCGTTCCCGCTTGAGTGGTGCCGGGGGGCGGGCGCCGCCCCGGCGGGCTATCAGCGCGTGATCTGCCGCATGTAGAAGATCGTCTGGATCGTCGGCAGCACCTGCTGCAGCACGCGGTTGAACTGCACCGAGCTGGCCGTGCTGACGTAGACGACGTCGAGCGGCTGAAGCGGGAAGCGGCTCGACAGCATCAGCGCATCGGGCTGCGTCATGTCGAGACGGAACACTTCAGGCTTCGTCGGGTTGTCGCGCATCCCGCGCATCACGTAGATCTTGCGCGGGTTCGCATCGGTGTCGAGAATCCCGCCGCCCGCGGTCAGCGCGTCGGCGATGGTCAGCTTGCCCTTGAGCATCGGCACCGTGACCGGCGTCTTGACCTCGCCCATGATGAACACGCGGCTGTCGCTGCGATCCGGCACGTTGACGATGTCGCCCGGCTGCAGCATCACGTTCTGCTTCACCTCGCCGCGATCGAGCACGCCGTTCGCGTCGAGCGTGTACAGCTTGCCGTCGCGCGTCAGGCGCACGCGCTGCAGGTCGGCCTCGGCGGTCGAGCCGCCCGAGCGCGAGATCGCGTCGACGAGCGTGAGCGGCACGTCGCTCACCGCGAGCGGGCCCGGCTGCTTCACCTCGCCCGTCACCTGCACCTTCTGGCTGCGGAACGACAGCACGCGCACGTCGAGCTGCGGGTTCTTCACGTAGCGCGCGAGGCTGGACGCCATCTCGTCGCGAATCTGCGCGACCGTCTTGCCCGCCACGCGAATGCGGCCGACGAACGGGAAGAAGATCGTGCCGTCGGCGGCGACCGTCTGGCCGTACGGATCGGCCTGGCCCGGCAGCGCGGTCGTATACGGCTGCTGCAGCGCGCCCGCGACCGATTGCGTCGTGTTGCCGCCGCTCGAGAACGACTGGCCCTGCGGCGTCGTCAGCTCCGGGTGGTCCCACACGGTGACGCCGAGGATGTCCTGCGGGCCGACGCGATACGTGTACTGCGACGGATCGGTATAGCGCCCGGGCGGCAGCGGATGATCGACCTGCGCTTTCTGCAGCTGGTCCATCACCACTTTGGCGTCGATGTAATGAACCGGATAGGTTTCGGCCGCTTCCTGCCGGCCTTCGTCCTTCAGGTTCGACGAGTCGAGGTAGTTGCCGGGCGCGGTTGCACAGGCTGACAGGAAAGTCGTCAGCGCGACGGCAAGCGCCACCGGGCGCATCGGGCGTTTCAGCATAGTTTCTGTAGCCATCCTTGAACCAGACGTTCGATCAGTGAGTAGCTCTCGCGGTAGTCGGCCTCGGGGCCGCCGTGCGGGTCCGCGATCTCGGCCCCTTCCCACTTGCCGAGCAGGTGAACCTTGCCGCGCGCGAACGGATCGACCGCTTCGACGGCCGCGATCTGTCGACGCTCGCTGACGAGAATCAGGTCGGCGTCGCGCACGATCCGGCGCGACAGCCGCCGCGAGCGATGGGTCGTCGCATCGACGCCCCGCTCGGCGAGCAGTTGCCGCATCACCGGATCGATGCCGTCGCCGTCGTTCGCGTGGACGCCGGCCGAATGGAACGTCGGGCGCGGGCCGCCGCGCGACGCGGCGTGCGACTTGAACAGCATTTCCGCCGCCGGGCTGCGGCAGACGTTCGCGTGGCAGACGATCAGGATGTTCCGGAACATGGCGTCTCGCAACGAGTGACGAAAAACGGGTTACGCGCTGGCGCGCGCGGCGCCCGGCACGCGCGCGGCGACGGCCTGGCGCGAGCCCGGCCGGCCGATCGGGTGGTACTCGATGCCCTGCTCGCTCATCGTCTCCGGCTCGTACAGGTTGCGGCCGTCGAAGATCACCGGCGCCTTCCACAGCCGGCCGAGCGCGACGAAGTCGGGGCTCTTGAACGCCTTCCATTCGGTGACGATCACGAGCGCGTCGGCGTCGCGCGCGGCCTGCGCCTCGTCGTCGACGAAGGACAGACGCTCGAGCCAGCTCGGGTGATCGGCGAGATCGAGCGCGATCACGCGGCGCGCTTCCTGCTGCGCGACCGGGTCGTACGCGGCGACGCGCGCGCCGCGCGACAGCAGCTCGGCGATCAGCTCGCGGCTCGGCGCTTCACGCATGTCGTCGGTGTTCGGCTTGAACGCGAGGCCCCACAGCGCGAACGTGCGGCCGCTCAGGTCCTCGCCGAAACGCGCGACGATCTTCTCGGCGAGCACGCGCTTTTGCGTCGCGTTGACCGACGACACGGCCTTCAGGATCTGCAGCGACTGGCCGTGCTCGTCGGCCGTGCGGATCAGCGCCTCGACGTCCTTCGGGAAGCACGAGCCGCCGTAGCCGCAGCCGGCGTACAGGAAGTGATAGCCGATGCGCGGATCGGAGCCGATCCCGCGGCGCACGGCCTCGATGTCCGCGCCGAAGCGGTCGGCGAGGTTCGCCAGTTCGTTCATGAACGAGATGCGCGTCGCGAGCATCGCGTTCGCCGCGTATTTCGTGAACTCGGCCGAGCGCACGTCCATGTACAGCGTGCGTTCGTGATTGCGGTTGAACGGCGCGTAGAGCTTCTTCATCAGCTCGCGGGCACGCTCGCCCGGCACGTCGTCGTCGCAGCCGATCACGATGCGGTCCGGCCGCGTGAAATCGTCGACGGCCGCGCCTTCCTTCAGGAATTCCGGATTCGACACGACCGAGAACATCTGGTCGCCGCCGCGCTTCGCGAGCTCCTCGGCGACCGCCGCGCGCACGCGCTCGGCCGTGCCGACCGGCACCGTCGACTTGTCGACGATCACCTTGAAGCCGGTCATGTAGCGGCCGATGTTGCGCGCCGCCGCGAGCACGTATTGCAGATCGGCCGAGCCGTCCTCGTCGGGCGGCGTGCCGACCGCGATGAACTGCACGTCGCCGTGCGCGACCGCGGCCTCGATGTCGGTCGAGAAGCGCAGGCGGCCGGCCGAGCGGTTGCGCGCGATCACTTCCTTCAGGCCCGGCTCGTGGATCGGCACGCCGCCGTCGTTCAGGATGTCGATCTTTGCCTGGTCGACGTCGAGACAGAACACGTCGTGCCCGATGTCGGCGAGACAGGCGCCGGTGACAAGCCCTACGTAACCGCTGCCGATGATAGTCAGATTCATGATGTGTCGGACCCCTTGACCAATGATTCGAAATTCGGAAAACCGGAATGCCTGCGCGACCCGGCGCGTCGGTGTCAGTACGCGTTGCTGCCGGTGAAGCCTTTCCACAGCGTCAGCACGACGATCTTGATGTCGAGCCAGAACGACCAGTTCTGCATGTAGTACAGGTCGAGCTTCACGCGGCCCATCATCTTCTCGATCTGGTCGGTCTCGCCGCGATAGCCGTTGATCTGCGCCCAGCCGGTGATGCCGGGCTTGATCCGGTAGCGGAACATGTAGCCCTTGACCAGATCCTTGTAGATGTCGTCGTGCGCGAGCGCATGCGGGCGCGGCCCCACCACCGACATCTCGCCCTTCAGCACGTTGATGAACTGCGGCAGCTCGTCGAGGCTCGTGCGGCGCAGGAACCGGCCGACCGGCGTCACGCGCGAGTCGTTCCTGGTCGCCTGCGTGACCTGCCCGGCCACTTCCTGGTGCACCTTCATCGAGCGAAACTTGTAGATCTCGAACTCGTGCCCGTCGATGCCCTTGCGCTTCTGCCGAAAGAACACCGGCCCGCGCGAGGTCAGCTTGATCAGCGCCGCGATCAGCACCATCACCGGCGCGAGCGCGGTGAGCGCCGCCAGCGCGAACAGCCGGTCGAACACGAACTTCGGCAGGATCCGCACGTCGGTGATCGGCGACGCCGCGAGGTTGATCGCCGGCACGCCGAGCACCTCGACCACTTCCTGGTTGAAGAACGACAGCGTGCGCACGTCCGGGATGAAGCGGATGTTCACGAAGTCGTGGCGGAACACCGTCACGATCTGGTGAATCCGGCGCTCCTCCGTGATCGGCAGCGTGAGCCACAGCTCGCTGATCGCGCGGCTGCGCACCAGCCACACCAGCGATTCGAACTGCCGCTCGATGCGCACGTCGTCGAGCGCGACTTCGCCCGGCGCCTCGCTTTCGTCGTACACGCACACCGGGTTGAAGCCGGCTTCCGGCCGCGCGCGCATCTGCGCGATCAGCCGCCGCGCCGCCGGCGTGCCGCCGACGATCGCGACCGCCTTCAGGTTGTAGCCGCCGCGGCGCAACTGCCGCAGCACGACGTGCACGCAGGCCTTCGAGCCGGCGAGCAGCGCCATCGTCACGAGCGCCCAGTAGCCGAGCCACAGCCGCGACAGGTCGCCCGACTGGTGAAAACTGAAACTCATCAGGATGCCCGCGAGCTCGACCGCGAGCCACGCGAACGCCACGCGCACCACCAGCCCGACGAGACGCTTGCCGCGCCACGACTGGTAGATGCCGACGGCCGGAAAGAACACGACGACCAGCAGGCAGTCGAACAGCACCGTCGTGCGCTGCAGGTCGTTGAGCCCGATGCTGCCGTCGTGCAGCGCGGCCGCGATCAGCGCGCCCGTCACGACCATCGCGATATCGATGACTCTCGCCAGCACGCTCAACATGTCTGTTTCCTCTTCTTTGAACAGGCGTTTGCCGAACAGCGCCTTGCGCGACCCGTGCCGCACATTCGATTCAAACGTTGCATGACGCTATTGAAGCGACAAGAAAATTCCGCCTCAAGCGCACAAGTATTTCGAAAAATAATCGGAAATTCTTGCCGCGATCTTTTTTAATTAAATCGGCAGGTTTTCCCGAATCGGTCGGGAACGGGGATTTTTTCTCGATCTTTTCGCTTCCCGCTCACCCTTTGCGGGCGGGCATGACAGGCCGATGCCCGGAATTATTTTTTATTTTTTTATTTGCGACCGATGCTACCGCGGAAAATTCTCCCGGATCGCGGCGCGGCGGATATCCGGCATTGGGCCCGGTTTTATTGTCGATTTACTTCATGCTACAACGACAGGCACTGACTTCAACCGTGGAGAGTGTCATCATGAATGCTCCGGCAGTGGTCGCCGAAACGCGCCATTCTTCTTCCGCCGCACCCGTCGTCGGCACGCCCGCCGTCGGTACCCGCCTCGCCGTGCAGCCCGTGATTCTCGCCGGCGGTTCCGGCACACGCCTGTGGCCGATGTCGCGCGAGCGCTTTCCGAAACAGCTGATCGGCCTGCTCGGCGAGCATTCGCTGCTGCAATCCACCGCACTGCGCCTCGACGGCCTGACGGCCGATCATCCGCTGAACGACGACGTGCTGATCGTATGCGGCGAGGATCACCGCTTCACGACCGCCGAACAGCTGCGCCTGACGGCCAAGAACGCGACCATCATGCTCGAGCCGCTCGGCCGCGACACCGCGCCCGCGCTGACGCTCGCCGCGTTGCGGCTCGTCGCCGGCGGCAACGACGCGGTGATGACCGTGATGCCCGCCGACCACGCGGTCGCGGACGTGCCGCGCTTTCACGCGGCCGTCGCGGCCGGCGTGCACTGCGCGGCGCAAGGCAAGATCGCGACGATGGGCATCGTGCCGAAGCACGCGGAAACCGGCTACGGCTACATCCGCGTCGGCGCGCCGCTGGGCGACGCCGGAACGGGCGCCCTCGACGTCCGCCGCCTCGACCGTTTCGTCGAGAAGCCGCACCTCGAACTCGCGCAGCAGTACGTCGCGTCGGGCGAATACTGGTGGAACAGCGGGATCTTCATCGTGCGCGCGTCGGTCTGGCTGAAGGCGATCAGGCAGCTCGAACCCGAGATCTACGCGGCCTGCGAACAGGCCGTCGCACAGGGCAAGGAAGACGGCGATTTCTTCCGCGTCGATCGCGATGCGTTCGCCGCGTCGCCGTCGAACTCGATCGACTACGCGGTGATGGAACCGCTCGCGAGCCTGCCGCAACTGTGCGAAAGCGTCGTCGTGCCGCTCGACGCGGGGTGGTCGGACGTCGGCTCGTGGGACGCGATCTGGCAGATCTCGCCGAAGGACGATGCCGGGAACGTCGGCCGCGGCCACGTGCTGTTCGAAGGCGCCGACTCGACGTTCGCGCATTCGGAAAGCCGGCTCGTCGCGTGCGTCGGCACGCAGAACCTGGTCGTCGTCGAAACGCCCGACGCCGTGCTCGTCGCGGATAAATCGCGCGTGCAGGACGTGAAGAAGATCGTCGGGCACATCAAGGCGCGACAGGGCACCGAGGCGACCGATCACCGCAAGGTGCATCGTCCGTGGGGCCACTACGACTCGGTCGACATGGGCGAGCGTTTCCAGGTGAAACGCATCGTCGTGAAGCCGGGCGCGCAACTGTCGCTGCAGATGCACCACCACCGCGCCGAACACTGGATCGTCGTGCGCGGCACCGCGCGCATCACGCGCGGCGACGAAACGTTCCTGCTGTCCGAAAACGAATCGACGTACATTCCGCTCGGCGTCTCGCACCGCCTGGAAAACCCGGGCAAGATGCCGCTCGAACTGATCGAGGTGCAGTCGGGCGCGTATCTCGGCGAGGACGACATCGTCCGCTTCGACGATACCTACGGCCGGCAGTAACGCGGCATGCAACAAAGGGCGCCGCTTCGACGGCGGCGCCCGGGCAACGCGGACAGGGAGACACTGCAGTTCCGCGCGGGCGTCGTGGCACACGACGGGCCGCGCATGACACGGCAACGGCGATCAGCCCACGCGGTACGCGTATTCGCGATGCTCCGACTGCACGGGATCGTTGCGGCTTTCCGACAACGCGCCCGCGCGGCGCTCGGCGATGAAGCGCTTGATGTCCGATTCCGCGCGCGCCAGCGCCGACAAACCGGCCAGCACTTCGCCTTGCGGCTCGCACGCCGGTGCGTCGCTCGCCCCGTGGCGATCGATCCACTGGCGCGCCCAGTCGAGCGCGTACTGCTCGGCTGCCTCGGCATCGGTGAAGCGCGGGCCGATCAGGCCCGAGCGTTCGACCCGACGGTCGTCCTGCGAGATCTCGGCCCACGCGCGATACATCAGGTTCTGCACGGGCTGCGCGATGCCGCTGATCGTATAGCCGCGATACTCGTCGACCTGCGGCTCGGCCGCGGCGAAGCTCGCCGCCGACGCCCGCGCATGCCGCAACTCCGTGCCCGGCGCGCCGGGCACGGTAAACGACACGGCGGCGCGGCCGTCCATCTGGTCGTCCGCCATCGCGCTCAGCGACGCACCCTCGCCCTGCCAAACGTTTGCCTGGGCAACTGGCAATTGCCACGATTCGGGGTTCTGCCAGAACACGCCGCGCAAACGGTCGTTGTCGGGCGCGGGCTCCGCGCGGCGAGCCGGCACGACGGCCTCCGGCGGCGGCGGAATATACGCGAACGTGCGCCCGCTGAACTGGGTCAGCACGTCGATCATCTTCAGCAGCGTGCCGTTCGCGAGCCACTCCTCGTAGCGACGACGGCACGTCGGCCCGGACGGATAGCGGCCGGGCAGCTTGGACCAGGCTTCCCCGGTCGTCAGGATCCAGAGCACCGCGTTCGCGACGACGCGCGGTTCGGCACGGGGACGCCCACGACGGTTCAGCCTGATGGGTTCATCGGCGATCAGCGCTGAAAGGCGAAACCACTCTTCATCGTTAAGCTCATCGAAGAACATAGTCGATCTCTCCACGCAGCCAGGCCGGGGCTGCGATTGGCGGCGCCGTCACGACACATCGCGTCGCGGGGCGGCCAGGTTGCACATTATGGTTATCCGGCGTTGTGCATACCGGGCGACACCGCACTTTCACGGTGCCGCGATTCCCGGCAATGGCGCACAAATCGCGGTCTCACTCCAATGTGGGAATTTTTGTGCACGAAGCATACCATCCTCAGGGTTTATCTCAATATGACAATGACTTAATGTTACGTACTGAAACAACCTGCCATGGGCGGGCAATCCATTTACGCTTGAATTTTTTTGCGGGATCTTTATGCCGGCGGCTGGAAAGGCCCGTCCGGCGGGGCTCCGCAGCGTCTGAAGAATGCCGCGCAACCGGGGGTTACCGCCTGGTCCGCCCCTGCCGGCAACAATCTCCGAAACCGTTTCCCGAAATCGGTAAATCAGGGGAAAATTCGTAACAAGACATTCACGAATCGGTAAATCATTCAATTTGCGTTGAATCAAATTATCTCCACGCACAATCTCTTTATTATTTCTCCGCGAGTAATGAAAAGACGCTGACGCAATGCGCCCGATGTGTCCCCGCATGCAAATCCGTCACGCTTGTTACAACTTCGCGGCAACCGGCAGACAGCCGCGCCGCACGACGTGCGGGGCGGCTGCTGGCCCGCAGGGACGGAAAGGAGAAAGCCGGCGTGGGCGGCGCGCGGCGGGGGACGGCGGCGCTAGCGCAGATCGCCGACCAGCGACGCGCTCACGTCCGCGTCGATGCGCTGCGCCGGCATCGTGTAGGCCGGGTGATCGCAGCCGATCGATAGCGCCGCCCCGCCCTTGAGCGCCGCGCGCATCGGCGCGTCGAACTCGAAGCGGACGAAGTGCACGGCCGACGTCTTCTCCGCGTTCTCGCGATCGAGATCCTCGTCGGCGATCGCGTAGACGCTCGCATGCCCGTCGACCCGCAGGTACACGCGATCCTCGACACCGATCAGCCGCGCGAGCGCCGCGCGCCGTTCGATCTCGTGCTCGTACTCGATCTGCATCGTCGCCTTCAGGTTGGTGCCGTCCGGCACCAGCGGCAGATACGCATCGAGCTCCCCTTCGATGCCGGCTTCGTCGAAGATCTTCTCGATGTGCAACATCTCGTGGATCTGATAGCGGATCGTCGTCTCGTCCTCGAACAGGAAGCGCAGGTGGTTGCCCAGCGCCACCGCGCGGCGGCGCTTGTACGCGACGAGCCGCGCATGTTCGGCCTTGCGGATCTTCGCGTACGCTTCGAGCGTCAGCAGGGAGTCGCGGGTCAGCGTCATGGATGTCCTCGTGGATGGCCGGCCGCGGCTCAGATGCCGTACGCGCGCCGCAGCAGCGTCAGCGGATGCGCGAGCGGCGCCGGCGACAGCCCGTTCTCGTCGATGCCCTGCACGATGTGATGGCCGGCGAGCGCGCAGTCGGACGACACGACGTCCGGCCGCGGCTCGGCCATCGCCTTGAATACCGGCGCGCCGATCCGCATCGCATCCGCATGAAATGCCTTCTTCACGCCGAACGTGCCCGCGTGGCCCGAGCAACGCTCGACGACGTTCACGCGCGTATCGGGCACGAGCGACAGCGCATCGGCCGTCTTTCGGCCGATGTTCTGCACGCGCGCATGGCACGGCACGTGATACGACACGGTGCCCAGGCCGGTCTTGAAATCGGTCTTCAGCAGCCCGTCGCGATGCCGCGCGATCACGTATTCGAACGGGTCCCAGAACGCGTCGGCCACCGCGCGCACGGCCGCGTCGTCGGGGAACATCAACGGCAGCTCGCTCTTGTACATCAGCACGCAGCTCGGGATCGCGCCGATCAGCGCATAGCCTTCACGGGCGTAGCGTTCGAGCACCGGGATGTTCACCGCCTGCTTCGCGGCGACGCCGGCGAGGTTGCCTTGCTCCAGCAGCGGCATCCCGCAGCACGCTTCGCGCGTGACGAGTTCGTACGGGATGTCGTTGTGCGCGAGGATCGCGAGCAGGTCGTGGCCGATTCCCGGCTCGTTGAAATTCACGTAGCACGTCGCGTAGATCGCGACCTTGCCGGGCGTGCGTTCGCCGTCGCGCACGGGCGGGTTCGCCGAGCGCCCGGCCGCGCGCCGGAACGTGCGCGGTGCGAATTCCGGCAGCCACGCGTTGCGATCGACGCCGAGCGCCGCTTCGAGCGCGTGGCGTGCGGGCGGCGTGCGGTTCACCGCGTTGATCGTCTGCGTGACGACCGGAATGCCGGCGAGATGGCCGAGCGCATCGGTATTGGACAGCACCTTGTCGCGCAGCGTCGCTTCGCCGCGCTTGTAACGCGCGGCCTTGCCGCGCAGCATCAGGTGCGGGAAGTCGACGTTCCATGCATGCGGCGGCACGTACGGGCATTTCGTCATGTAGCAGAGGTCGCACAGATAGCACTGGTCGACGACCTTGCGGAACGCTTCCTTCGGCACGTCCTCGATGTCGCCCATCGGCGTGTCGTCGACCAGGTCGAACAGCGTCGGAAACGCGCCGCACAGCGACACGCAGCGCCGGCAGCCGGCGCAGATGTCGAATACGCGGGTCATTTCCGCATCGATCTCGGCCTGGTCGTAGAACGCTTCGGACTGCCAGTCGAGCGGATGCCGGGTCGGCGCTTCGAGACTGCCTTCCTTGTGGGGCATGGGGCGCTCCCGCATGGCGCGCATGTGCGCAAGCGCACCGCCCGCGCGAGGCGGGCGGCGATGAACGAACAGCCGGCCGCGTGCCGGTCGCGCGGGAGATGCCGTGCGACCTGCGGCGGCCCGTCAGTCGACGAGACTGTCCAGCGCCTTCGTGTAGCGGTTCGCGTGGCTGCGTTCGGCCTTCGCGAGCGTCTCGAACCAGTTCGCGATTTCGTCGAAACCTTCGTCGCGCGCGGTCTTCGCCATGCCCGGATACATGTCGGTGTATTCGTGCGTTTCGCCGGCGATCGCCGATTCGAGATTCAGCCGCGACGAACCGAACGGCAAGCCCGTGGCCGGATCGCCGACGGTTTCCAGGTATTCGAGATGGCCGTGCGCGTGGCCGGTTTCGCCTTCGGCGGTCGAGCGGAACAGCGCGGCGACGTCGTTCTGCCCCTCGACGTCGGCCTTCGAAGCGAAATACAGATAGCGCCGATTCGCCTGCGATTCGCCCGCGAAGGCGGCCTTCAGGTTCTCTTCGGTCTTGCTGCCCTTGAGTTGAGCCATTTGCGCCTCCGTTCGAGTCGGCGCGGCCGCGTGCGACGCCGGGCCGATCAGATATGTGGGGAACGATGCGTGCGCCGGGCGCGCGTCGTGCTCTTCAATCTAGGCGCTTCCGTTCGCATCCCCCAATAGGCTTTTTCAATGCGGGCGATAGTGCCGGGGGCGGGTCGCGGGCGACGCGCGGTGCCGCGCGCTCCGCTCATGCACGGGGGCCGCGTCACGCATCCATCGCGCGCTTGAGCAGCAATTCGCGCTCACGCTCGTTGCGCGTCAGTTCCGCCGCGCGGCGGAATTCCAGCTTGGCCTCGTCGGCGCGACCGAGCTTCGCGAGCAAATCACCGCGCACGCTCGGCAGCCAGTGATAGCGCGCGAGCGCCGGATCGTCGCGCAGCACGTCGACGAGTTCGAGCGCCGCGGCCGGCCCGAACGCCATGCCCACCGCCACCGCGCGATTCAGCTCGACGACCGGCGACGGCGCGACTTCGGCGAGCGCGTCATACAACGCGACGATCTGCGCCCAATCCGTGTCCGCCGCATGCCGCGCCCGCGCGTGGCACGCGGCGAGCGCGGCCTGCAGCGCATACGGCCCGCGCACGCCGCCAAGCTTCGTCGCCCGCTCCAGCGCCGCGAGGCCGCGCCGGATCAGCAGCGGATCCCAGCGGCTGCGGTCCTGGTCGAGCAGCAGCACGGGCCGGCCCTGCGCGTCGACACGGGCATGCATGCGCGACGCCTGCAGCTCCATCAACGCGACGAGCCCGAGCACTTCGCTTTCGTCCGGCGCGAGCCCGGCCAGCACGCGGCCGAGCCGCAACGCCTCGTCGCACAGCGCCGGGCGCATCCAGTCGTCGCCCGCCGTCGCCGCATGGCCTTCGTTGAACACGAGATAGATCACTTCGAGCACGGAGGCGAGCCGCGCGGGCCGCGCATCGGCAGCCGGCACCTCGAACGGCACGTGCGCCGCCGCGAGCGTGCGCTTCGCGCGCACGATCCGCTGCGCGATCGTCGGCTCCGGCGTCAGGAATGCGCGCGCGATCTCGCCCGTCGTCAGCCCGCCGAGCAGCCGCAGCGTCAGCGCGACGCGCGCGTCGGTCGACAGCACCGGGTGGCACGACGTGAAGATCAGTCGCAGCAGGTCGTCGCCGATGTCGTCGTCGCGCGCGTCGGCGAGCGCATCCGCGATGTCGGGAACGACGTGCGCTTCGAGCGCGTCCATCTCGTGGCCGAGCTGGTCGCGCTTGGCCGCATGAAGCGACTCCTGCCGGACCCGGTCGAGCGCGCGACGCTTCACGGCCGTCATCAGCCACGCGGCGGGGTTGTCGGGCACGCCATCGACGGGCCAGTGCTCGAGCGCCGCGACGAGCGTGTCCTGCGCCAGTTCCTCGGCCACGCCGACGTCGCGCACCACGCGCGCGGCGCGCGCGATGATCTTCGGCGCCTCGATTCGCCAGACCGCTTCGATCGCACGATGCGTGGCCTCATGCGTCACGACGCCTGCCCCTGGGCGGACGCATCGAGCGGCATGGCCATCAGCTCCCACGTATGGCCGTCCGGATCGGTGAACCCGTGGCCGTACATGTTCGGATACTCGCGCGGCGCCTGCGGCGCGGCCCCGCCGGCCGCCAGCGCCTTCGCGACGAGCGTGTCGACTTCGGCGCGGCTGTCGCACGACAGGCACGACAGCACCTGGATGTGCGTCGCCGGATCGATGATGGTCTTGTCGGTGAAGGTCTGGAAAAACGACCGCACGAGCAGCATCGCGAAAATCGTGTCGCTGATCCTGATGCAGGCGGCCTGCTCGTTGGTATAGGCCGGCACGACCTCGAAGCCGAGCGCCTGGTAGAACGTCTTCGCGCGCGGCAGGTCGGCTACCGGCAGGTTGATGAAAACCATCTTGTGCATGACGGGTGCTCCCGGGAAGGTTGGATTCAGGCGTGGCCGCGGCCGACGTGAAGATCGCGGAACCGCTCGACCGCATCGCTCGGCGTGAGGTCGTCGAGCTCGAACAGCGGCCGCACCTCGATCTCGCAATCGAGCTCGGCGCCGAACGGCGCGGGGAACCGGCGCGTCCATTCGAGCGCCTCGTCGCGCGAGCGCACCTGGATCAGCGTATAGCCGGCGATCAGTTCCTTCGTCTCGGCGAACGGGCCGTCGATCACCGTGCCCTTGCCGCCCGTGTAGCGCACGCGCCAGCCGTGGGCGCTCGGCCTCAGGCCGTTGGCGTCGAGCAGCACGCCGGCCTTCGCCAGTTCCTCGTGATAGACGGTCATCGCCTCGACCAGCCGGTCGTCCGGCAACGCGTCGGATTCGCTGACGGCGTTCGCCCGGATCATGATCATGAATCGCATCGTTCACTCCTTGTCGTCGGTGGAAAGCGGCGCCCGTTCCGCGGCGCCTTACCCTGACGACGAGCGCAACACAGCCGGATCGACACGCGCCACGACAGATCAGGGTAAATACCGAGTCGCGACGCTCACAGGAAGCAAGGGCCGACCGCGCGCACCTCGACCGTGCACCACTGCGCGGCCGGGCACTGGCGCGCAATCTCGATCGCTTCCTCGCGCGTGTCGACGTCGACGAGGAAGAAGCCGCCGACCATCTCCTTCGCCTCCGCGAACGGGCCGTCGAGCAGCCGCGTCTCGCCGTCGCGCACCTGCACGCGCGTGCCGCGCTCGGACCGCTCCAGCGACTCGACGCCGCGCAGCACGCCGCGCGCCTTCAGCGACTCGGCGAAATCGACCATCCGCGCATAGAGCGCCTGGCCTTCGTCGAGCGTGCGCTCGGCGCGCTGTTCGGTCGGTTCGACAATCAACAGCATGTAAGACATGGATTTCTCCTGTGGGAACGGGGCGCGGCGGCATGCAGGGGACGAGCGGTACACGATGCCCGGTGCGAAAGCGTAACAGCCGCGGAGCGGCTTGCCGCATCGTTGGCCAACCGGCAATGGCCGAACGGCCATTTCGACCGCAGCCTGACATTTTGCCTTCAAGATGCGGTCCCGAACTGTCGGATTTTCATCCTGTGGACCGCCCCATGTCACGCCCGCTGCCCCTGTTTGCCGTCGCGCTGTTCGCCGTGCTGTTCGTCGTGCTGCCCGTGGCCTTCTGCGCCCGACCGCCCCCCGCCGCGCCGCGAGTCAGCAGCGGCTGCGGCGGCGCGGCCACGGCGATTGCCGAGATCCGCCGCGCCGGCGGTCCGTCGCCGCTCGCCGGGCAAACGACGTCGATCGAGGCGGTCGTCACCGCGGCGTTCGGCGGCGCCGACGGCTTGGGCGGCTTCTTCGTCCAGCAGGCCGACGCACGGCGGCAGCGCCGGCCGGGCGTTTCGGAAGGCCTGTTCGTCTACGCGCCGAACGCGCGCGCCGAACCCGGCGATCTCGTGCACCTCACCGGCAAGGTCGACGAGCGATACGGCCGGACGCAGTTGACGCTGACGGGCCGCGTGGCCGTCTGCGCCCGCGGGCAGACGGTCACGCCGGCCGCGCTCACGCTGCCGGTCACGTCGCCCGCCGTCCTCGCCGCACACGAAGCCATGCGCGTACGCCTGCCGCAAACGCTGACGGTCAGCGATACCTACGAACTCGGCCGCTACGGCAGCATCGTGCTGAGCAACGGCCGGCTGCGCGTGCCGACCCAGGTCGCGCCGCCGGCCGGCGCTGCCGCGCAGGCAGCGGCCAACGCATTGAATCGCATCGTGCTCGACGACGGTTCGAACCGCCGCGACCCGCCGACCGTCCGCTATCCGCCGCCCGCGCTGAGCGCCGCCAACACGCTGCGCGCGGGCTACACGGTACGCGGCGTCGAAGGCGTGCTCGAGTTGCGCTACGGCACATGGCGGCTGCAACCGGCGGCCGGCACGGCGCCCGTATTCGATGCCGCCGCGAACCCGCGTACCGCGGCACCGGCCCGGCATCCCGATGCCGACGTGCGCATCGTGTCGTTCAACGTCTTCAACTATTTCAACGGCGACGGCCATGGCGGCGGATTCGACGCGCCGGCCAATCGCGGCGCGAAAACACCGGCCGCGTTCGCGCGCCAGGAAGCGAAGATCGTCGCGGCATTGCGCGCGCTGCGCGCCGACGTGATCGGGCTGATGGAAATCGCGAACAACGGCCACGGCGACGCGAGCGCCATCCGTCGGCTCGCCGCGCAACTCGGCGACGGCTGGCGCGCGGTCGATCCCGGCACCGCGCGGCTGGGCCGCGACGCGATCGCGGTCGCGCTGCTGTACGACAGCCGCACGGTCGAGCCGGTCGGGCGCGCCGCCACCGTCTCGCTCGGCGGCCGGCACCGCCCGCCGCTCGCGCAGACGTTCCGGCGCATCGGCGGCACGCGTGCGCTCACGGTCGCGGTCAATCACCTGAAGTCGAAGAACTGCCCGCATGCGAGCGGCGCCGATCTCGACCAGTCGGACGGCCAGGGCTGCTGGAACGCGGCGCGCACGCGGGCGGCCGCGCGCGTCGCCGACTGGCTCGCCACGTCGCCGACGGGCGTCGCGGCCGACGGTGTGCTGCTGATCGGCGATCTGAACAGTTATGCGAAGGAAGACCCGGTCCGCACGCTCGAAGCGCGCGGCTACGCGAACCTGGTCGCGCGCTTCGTCGGCGATGCTGCGTACAGCTACGTATTTCGCGGCGAAGCCGGCAATCTCGACCATGCGCTCGCCACGCCGCCGCTCGCCGCGCGCGTGAAGGCCGTGCGGTTCTGGCACATCAATGCGGACGAACCGCTCGCGCTGCAACCCGTGCCCGATTACAAAACGCGTGCCCGACGGGCGGCTTATTACGCGCCGGACGCCTACCGCGCGTCGGACCACGATCCCGTCGTCATCGACGTCGCACTGAACGACACCGGCACCCCGCCGGCATCAGGCACGAATCGTGCGCCTCCACCGGGCGTCGAGTAGTGCATTTGCATCAACAACCAACCTGCAACGGCACTATTTACCTGATGCCCGTGGCGGCGCCATATTTACCGGACCTTCACTGCGACCCGCTGCTCGACACGCTGTATCGCCCCGAAGCACGAAATTTTTTCAACCGCTGCGCCGCCCCGCGCGACGGGGCTTCCCGGCGATTCCGTCGACGAATTGAAAATTTGTCTCGAAACTCAATCGGATCAAGTGAATCACATAAGTTGCAGCGATTCTTCTTATCTTCAAATTGCCTTGAATCAAAGGAGGATAAACACCATGGCGCTTACCGACTCGATCGAACACAAGCTGGACCGCGGGCTGTCCGATATCCGTCGCACCGGCCGACGCGTGGGCCGCACGACGCGCGCGGCTGCCCGCGATCTGCATGACGACGTGACCGACGATCTGCGCGGGCTGGTCGACGAACTGGAAGATCTGCTGAAAAACGATGGCGACGGCGATATCGCCGCGCTGCGCAAGCGCGTGCAATCCCGGCTCGACGAAGCGCGCGGCGCGCTGGACTACGCATCGGGCAGCGCGGCCGCCCGGCTGCGCGAATCGGCCGAACGCGTGTCGCAGGCCGTGCACGACAACCCGTGGCAAACCGCCGGCGTCGTCGCGGGCCTTGCGTTCGTTGCGGGCTTGCTGCTTTCCCGCCGTTGAACGGGGCGGCGTGCACCGCCGCCCGCCTCGCCCGTCACTCATCAGACAACGAAGGAGAAACGCCATGCAGAAATCCCTCGCCATGAAAGCCGCCGCTGCCGTGATGCTCGGCAGTCTCGCCCTCGCCGGCTGCACGACCACGTCCGGCAAGCCCGATAGCGCCGCGGCCAGCGCGTCGAAGCGCGAGTCGATCGACGCCAGCGTGAACGCGACGTTATCGCGCCTGTATTCGACCGTGCCCGGTTCGCGCGACCTGGTCTCGAAAGCACGCGGCGTCCTCGTGTTCCCGAACGTGCTGCAAGCCGGCTTCATCGTCGGCGCCCAGTCCGGCAACGGCGCGCTGCGCGTGGGCGGCAGCACCGTCGGCTACTACAACACGTCGTCGCTGTCGGTCGGCCTGCAGGCCGGCGCGCAATCGAAGGCGGTCGTGTTCCTGTTCATGACGCAGGATGCGCTCGACTCGTTCCGCAAGTCGGACGGCTGGTCGGCCGGCGCCGACGCGTCGGTCGCGGTCGTGAAGGTCGGCGCGAACGGCGCGGTCGATTCCAACACGGCCACCGCACCGGTGGAAGTGCTGATCCTGACCAACGCGGGCCTCATGGGCGACCTGTCGGTGAACGGCACGAAGGTCACCAAGCTCAACATCTGACGATGCGGCGCGCGGCCTCGCGCCGCGTTCGCTTCCCGGCAGCGCCGCGGCCTCGGCCGCGGCGTTTTCGCATGTGCATCACGCAGCGGCTATGATGGCGGCACCTTTGCGGGCATACTCCGCATGGGCCGCCCGGCGGCGCGTTGCGGCGCGAACCTGAGGTTCGCGAACCGATCGCGCGCGGGACAACGAGATTCAATCAAACCACGCATCAATCTGCGCGAATGTCATCCATGGATAGCGGACACGATCACCAAAAATTCTTCTACTTCCTGCTGTTCGCGGTCACCGTCGGACTCTGCTGGATCCTCGCCCCGTTCTCCGGCGCGGTCTTCTGGGGCACCATTCTCGCGATCCTGTTCCAGCCCGTGCAGCGCTGGCTGGCCGCACGCTTCGGCAAGCGGCGCAATCTGGCCGCGCTCGTCACGATGTCGCTGATCATCCTGATCGTGATCCTGCCGCTCGTGTTCGTCACGGCGACGCTCGTGCAGGAAATCGCGTACGTGTACCAGGAGCTCAAGGACGCCCAGCCGAATTATTCGCAGTACTTCCATGACATCATCCATGCGCTGCCAACGTCGATCCAGAACCTGCTGCAGAAATACGGGCTGACCAACATCCCCGGCATCCAGAAGAAGCTGACCGACGGCGCCGCGCAGATCAGCCAGTTCGCCGCCACCCAGGCGCTCAGCATCGGCCAGAACACGTTCCAGTTCGTCGTGAGCTTCGGCGTGATGCTGTACATGGTGTTCTTCCTGCTGCGCGACGGCGGCGAGATCGGCCGCCGCGTGCGCCGCGCGCTGCCGCTCGACGAAGAACACAAGAACCTGCTGCTCGCGAAATTCACGACGGTCGTGCGCGCAACGGTGAAGGGCAACATCGCGGTCGCGCTCGTCCAGGGCGCGCTCGGCGGCCTGATCTTCTGGATCCTCGGGATCGAGGGCGTCGTGCTGTGGGGTGCGCTGATGGCGTTCCTGTCGCTGTTGCCCGCGATCGGCGCGAGCCTCGTGTGGGTGCCGGCCGCGCTCTACTTCCTGATGATCGGCGCGGTATGGAAGTGCGTGATCCTCGTTGCGTTCTGCGTCGGCGTGATCGGCCTTGTCGACAACCTGCTGCGCCCGATCCTCGTCGGCAAGGACACGAAGATGCCCGACTGGGTCGTGCTGATCTCGACGCTCGGCGGGATGGCGCTGTTCGGCATCAACGGCTTCGTGATCGGGCCGCTCGTCGCCGCGCTGTTCATGGCGAGCTGGGACATCTACGCGCGCGCCGAACAGGGCGAATGACACGCAGGCGGTGGCCGGCGATCCGCATGCGCGCGGCTCTCGCCGGTCAAGGATGACGGATATGGATCACGACGGGCGCCACGGCGCCCGTTGCTTCATCCGCCGCAATCGTCATCACGCCGCCGTACGGGCCGATGCGATGCGCGCGCCCGGATTCCAGCGACACGATGCGATTGTCGCGCGCGTCGTGCCAAGTTGCGCGAATCGCAGTTCCCGCCGACCGGGAAATCGGCTGGCCGTCCAGCCCCATGAGCGCCACGTGCGCGCCGGGCAAGCGCCGGCCATGCGCATCGAACCGGAGCGTCGCCGCCGTCGCGCGGCTTGATACCCCGATCGACGGCGCGTCGAACGTCACGTCGTACAGATCGACGAGCACGCCGGTAAATCGCACGATGCCATCCGCGTTCGCATGCCCGGCCGCACCGGCGCCCGACATCGCGAGCGCGGCGCCGATCCCCGTTGCGGCGATCCGCAGCCTGGCGCCGATGCGCCGCTTCGTTCGATCGCGCATCCCCGCCAGTACGTCCGGCCTTGTATTCGCGTGCATGTTGCGCCTCCCTGTTCGCCGCGCAAATGAAAACGGCGGCGTGACGCACCGGTCACGCCGCCGTTTGCTGGCAATGTCTTTAAGGAGAGCGGCCGAAACAATATATGGGAGCTACTCGTCAAGTGGGTGGATTAGGTCGCGACCGCGCATGAGTCGAGGCAGGGGAAGGTCACCGCACAACCGATAGAAGGCGTCCGCGACACGCACCTTGGGGCGGACGCGTGTCGAACTGATCCACAGCGGCGAACCCCGCTGCTTGTACCACCCCCAGCCGTTCGCCGCCGTGATCTGCATGCCCCGGTCGGAACATAAGCCGTCGGCGATGTCCTCGTGATACAGACGCATCGCCACCTGCTGTCGCCAGTGACGAAGCGCGTCCGGGCCAACCCAACACAGCGTCGCAGCCCACAGTCCAGCTCCTGGCATGAACGGCCAGGTGCTATCCAGTGCCTGTGCAGCCATCCAGCAAACGATCGTCTCCCACACCGCACAGAGAATCGCGCCCACCCAAAACAGATACAGTACGGCGTAGCGGCGATGATTGCTCCACCGCCCCCGCTTGCGAACCTCGCGTTCGATTTCGTGCCACGCATCGCGTGTCCCGAGCTTACTCATGTGCGTTCCTTTGACCGTTGCAACTCACTGAAAAAGTCGTCTTCCAGTAGACGCCGGTTCAGTATCGAACCGCCTATCTGGATCGGCAACATCAGGATCACGAGCGCCAGCACCGCCCAGCCGATCCACGGTCTCATGACGCCCAACGTCTCGGCTCCGAACATCGTCAAACAGGCCACCCCCATCAAGCCGATGGTCGCAGACAAACTGAGCATCCGGTAATACTCGGACTTGACGGGTTCAACCGGCGCCAGCTGTGTGCCAATCAGGTTCAGTTGCACACCGTGCCGTGTCGGCGTGGCGACCAGTTGTACGCCTTGGCCGTGCTGCACGATCTGCGCCGCCAATGCGCGCAGCAGCAGCGGGCTGACTGGCCCCGGCTCACCCATCGCTTCATCGAGGTCGTGCGTCGGCAAATCGAGCCCGCTGTCCTTGACCGCGGCTGCGGTAGCGTGCCGGAGATGTCCAGGTAGACTGCTCGTCCACAGGTGCTTGATCCGGTCGGGCGGAACCTGCTGCGCGCGCAGAAGAGCGGCGGTTGCGTCTGTCACCTCATCGGCTTCGGCCGTGATTGGCCGCAACAGATACGCCTGCGGCCTGCGCTTGCCACGGTAACTGCGCATCACGTCGGATGAGGTGGTGAGAAGCGCTATGGCGGCCTCCGACCAGGCCGGTGCCTGGTCAGCTCGATGCAGTTGGCAAGCAAGGGTCAGCACGAACTCCGCCGGCGGGTGATCGTTGCCAAACCAAGGTTCGGTGAGTGACAGCGGCGTATCGAGCGATACCCAGGAGAACGAGACGAGATCGGGCAGGCGTAAGCGCTGCCAAAGCTGCCTCAACTCGGACAAATCGTCCTGCGTTGCCGATTGCAGGTAGACGTGCATCGAGCGGGTGCGCGCGACGCCTGCAATCGTCGCTGACAATGGCGTCAACAGGCTGGTGAGTACGCCTTCGAGCCGCGCTTCGCTGGATGCCTGGTCATGGTTCGCCAGCGGTAGCCGTTTACCGGCATTCGCCGGACGCGGTCCTTCCAAGCCCAACATGCGCTCGCCCAGTTCGGCCTCCGGTGTGAGTGTCGTGCTCGCGACGATGACGACGCGCCGCTGCGCCCAGCGTCGCCAACTCGACTGGGTCTCCCGGCACAGGAAGTTCCACCAGTCCGTATCGTTGACCTCCTGCTCGTAGCCGCTGTAAAGGCTCCCGCATAAAGCAACCGTCAGCGCAAGCGGCAAGACCAGCAAGCGCACAAAAAAGTCGCCGGACGCGACCGGCTGCGGCCCCCAGGTCAGCACCGTGATGACCACACCGGCCGCTTGGATGACGACGTAGATGGCTAACGCGATCCATAGCGGCGGCGGCTTGCCGCATACGCGTGGCAAGGGCGGACGCATGTGCCATTGCATGCTCATGCGATCGACACTCCCGACGATTGGGCAACGACATGGCTGCCGCACTCGGTGCGGCACCGATCGACGACCCACCTGCGCCCGCTTTCGCTATAACCGACGCCCGTCTCGATGATGCGGTTATCGCCGTGCTCGGGGCACGACACGATGTCGTGTAGCAAGGCTACCTTGCGGCCGTCGAGGGCGAACGTGGACGAGGCGGTTTTGACGGTGCCGCCGTGTGTTGTGGAGTCACCGAGACAAACGGGATTTTTCATGGTGTTATTCCTTGCAGCGAGGGACACGCGCGTTCTAACGCACCAGCGGCGCATCGGGATTGGTCGGCTTGATTGATGCGTCGCACGTGATGCGGTCTTGACCGGAGGGAGTGCGAAGCTTCGAAAAAAGACCTGGTCTCTTCGACGCCAAAAATGTCGAACTGCGTACGCCCGGAGGATATGGCTTACTCAGATCGATATTCGGAAGCAACGGGTATTCTTTCACGTAAGGATCACCGTCTTCGTCGCCATAATCGACTTGAGCGACAAACAGCTTATCTTTCGTTGCTGCAACCGTAAATCTCTTCGAATCCTCGAACGGCTTATAGATGTGCCTCGCATATACCATTCCATGAAACGTGTTGCCACCATCCGTTGAGTACGCCATGACGGGGTTGCATCCTCTGTCGCCACAAACTGTATAAGGCGCGACTGCGGATGGAAACACGAGATTCATTCCAGTCGGATCGGCATTGATGATTCGCCCCTGGAAATTCTCGACGGTACCCCGCCCAAGCTTCCTGCGGATACTTGTTTTCGTATCGTTGTAGAAGGTCTCGCCGTGATAGCAATCACGATACCGCTCCAGCGTCACGAACCGGTGATCGTCAATTCGGTAAATGACTTGGGGCGGCGAATCATAAGGCAGTTCCTTGGCGCTCAGAAAGTCCGCGAGGTTAAACGAATGCGGCTTTTGTGTACTACAGGCCTGCATCATCAGCATCAGCGCGACAATGACGAGATTACGCACCATACGAATTTTCATAAACGGGATTTTTTCATGATGTTGTTCCTTGCAACGAGGGACGCGCGTTCTAACGCACCAGCGGCGCATCCGGGTTGGTCGGCTTGATTGATGAGTCGCACGTGATGCGGTCCTGGCCCGATGGCGTCCTTAAACCGAGCGGGACAGTTGTGTCGTATTCGACATGCTTGCTGTCAGGTATGTCGCTCTTGCCGTCGTAGACAAATCCCGGAATCAATGGATATGAAACGACATAAGAATCATATTGACGATGCTTTTCGATATAAACACGATCTTTCGTTGCCGATATCGTATATCTCCTCGAATCCTCGAACGGCTTATAGATGTGCCTCGCATACACCATCCCATGAAACGTGTTGCCGCCATCCGTTGAGTAAGCCATGACGGGGTTGCATCCTCTGTCGCCACAAACTGTATAAGGCGCGACTGCGGATGGAAACACGAGATTCATTCCAGTCGGATCGGCATTGATGATTCGCCCCTGGAAATTCTCGACGGTACCCCGTCCAAGCTTCCTGCGGATACCTGCTTTCGTATCGTTGTAGAAGGTCTCGCCGTGATAGCAATCACGATACCGCTCCAGCGTCACGAACCGGTAATTGTCAAGTCGGTAAATGACTTGGGGTGGCGAGTCGTAAGGCAGTTCCTTGGCGCTCAGAAAGTCCGCGAGGTTAAACGAATATGGCTTTTGTGTACTACAGGCCTGCATCATCAGCATCAGCCCGACAATGACGAGATTACGCACCATAGGGATTTCCATAAACAGGATTTTTCATGATGTCGTTCCTTGCAGCGAGGGAGATGCACATTAGCGCACCAGCGGCGCATCCAGGTTGGTCGGCTTGATTGATGAATCGCACGTGATGCGGTCTTGACCGGAGGGAGTGCGAAGTCCGTCCGGCATCAGCTTTTTCTTGGATGCCCATGCACTATCCGACTCAACGATCGGTTGATAAGGCTTGCTCCGATCAGCAAACGGGGCAAGCGTATATTGTCGAACGTTTAGATCGTATTCAGGGCGATCGCTTCTGTACTGGAATTTCTTGGCTATAAACAGCTTGTCGCTCGTGACCGCCACCGTATAGTCCTTCGAATCCTCGAACGGCTTGAAGCTATGAGGCATGTACGTCAAAAGATGGAAAGTCGCTCCGCCATCCGTCGAGTACCACAGCGGAACGGTACAACCTCGATCTCCGCATGAAATTCGAGGTGGAAGTGCAAGAGGCAGTACGATATTCATCCCTGTCTGATCGGCGTTGACTATTCGTCCTTGAAAATCCTCGAACAAACCAATTCCGATCTTCTTGCGAATGTTCGCCTTCGTATCGTTATAGAACGTCTCGCCGTGATAGCAATCACGATACCGCTCCAGCGTCACGAACCGGTGATCGTCAAGTCGGTAAATGACTTGGGGTGACGAGTCGTAAGGCAGTTCCTTGGCGCTCAGAAAGTCCGCGAGGTTAAACGAATACGGGCGCGGTGCACTACAGGCCTGCATCAGCAACAGCAGCGCGACAATGACGAAGTTACGCACCATTGGAATTCCCCCATTCGATTCGTTTTGCGTCGGCGCGGCTCTTTTCTTCCGCCACTGTGCTCCAGTCGATCATGTCCGGCTTTTCGACAGCCTTGAGAACACCGTCCGTAAAGTACGGATCGTAGCCTCGCGTCCAGTCAGCCTTCTTGATCAGTCGAGCCCAGAAATCCCAGTCCTCGGCAGCATCACAAAAACCAATCGGCAAGTCCCAGGCCACGACCCGTTTCATGAACTCCGCATGCGACGGAAGCGTGCTGTGATTGGTCGGCTCGGGACGGTAATTGTTGATCCGCTCCTGGAGTTCCTCTTGTGTTTCGAGTGAACGCATGCGCCCGCTGTTGGCATACACGTCTTCGCGTGTTTTGTATTCTTCGCGTTCATACATTGAGGCAAAGTTGGGAAAGGTGGGATCCAGATACCTTCCCTTTTCCGGGTCAAGCGGATCGGGAACAAACTTTCCCCACTCCGGCGCGACTTTGCGCGACTCTTCAAAATCCCGCATCTCTTCCGCCGTCAGCGGATTCGGTACCTGCTCCGCATTGATCGTGACGGTCTGGTTTGGCTTCGGTACCGCCCACAGGTTTGTCAGACCGAATACCCCGCCAGCCGGCCCGCGATTGCCATTCCAGAAGTCCGTCGTTTTCGCACCAGGGACCAACTTGTTCTCCGGGGTCGGCGGCAACGTGCCGAATGGCCGAACGCCTGATTCATCACCCACCGCCATTTCACGCGCCAGCATCCGCTGCTTGACGGTATCGCCCAGTTCCGTCAGCAGTTCATCGCCGATGCCTTGCCAGCCAATGCTTTGCAACGTCGTGATACCCATCACCCGATCATGCGGCGTGAAATAGACGTATAAGCGGCCGTGATTGTCGCGCTCCGGCACGCCGTAATGCAGCTTCACGTCCGGCCGCCAGAAATTCATGTCCTGCGTTGCACCGACGTGCAATTGCTCCATCATTTCTGCGGTGAAGACCCGCTTGTCCCGCTTGATGCGATTCGCAATCTGGCGGAACGTGTTAACGCGCGCCTGCGCGGTCGGTCGCTCGCTCCCGCAAGTCAACGCATCCGTTGTCTTGTCATCCATCGCGAAAGGCGAGTTCATCACGAACAATGCGTCGGGCGCGCGAGTCTTGCATAGGGCCGTCGCAGCCATCGCAATCATGGTGCCCTGACTATGCGACATCACAGTCACCGTGTCGCGCGGGCACTCGGTTCGAATTTCGTCGATCAGGTTTGCCAAACGCTGTGCGGCGTGCGCGTAATAGTCGCGCGGTGGCGCATCCTGCAACTGCCGTTCCACTTCCGTGTTGAGCCGTTGCAAGTCGAAGCCGTAGATCGTGCGCGTGAAGCCTTTTTCACTCCAAAGCTGCTGGAGGTTGTTGGTGCCGTTCTGGAATGGCCCGCCGCCCCAATACCACGGCGTGTTTTGGCGGTGGTCCTCAACCTTGTGTGGCGTACATTCCGGCGCCCAAAAATCGGAACCCTGCTGATCGCGCAACGCGATCCGCCAGTTCTTCTCCTGACCTTTCTGCGCCCGGTAGCCCCAGTAGAAGCGGATCACGGGCGAGTTACCTTGATCTCCCTTAGCGATATGCCTAGGGACAGGATATTCACCATCTGTCGTGCTGTAGGCATTTGCCTTCAGATCACTCCGATTTAGCCGTTCATTGAGCCCTTGACACAACGCCTGCTCTGCAGCCTCATACCACTCCCCCTCGGAATTCACGCCGTGCACGAAGATGACGACACCGGGCAAATGCGGGGGAATCCGCACCTCGGCTCGCACCTGATAGCCCGTCGGTGTCAGGTACGATTCCCAGAACGGCCGGCCCAGGTGATCGCGCTGCATCGGCACGATGCGGGTTGCGTCCTCATGCCGATAGTGCTCCGGCTGTGTTTCGGTCGGCGTGTTCGCCGTATCGCCCGACCGATTAACTGAATCATCCATTTGCTCGAGCTCCGTTGTCGTTGTTCTTCGACAGCATCAGCTTGATTCCCTGTGCGATGTCGTTCGGCGTCAACGACGTTTCCCCCTTCGCGCTCGTCACGCCCTCCACGAGTCGACCGTCCGCCAGTTGGATCTTGTACGGCTTGTTCTTCATGGGTCGTCCGGTCACGCCGTCGCTCAGGATGAACCGCTCGTCATTCGCCATCGTGGTTTGATCGAACTTCGGCAACGGCAACGACAGCGCGCCCGGACCTTCCTTCTGAATCTCGACGATCTTCAGAATCAGGCTTCCTGCACCGCCAATCTCGACGTTATCGCCCTGCACCTTGACGTAAGCCGTGCCGCCGCCACTGAGCACAACGCCATTGGCTGCGTTCGCCGTCAGCGTGCCCGCCGCGCTGCTCAATTGCATGTTCTGTTGTGCTACCAGTTCCATCGCGTCCGACTGCGCCTGAATCTGAACCTTGCCGCGTGCGGCGAACAGGCGAATGCCCATCCGGTGCGCGAACAGCGACAACACGTCGCCTGCGGCGATGGCGACATTCCGTATCGCATTCACGTTGAATCGCGACGACGTGGCGATGCTCACGTCCTTGCCCGCCGACACCATCACGCGGTCGGGAGTCGCCACGCCAATGCCGGCCGGCGCGGACAGCGCGATGACCGACTTTTTCAGGCCCGCCAGTTCATCTTTGAGCCACGCGTTTTCGGCCTTCAGGTCCGCGATCTCGGCTTTCGCCACCCGCGCAGCCTCCGCCAACCCATTCGCATGCGCCTGCGTCAACTGGAACTGGTTGGTCGCGGAACGCATGTCCGCCTGCTCCCCTCGCGCCTTCTCCTGCCGATCCGCCGACACGAACATGCCGCCACCCGCTCGCACGTGTCCGCGATTGTCCGTGCGCAGTTCGAAGCCTTCGCCACGCGGCTTTTGGTCACGGTCGACGGTGTGGCCGAGATTCAGTTGCGTCTTGCCATGCTCGGTCGCCAACTTGATGTGTTCGCGACCGTCCCGGTCGTCCATCTCCAGGGTGTTGTTCGACCGGGTCCGCAGGGTATTGCGCGTGCCCCACGGAACGCCCGAGACGATCGGGTCCGTGTGCTGCGCGGTATGGAGCACGTGGCTGATGAACGGCAAATCGACGCAGCCCCACAGGAAGCTCACGCCAACAACGGTGCCTTCGACCAGTCCAAAATGAAAGCCAGTTTGATTCGGTCCTGCGAATGGCTTGGCAAGACGCATCGGGCAGCTTCGCAGACCCGGCATCCGCGTGTCGCGGTCCAGATGAAGGTGAACGATATATTCGCCCTGCCCGTCCAGGTAAGGGTCTTTCCAGCCACCCGACGACGCGATGGTCCCCGTGATGACGCCGTGAATCTTCGGCCACGTCTCCGTCTTCAACGGCAGCCGGTATTGACGGTCGGACGGAATCGCGTCGAACTTCACGCGATACGCCTGCTTGCGCGACGCGCGACATGCCATCCGGACCACCAGCAAACCGTGCTCCGCATCGGGCAGCTTCCGGTTCGACAACTTCAACACCGACCCGGGCGTGAGGTCCAGCATGTCGCACTCGCCGCGATACTCGACCTGTTCGGCCAGCGCGGCCTCGCGCCGAAGCAGCGCTTCCTCCTTCGCCTCGTCCACGCTCTGGTTCGGCGTGCCCCACGTATATGCGTCGCCATAGGTGGTGCGGTCCTCACGGATCGGGCTGACTGCCTCGATCGGTTCGGAAAGCTGCGCCTCCGTGCTGAACGTGCGGACCGTATAAGTCTCCGGCAGCGTCCTTGCGCTCATCTGCAGTTCATTGACGGATTCGATGCCGCTGGATTCCAGCCCGCTGTGCGGCCGGTAGGCAACCGTCAGGCGGTCGGGATCGCGTCGGTAGTGCGCATAGTCGTCGCCGAAGCGCACCTGTTCGCAGCGCTCGCCCGCTTCGCATACGAACCAGATGCCCGAACGGCGGCACAGTCTTGTGATGAACGCGAGGTCGTCCTCACCCCACTGCATCACGAAGCTACGTTTGCGGTAGGTACGGTGCAACGTGAATTCAAAGCCGGCAAAAATTTTGTTGAACGCGTGTTCCCGGAGAATCTGTTCGATGATATCGGGAACGGTCATGTCCAAGAAGAACCGGCACTTCGGTGCATGACGAAGCAAGGCCAGTCGAGACTCCAGCACAATCTCGTAGAGGGACTGGTCGCGATGGGTATCCTTCAGCGCGAATCCCGTCACGACACCTTGCACACGTCGCGCGTCTTCCGGCTGCCTCCAACGGTCGCGCGGCGGAGGCTGGATCACGAACGTGCCGATCCTGTTCAGAAACTCGCCGCGCGACAGGTCATGGCGGGGATGGGTGAACTGGATGGTGTACTTTGTCGGCTCACCAATTCCGCGCGCGCCCTCGAACTCGTAGATGTCCGCCAGCGCGGCAGCGGGATTGCCCTTGATGTCGAGGCTGTAGAACTGGTGGATGTTGACGCCCGCGCGCGCGGTTGCGTTGACGATAGCCATGCTCGCTGTCAATAGGCCCTCCCAAATGTCGGCGGAATACTCCGCCGGACACTAACGGATCAGGACCCAAGCAGCAATCAGACGAATTCGAATTTATCGGAAGCGCTGACTCAGCGCGTGCGAGCGCTGCGGCTCACGCATCCGAATCGACACGCAGCACGAGCTTGCCGCGATGGTCGCCATCGAACAGCCGGTTCAGCACGTCCGGCGCGTTTTCGAGCCCATCGGCCACGGTTTCCTCGGCCTTGAGCCGGCCGTCGCGCAGCCAGCCGGAAAGCGTCTGCACGGCTTCGCGGCTCTTGCGGTAGTCGAGGATCAGGAAGCCGCGCATCGTCAGCCGCTTCGAGATCAGCACGCCGACGTCGTCGGCCGCGCGGCCGCTGTTGTAGCTCGAGATCACGCCGCACAGCGCGACGCGCCCGCCGATCACCATCCGCGACAGCACCGCGCGCATCACCTCGCCGCCAACGTTCTCGAAGTTCACGTGCACGCCGTCCGGCGTCGCCGCCTTCAGTTGCTGACGAAAATCGTCGGCCTTGTAGTCGACGGCCGCGTCGAAGCCGAGCGTCTCGGTCAAGTAGCGGCACTTGTCCGCGCCGCCCGCGATGCCGACCACCCGTGCGCCGTGGATCTTGCCGATCTGCCCGGCGATCGAGCCAACCGAGCCGGCCGCCGCCGACACGACGAGCGTTTCGCCCGGCTGCACCGGCGCGATGTCGGTCAGCCCGTAGTACGCGGTCAACCCGCTCATCCCGCACGCGCCGAGCAGCGTCGGCAGCGGCAGGCCCGACTGCGCGGGCAGCTTCACGAGCTGCGCGGCCTGCTCGGCCGGCACGACCGCGTAGTCCTGCCAGCCGACGAGCCCCTGCACGAGATCGCCTTCCGCGAACCCCGCGTTGCGCGACGCAACCACGCGGCCGATGCCGAGCGCGCGCATCACCTCGCCGATCGCGACGGGCGGCAGGTACTGCGGCACGTCGCTCATCCATACGCGGTTGGTCGGGTCCATCGACAGATACAGCACGCGCACGAGCACCTCGCCGTCGGCGAGCGCCGGCACCGGCGTCTCGACGAGCGAAAAATGTTCGCGGCCGACCCGCCCTTCCGGGCGCGTCTTCAGCAGCAGTTGGCGATTCACGGGTGTCGACATGATGTTCTCCTCCAATCGTTGTGGTTCGGGATGCGCGTCAGACCGCGCACATGCCGCCGTCGATCACGAGTTCGGCGGCCGTCACGAAGCGGCTCTCGTCGGACGCGAGATACACGGCCGCATGCGCGACGTCGTCAGGCTCGCCGAGCCGGCGCAGCGGAATGCCGCGCGCGAGCTTGCGCGTCGCGTCGCGTTCGCCGAGCGACTGGAACAGCGGCTCGACGATCCCCGTGCGGATGAACGCCGGGTGAATCGAATTGCAGCGCACGTCGATCTCGCGGCGCGCGCAATCGATCGCAACCGACTTCGTCAACGACGCGACCGCCGCCTTCGACGCGTTGTACGCGGTGAAATCCGGCTCGACCTTGAACGCCGCGACCGACGAGATGTTGATGATCGACGCGGGATGGCTCTCGGCCAGATACGACAGCGCATGCTTGCAGCCGAGCACGATGCTCTCGACGTTGATCGCCATCACGCGCCGCCATTCGTCCAGCTCGATTTGCGCGGGCGAGCCGATCGAGCCGACGCCCGCGTTGTTGACGAGCACCGACAGCCCGCCCATCGCATCGGTCGCCTGTGCGAGCAGCGTCTGCCAGCGCGCTTCGTCGCGCACGTCCTGGGTCGCGGCGAATGCGACCGGCGTCGCGCGGCCCGCGTTGAGTTCCTGTGCGAGCGCGTTGAGCACCGCCGCTTCGGCGATGTCGGTCACGAACACGTGCGCACCCTGCTCGACCATCCGCCGCGCGATCGCGCGGCCGAGGCCGCCCGCGGCGCCCGTGATGTATGCGCACTTGCCGGCGAGGCGCGGAGAAACGATTGTCATGTGCCTGCTCCTGTCTGAATCGTCGTCGCGGAACGTTGCCGCGACGAGGTGTCCGGGCTTTCCGTGCCTTCAGGCCCGCTGCCGGTCGACGTGCGCCGGTGGCCGGTGCGCCGACGTGACGACGCGCCGCACGGTTTCCGCGAGTATATCGAGATGAACGCGATGAACGCGACGCATGCCTGCCCGGCCGGGCAGGCTATCCGCGGTTGAACGACAGCCAGCGTACGCGAATGCCGCCAATCGATGAAATGAATATTCGTTATGCCCGGTCATAGACATCGTTCATGACCAGCGCGTACCGGCGTCGATGCGCGAGCCCAAGCGGGCCGACCGGGCGGACTGGCGAGCGGGCGGATTTTCGGGATACCGGGCGTTGCGCTCCCCTCGACCGGGGAAACAGGGGGAAGCAGTCGGAAAAATGAACCGGCGCGGCATCGTGCGACCCGCCGGAAAACCCGGGAAAACGCCGGACGAACGCCAGCGGCAGGAAGGCGGCGCCGAAGGCCCGCCTTCGGTACCGGTCAGAACCGGTCGCCCGACGGCGCGCGCACGAACGCGCAGAGCTGCGGCGAATGCGTGTCGATCATCTGCTGGAATGGCGCACGGTGCCCGTACGCGATGCCCGACACCAGCAGCAGGCACGCCGCCGCGACGCGCGGCGAAAACGCGCGCTGCCGCGCGCCATCGTAGCCGCGCAGGAACACCAGCGCGACCAGCGCGCCGAGCATCCAGCCGACGACGACTTCCGGCACGGTGTGCGAATGATCGAACACGCGCGCGACGGCCGTGATCGCGCCGACGGCCAGCCCGGCCGCGATGCCGGGCGCCTTGCCCGGCCGGAACGCCTGCCACAGCATCGACAGCGCGACCGTCCACACGGACGTCGACAGCATCGTATGGCCGCTGATCACGCGGAAATCGAATTGCGGAAGCTCGACGCCGCATCCGGCGTACAGGATCTTCGTCGCGCCGACGAGCCCCATGCCGGCGGCCAGCAGCACGCCCCAGCGGGCGGCGAGGCGCCAGTCGGTCAGCACGAGCCATGCCGCGCAGGTCAGCGCGATCGGCAAGGTCAGCGCGGCATCGCCGATATTGCTGATTTCACTCCACATAACGGACTTCGGGGTCGATCCAAAGGCGGCAGTTTACCGCATGCGCGCCGCACGCCTGTGTCAGCCTGTGACAGGCTGTATCAACCCGCGACACCGGTAATCAGCAGCAGGTTCGTGCCGGTGATCACGGCGAACAGCGCCCACGCGGCCACCTGCATCCCGCGGCCGATCGCGTGTTCGCCCATCGTATTGCGGTCGCTGACCGAGCGGATCAGCGGCCACATCGCGAACGGCAACTGCAGGCTCAGCAGCACCTGGCTCCAGACGAGCAGTCGCCCGACCGAGCCGTCGCCGAGCCACAGCACGCCGATCAGCGCCGGCACGAGCGCGAGCCCGCGCGTGATCAGCCGGCGCTGGTAGCACGGGATCTTCGTATGCAGGAAACCGTCCATGATGACCTGGCCGGCGATCGTGCCGGTCAGCGTCGAGCTCTGCCCCGATGCGAGCAGCGCGATGCCGAACAACAGCGCGGCCGCGCCGCCGGCGATCGGCGTGATCAGCCGGTACGCCTGTTCGATGTCGGTCACGTTGTGCTGGCCCGTCGCATGAAACGCGGCGCCCGCGACGACGAGGATCGCCGCGTTGACGAGCATCGCGACGAACAGCGACACGCAGGTATCGATGCGCACGAGCGCCAGCGTGTCGCGGATCACGCCGCGCGCGCCGCCGACCACATGCCGCGTCTGCACGACCGACGAATGCAGGTACAGGTTGTGCGGCATGATCGTCGCGCCGACGATGCCGAGCGCGAGCACGATCGCGTCCTTGCGGTCGTGGCCCGGGTCGCCCGGTACGAGGCCGCCCACCACCGCGTGCCAGTCGGGCGGCGTGATCGCCACCTGCGCGACGAAGCAGAACGCCATCGTCGCGATCAGCCCCAGCACGATCGCCTCGATCTGCCGGACCCCCTTGCCCTGCAGGCCGAGCACGATCACCGTGTCGAGCGCGGTGAGCACGACGCCCCACGCGAGCGGCACGCCGAGCAGCAGCTTGAACGCGAGCGCGCAGCCGAGCACTTCCGCGATGTCGCACGCGATGATCGACACTTCGGCGGTGATCCACTGCACGACGCGGCCGAACCGGCCGTAGCGGTCGTAGCTGGCCTGCGCGAGATCCTTGCCCGCGACGAGGCCGAGCCGCGCCGCGAGCATCTGCAGGAAGATCGCCGCGAGGCTCGAGAACGCGACGACCCACAGCAGCGAATAGCCGAACTGCGAGCCCGCCTGGATATCGGTCGCCCAGTTGCCGGGATCCATGTAGCCGATCGCGACCAGCAGGCCGGGGCCGAAGAAACGCTTGAGCTTCTGCCAGCGCGGCGCGGTGGCGTCGACCGTGATGCTGCCCTTTACTTCCGACGGGCAGAAAGGGGCGGTGGCGGTAGTGGGGAGGAAGGACATGGAAACCGGGAATCGAGGTCGCGACACGACGATTCTACGGGTATCCGTCCCGTTTTCTCGCGCGCCGCCGCGCACGCGTCGCAATTCGCCCCGTCGCCGTCGCAACACGCGGCGGCAGCTCCGTCATCCGGATTGGACGACGCCGCGCCGTGCGCGAGGATTCTTTCCCGCTCGGCGACACGAAATTCCGTCGGCGACATCAACAGGCGCTGGCGAAACAGCTTCGCGAGCCGCTCGCCGCTGCCGAACCCGGTGCGCCGCGCGACCTTGTCGGCCGGCAGCGTCGTATGGATCAGCATGTGGCACGCCCGTTCGAGCCGCACGTGCTGGACGAACTCGGTCGGCGTCACGCCGATTTCCTTCTTGAAGCGTCGCAGGAAATTGCGCTCGCTCATCGCGGCCGCCTGCGCGGCGTTGGCGATCGAGATGCGGTTCACGCTCTGCGCGCGCAGCCGCTGCGCGGACATCCGGATCGACGGGCTCGCGCTGAGTTCGCGGAACGCCCACATCGACTGAACATAGCGCTGCTCGACCGGCCGCATCATGTTGCTGGCGATCTCCTGCGCGGCGCCGTCGCCGAGGTCGGCGCGGAACATGTCGAGCGCGGCGGCAAACACGTCGGTCTCGCCGGCCCGCGATTCGATCGTCGTGGGCGCGCGGCGCCGCGCCCTGCCGGGCCGCACGTCGATCGACGACGGCCGCCGCGCGGCGGCGAGCGCGGGCAGGTCCATCGCATCGACGATCCAGCGCGCATGCTGGCGAACGTCGGCCAGGCGCTGCTGCAATGCGTCGTCCCAATTGACGGCCGCGCGCTCGCCATGAAGATGAAAGAACGCGCACGCACGGCGACTGTGTTCGTCTCCGAACGGATCGGCCGCGATTCTCACGCCGGACGACGACTGCAATAGTCCCCCGCTTTCGGATACGTACTTGAGCTGATAATCCACGCCGTATCCATGCAGGCGATTCGCCAGGTTGAAGGCCTCGCCAAGACGCGCGGCCTGGGCCAACGAAAACCCCGTACTCAAATAGATAATGACCCACCGCTGATCTGCTGCATTCACTGGCCAAGCCCCCGACTTGTTCGACTTCTTCTAATACCGTCGAACTGTCAGGCTTATATTTGGTTTGAATGCGTGCGACAGGACGGCTATCCCGAAATATGAAGCGACGGCATCTTAGCCGAACGGGTAGCGCCTTTGGCGCGAAATGGCCGACGGGGACAGCATGATGGCGGATTACTACAGGCTGCTACGCGCCGCTGGTATGCCGCCGCAGAATCGCGTATGCGATGCGGCCGATTATTGCGGCCGTCATGCTCAACAAGGTGCGTGCTCGATTGCGTCGCACATCGGCAAAACGGACGCTCGCGTATCGGCGCGAACGGTATCGACATGCATCGAACGCACGCGATCGCCGCGTATGCCAACCCGCGCATCCGCTGCCTGCGTATCCTTTAGAATCGGTCCGTCCTTCACCACGCCGTCCGCGCTCCGTGCCCGCCGATCATCGTCTCGACCTGAACCTGTTTCGCGTGCTCGACGCCGTCTACGTGCACGGCGGCATCGGCGCGGCCGCCCGTGCGCTGCATCTGACGCAACCGGCCGTCACGCATGCGCTCAACCGGCTGCGCGCGCATTTCGACGATCCGCTATTCGTGCGCCAGGGCAACCGCGTCGTGCCGACCGAGCGCACGCGATCGATCATCGCGGACGTGCAGTTACACCTGAAAGGGCTGCAAGGCACCGCGCGCGATCCGTCCGCGCTCGATCCCGCGACGCTCGACCTGAGCATCGCGGTCGGCATCCGCGACGTGCTCGAATCCATCGCATTGCCGCGCATCGTCGCCGCGTTCGCCGACGAAGCGCCCGGCCTGCGGCTCGTCAGCCGCCGCATCGCGGTGCCGGACATCGAACGCGAACTCGCGTCGGGCAACCTCGATCTCGTCGTCGATCGCCGCGTGCAGACCGGCCCGCGCATCGCCACCGAACATCTGCTCGACGATTCGCTCGTCGTCGCGCTGCGCCGCGATCATCCTCTGGCGCGCGACCCGCTGCGACGCGGCGACTATTTCGCGGCGAAGCATATCGCCGTATCGTCGCTCGGCGAGCCGCAATCGCTCGACGTCCTGCTCGGCAACGACGGGCGCTTTCGCGACATCCGGCTCACCTGCCAGCACTATTTCGCCGCCTGCCAGATCGCCGCGGCCGGCAACCTGCTCGTCACGCTGCCGCACACCTATGCGCTGCGCATGGCCGCGCTGCTGCCGATCGCCGTGCGGCCGTTGCCGCTGCGGCTCAAGCCGTTCCCGCTGCTCGCGTACTGGCACGAGTCGCGCGACACCGACCGCGCGCATCAGTGGGTGCGCGAACGCATCGCCGCGCTCGTGCGCAGCAGCGCCGGCATCGTCGACGCGTAGCACGCGGCGCACGCCCGCGCGGCCGGAACGGTATGCTGGCGGCTGCACGCCGCCACGCGGCGCCCCCTTTCCTTTATTCGCTTACCGGAGACCTGCCATGTCGCTCATCCACGCCGCCGCCGTCCTCGATGCCGACGCGCCCGACTACGTCGTCCAGTTGCAGGCCGGCACGCACGCGTTGACCGGCGACGAAGCGCCGCGCGAAGGCGGCCAGGATCGCGGGCCGGCGCCGTACGAGTTCGTGCTGGCCGGGCTCGCGCAATGCACGGCCGCGACGCTGCGCATGTACATGCAGCGCAAGACGTGGCCGGCCGTGCGCATCGCCGTGCGCACCGAACTGCATGCCGATCGCGAAGGCGTGCAATACGTGCGCCGCGTCGTGACGCTCGACGGCCCGCTCGACGACGCGCAACGCCAGCGTCTCGCGGAAATCTGCGAGAAAACCCCGGTGACGCAGTTCATCAAGCGCGGCACGCGGATCGACACGACGTTGAACTGACGCAGCGGCGGGCACCGTCGCACTGCCGCTCGAAAGCTTGAAAAACGAAACGGGCGGGCCGCGCATCCAGCGCGGCCCGCCCGTTCGTCGATCCTGCCCGGCGCTTACAGTCCGAGCGCGGCGAGGTCCAGCTTGCCGTCCTTCATCGGCGGGCACCAGAAATACGCGCCCGTCAGCGGCCGCGTGAAGCGGAACAGCCCGTCGACGATCCCGTCTTCCGCGCCGCTCATCCGGCGCATCTGCACGTCGAACGCGCGGAACGAGCAGCCGAACGCGACGAAGTACAGGCCCGCCCGGCGCGTGTCCGACCACGGCGACGAACGGCGCAGCATGAACGCCTCGGGCGCGAAGCTTTCCTGCGCGGTGCGCTTCACGTGCGCGAATTCGGGCGCGTCGTCGAGTTCCTCGTTGTCCGAACGGCGGCGCCCGACGATGTGATCCATCTCGCCCGAGGGAATACGCTCCATCCGGTCGAAGTCGTGCACCCACTGCTGCACCGCGACGAAGCTCGAGCCGTCGAGCCCGGCACCCTGCCCCGCGACGATCGCCGCGGCCACCGCGTCGTCGCCTTCCGGATTCTCGGTGCCGTCCTCGTAGCCGGACAGGTCGCGATCGTTCGAATAGCGGAAGCCGTCGACGGCCTCCTGCAGCGCGAACGCCGGCGCGAGCGCGCGTTCGATCGCCCGCGCGCGCAGCACGATCTCGCCGCGGTCGTCCGAGCGCAGCCAGACCCACACGTCGGCCGGCGTCGCCGGCAGCGTGCGGTCGTTCACCGAGAACGCCGGATAGTCGGTCAGGCCCGGCACCGGGTGTCCGAGATAGGCGGCCAGCGCGCGTCCGAAACCGACCACCGTGTCGCGTCCGTCGACGATCTCGCGCAGCGCGGCCAGCGCCGCGGCGACATTGCCGTCGTTCGACATCGTGAAAGTGAGGTATCGGGCTGCCGTATCGATCGGAGCCAGGATGCCTTGCTGAACGTCGCTCATCGTTTCCTCGGGAATGGTTCGCAGTAAAGCCGGGCGGCCGCGCGTCGTCGCGCGCCGCGGACGCGGAAGTGTAATCGATGCGCGCACCGGCTCCGTGCCCGCCCTCGCGCAACGTACGCGAAAAGGGGCCAAAACCCTGAATACTAACCGTATCGACGCAGCAACGCCGCATTCGTCAGACATTGCGGCGCCCGCGACTGTCCTGATAGAATCGCTGCACGTCTTTTCGGCGTCCTTTCATTCAACCGTTCACTTCAGGGAGGTGCAGATGTTCCGAATGCCAGCAACCTTCCCGAACGTGGTCCCACGGCGCAGCTGATCCAGCCCGCCGTCCGCGCCGGCTCCCGAGTTTTCCGCTAACCCGTCAGCCGCGCTCTTCCCGACAGCCCGTTTCGTTCCGCCCCGCGTGTGTCGCGCGGCCCGGCTGTTGCGTTTTCGACGTTCTCCGAACCGGAAAGTCCCGTCGCGCGATGCGCCGGGCAACGATACATGACCAGAAAAACCTCCCATCTGGGCGGCCACGCATTCCAGGCCGTCTTCGGCTTCACCATCCGTTACTGGCGCCAGCAGCCGGCGCGCATCGCCACGGTCGCGAGCCTCGCGCTGCTCGCCGCGCTCGCAGACGTCCTCACGCCGCTGTTCGCCGGCCGCCTCGTCGACGCGCTGTCGACCGGCCTGACCGACCGCGCCGCCGCGTGGCATTCGGCCCTCGTCGCGTTCGGCACGCTCGCCGCGCTCGGCATCGGCGCGACGGTGCTGCGCCAGGGCGTCTACCTGAACATCATCACGCTCACGCTGAAGATGATGAGCGAGATCGCCGCCGCGTCGTTCCACCGCGTGCAGCGCTTCTCGACCGACTGGCACGCGAACAGCTTCGCGGGTTCGACCGTGCGCAAGATCACGCGCGGAATCTGGGCGCTCGACCTGCTCAACGACACCGTGCTGATCGCGCTGCTGCCGTCGGTCGCGATGCTGGTCGGCGCGACCGTGCTGCTCGGCACGCACTGGCCGGTGATGGGGCTCGTCGTCGGCGCGGGTTCGCTGCTGTACATCGCGGTGACGGTCGCGGTGTCGCTCGGCATCGTGGCGCCGGCCGCCCGCCTCGGCAACCTGTGGGATACGCGCATGGGCGGCGCGCTCGCCGACGCCGTGAGCTGCAACGCGGTCGTCAAGGCGTTCGGCGCGGAAACGCGCGAGGAAGCGCGGCTCGCACGCGTGATCGGCAAGTGGCGGCAGCGCACGCGCCGCACGTGGGTGCGCGGCACGTTCAACGGCGGGCTGCAGGGTGCGATGCTCGTCGCGATGCAGGCCGCGATGATCGGCGTCGCGCTGCGGCTGTGGATGAACGACGAGGCGAGCGTCGGCGACATCGCGTTCGCGCTGACGATGTTCTTCATGCTGCAGGGTTACCTGCGCGACGTCGGCATGCACATCCGCAACCTGCAGCGCTCGGTGAACGACATGGAAGAACTCGTCGCGCTCGAACGTCAGCCGCTCGGCATCGATGATCGCCCCGGCGCGCCGGCGATCCGGATCGGGCAAGGCGAGATCCGCTTCGAACACGTGACGTTCCGCTACGGCAACCATCCGGTGCCGCTGTACGACGATTTCTCGATGCGGATCGCGCCCGGCGAGCGCGTGGGCCTCGTCGGCCATTCCGGCTCGGGCAAGACGACGTTCATCAAGCTGATCCAGCGCCTGTACGACGTGTCGGGCGGCCGCATCACGATCGACGGCCAGGACATCGCGCAAGTGCGGCAGGATTCGCTGCGCAGCCAGATCGCGATCGTCCAGCAGGAGCCCGTGCTGTTCCATCGCACGCTCGCGGAGAACATCGCGTATGCGCGCCCCGATGCGAGCCGCGCCGACATCGAGCGCGCCGCGCGTCTGGCGAGCGCGCACGACTTCATCGCCGCGCTGCCGGACGGCTATGACACGCTCGTCGGCGAACGCGGGATCAAGCTGTCGGGCGGCGAGCGCCAGCGCGTCGCGATCGCCCGCGCGTTCCTCGCCGATGCGCCGATCCTGATCCTCGACGAAGCGACGTCGAGCCTCGACAGCGAAAGCGAGCTGCTGATCCAGCAGGCGATGGAGCGGCTGATGGTCGGCCGCACGACGCTCGTCGTCGCGCACCGGCTGTCGACCGTGCGCGCGCTCGACCGGCTGCTGGTGCTCGATCGCGGCAAGGTGATCGAGGAAGGCAATCACGACGCGCTGATCCGCATCGACGGCGGCATCTATCGCCGGCTGTTCGAGCGGCAGGCGCTGGAGCTCGCGAAGGGGCTCGCCGATTCGCCGCGACCCATGGCGGATCGCGATGCCGGCGCGCTGGGAGAGCCGGCGAGGGTTTGATGCAAGCGCATCACGATGTGGCCCGGCGGCGCGGTCATCGCCGCCGGGTCGCGTCGGCCAACCAGCGGAACCCGCTAATTTGGGTCGAGGCCGTGCCACGCGCACGGCCTTTTTTGTATCCGTGGCCGGTGCGCGCCGGTGCGCACCCGCATGCCGCGGCGTGTCCGGCAGCGGGATCACTTATCATGTCGGCCAGGAAATTTGCGACGAGGGATCGATCATGTTCACAGGCATTGTTCAGGGCGTTGGCACCATCGACGCCATCAAGGATCACGGCGAGCTGAGAACGTTCAGCATCGCGTTCCCCGAACGGTTCACCGACGATATCGAGATCGGCGCGAGCGTGTCGGTCGATGGCGTGTGCCTGACCGTGACGACCATCCATTCGCCGGTGCTGATCGACTTCGACGTGATGCTGCCGAGCCTGCGAATCACCACGCTGGCCGATCTAACGACCGGCGCGCGCGTCAACGTCGAGCGGGCCGCGAAGGACGGCGCGGAAATCGGCGGGCATCCGCTGTCCGGTCATGTCGATTTCACGGGGACCATCGCGCACATTGCGTCGTCCGAGCACAACCGGATGATCCGCATCGGCGTGCCGGCCGAATTCAAGCGCTATGTGTTCGCGAAAGGCTACATCGCGATCAACGGCTGCAGCCTCACCGTGTCGGACGTCAATCGCGACGAAGGCTGGTTCGACGTCTGGCTGATTCCGGAAACGCGCCGCGCGACCACGTTCGATGCGAAGGGCGTGAGCGATAAGGTCAACATCGAGATCGAGCGCAGCACGCAGGTCGTCGTGGATACGATTCGCGAGTCGGTCAAGGAAACGCTCGGCGAATTGAACGGCGTCGTCACCGCGCTGCTCGCGGAAAAAGGTATCGATATCGAGGAACTGCTCGCGCGCAATGTCGCGCGGCTGCCGAAGCAGTAAGCGCGATGCCCGCGTGCTAGGTGATCCGCTGGATCACCGAGTACCGGCTTCCGTCGAAGAACACCTCGACCCACGGCTCCGATTCCTCGAACGTCCACAGGACGAGTTCGAGATCGATCAGTTCATGCCAGTCGTCGTCGGGCCATGGCATGCTCCAGCCGCCCACGACGGCCACCACGTCGCCTGTGTAGAGTGGGCATTGCGCCATCCATGCGCGCTCGTAGTCGTGCGCGGCCGCGCCCTTGAAGTTGCCGTTGAATCCCCAGTCGCGCTGCCAGCCGTGTGCGTCGAGGTACGCGCCGATCGCGGCGGAACCGAAGCGGAACACCGCGTCGACCGGCGGCAGCGACATCGCGTCGGATCGACACAGCGGGTGGGCGGAGCGCACAGGTTGCGTGGAGGTCTCCACGTGGCCCGACGTGCCGCTTTCGTCGAGATACACGTTCAACCAGTTGCCGTCGTGCTCGACGGACATGCACAACACGCCGTCACCGATCCCGTGCCAGTACCCGGCGACGGGTTCACCGTCGTCCGCGAAGCGGTACTGACGGCACGGCCGCGCAAGCTGCTTCGCTTCGTTCAGAAAGTCGTCCAGCGTCATCGGGTCTCCGTCGGTCGTTGCTTGCATCCCGGGTATCGCGTCGCGCCGCCGCGATCGAACCACATCGACCGCGCCCCCGCTTCACTCCGCCTCCACCCGCGCGCCCTTCCCCACCGCCACGCGTTGCGCGCGATAAATCCCCGCGTGCCCGGAAAACAGATACGCGACGACACAGGCGACGATCGCATACACGCCGATATCCGCGCCGAACAGTTCGATCGCCATGATCGTCGACGCGATCGGCGTGTTCGCCGCGCCCGCGAACACCGCGACGAAGCCGAGCCCCGCGAGCACGGGCACCGGCAGCGCCAGCACCTGGCCGAGCGCGTTGCCGAGCGTCGCGCCGATGTAGAACAGCGGCGTCACCTCGCCGCCCTTGAACCCGGACGCGAGCGTGACGACGGTGAACGCGAACTTGCCCGCGAAATCGTAAGGCGGCAGCGGGCCGTGAAACGCCGCTTCGATCGTCGGGATGCCGAGGCCGAGATACTGCGGCACGTTCAGCACGGTCGCGGCCACCGCAACCAGCAGGCCACCGAGCACCGGCTGCAGCGGCGCATGGCGGATCACGCGGCGAAACCACGCGGTCAGCGCATGCGTCGCGAACGCGAACAGCCGCCCGACCACGCCGAACGCGATGCCCGCGACGACCGTCACGGCCAGCCCGGTCGCCGATACGGCCGGCACGAACGGAATCGCATAGGCCGTGTGATGGACGCCCCACGCGCGGCACACGACGTCCGCGACGATCGCCGACGCGACGCAGGTCAGCAGCGCGTCGTAGCGCAGGCGCCCGATCGCGAGCACCTCGAGCCCGAACACGGCGCCCGCGAGCGGCGTGCCGAACACCGACGAGAAACCAGCCGCGATGCCGCCCATCAGCAACACGCGGCGATGCTCGCGATCGAGACGGAGCACGTGCGTGACGCGATCGGCGAGCGCGCCGCCCATCTGCACGGCCGTGCCCTCGCGGCCGGCCGATCCGCCGAACAGGTGCGTGACGACGGTGGCGACGAGCACGAGCGGCGCCATCCGCTTCGGCACGAGCGCCTTCGGGTCGTGAATCTCGTCGATCAGCAGGTTGTTGCCGCGCGCGACCGACTGGCCGAAGCGATGGTAGATCCAGCCGGTTGCGAAACCGGCGGCCGGCAGCCCCCACAGCAGCCACGGATGCGCGACGCGCGTACCGGTCGCCCAGTCGAGCGCGATCAGGAACAGCGCGGAAGCCGTGCCGGCGAGCACGCCGAGCAGCGCGGAAAGCGCGAGCCAGCGGCACACGTAGCGCACGGTTGCGAAAAGATCGGCAGAAGTGGTGAAAAACATGATTTCCAGATTCGACGGAACATCAAAACCTGGGCGGCAGAATACCGGATGGACGGCCTGCGACCTCCTGACGACCCAGGAACACGCAGGCATCATCAGCCGGGCAAACCGGCGGTTGAGGGCCGCACCCGCGCGCGACGCGCCGGGAACGACCGCAGGGAGGCATGCCATCTCCGCAGGCCGCAATTGTACGCGACGCCGCGCCACGCACGCAATGCGGCGCCGGCACGCCACGCAGCGCCGGCCCCTGCCCGAGGCGCGGTCAGTCGCGCGGCGCGAGCGCGATCCGCGCGATCAACTGCGGCGCGATCTGCTCGAGCGGCAGGATCGCCGCCGCCGCGCCGACCGCCGCGGCCGCCTTCGGCATCCCGTACACGGCGCTGGTCGCTTCATCCTGCGCGATCGTGTAGCAGCCCTTCGCCCGCATCGCCTTCAGGCCGAGCGCGCCGTCGCGCCCCATGCCCGTCAGCAGCACGCCGAGCGCGTCGCCCTGCCAGCCGTCCGCGACGCTGTTGAAGAACACGTCGATCGACGGCCGGTACGGCGTTTCGACCGGATGCCGCGTATAGCCGAGCACGCCGCGCGGCGACAGCATCAGATGGTCGTTGGTCGCCGCGAGCAGCACCGTGCCGGCTTCCGGCACAGTGCCCTGCCGCGCGACGCGCACCGGCAGCCGCGTATAGCCGTCGAGCCATTCGGCCATCCCGTACGCGAAGGCCTGGTCGACGTGCTGGACGATCACGATCGCGGCCGGGAAGTCGGCCGGCAGCGCGCGCAGCAGCGCGGTGAGCGCGGTCGGCCCACCCGCCGACGCACCGATCGCGACGAGCGTCGGCTGTCCGCGCGCGGGCGCGGGCCCCGGCGGCACGAGCGCCGCGGTGCGGCTTTCGAGCAGCCGGCCGATCTGGTCGATCTTCGCGAGCAGCGCCTGCGGCGACGCGTTGGTCGACAGCCCGAGCGCGAGCGTCGGCGTATCGACCGCATCGAGCGCGCCGGCGCCCATCGCCTCGTACACCGACGATGTGTTCGCGCTGACGCTCGCGGTCACGATCAGGATCGCGCACGGCGCGCGCGCCATGATCCGGCGCGTCGCGGCGACGCCGTCGACCTTCGGCATCACGAGATCCATCAGCACGACGTCGGGCGGCTGCGCGACGCAGAAATCCACCGCCTCGTCGCCATCGGTCGCCACCCACAGCACGCGATGGTCCGCGCGCAGCGCGATCACGCGGCGCAGCGCCTCCACGGCCAGCGGCAGGTCGTTGACGATGCCGATGTTCATCCCCGTGCGTCCCCGATCAGGTCGTGCACGGCATCGAGCAGCGCTTCGTCGTGGAAGCTGCTCTTCGCGAGGTAGTAGTCGGCGCCGGCGTCGAGCCCGCGGCGGCGATCCTCGTCGCGATCCTTGTACGACACGATCATCACCGGCACGCGCTTGAGCATCGGGTCGCTCTTGATCAGCGTGACGAGTTCGATTCCGTCCATGCGCGGCATGTCGACGTCGGTCACGACGAGATCGAACGCATCGCTGCGCACCGCGTTCCACCCTTCCATCCCGTCGACCGCGACCGTCACGTCGTAGCCGCGCTTTTCCAGCAGCTTGCGTTCGAGCTCGCGCACCGTCAGCGAATCGTCGACGACGAGCACGCGGCGGCGCCGGTCGGCCAGCGCAAGCTGCGGATCGCGCGTGACCCGCGCGAGCTGGCCGCCGCGCACGAGCTTGTCGACCGAGCGGATCAGGTCCTCGACGTCGACGATCAGCACCGGGTCGCCGTTCTCGAGCAACGCGCCGGCCGCGATGTTCTGGATCTTGTGCAGGCGGCTGTCGAGCGGCTGCACGACGAGCATCCGTTCGCCGAGGAAGCGGTCGACCGCGACGCCGTACAGCTCGGGTTCGGCGCCGACGACCACGACCGCCGTACTGGCGCGGGCCACGTCGGGTTCGCCCGCGTCGAGCAACTGGTGCGCGGCGACGAGGCCCGCGCGCCGGCCGTCGAACGGAAAATGCGGCTGCCCTTCGAGCACGTCGATGTCGTCGTGCGAGAGTTCGAGCGTGCGGCGCACATGCGCGAGCGGGAACGCATACGGCTCGCCGCCGACCTCGACGAGCAGGCTGCGGATCACCGACAGCGTGAGCGGCAACTGCAGCACGAAGCGCATGCCGGCGCCCGGCTCGTTGAAGATCCGCACCGCGCCGCGCACGCCGCGCACCATCTCCTGCACCGCATCGAGGCCGACGCCGCGCCCCGATACGTCGGTCACCGCATCGCGCATCGAGAAGCCGGGCAGCAGCAGGAATTCGAGCAATTCGGGGTCGGACAGCCGCGCGGCCGTCTCGTCGTCGGTCAGGCGCTGGCGCACGACGGCCGCGCGCAGCGCGTCCATGTCGACGCCCGGCCCGTCGTCGATCACGCTGACGAGCAGCGAGCCGGCGCTGTGGCGCGCCTCGAGCGTGACGCTCGCCTCGGCCGGCTTGCCGCGCGCCCGCCGCGCGTCGGGCGAATCGACGCCGTGGTCGATCGCGTTGCGCAGCAGGTGGCCGAGCGGCGCGTCGAGCAGGTCTAGGATGTCGCGATCGACCTGCGTGCCTTCGCCGACGATCGAGAAACGCACCTGCTTGCCGAGCGAGCGCGCGAGATCGCGAACGATGCGCGGATACGCGCGCGTCGCGTCGCCGAACGGCCGCATCCGGCACTGCAGCGCCTCGTCGTACAACTGCTCGGCGATATGCGTGCTGCGCCGCTCGAAGCGGTCGAATTCGTCCATGCGTTCGGCGAGCGAGCGCTGCAGGTCGTTGAGCATGTGCCGCACTTCGTTCATCGACGCGAGCATGCCGGCGTCGAGATCGTCGGCGAACTGCTCGACCATCAGGTCGAGCGAACGGGCCGCGTCGCGCTGCGCGCGCTTCACGCGCAGCATCGATTCGGCGAACGGCTTGAGCCAGCGCGATTCGACCAGCGATTCGCCGGACAGGCTCAGCAGCCGGTTCAGCGTATCGGCGCGCACGCGGCGCATCGCGCCGGCGCCCGCCACGCGGCCGGCCTGGACCGGATCGGGCACCGCGCCCGACACGGCGAGCGGCGGCACCGCGGCACCCGCGCCGACCGGCTCGTTCGCGGCGCCGTCATGATCGCGATACGGCACGAACGACGGCGGCACCGGCGGCGGCACCGCGGCCGGCGCCTGCATCGTCTGCGCACCGTCGGCGCCCGTGAGCGCCGCCGCGAACACGTCGATCTCGGCCTGCGACACGGGCTGCCCCTGCGGATCGCCGACGCGCACCAGCAAATCGACGCCGGCCAGCAGCACGTCGACGTGCGTGGCCGTCAGCGCGATCGTGCCGGCCTGCGCGGCGACGAAGCACTCCTCCATCCGCCCGGCGATCTCGACGCCGAGCGGCACGCCGACGATCCGCGCGGCGCCCTTCAGCGAATGCGCGGCGCGCATGCACGCTTCGAGCGCGACGGAATCGGGCTCGCCCGATTCGAGCGCGAGCAGCCGCTCCGACAGCGCCTGGGTCTGCGTGCGCGTCTCCTCGCGATACAGCTCGAGCAGCGACAAGTGGCTCAGGTCGTCATCGCCGCTCATCGCATGCTCCGTGTCACGGCGTCGAACAGACGATCGTCGTCGAGCAGGCCCACCGACTTGCCGCGCCACGACAGCACGCCGCGCGACAGGCCGGCGCTCGCGCGCCCGACCGTCGCGGGCACCGGCACCCAATCGGACGTGCCGAAGCGCAGCACGCCCTCGACTTCGTCGACCGGAAACACCACCGGCTCGCCCTGGTGCGCGGCCACCAGCAGCCGCGTGAAACGGCCGTCGTCGCTACCGCGGCGGGCGTTGCCGGCATCGAGGCCGAGCAGCGCGCCGATCGAGATCGCGATGCGCAGCGTGCCGCGGATGTTGACCACGCCGCGCACGGCCGAATGGCGGCGATACGGCAGCGAATGGATCGGGCGCGTGCCGGCGATCTCGCGCAGCACGCCGATCGGCAGCGCGAGCCATTCGTCGGCCACCCGAAACGCAAGCGCCGCATGGTGCGTATCGCCGTCGTCGTCGCCCGCACGCGCCGTGCCGAACGCGCTCATCCGGCGCGTGACGTCCGCCATCTCGGCCACGTCGAGCGGACGCTCGAGCAGCTTCGCCGCGTGCGACGCGTAGACCGGGCAGTTCAGGCAGCGCAGGCAGTCGTTCAGCCGCTCGCACGAGCGGTCGCCGCGCGTGCCGATCCGGTTCCAGCAATCGTCGACGTCGAGCGTCGCGTCGTCAGTGGCAGCGGCGCGGTTCATCAGAATTTTCTCCGAGAGACCCCGCCATTGATGGCGGGAAGGAAAGGCGTGCTGTTGACAGGCAGCTTCTTCCACGAGTTAGGATCACCGGCATGATCCTTGTCTACCGCTACCGGGTGAAGTCGCTCAACGGACTGCTCAACAAGCAGAGCCGTGCGGTGAACTACGTCTGGAACTTCTGCAACGACACGCAGAAGCACGCGCTCAAGTGGAGCAAGAAGTGGCCGACCGGGTTTGACCTGAACGTGCTGACGACCGGGAGTAGCAAGGAACTTGGTATTCATTCCGGCACGATCAACGCGGCGTGCGAGCAATACGCGAAGTCGCGCAGCCAGCACCGTCGGCCCTACCTGCGCTATCGCGGCAGGAAATCGCTGGGCTGGGTGCCGCTGAAGGGGCGTGACTTGAAGCGCGAGGGCGACGCGTTTCGTTTCGCCGGCAACACCTTCCGCGTGTTCAACAGCCGACCGCTTCCCGAAGGCAAGATCAAGGATGGAACCAACTTCGCGCAGGATGCACGCGGCAACTGGTTTCTCAACATCGTGATCGAGATGCCCGATGTACTGGCCCGACCTATCCGTTCCGGTGTCGGCATCGATCTCGGCTTGAAAGACTTCGCCACACTTTCGACCGGCGAGAAGCTGCCTAACGATCGGTTCGGTCGATGCGCGGCCGAGAAACTCGCGAAAGCGCAACGGGCGCGAAAACACAGGCGGCATATCGCGAAGTTGCACGCCAAAGTGACGAACGCCCGTGCCGATTTCCAACACAAGCTCGCGCTCGATCTGGTGCGGCGCTTCGATTACATCGCGGTCGGCAACGTGTCGGCCGCAAAACTCGCCAGAACCAGGATGGCGAAGAGCGTCTACGACGCGTCCTGGTCGTCCTTCCGAAACAAGCTCCGTTACAAAGCGATGGCGCACGGAGTCACGTTCGATGAAGTCGACGAAAGCGGTTCGACCCAGTCCTGTTCGTCGTGCGGGTCGAAAGACAGCACGACGCGGCCGAAAGGTATCGCGGGACTGAGAATAAGAGAGTGGACCTGCAGTGACTGTGGTGTCGAGCATGATCGAGATACCAACGCTGCGCTGAACATTCTCCGATGCGGACGTGCATCGCCAGGTGTGGGAATCTTCCGCCTTTAAGCGGAGGAGGACGTCAAGGGTTCCTCTGGTCATCGCGGTGTCGGTCCCATTTCCCGTCGTCGTGTCAGCCGGCCGAACGCCGGGCGCGTTCGAGCAGCCATTGCGCGCCCGCGCGATCGCCGCCGACGTCGAGCAGCGTCGCGAGATGCGTCAGCGCCTCGTGATGCGTGGGGCGCAGGTACAGCGCCTTGCGGTAAAAGTCGCTCGCTTCCGCGGCGTGCCCGCGCGCATCGGCGATCAGTCCGTTCAGGTAGAACGCATCGGCATGCGGGCCGACACGCGCCGAGAACTGCGCGAGCACGCGCTCGGCCGCGTCGAACGCGCCCGCGTTCGCCAGGGCCTGCGCATCCTCCAGCGTCGGCGCAGCGTCGATCGCCGGCGCGATGCCGTCGTAGGCCGGTGCGGCCGCCACGGCGGTCGCCGCCGCCGGAGAGGCCCGTGCGTCGACTGCGGCGGCCCGCACGGGCTGCGCCGCCGCGAGCGACTGGCGCACGTCGCCGAGCCAGCCCGGCGGCGCGACGGCCACCACCGGGCGCGGCGCGGCGAGCGGTGCGAGCGTGAAGCGCTCCGTGCGCCGGTCCTGCGCCGCCGCGGACAGCGGCGCAACCGGCCGGGCCGCGCCTGCATCGGCCGCCGCGCCGGCCGGCTCGCGACGAAACGCGAACGCCAGCGGCACGCGCGCCGAGCGCATCCCGTGCCGCATCGCGACGCCCGTCTCCGCCGGCCCGACGAACAGCATGCCGTCGTCGGCAAGACGCGCGTCGAGCGAGCGGATCACGCGGTCCTGCGCATCGCGGTCGAAATAGATCAGCACGTTGCGGCAGAACACGAAGTCGTAGCGAATGCCGTTGTCGGCCGCCGGTTCGACGAGGTTCGCGTGACTGAACTGCACGCACGCGCGCACGCGCTCGTCGAGCAGCCAGCCATCGCGGGTCGGCGTGAAATACCGCGTACGGAACTCCGTCGCCGTCCCGCGGAACGCATTGCGCCCGTAACAACCGAGCCGGGCCTGTTCGATCGCGCGCGCGCTGAGGTCGATCGCGTCGATCGCGAAGCTGCCCGGCGGGAGCCCCGCATCCAGCAACGCCATCGCCGCCGAATACGGCTCCTCGCCCGTCGAGCACGGCGCGCTCAGCACGCGGATCACGCGGCCGGGCATCGCGGCGAGCCGTTCGGCGGCCTGCCGCGCGAGCGTCGCGAAGGCTTCGCGGTCGCGGAAGAACCACGTTTCCGGGACGACGAACAACTCGATCAGCGCGCGCCGTTCGTCGGCCGACGCGTTGAGCTGCTGCCAGTACGCATCGAGCGCTTCCGGCGTGACGGGCGGGCGCGCGGCCGACGGCACGCGCTCGCCGTCCGCCTGCCACGCATGCACGCGATCCGTCAGCGCCCGCATCAGGAAATCGTTGCCAAGCGAATCGGTGTCGATGCCGGTCTCCCGCAGCAACCAGTCGCGAAAGCGCGCTTCGGACGCGTTCATGCGAACTCCTCTCCGTGGCCCGCCGGGCCGTCGAACAGATACAGGCGTGCCATGTCGTCGATCAGGTCGGGCACCGACAGCTGCTGCACGACGCCGTCGGGCGTGTTCGCGACCCGCCCGAGCCAGCGCGTGCGCGCGGTCGATACACCGCTGGCGCGGAACGCCGCGCGGTCGATCCGCATCGTCTGCGTCGCCCGCTCGACGATCAGGCCGATCGTGCGCTCGCCATCGGCGTGACCGGAGCGATGGCGGACCATCACGAGCCGCGTCGAGCGCAGCGCCTGCGCGCGCCGCCCGAGCGCCAGCATCGGCACGTCGATCACCGGCACCGGCTGGCCACCGCGCATCAGCAGCCCGGCGATCCAGTCGGGCGCGCCGGGCACCGCCTTCATGACGGCGAGCGGCAGCACCTCGTCGATGCCGGCCGCGTCAAGCGCATAACGCTCGCCGTCGAGCTCGAACATCAGGAACAGCGCGTGGGCGCCGTGCTGCGGATCGGCGCGCGTCACGCGTCGACCTTGAAGCGCGACACGCTGGTGCGCAACTGGTTCGCGACGAGCGTCAGGTCGTCGATCGCCTGCGACGACTGGCGCAGCGACTCGGCCGTCTGCTGCGCGGCTTCCGACAGTTGCGACAGCGCCTGCGTGATCTGCTCGGCGCCGTTCGCCTGCGTCTGCATCCCTTCGTTGACCATCTGGAAACGCGGCGCGAGCGTCTGCACCTCGGCGATGATCTGCGACAGCTGCCCGCCCACCTGCTGCACGTCGAGCATCCCGCGGCGCACTTCCTCGGAGAACTTGTCCATCCCCATCACGCCCGCCGACACGGCCGACTGGATCTCCTTCACCGTCTGCTCGATGTCGTAGGTCGCGACGGCCGTCTGATCCGCCAGGCGGCGGATCTCGGTCGCGACGACCGCGAAGCCGCGGCCGTACTCGCCGGCCTTCTCGGCCTCGATCGCCGCGTTCAGCGACAGCAGGTTGGTCTGGTCGGCCACCTTGGTGATCGTCGCGACCACCTGGTTGATGTTCAGCGCCTTCTCGTTGAGGATCGCGAGCTTCGCGTTCACCGAGCCGGCCGCGTCCATCACGCTGCGCATCGTCTCGCCCATCCGCGTGAGCCCGCTCTGGCTCACGCCCGCGAGCGTCGCCGACTGCTCGGCCACGCCGGCCACCTCGTTCATCGTGCGCAGCAGGTCGCGCGACGTCGCGAAGATCTCGCGCGACGTCGCGCCGATCTCGGTCGTCGTCGCCGCGGTCTCGTTGGCGGTCGCCTGCTGCTCGCGCGACGTCGCCGCGATCTCGGCCACCGACGTCGTCACCTGCAGCGACGACTGCTGCGCGCGCGAAACCAGCTCGGTCAGCTCGTCGGCCATCCGGTTGAAACCGGTCTCGAGCGTGCCGAATTCGTCGCGGCGGCGCAGATCGAGGCGATGGGTCAGGTTGCCGGTGCGCATCACGTCGTGCACCTCGACGAGCCGCGCCATCGGCACGGTGACCGAGCGGTACAGCATGTAGCCGAACCCGAGTGCGGACAGCAGCATGAACGCCAGCGCGGTCGCGAGCACGATCTCGGTGTCCTGCACGGATTCGCGGATCATCCTCGCGGACTGCTCGGCGAACTTGCGGTTCTCCTGCACCAGCACGTTCGCGTTGCGCACGACCTCGGTCCATGCGGGCAGCGTCTTCGCGTACGCGGCGACCGCCTCGCCGTGCGATGCGCGGCTGTTCTGCACCGCTTCGTTCAGCAACGGCACGTAGTGATCGTAGGCGCCGCGGAACGCCGCGAAGCGCTGCCGGTCGTCGTCGCGGAACGTCGTGTTCTGGTAGTCCACCGACAGCGACTCGATTTCCTTCAGCGCGTCGGCGATCTTCGCGAGATCGCGCTGCGCGGCGTCGGACTCGGTGTCGACGAAGACCCCGCGCTGCAGCAGCGTGAACGACTCGTTGACCGCGCCGCGCAGCGACGACGCAAGATAGACGCCGGGCACCGAGTCGCGCTCGATGCTGACGGCTTCGGCGTTGATCGCGCGCAGACGCTCGTACGACACGCCGGCGGTCGCCAGCATCAGCACGAACAGCACGCCGAAGCTGAGCAGAATGCGATTGCCGAGCGTCAGCCGGGCAGCGCCGATCGTCGGATGCAGGCTTTCGTTGGTCGCGCGGGGCGTCAAGGTGGCCATGTTCGTTATGGGCTTTCTAAATTCAGCGTTGAAAAATCCGCGCCCGCCTGGCGCGCCGGTTGGCGCGCCACGAGCGCATCGGGGTCCCGCGGGCGGCGCGACGCCGGCAGGCCGCGCCGCGACATCATCGCTCCGCTTGCGCCGGCAGCCGGAGCGCGACCATGAAGCCGCGCGCCGTATTGCGCATCAGGATCTGGCCGCGATGCCGCGCCGCCGTCGCGCGGACGAACGCGAGGCCGAGGCCGAACCCGCTGCGCGCCGCGCCGTGCGCGGATTCGAGCTGCACGAACGACTCGGTCGCGGCCGTGCGCTGCTCCGGCGCGATGCCGGCGCCGGCATCCTCGACGCCGATCAGCCAGGCGCCGTCCTCGCCGCTCAGCGTGCAATGTACGTCCATCCCGGCCGGCCCATACTTCAGCCCGTTGTCGATCAGGTTCGCGACCGCGCGCGTCAGCATCATGCGGTCGCCCATCGTCACGCACGCGGTATCGGGCACGCACGCGCTCACCCGGCAGCCGAGCCCGGCCGCCTTCTCCCACAGCTGGTCGACGGCGTCGAGCACGATCTCGTTGAGACTCACGACCTCGTGCGCGCGCCGTTCGGACTGCGCACGGGTCAGGTGGATGAAGCCGTCGGCGAGCGCGAGCGCGCGCCGTGCATGGCCGGCGATGCGCTCCATGATCGCCGGCATGTCGCCGTGCTCGGCCCGGTAGACGTCCAGCAGCGCGAGGATCGACGTCTGCGGCGAACGCATGTCGTGCGACAGGAAATCGAGCGCCTCGTCGCGTTGCCGCGACATCAGGTACGAATTCGAGTGATAGCGGATGCGCGCGGTCAGCTCCATCGCGTCGGGAAGCTTCACCAGATAGTCGTTCGCGCCGGCGATGAACGCCTCGCGCTTGACGATCGGCTCCTCCTTCGCGGACAGCACGATGATCGGCACGCGTGCGGTGCGGGGGTCCGCGCGCCAGGCGCGCACGAGATCGAGGCCGTCGATCTCCGGCATCACGAGATCCTGCAGGATGACCGTCGGCTTCACGTCGCGCGCGACCGCCATCGCCCGGTGCGCGTCGGTGCACACGTGCAGGTCGATGTCGTGCTCGCTGCGCAGCGCGCGACGGATCACCTCGCCGACGAACGGCTGGTCGTCGACCAGCAGGACCGATAAGCCCGATTCGAGGCAATCCGAGGCATTATCACTGCTCGATTCTTTCATAAATACAGTTTCAAACGCCGAATCTCCAATCGATTCTTTCATAGGAGTTGTTTATCCGACTTGGACGCCATCTTATATTGGCAGGTTGAAAAAACCGCCTGATTCCGCCGATTTAGCCGATTTAGCCTGTCGGCCCTGCCTTGCGGGGCTTTGGACGCCGCTTGTTTCCCCGTCGGCGGCCCACATTACCTCCGCATTCTTTCTCTCAATAAACTTAACCGGCTGATTCTAAATGAAATTAGAACACAGCATCTATCTCCTTCCGGTTTAGTTTTGCCAAATATGCAGAAAGAGACGGAATCAGATAAATCGGATCATTTCCGGATTCGAAGGACGATAACGTTTGCGAGACCGGCGCGATGAGGTTTGCATGCGCTGCAAGACTGGTGGCGGATCGTATCGGCGAATGTATTGGGGTCGGATGCGAAGGGCCGCAAACGGCAGGCGGGTGAAGAAAAATCGCGCGGCGGGTGCCCGACCCGCGCGTGTCAGGGCCGGCAGGACGCCGGCCCGTGCGCCCGCTTACCCGCGCGCGTGCTGCGCGGACACTTCCTGCAGATCGAGGTCGCGCTCGAGCGTGTGCAGCATCTCGTCGTGGATGCGCCCCGACCGATGCAGGCGCAACAGTTCGGCACGCCCGGCCCGGATCGCGGCCAGCACCACGTCGTAGTGCGCCATGCGCACTTCCGCCGGATACGCGGGCTCGTTCTTCGACCGTTCGGTCAGCTCGGCGCGATACGTGTATTGCTCGAGCAGACGCGGATGGATCACGACGCCGTGCTCGTCGCGCACGAGCGGCTGGATCGCCGCGAGCTGCGCGGCCTCGACGTACGCCCACGTCTGCGGCTCGGTCAGGTGGTGCGCGGCGCGCTCGTCGCGCTGCGGCAGGCGCAGCAGCCGGATCAGCGGCCCGATCGTCGTGCCCTGCAGCAGCACGGTGACGAGGATCACCGCGAACGACGCGACGAGGATCACGTCGCGGCCGGGCAGCGCCTCGGGCAGCGACAGCGCGATCGCCAGCGTCACCACGCCGCGCATCCCGGCCCAGCTCATGATCGTCGCGGCCTTCCAGTCGGGCGCGTCGCCGCGCCGCACGAGGCCACGCACCGGCCACTTCAGCGCCTCGACCGCGTAGATCCACACGAAGCGCGACAGGATCACCGCCGCCAGCACCGCGAGCACCGGCGGCACCATCGTGCCGAGCACCTGCTCGAAGCCGCCGAGCCGGTGGATCGCGCCGCGCAGCGACAACCCGATCAGCACGAACACCATCGCCTCGAGCAGGAACACGATGACCTGCCAGAACGCGGTGCCGCGCGTGCGCACGGCCGCCGTGAACACCTCGTGCTGATGCCAGCCGATGATCATGCCGGCCGTGACGGTCGAGATCACGCCCGACACCTCGACCATTTCGCCCGCGATGTACGCGATCCAGCCGGCGATCACCGCGACGGTGATCACGAGATAGTCGTCGTCGAGCAGCTTCAGGAACCACACGACGAGCTTGCCGACCACGAAGCCGACCACCACGCCGCCGAGCCCGAGTTCCGCGAAGCGCACGACCGCATGCTCGAGGCTGAACGCGCCCGTGAGCGCGGCCGCGACCGCGAAGCGGAACAGCACGAGGCCGGCCGCGTCGTTCAGCAGGCTCTCGCCTTCGAGCAGCACCATCAACCGGCGCGGCAGCGCGACCCGTTCGAGCACGGCCTTCGCGGCGACCGCATCGGGCGGCGACACGATCGCGCCAAGCGCGAAGCACGCGGCCCACGGCAGCGCCGGCACCACCCAGTGGACGGCGAAGCCGACCGCGAACGTCGTGAACACGACCGCGCCGATCGCCAGCATCAGGATGCCGCCGACGTTGCGCTTGAATTCTTCCCACACGGAGAAGTACGCCCCATCCATCAGCAGCGGCGGCAAGAACACCAGCAGCACCAGCTCGGGATCGAGGTCGACCGGCGGCAGACCGGGGATGAATGCGATGCCGATGCCGCCGATCAGCAGCGCGGCCGCGGGCGGCAGCCGCAGCCGTTTGGCGATGCATTCGAGCGCGACGATCGCGAGGAATGACAACAGAACCAGCTTGAATGCCGAGACGGGGGACATGAATCGACCTCGTGAAGAATGAATTCGCGCGTTCCGGCGTCGTACCCCGGTCGGCAGTTTCGCGCGATTACATCACGACGCAAGGCCCGTAGTCGAGCCTGTTTCAGGCGGCCTGCCACGCGGTACACGCGCGGCGCCGTGCCACGCCGTGCGCCGCCATGAAAAACGGCACGCGGGCCGGCCCGATCGCCCGCCCGCGTGCCGTCGCGGCCCCGCGCCGCGCCGCCTGCCGCGCGTTACCGGCGCCGCACGACCATCAGCCGCGGCTCGGTCATGTCCTCGATCGCATAGCGGATGCCTTCGCGGCCGAGACCGGAATCCTTCACGCCGCCATACGGCATGTTGTCGACGCGGAACGACGGCACGTCGTTGATCACGACGCCGCCGACTTCCAGCTCGTCCCATGCGCGGTGCGCGTGCGTGAGCGAATCGGTGAACACGCCGGCCTGCAGCCCGAAGTCGCTGTCGTTCACGCGCGCGAGCGCGTCGTCGAAGCGGTCGAACTTCTCGAGGATCGCGACCGGGCCGAACGCCTCCTTCCGGTACAGGTCCTGCTCGCGCCCGACGTTTTCCAGCAGCGTCGCCTCGAACATCGCGCCGTCGACCTTGCCGCCCGCGACGATCTTCGCGCCCGCCGCGACGGCCGCGTCCATCCAGCCCGACAGCCGGCGCGACTCGGATTCGGAGATCATCGGGCCGACGAACGTCGACGGATCCTTCGGATCGCCCATTTTCAGCGAACGCGTCTTCGCGATCAGCTTCTCGCGCAGCGCGTCGTAAAGGTCTGCATGCACGAGGATCCGCTGCACGCCGATGCAGCTCTGGCCCGACTGGTAGTACGCGCCGAACGCGAGCCGCTCGACCACGTAATCGAGCCGGTCGCGCTGGTCCGCATCGACGATCGCGGCCGCGTTGCCGCCGAGCTCCAGCACGACTTTCTTCTTGCCGGCCTTCTCCTTCAGCGCCCAGCCGACGGCCGGCGAACCGGTGAACGACAGCAGCTTGAAGCGCTCGTCGGTCGTGAACAGGTCGGCGCCGTCGCGATGCGCGGGCAGCACCGAGAATGCGCCCTTCGGCAGGTCGGTTTCCGCGAGCACCTCGCCGATGATCAGCGCGCCGATCGGCGTGCGGCTCGCGGGCTTCAGCACGAACGGACAGCCGGCCGCGAGCGCGGGCGCGACCTTGTGCGCGGCGAGGTTCAGCGGGAAGTTGAACGGCGAGATGAACGAGCACGGGCCGATCGGCACGCGCTTCGTGTAGCCCGTGTAGCCCTGCGCTCGCGCGGAGATCTCGAGGTTGACGATCTCGCCGTCGATGCGCACCGATTCCTCGGACGCGACGCGGAACGTATCGATCAGCCGCGTGACTTCGCCCTTCGAATCGTTGATCGGCTTGCCGGCCTCGATGCACAGCGCCTCGGCCAGCTCGTCGAAACGCTCGCGAAACCGCGCGACGCAATGATCGAGCACGGCCTGCCGCTTGTAGGCCGGCATCTCGCGCATCGGCTTCGTGGCGTCGACGGCCGCGGCGATCGCCGCATCGATCGCCTTCGCGTCGGCCAGCGCGACGCGCGTGGCGACCTTGCCGCTGAACTTGTCGGTCACCTCCAGATCGGTGTTCGCGTAGACGGCTTCGTTGGCGAGGTAATACGGATAGGTTTCCTTCAACATGGAACGACTCCTTCCTGTGAACGGGAATTCAAAGTTGCGCCGACAGGCGCTTGATCTCGCGGTTCAACACGCGCTCGTTGTCCGAATAGTCGATCGGCACGTCGATCACGTGCACGCCCGGCGACGAGAAGCACTCGCGCAGCAGCGGCTCGAGATCGTCGGCCGACTCGACGCGGTGCCCGTGCGCGCCGTAGCTTTGCGCGTACGACACGAAATCCGGATTTTGCAGCGTCATCGCGAAATCGGGAAAATTCATGTTCTCCTGCTTCCAGCGGATCATCCCGAACGCGTCGTCGCGCAGGATCATCACGACGATGTCGAGCTTCAGCCGCACGGCCGTTTCGAGCTCCTGCGAATTCATCATGAAGCCGCCGTCGCCGCACACGGCGATCACCTTGCGCTGCGGATGCACGATCTTCGTCGCGATCGCCGACGGTAGGCCGGCGCCCATCGACGCGAGCGCGTTGTCGAGCAGCAGCGAGTTCGGCTCGTGCGCGCGCCAGTAGCGCGCGAACCAGATCTTGTACATCCCGTTGTCGAGACAGACGATGCCGTCCACCGGCAACGCGTTGTACAGGTCGTTGACGATCCGCACCGGATACATCGGAAAGCGTGCGTCGTGCTGCCCTTTCTGCAGATGCGCGTCGAAATGCTCCTTGATCATGCGGAAGCGCTCGAAATCCCAGTGCGATTGTGGGGCCACCGCTTCCTTCATCTGCCACACCGCGTTCGCGATGTCGCCGACCACCTCGATCTGCGGGAAATAGACGGGATCGACCTGCGCGCCGAGGAAGTTCACGTGGATCACGGTCTTGTCGTCGGTGCGCATGAAGAACGGCGGCTTCTCGATCACGTCGTGGCCGACGTTGATGATGCAATCCGCGTGCTCGATCGCGCGGTGCACGAAGTCGCCGTCGGACAGCGTCGCGTTGCCGAGCCACAGCGGGTGCGTCTCGTCGATCACGCCCTTGCCCATCTGCGTCGTGAAGAACGGGATGCCCGTCTTGTCGACGAATTCGAGCAGCATCTTGCAGGTGGTCTTGCGGTTGCCGCCCGCGCCGATCATCAACAGCGGATGGCGGGCGGCCTGGATCGCGTCGACCGCATGCGCGACCGCCTTCTCCTCCGCCACCGGCCGCCGGCTGTAACTGCGCGGGATCGGCTTGCCGTCGCCCTCCTCGTGCGCGATGTCTTCCGGCAGTTCGAGGTGCGCGGCGCCCGGGCGCTCCTCCTCCGCGCGGCGGAACGCCTCGCGCACGGCCGACGGGATGTTGCCGATCGACACGATCTGCCGCGTGAACTTCGTGAGCGGCTGCATCATGTCGACCACGTCGACGATCTGGAAGTGGCCCTGCTTGCTGGACTTGATTGGCTTCTGCCCGGTGATCATCAGCATCGGCATCCCGCCGAGCTGCGCATACGCGGCGGCCGTCACGAAGTTCGTCGCGCCCGGCCCGAGCGTCGCGAGACACACGCCGGTACGGCCCGTGAGGCGGCCGTAGGTGGCGGCCATGAACCCGGCCGCCTGCTCGTGCCGGGTCAGCACGAGCTTGATCTTCGATCGCCGCAGCGATTCGAGCAGATCGAGGTTTTCCTCGCCGGGAATGCCGAACACGTACTCGACGCCTTCGGCTTCCAGCGCCTTCACGAACAGATCCGATGCTTTCATGGGGACTCTCGGTTATGCCGCCTGCCCGGCCTACGGACACGCGGCGTTCAGGACGCGCGCCGGCCTACGGCACGCGGACGCCTTACTTACCGGACACAGACCACGGCACTGCTCGCCGTGCGACACGCGATGCTCGGTGCGTGATGCGCGGCGGCGCCTCCGGATGCCGGAGGACGAACGGACTCGTCCGCGCGCGGCGAGCACGCACGGACGGCAAAGACGTTTTTGATTGTAGACGGATTCGCGGAATTCCGAATTCGACCGGATGGCCGGCTCCGGCCGCGCGGCAGGATCGGCCTGACGGCCAATTCGACCCGGAACGACGCGCGCGGCGCTACCGTAGGCGCAACCGATTCCTTTCCTCGAACATGTGAACCATGGTTGACATCCTGCAATCCGTGCCCTACAGTGCACCCACGTTCAGCATCCGGACCACCGACGTCTTCGACGCCTGGTTTGCCGGCCTGCCCGATCGCCTCGCCAAGCGCCGCATCCAGGCGCGCATCGACCGCCTGTCGATGGGCAATACGGGCGACTGGAAATCCGCCGGCGCTCCCGTCGTCGAAATGCGTATCGACCACGGCCCCGGCTATCGCGTCTACTACGTGAGGCGCGGAACGATATGGGTCATCCTGCTCTGCGGCGGCGATAAATCGACGCAACGAGCCGACATACGCGCCGCGCACGCAATGCTTGCGCACCTCGACATGGAGTGATCGATGGACAAGATCAACACGCGGCCGTGGGATTCGGCCGAACACCTGAAAACCGAAGACGACATGGCCGAGTACTTCGACGCATGCCTGCAGGAGGGCGGCGACGATCCGGCCTTCATCGCGCACGCGCTCGGCGTGATCGCCCGCGCACGCGGCATGTCGCAGGTCGCGCGCGATGCGGGCCTGTCGCGCGAAGGGCTGTACAAGGCGCTGTCGCACGACGGCAATCCGAGCTTCGGCACGATCCTGAAAGTCATCAAGGCGCTCGGCCTGCAATTGCACGGCGCCAAGGCAGCCGCGTAACCCGGCGGCGCACCGCAGCGCGCCACGGGCGCAACGCGCGTGCCCGCGTCAGTGCAGCCATCCGGCCGCCCAGCGCGGCGCGAGCGACACCAGATACAACCCGAGCCCGATCAGCCCGCCGACCAGCGTGCCGTTGATGCGGATGGTTTGCAGATCCTTGCCGATGTTCAGCTCGATCTGTCGCGACATCTCGCGCGCATCCCAGTTGCGCACCGTGTCGCGAATGTGACGCATCAGGAAATCGGCGAAATCGGGCGCCATCTCGTGCACGGCCTTCTCGACGTGCTCGTTCAGCGACGCACGCAGCGCCGGGCTCTCGGCGAGCCGTGCGCCGAGCCAGCCGCCGAGCGTCGCGGCCTGCCGGTGCAGCGCCGAATCGGGGCGCGCGAGATCGGCCTTCAGCCACGCGCGCAACTGGTCCCACAAATCGCGCACGTAGTCGTTGAACGCATCGCCGTCGCGGATATAGCGCTTGATCTCCTCGCCCTTCTCGATGAACGCCGGGTCGTGCTTCAGCCGTTCGGTCAGCCGCACGACCGTCCGGTCGAAGCGTTGCCGCAGCTCGTGCTCGGGGTCGGCCGCGACGCCCTCCAGCACGCGGCTCACCGCGCTCGCGAGCATCCGCGCGCCGTTTTCGCCGAACCACTGCGTCGGCATGATCTTCTCGACCTTCGGGTATTGCGTCTTCAGCCATTCGACGATGAAGCCCGCGATCACCTCGCGGTTCTCTTCCTTGTCGAGCACGTCGACCACCTGTTCGATCGCGTCGTCGAGCAGCGCCTGGTGGCGGCCGTCCTTCGTCAGCGTGTCGAGGATCGCGCCGGCCGAGTGCGACAGGTCGACCCGGTCGATCACCGCGCGAAACGCATCGTGGACGAACGACTGGATCCGCGCGTCGTCGGTCATGTCGAGCGCGAAACTCATCAGCTTCGTCACGTAGCCGCCGAGCGCGTCGGTGTTCGCCGGCTCGCCGAGCCACGCGCCGAGTTTCTGCGCGGGGTCGTGCTGGCGGATCTGCGCGGCGAGCGCGTCGGGGCCGAGGAACTTCTCGCGCACGAACGCCGCGAGGTTGTCGGCGATCTTGTCCTTGTTCCTCGGGATGATCTCGGTGTGGCGCGACACGAACGGGATCGGCACGCGGCGGAACAGCGCGACGACCGCGAACCAGTCGGCGAGCGCGCCGACCATCGCGGCTTCGGCCACCGCCTTGCAGCCGTCGACCCACGGGCCGCGCGGCAGCAGGATGGTGGTGACGAACACCGCGACGGCCGCCAGCAGCAGCCACAGCGCACGGCGCTTGCTTCGTTTCAGTTCGAGGGCTTTGTCTGGCGTCATGGGCAACCGGTGAAACGGCAATGCCGCTAATATGCACCGATCGCCGGCCCGCGACAAACCCGCGCGCATTGCGCGCGCCGGCCACGTTGTCCGAAACGGGCTCCCTGCATGTCCGGCCATCCGCGCCGAGCGCCAACGCGAACACGGCCACGCGGACCGCGCTCGCGCACCGCGTCAGAGGAACGTCTTCAGATTGACTGCCGGATCGGCCAGCTTCACCGGATCGGGCACGGCCCCCGCCGCGATCAACCGCCGCGATGCGCCGATGTCGCGCCCGAGGTTCGCCGCGGCCACCGCGACGATCTTCCCGTCGTCGCCGAGCCCGAACACCGCGAACGGCCCGCTCGCCGGATCGCCGCGCACGACGATCGTGCGTTCGCCGCCGAACAACCCGAGCATCTGCAGGTTGCAGTCGTACTGATCGGACCACAGCCACGGCAGCTCGGCATAGCGCTCGTCGGCGCCGAGCAGGTTCGCGGCCGCGACGGCCGGCTGGTTTTCGGCCACCTGCCACGATTCGATCCGCACATGCCGCCCGAGCAGCGGATTGAAGTGCATCGTCACCTCGCCCGCCGCGAAGATCGCGGCGTCGGCCGTGCGACAGCCCGCATCGACGCGTATCCCGTTGTCGACGTCGAGCCCGGCCGCGTGCGCGAGTTCGACATTGGGCACCACGCCGATGCCGACCACGACGACGTCGGCCGGCACGTCGCCGCAATCGGTCTCGACGACTGCGCCGCCGCCCGGCGCGCGGCGGATCGCGCGCGGCAGCGTCGCCATCTGAAAATTCACGCCGCGCGCATCGTGCAATTGCCGCGCATACGCGCCGACCACTTCCGGCAACGCGCGCTGCAGCAACCGCGGCGCCGGGTCGATCACCGTCACGTCGCAGCCGAGCTGGCGCGCGGCCGCCGCGACCTCGAGGCCGATGAAGCCGCCGCCGAGCACCGCCACGCGGCGCCCGGGCGCGAGTTGCGCACGCAACGCACGCGCATCGTCGACCGTGCGAACGTAGTGCACGGCGACACCTTCGTCGATCGCCCCGCCGAACGTGCGCACGCGCGAGCCCGTCGCGAGCACGAGCTTCGCGTACGGCAACGTCGCACCGTCGTCGAGCCGCACGCGCCGTGCGTCGCGCTCGATCGCATCCACGCGCGTGCCGAGCCGCAATTCGACGCGCTGCGCGTCGTACCATGCGGCATCGCGAATGAACGCGCGCTGCTCGCCGCCATCGCTCAACAGCGCGTCCTTCGACAGCGCCGGCCGGTCGTACGGCAACTCGCGCTCCGCGCCGATCATCACGATGCGCGCAGCGGCGTCGCGCTCGCGCAGCGCCTCGACCGTGCGCCGCGCCGCGTGGCCGGCGCCGACGATCACGAACGGGTCAGCCGACATTGACTTCCACCTGCCCGTCGACGATCCGGATCGGATAGACCCGCACCGGCTCGGTGATCGGCGCGCATTTCGGCGCGCCGGTGCGAATGTCGATCAGCCCCTGGTGCAGCGGGCATTCGACGCAGCCGTCCTCCACATAGCCTTCGGACAAGCGCGCATGACCATGCGAACACAGGTCGTGCATCGCGAACAGTTCGTCGCCGATCCGGAACACGGCGATCGGCTTCTGGCCGGCGACGCGCGCCGCCGGTTCGTCTTCGGAGAATTCGTCGAAAGCGCCGAGCGGATGCCACTCGGCCAGCGTTGCTTCAGTCATGTCGATTCCTTGCTTCGTCAGATCGGTCGGAGCGGTCAGATCGGCGTCGCGAGCAGCGTCTGCACGCGCGACGTGTCGTAGATCACGCGCTTGGTCTTGTAGCGCCAGCCGTCGGGCGTGCGCACGACCGTGTCGTAGTACTTGCCGGCCTGGTACACGTTCGATTCGCCGTTGCTGCGCGTCTGCACGACCACGTAGTTGCTCTCGGTATCGAACTCGCCGTCGCGTTCGGCGACGATCGTCAGGCCCGACGTCATGTGCCGGTACGTGTGCTCTTCGTAGATGTTCGCGTGCCGCAGCGACACCACGCGGTCGCGCAGCATCCGCTGGTTCGTGCAGTGGACGATCCCGACCGGCAGCCCGAGATCGGCGTTCTCCTTCGGCACGATTTCGTACGTGCAATCCTCGGTGAACATCTCCGGCCAGTGTTCGAGCCGGTCGTTGTCGAGGTGCCCGATGTAGCGGTTCTGGAGCATGTAAATCTCGAACCACGTCTTCATGTCTTCCGTCATTTTTTGCTCCCGCCTCAATAGCCCATCAGCTTCTGGTAGCCGACCCAGAACTTGCGGATCAGGCTCTCGGTGATCACCGTGTCCTGCTGGTCCGGATTGCCGCGCGACATCTCGATCACCGACGTCGCATCCGCATCGCGCACCGTGCCGCGCTGCACGAGCTCGGTCGCTTCGGTGTCCTCCATCGAGATGTAGCCGGCCGGCCCGACGAGGTTCGCCTGCTTGATGCGCAGCGCGCGCAGCTCGGGCGTGTCGTCCGCGTAGCCGAAGAAGTGGAAGATCAGCTCGAAGTTGTCCGGCCCCTTCGGCAAAATCTGCCGCGCGACCAGCGTGTTGTGGATCTGCTGGATCACGAGCTGCGGGAAGATCGGCTGGATATGGTTCGTGCAGTCCTCGTCGTATTCCGATACGAGATCGAGGATCGATTCGTCTTCCAGATGAAAACCCTCGTCGAACGAGCGAATGTTCTGCTGCTTGTACGCGGCCGACGTGTCGTCGCCGGTCTTCGTCACCGTGATGATGCTGTGCAGCCCGTGGTTCGCATCCGGAATCGAGCGCGCCTTCATCCCGACGCGGAAGATGTTGAAGGTCGTATGGAACAGGTGCAGCATGCTCGCGTGATACGGGTCCTTCACGTTCTCCATGTACAGCTTCCAGTTCGACTTCGAATACTGGCGCGTGCAGCCGAGATACTCGATCGGCTTGTGGAAGATCCGGTCGATCCACGGGCGCATCTGCTCGCCGAGATACTCGGGCAGCGGCGCGACTTCATCGCTGAAGGTCGCGAACACGAGCCCGCGATAGCTGTCCACGCGCAGCTTGCGCAGCCCGTGCTGCTTCGGATCGAAATCGGCCGGCATCCCGGTCATTCCCTTCTGGCCGCGCCGGAACGGCACGCCGAGCAGGTTGCCCTGGTTGTCGAAGCTCCACTGGTGATACACGCACGTGTGCGAACTCGCGTTGCCGCGCGACTTGCGGCACACCTGCGCGCCGCGGTGCGCGCAGCGGTTCACCCACGCGGACAGCGCGCCGTCCTCGGTGCGCGTGACGACCACCGGCGTATCGCCGACGAACGTGCTCTTGAAGTCGCCGGCGTTCGGGATTTCGGCTTCGAGCGCGACGAAATTCCACGTCGGCCCGCGGAAGATGCGCTCCTGCTCGCGATCGTAGACGGCCCGCGAACTGAACACCTTGTACGGCACGCGCGAGCCGTCGTCGTGCGGGAAGGTCACGTCGGATGCGTCGCCGCGGGCGGCGAAAACGACGGGCGATTCTGTCTGCTCCATGTCGGACTCCTTGTCGATCCGTTGCGTTGAATGCATGGAGCCGATTTTTGAAAAGCTAATATTCGGCGTCTATCCGGAAAGTGCGATTGCGGCGGCGCAATATCCACTTTCGGCGGATTTCTGCGCTAGCATGACGGCACACGCGACCCGGCGCACGATCGCGACCCATTCGTCGGATCGAAGCGCGCGTCGTCCATACCCAGGCACAGGCCCATGTCCCCAACGTCGTTCGAGCCGCTCGCGCTGCGCGCGCACCGGCTGTTCGAATCCCGCGATCTCGACGAGACGCGCGAGCGGATCTCGCGCGTGATGCAGCCGCACGCGCTGCTGCCGAGCGGCCGCGTGCAAGGCGCGTCGCACATGGATTTCGTCCGGCTGGGCGGGCTCGGGATCGGGACGATCGCGTTCGGCGATGCGATGCGCGTGCAGGTCGACGCCGTCGACGGCTATTACCTGCTGATGTTCTGCCTGTCCGGCCAGGCCGAAGTGCGCGCGATGGGGCGCCAGCTCGGCGTCGACGGGCAGACGGGCGTGCTGTGCGCGCCCGGCGAGCGCTTCGACGCGGTGCTGTCGGCCGATTGCGAGCAGTTCGTGCTGCGCATCGACGCGGCGACCGTCGGCGCGCTGACCGGCGACCCGCGCGCGACGCTCGACCCCGTGCTGCACGTGAGCGACGCCGCGCTCGCCGCGTGGCGCCAGCAGCTGATGCTCGTCGCGCGGTCGCCCGAGCTGCTCGAACGCGCGAACGCGAACCCGCGCGTCGCGTCGCAGCTCGAGCATCTGCTGATCGACCTGCTGATCGAAGGCCACCCGCCGTCCGCGCTGCAGGCGTCGCACCGCGACCCGGCGCCGGGCTTCGTGCGGCGCGCACAGGAATTCGTCGATGCGCACTACGCGCAGCCGCTGCAGCTTGCCGATATCGTCCAGGCCGCCAACGTGCCCGAACGGACGCTGCGCGACGCGTTCCTGCAGTTCCGCGGCGTGAGCCCGATGCAATACCTGCGTGCGACGCGGCTCGCGCATGCGCGCGAACTGCTGCGCGGCGCGGCATCCGACCGGCGGATCGCCGATATCGCGCTCGACTGCGGATTTACCCATCTCGGGCGATTCGCGATCGCGTATCGGGAAAAATTCGGCGAATCGCCGTCGGAAACGCTCGACGCGAAGCGCTGAAGCCGTCCGCGCATGCGCCGCGCCGCACGCCGCATGTCGCGCGTCGTCCTGCCGATCGCCATTCCCACCCTTCGCCTTCCGTGCGTGCGGGCGGCCGCGCCCCGATCGACGGTCGGCCCTCGCTCGCGCGACGACTGCGGGCTCTATGCCGGCGGCCCGCGCCGCGGCACGGGATTCGTCGCCGTCTCCGCGCACGGCCGGCGCGCCGCGTCAAGCCGTGCGGCCGCGCACGCGAGCGCCCCTTCGATCCGTTCGAGCATCGTGCGCGTGGCCTCGCTGCGCGGGCTCGCGCGCAGCAACAGCCCCAGCCACTTCAGCCGCCGCGCGAGCATCGGCACGACCAGCGTTCGGACGATCAGCCGCTGATCCCCGTCCGACGGATCGAAACGCACGCATGCGTCGACGAGCGCATCGAGCGTGAGTACCACGTGAGCAGAACGCGTCGAGCCTTTCATGGGCCGATACTCCCGTCGCAGCAGCCTGCGGACCGTTATCCCGATCAAAACGCCTGCCAGTCGACGGCTCCGCCCGTGACAGGTTCGCTCGGCCCCGCCGCCGCCGGCACCCCCGCCGGCGGTCGCGTCGGCGCGCGGGCGAGTGCGGGTGCAGATGCAGGCGCCGACGACGCCACGACCGGCACATCGACGGCGTTCGGCGCGAGCTTGAACGTGGCCATCGCCGCCTGCAGACGGCCGGCCTGCTCCTCGAGCGAATGCGCGGCCGCGGCCGCCTGCTCGACGAGCGCCGCGTTTTGCTGCGTCACCGTGTCCATCTGCTCGATCGCCAGATTGACCTGCCCGATCCCCTGGCTCTGCTCGCGCGACGCAGCCGCGATTTCGGCGACGATATCGGACACCTGCTTGATCGCGAGCTTCACCTCCCCCATCGTCGCGCCGACGCCCGTGGCCTGCTGCGCGCTGTCCCGGATCATCGACACCGACGCGCCGATCAGTTCCTTGATCTCCTTCGCGGCAGCGGCCGAGCGCTGCGCGAGGCTGCGCACCTCGCTCGCGACCACCGCGAAGCCGCGCCCCTGCTCGCCGGCGCGCGCGGCCTCCACCGCGGCGTTGAGCGCAAGGATGTTGGTCTGGAACGCGATGCCCTCGATGACGCCCGTGATGTCGGAAACCTGGCTGGAACTGCTGCTGATCTGCCCGATCGTCGCGACCATGCCCTGCACGGCATCGTTGCCGGCATCGGCCATGCCGGTCGCGCGCGTCGCCAGCGTATTGGCCTGCTGCGCGTTGTCGGCGTTCTGCTTCACGGTCTCGGTCAGTTGCGTCATGCTCGACGCGGTTTCCTCGAGCGACGCGGCCTGCTGTTCCGTGCGGGCCGACAGATCGGCATTGCCGCTCGCGATCTGGCGCGACGCGACCGCCACCGCTTCCGCGCTGCGCTTGATGCCGCGCACCGTCGCGCCGAGCTGCCGATCCATCGTCGCCAGCGCACCGAGCAACCGGCCGAATTCATCGTGCGAATCGACGTCGATCCGGTTGTCCAGCGACCCGCCGGCGATTTCGTCGGCCACGCTCACGGCCCGCCCGAGCGGCGTCGAGATGTGCCGCATCAGGTGCGCGGACACCCACGCCGCGACCAGCACGCCGACGCCGATCAGGCCGATCGCGATCCACACGATCATGACGAAGGTCGACGCGCTGTCGTCGACGAACGACTTCGCCTGATCGATGTTCAGCGCGATGTCGTCGTCGAGCGCCTGCTTGAGCGCGCCGGCGGCGGGCGCCAGACGGTCGATCGCCGCGGCGGCCGCGTCGCGGTCCCCGCCGCCCACCGCCGCGAGCGCTTCGCCCACGCCCGCGCGGAACCGGGGCAGCACGTCGCGGATCCGGTCCGCGATGCGGCGCTCCTTGTCGCTCGTGATCGACTCACCGTAGTAGCGGTTCCATATCGTGTCGAGACGGCGTTGTTCGGCACGCGTCTCGTCGATCCCGCTGCGCGCCCGCGCGGGATCGCGCTCGGACAGCGCCCCACGCAGCCGAAGCTGCGTCTCGAAGGTCGCGGCGCGAATTTCCGACAATTCGCTGATCGGCAAAGTGTTGCCCGTATAAGCGTCATGGACGTTCGAATTCAGCCTCGACAGGCCGAACAGGCCGAACACGCCGATGGCGACCATGAGCGCGACACACGCGGCAAGCGCGAAAAAGATCCTGAACTTTATGCTTTTCCCAAATCGGCTCACGCTGCTCTCCTCGAATGTTGCAGGTCGATGCGGAAGGAGAATCCCCACTTCCAACCCTGTTTACGGAGCGCAACATTGCCGGTTTATCCGGCGCCGGCGGGAGAGAAAAAACCATGTGCGGCAATAATCGGCACACGCGGCGAGCGTTGTTGGGTCATCGGGCGGCCATCACGCCGACGGCACGATCATCTCCCGCGCGATCGCGCAGAACGCGGCCGTCGCCGCGCTTTCGCCGTGCAGCCGGCGGCTCATGATGATCGGCGACGTCGCGCCCGGCTCCGGCAGCCGCCGGTAGACGACACCCTTCACACGCACGCCCTCCACGCTCTCCGGCACCAGCGACACGCCCACTTGCGCGGCGACGAGCCCGAGCGCCGTCTGCAACTCGCGCACCTCGTGCACGGCCGCCGGCACGACCGCGCCGTCGCGCAGCGCCGACAACTGCTGATCGGCGAAGCTCGGCCGCGGCGTGCTCGGGTAGACGATCATCGTCTCGTTCGCGAGATCCGCGAGCGTCAGCGGCCGGGCCGGATCGGCGAGCCGATGCCCGACCGGCAGCGCCGCGATCAGCTTTTCCTCGATCAGCGCCTCGCGCACCAGTTGGTCGTCGTCGAAGCGCAAGCGGCCGAACCCCACGTCGATCCGCCCGCCCTTCAGCGCGCCGAGCTGCTCCAGCGTGAACATTTCGATCAGCGACAGCTCGACGTCCGGCTGCGCCTCGCGAAACGCGCGGATCACGTCCGGCAGCGCGCCGTACAGCGCCGACGGCACAAAGCCGATCACGATCCGCTCCGACGATTGCGCGAGCCGGCGCGTCAGCGGCCCCAGTTCGTCGGCCTGATCGACCAGACGTTTGGCCTGCGTATAGAACACGCGCCCGGCATCGGTCAATTTCAGCGGCCGCGCGCCGCGCTCGAACAGCGGCAACCCGATCTCTTCCTCGATCGCCTGGAGCTGACGGCTGAGCGGCGGCTGCGTCATGTGCAGCCGCTCCGCGGCCCGCGTGATGTTCATTTCCTCGGCGACGGCGATGAAGTAACGGAGCTGGCGCAATTCCATTTCATGCCTCGAAGGTATGGAAGTAGTCGGAAAGAGTGTTGGACGACGGCGGGCGGGAATTCCTACCATGTTCACCAACAGGAGGAATCGCATGATAGCAACTGCCGCCACCATCGAACGCATCGAGACGTTGCTGGTCGACGTGCCGACGATCAGGCCCCACAAATTGTCGGTCGCCACGATGAATTGCCAGACCCTCGTGCTGATCCGCATTCGATGCACGGACGGTATCGAAGGCGTCGGCGAGGCGACGACCATCGGCGGTCTCGCCTATGGCGAGGAGAGCCCCGAGAGCATCAAGGTCAACATCGACACCTACTTCGCGCCGCTGCTGCAGGGGATGGACGCGACGCGTCCGGGCGCCGCGATGGCGCGGGCGCGCAAGCTGTTCCAGGGCAACCGCTTCGCGAAGTGCGCGATCGAGACCGCGCTGTTCGACGCGCAGGCGCGGCGTCTGGGCGTGCCGCTGTCCGAGTTGTTCGGCGGGCGCCGGACCGATGCGGTCGACGTCGCGTGGACGCTCGCGAGCGGCGATACGCAGCGCGACATCGCGGAAGCCGAAGCGATGCTCGACGCGCGCCGCCATCGCGCGTTCAAGCTGAAGATCGGCTCGAACGCGGTCGCCGACGACGTGGCCCACGTGGTCGCGATCAAGCGTGCGCTCGGCGAGCGCGGCGACGTGCGGGTCGACGTGAACCAGGCTTGGAGCGAAACCGATGCGATCTGGGCCGGCGCGCGGCTCGCCGACGCCGGCGTGAGCCTCGTCGAGCAGCCGATCGCCGCGACCAACCGCGCGGGGCTCAAACGCCTGACGCAGCTCGCGCAGGTGCCGATCATGGCCGACGAGGCGCTGCACGGCCCCGTCGATGCGTTCGCGCTCGCGCAGGATCGCGCAGCCGACGTGTTCGCGGTGAAGATCGCGCAATCGGGCGGCCTGCAGGGCGCGGCGAGCGTCGCGTCGATCGCGGCGGCGGCCGGCATCGAACTGTACGGCGGCACGATGCTCGAAGGCGCGGCCGGCACGATGGCGTCCGCGCAACTGTTCAGCACGTTCGACTCGCTGAAATGGGGCACCGAACTGTTCGGCCCGCTGCTGCTCACCGAGGAGATCCTCGTCGAGCCGCTGCGTTACGAGGATTTCAAGCTGCATCTGCCGGCGACGCCCGGCCTCGGCATCACCTTCGACTGGGCCCGCATCGAACGGATGCGACGCGGCGCCCGCTGATCCCCACACGACAACCGACACCGGAGACACAGATGAACAAGCAAGCCATCGACGCCCTGCTGAAAACCTTCGACGACGCCGCCGAGAAGCCCGGCAACCCGCGCGTACGCGCGATCGTCAACCGGATCGTGAAAGATATCTGCTACACGATCGAGGACTTCGACGTGCAGCCGAGCGAGTTCTGGACCGCGCTGAACTACCTGAACGAAGCCGGCCGCGAATTCGGGCTGATCGCCGCGGGCCTCGGCCTCGAGCGCTTTCTCGACGTGCGGATGGACGAAGCCGAGGCCAAGGCCGGCATCCAGGGCGGCACGCCGCGCACGATCGAAGGCCCGCTGTATGTCGCCGGCGCGCCGGAATCGGTCGGCCACGCGCGCCTCGACGACGGCACCGATCCGGGCCAGACGCTGATTATGCGCGGCCGGGTGCTCGGCCAGGACGGCGCGCCGCTCGCGAACGCGCTGGTCGAGGTGTGGCATGCGAACCATCTGGGCAATTACTCGTACTTCGACGCGTCGCAGCCCGCGTTCAACCTGCGCCGCTCGATCCGTACCGATGCCGAAGGCCGCTACAGCTTCCGCAGCGTGCTGCCGGTCGGCTACAGCGTGCCGCCGGGCAGCAAGACCGAGCAACTGCTCGACCAGCTCGGCCGCCACGGCCATCGTCCGGCACACATCCACTTCTTCGTTTCGGCGGACGGTTATCGTAAGCTGACGACGCAGATCAACATCGATGGCGATCCGCATCTGTGGGACGACTTCGCGTTCGCGACGCGCGACGGGCTGATCCCGCCGGTCAGGCAGGCGGAGGGCGCGGAAGGCAAGCCGTACGGCGTCGACGGGCAGTTCGCGCTGATCGACTTCGACTTCTCGCTGCTCAAGGAAAAGCAGGACGTGCCGGGCAGCGAGGTCGAGCGGGCCCGCGCGCAGGCGTGAACACGCTTTCCCTTCGACGAATCGACCACGCAAGGAGTGCAGGATGCTGTTTCATGTGGAAATGACCGTTCGCCTGCCGGCGGACATGGATCCGGTCAAGGCGGCCACGCTGAAGGCGGAAGAAAAGGCGATGTGCCAGCGGCTGATGAACGAAGGTGTCTGGCGCCATCTGTGGCGAATCGCCGGGCAGTATGCGAACGTCAGCATCTTCGACGTCGACAGCGTGCAGCAGCTGCATGACGTGCTGAGTCAGTTGCCGCTGTTTCCGTATATGGAGATGGACGTGCGGGCGCTGTGCCGGCATCCGTCTTCGGTGCGGGAAGACGATCGGTAAGCAACGATGCATCGCGGCCGTGACCCACGGCCGCGCGATGCCACGAGATGCACGACCCGGGCGGCCGGCGATGTCACGCAGGCCGCCCGGGTTTTTTGCATTTTGCGTTGGCGGCGGGTGTCCGCGTCACCCTGCATCGCGGTGTGCAGTCATCGTCAGGCAGCCAGGTGCGCGGCAAACCCCACCTTCCCCGGCGCGATCTCGTCCTTCAACGTCAGCGCCGGAATCTCGTAATCGCCGGCACTCTGCCGGCGGAAAGGAATCGGCGGCGTGGTCCACAAATCGTCCAGACGCTGGCCGAGCGCCGAACACGTTTCGTCGAAGCGCGCGGCATTCATCTTGCCCGTCCGGTAGATCACGAACGGCGGCAGCACGTCGAACCCCGGGTAATACAGCACCCCGTGCTGGATCGGGAACAGCAAGTCGTCGATCGGCCCGTTGATGCCGCGCGGGCTGTAGTGCGGCTCCCACCCGCCCGTCGTGACGACGATCATCGCTCGCTTGCCGGCCAGCGACCCTTCGCCGTAGCGGTCGCCCCAGTGCGTATCGGAATGCTCGCCGACGCCGTACGCAAAACCGTATGCATACACGCGCTCGAACCAGCCTTTCATGATCGCGGGCATCGAGAACCACCACAGCGGAAACTGCAGGATCACCGCGTCGGCCCACTTCAGCTTGTCCTGCTCGCGCGCGATGTCTTCGCTCTGCGTACCTTCCGCGAACGCGCGCTTCGAATCGAGCGCGGGATCGAAGCGCGCGTCGGGCGCATGATCGATCACGTCGTTCGCATCGAACGCCGCCTTCCAGTCCATCGCATACAGGTCGCTCACCTGCACCGCGTGGCCGGCCGCTTCGAGATGCGCGACCGCGAAATCGCGTAGCGCGCCGTTCAGCGAACGCGGTTCCGGATGGGCATACACGATCAGTACATTCATGGTCATCACTCCGTGGATTGAATGACTGCAGGATGCCGTCCTCGAAGGTATATTTGAAATGAATTCCCGATATTCCAGCTATAGACATGAATAATCTCAGAAGGCTCGACCTGAACCTGCTCGTCACGCTGGACGTGCTGCTCGCCGAGCACAACGTCACGCGCGCGGCCGAGAAGCTGAACATGTCGCAGCCGTCGGTCAGCGTGCAGTTGCAGAAGCTGCGCGACGTGTTCGGCGATCCGCTACTGCTGCCGGGGCCGCGCGGGATGCGGCCGACCGCGCGCGCGGAAGCGCTGCGCGAGCCGTTGCGCGAGGCGCTCGAAGCCGTCGAACGCGCGGTGATGCCGGCCACGCCGTTCGATCCCGCGACCGCGACGCACACGTGGCGCGTGGCCGCGACCGACTACGGCGAATCGACGATCGTGCTGCCCGCGCTGCGCATGCTGCGTTCGACCGCGCCCGGCACGCGGCTGGCCGTCGTCGAACTCGTGCCGCCGCGCATCGAGCAGGAAGCCGAACGAAACGGCATCGACCTCGCTTTCCATACGACCGAGGGCGCGCCGCCCGGCATGCGGCGCCTGCCGCTGTTCGTCGAGCGTTACGTGCTGATCGGCCGCGCCGGTCATCCGAAGCTGAAGCGGCGCCCGACGCTTGCGCAATTCGGCGCGCTCGAGCACGTGATCGTGTCGCCCGACGGCGGCGGCTTCTTCGGCGTGACGGACGAAGTACTCGCGAAGAGGGGAGCCACGCGGCGCGTCGTGCTGTCGGTGCCGCACTTTCTGTTCGTGATGTCGGCCGTCGCGAGCACCGATCTCGTCGCGATGCTGCCCGAGCGGCTGGTGCGCGACGTGCCCGCGCTGCGCGTGGTGGACGCGCCGGTCGAGGTGCCCGGCTATGAAATGTCGATGCTGTGGCACGAGCGCGTGCATCGCGATCCGGCGCATCGATGGCTGCGCGAGACGATCGCGGCGGCGGTGTAAGTCGTCCGCCCGATCGATGCGATTCGCCCGCGTCGAGCGCCTACGGACGAAATCCTGCATTCGGGGCTTGAAACCGCGCCGAACACTGTATATATTTACAGTGCTTTTGCACCATTTGACCCGAATTCCGTCATCCATAGACGAACGGACTTTTGTGAGGCGACCATGTTCCAGGCTTCCGCATTCGATCCCGAGCAACCCGGCTTCAACCCCGTCCACTTCGAGCGCGCCGCGCAGCGGGCGGTCGTCGATCTGCAGCGTGTCGTCGGCGGCCCCGCGCAACGGGCGCTCGGCCTGCGCCGCCGCACGCATCCGGCGGCCGTCCGCACGATGAGCTGGCAGGCGCTGCTGAACGTCGAAGAACTGGCGTTCTCGAATCCCGGGTTCCTGAACCGCAACGATCCGACCGTCGTCGACGCGTTCATCCGGCTGCGCGACAGCCGGCTGGTCGCCGCGGACGTCGAGGAGCCGGTCGACTGGCACCGCGACGACGACGACCTCCCGGCCGTCTACCTGATCGTCAAGGCGATGCTCGAAGCGGAGCAGGAAGAGCGGGCCGAAGCGGCCTGAGCCGCGCCGGTCGATCGCGGTTTCGGGCTGGCGGGCTCGCGCCGCCACGTTGCGTGGCGGTGCGGGCGGCGCGGTCGTTGGTTATGGTTCTGCGCACGTGAAACGGCGCAACAAGCCGCGAACCGTCGTGCAGGCCGATCATCGCCACGCGACGACCGGCCGAACGACCCTCGCAGCGCCCGCCCGTTACAACCGCGCCGCGAGCCGCGCGCCCTGATCGATCGCGCGCTTCGCGTCGAGTTCGGCGGCCAGTTCCGCGCCGCCGATCAGGTGCACCGAGCGTCCGGCCGCCTGCAACGGCGCGAGCAACGCGCGCTGCGGCTCCTGCCCGGTGCAAAGCACGATCGTGTCGGCTTCGATCAGTTCATGATCGGCGCGCTGTTCGCCGTACGACACATGCAGCCCGCGCGCGTCGATCCGTTCGTAGTTCACGCCGCCGACCATCTTCACCTGCTTCATCTTCAGCGTCGCGCGGTGAATCCAGCCGGTCGTCTTGCCGAGCCCCTTGCCGAGCGGCGCGGCCTTGCGCTGCAGCAGCGTCACTTCCCGCGCCGGCGCCGATACCTGCGCACGCGTCACGCCGCCGCGCGTCTCGGCCGGGTCGGTCACGCCCCACTCGGCCTTCCATTCGTCCAGATCGAGTGCCGGCGATTCGCCGTCCTGAACCAGATATTCGGCGACATCGAAGCCGATCCCGCCCGCGCCCACCACCGCGACTCGCCGGCCGACCGGCTGCCTGCCCGCGAGCACGTCGATATAGCTGAGCACGTTCGACCCGTCCTGCCCCGGAATCTTCGGGTCGCGCGGCGCGACGCCCGTGGCGAGCACGATCTCGTCGTAGCCGCCCGCGATCAGGTCGCTCGCGTCGACGCGGCGGTTCAGGTGCAGCTTCACGCCGGTCAACTCGACCTGCCGGCCGAAGTAGCGCAGCGCTTCATGAAACTCCTCCTTGCCCGGAATCCGCTTCGCCATGTTGAACTGGCCGCCAATCTCGGCCGCGCCGTCGAACAGGTCGACCTGATGGCCCCGCTGCGCGAGCACGGTCGAACACGCGAGCCCGGCCGGCCCCGCGCCGACCACCGCGATGCGCTTCGGCTGCGCCGCGGGCGTGTATTTCAGCTCCGTCTCGTGGCACGCGCGCGGATTCAGCAGGCACGATGCGATCTTGTTCTTGAACGCGTGGTCGAGGCACGCCTGGTTGCAGCCGATGCAGGTATTGATTTCGTCGGCGCGACCCTGCGCGGCCTTGACGACGAACTCGGCATCCGCGAGCAGCGGGCGCGCCATCGACACCATGTCCGCGCAGCCGTCCGCGAGAATCTGCTCGGCCACTTCGGGCCGGTTGATCCGGTTGGTCGTCACGAGCGGGATGCCGACCTCGCCCTTCATCTTCTTCGTCACCCATGCGAACGCGCCGCGCGGCACCGACGTCGCGATCGTCGGCACGCGCGCCTCATGCCAGCCGATCCCCGTGTTGATGATGGTGGCGCCCGCGCGCTCGACCGCCTTCGCGAGCTGCACGGTTTCGCGCCAGTCGCTGCCGTCCGGAATCAGGTCGAGCATCGACAGCCGGTAGATCAGGATGAAGTCGCGGCCGACCGCTTCGCGCGTGCGCTCGATGATCTCGATCGGCAAGCGGATGCGGTTCTCGTACGACCCGCCCCACTGGTCGGTGCGCTTGTTCGTGTGCATCGAGATGAACTGGTTGATCAGGTAGCCCTCGGAGCCCATGATCTCGACGCCGTCGTAACCGGCCTCGCGCGCCAGCTTCGCGCAGCGCACGAACGCGCGGATCTGCCGCTCGACGCCGCGCGCGCTCAGTTCGTGCGGCGCGAACGGCGAGATCGGCGACTTGATCTTCGACGGCGCGACCGCGAACGGGTGATAGCCGTAGCGGCCCGTATGCAGGATCTGCAGCGCGATCTTGCCGTCCTCCGCATGCACGGCGCCGGTGATCTCGCGATGCCGGCGCGCGGCGGCCGACGTCATCAGCGTGCCGCCGAACGGCTTGGTCCAGCCGGCCACGTTCGGCGCGAAGCCGCCGGTCACGATCAGGCCGACCCCGCCGCGCGCGCGCTCGGCGAAATAGTCGGCGAGGCGCGGCAGCGTCTTGCGGCTGTCCTCGAGGCCGGTGTGCATCGAGCCCATCAGCACGCGATTCTTCAGCGTCGTGAAGCCGAGATCGAGCGGGGCGAGCAGGTGGGGAAAGGGTGTCGTCATGATGATTCGGCCAATAAGCGATGCCTGCCATCGTAGGCGTGCGTCGCCTTGAACGTGAGGGGGCAAACAGCCATAATGCTTGTCATTTCCGGCCAAATCGACATGACTTCCCCCTCTCGCAAGGATCGCCTCGGGCTGCGCCGGCCGACGATTCCGGTCGCCTATCCGCGCCTGCTGCTGCAGGCGTTGGCCGCGCGCGGCGTCGACTTGGCCGCCGTGCGCGCCGGCACAGGCCTGCGCGACGCGGTGCTGGCCGAGCCGGACGCGCGCGTCGCGCCGTCGCAATGGGGGCGGCTCGTGCTCAACGCGATCGAAATCGGCGGCGATCCGGGCATCGGGCTCGCGTTCGGGCTGCTGCTGAAACCGACCGTGCACGGCTTTCTCGGCTACGCGACGCTGACCGCGCGGGACATCCGCGACGCGCTATCGGTCACGCAGCGCTACTTCCGGATGCGCAATCGCCAGTACCGGCTGACCTATGCGGAAGACGAGCGCGGCGCGACGCTCGAACTGCACGGCGTGCAGGCGAACCCCGTGCTGCAGCATCACGTGATGTTCGAATTCGTGCTGACGGGGCTCGCGCAGAACATCTCGCAATGGTCCGGCCGCGCGTCGCCGCCGATCAGGCTGCAATTCGCGTGGCCGGAGCCCGCGTATTTCGCGCGCTATCGCGATACGTTGCCGCCGGTGGCATTCGGCTGCGCGGCCAATGCGCTGTGGATCGCGCGCGACGTGCTCGACTGGCCGCTGCCGCTCGCCGACGAAGTCGCGCACCGGCAGGCGCTCGTACAGGTGGAACGCGAATATGCGCAGGTGCGGCAGGAGGAAGGCGATCTGGTCGAGCGCGTGCGGGCGGAACTGGCGCGCGCAGCCGGCGATTATCCGGGGCCGGACATGCTCGCCGACGCGCTGCTCGTATCGACGCGCACGCTGCGGCGCCGGCTGGAGGAAGCCGGGTCGAGCTATCGGCAATTGCTCGACGAAGCGCGGTTTCGCGACGCAAAACAGTTGCTCGCCGCGTCGGATCTCGATCTGAAGACGATCGCCGAGCGGCTGCAATTCACCGACCCGGCGAATTTCACGCGTGCGTTCCGGCGCTGGGCCGGGCAGACGCCGGGCGCGTTTCGGGACGCGGCGGCTGAGTGATCGCGTCAGCGGTGACCCGGGCACTGGTACGCGAATAACGCCGAACCGCCGGCGGCAGCGTACGGCTGCCGCTACGCGCGGATTTCATTGCCACGCGCCGGGCCACCCGTCGCCCGGCAATGCCGGACGGTCGGCCGAAAGCGTTGGCGTATGATGGGCGCCACATCAAAACGACGTCGCGCGGACCCGCGCCCTCTCCGACCCATGCCCAATCGCACCACCCTGATCGAGGCCACGATCGACCGCGTCGATACCAACCTCATCCGAGTCAAGGCCGATGTCAGGAAGCACCCGCCATACCGTTTGACGATGCAGAACGTCTGCTACTTCGTCACGGCCAACGACGTCGATGAAGAAGCATTCAAGCAGATCGAGAAACTGAGACCCGGCATGTCGGTACGCGCCTGCACATTCGAGCATCGCGGCCGCCGCCGAATCGCGTGGATCAGGAGCGGCAGCCTTGCCATCGCGCCGTACGACGTGATCGCGCACAAGCGACGGAACCTGTCGCTGCTTGCCTGGGCGTCGTGCCTGGTCGTGCTGAGTCTGGGTACCGCTGCCGCGGCACTCCATTCGGGTTGGGCGTTCACCTCGGCACTGGCCACCGTCGTGTCCATCGTCGGTCTGGTGGGCAACCTGGTCGCCATCGGCGGCTTGTCCGACCTGATCTTCCAGCCGCAGCGACGCGAAGCCCAGGATTGCTGGCTAGGCGAACCGTCCGGTTTCAGCGCGGAGCGCAGCAGCCGATGACGAACCACGACATGCAGACCACATCCGGCCGCGTGACGGCAATCAGCCAGCAATCGATCGAGACGAAGGTCTGGAGCAACAACCTGGGCGCGACGACGCAAAGTATCGAGGAAATCACGCTCAAACTCGATTCGCTCGCGTCCCCCCTCGTGTTCAGGACCAACCGGACGACGCGCCTGTTCATCGCCGATGGCGATCGATTGAATGTCGCCTATGTCGGCGACCAGGATCGCCAGTTCGTCTACGGCATTCGCAACATGACCGACGGTTCGGCTTATCTGCTGCGCCCCGCCAAAGTCGCCGGCGCCCGGGCCGACCTCTTCGTCATGCTTATTTGCGTGATCGGCGCGGCCGTCGTCAGCGGAATCGTATCCGCGGTGACGCTCAGCATGGAATCGACGTTCGACGTGTTTGCGCTGATCAGCGCGGGTGTAATCGGCTTGTGCGTGCTGAGCGCGATCCTGCGCATCCTCTTCGGCGTGATCGTGTGGCCCGAAATCAGAAGACTGGCGCAGCCGGGCGGCAAACGCGAAATGAACGCGGCCGCTCAAGCGCTGTCGCTCACGCAGGAAGAAACCCGATACGTGCGCTTCATCTGACCGGGCCAGGTGCGGCTGCAGCGCTGACGAACGAGGCTGCTCGCTCCGGATCGCATCGCCACGGCCACCGCCTGACTCGCCGTCAGCGCGCGCCGCTCGTTCGGGTCGAACCGGGTCCGCCCGAACGAGCATCGGCGCCCAGATAAATCCTCGCACCACCATCCCCCTCGCCCGCTTCGATCCGCACGTCGCCCGTGGCGGCGACGATCGCGTCGTACACCTCGTCGGCCACGCACACCACCGGCACCGCGATCGCATACAGCTCCGCTGCCACGATCGCGCCGATCGAGATGATCAGGTCGCGCTCCTTCAGCACGATCCCGACCGGCCCCGTGCCGTTGCGCACCGCTTCCGCGAGCACGCTGCTGCTCGAACTCGAGCCCTTCGCGTGCGGCATCACCATCACCTTGCCGGCGAGGCTCGCGCCGGCCTGCGGATGCCCGCGATCGACGATCCTGCCCGCGCCCGAGTCGTATCCGCCCCAGAAGCTGAGCGGCTTGTCGAGGATGAACGGGCGCCCACATGCGCTGCCCGGCACGAGCGTGTCGCCCGTCAAGAATGTGCCCGTCGCGTCAGTCATCGAATCGCACCTTGCCTTCGTACGCGGAGCGCACGCATTCGCGCATGCTGCCGTACGCGACCGTCACGCCGATGTTCGCGGGCGCATACGACGCCCATTTTCCCGAGTTGGTCATCACCAGCCCCGACAGCTGTTTCATCACCGGCGTGATGTACGTGCAGGTATCGACGACGATCTGCACGCCGCGCGCGGCGAATTTCTCCGCGAGGCCGGCTTGCTCCAGCTCCCACAGAATGAAGCGGCTCGTGTTCACGTAGAAATCGCAGGCCGGCTTGCCGTCGAACGCGTCGAGCAACGTGTCGAGCGTGCGGAATTCGGCCAGCGAAAAATGCGGCGTGCCGAGCGCGACCGCGACGAGCGCGTCGCCGGCCGCGCCGTGATTCAGCGTGCGGCGAATCTCGTCGAGATCGGCCATCGCGATATCGATCGTGCGTTGCGCGGCGCGCCCGTGCAACGCGGCGTCGAGCGTCGGCGCCTCGGGCGTCACGCCGACCGCATGGAACAGCGCGACGGCCCCGCTCGATGCGGCGGCCGCGCCGAGCGCCTTGAGTTCGTCCTCGGTGGTGTCGGCCGGCAGCCCGACGATCGCCGGCACGACCGCGCCCGCGATCTTGCCGATCGCCAAACCGAGCGCGGCGAAATAGATGTCGCGCGACGGCAGGCCGGTGAAATCCGGTGCGTTGAACACGATCCGCGCGGCGCGGTTCGCATCGACGTGCAGCCCCGCATACGGCGCGCGCCCCGTGATCGCGGCGGCCAGATCGAGAAAATCGCCGTAGCGGCTCGTGCGCGCGCCGAGCACCGAGTTCGCGAACACGATCGCATTCGATTCGGCCCACGCGATCTGCTCGCCCAGCGCGGGACGATGCTTCAGTTGATACGGCGCGCACGTGAAGCTCGATTCGCAGCCGAGTTGCAGATGCGCGTCCATCAGGCGCTGCGCATCGCGCTGGATCGTGCGGTCGCCGTGGTACAGCTCGGGATGGATCAGGTCGAGCGAGCCGACGTTCAACGTGGTCGGCACCGCGACCTTCGCACCCGTGTCGACGAAATAGTCGACGAAGTCGAGGCTCGTCTGGCCGTGATACAGACAGCCGTCGATATGGGCGGACGTAATGTCGATCAGGTGCGGCGCGGACATCACTTGCGCGGTGCGGGCGACGATCCGCATCGCACGCGCGACGCCGTCCCCGAAATCCCCGCGCAACATGGCGTCGTCGCGGTCACTCAACTGCAGCATCGGTTGCTCCTCGTGACGCGTGCCGGCGGCCGCGCCGGCTCGTGAATTCCGTCAGAGGACTTTACAACTGGAAATAAAAACTGTCCAGTTTTAGACGAAACCGGACATCATAAAAACCAATTCTCCCTAAAAATCCCGCTTTATCGGCAGTCAATGGCTTGAATTCCGCACCAATTGATCACCCCACCGAACCGTCCGCCCCGCGCCTAACGTTCCGCGGTCAGGCTGAACAGCTCCGCGCGCAACGCCTTCGCGCGATCGCGGCCGAACTGCGTGTCGAATTCGTCCTGCGCGGCCTGCCACGCGACCAACGCCCGCGCGAACGTGCGCTCGCCGAGCTTCGTGAGGTGCAGCGCATGCGCGCGCGCATCGTGCTCGGATGCCGCCGTCGCGACGAAATCGTCGCGCTGCAACGGCTTCAGCGCACGCAGCAGGGTCGTGCGATCCATCACGAGCGCATCGGCGAGTTCGCTCATCAGCAGGCCAGGCCGGCGTTTGAGGTTCACCATGATCGAGAACTGGGCCGGCGTGACGCCGACCGGGGCCAGATGGCGTTCGTACAGTTGCGTGACGAAGCGCGCCGCCTGACGCAGCGCGAGGCAGTTGCACGCCTCGGAAATCGGGATGTCGTTCATGTCGTCGAATCTATATGTGCATATGCATAAAGTCAATGTACACTGCGCCGTAACATGGCCTGGGGCCGGCCATCGCGTCAAGGAGACGGACATGGACTACATCGACAAGCTGCGCATCTTCCGCTCGGTGGTGGAGATGCGCAGCTTCACGCGCGCCGCCGACATGCACGGCCTCGCGCGGCCGGTCGTCTCGCGCGCGGTCGCGGATCTGGAGGCGCGTTTCGGCAGCCGGCTGCTGCACCGGACGACGCGCCAGGTGTCGCTGACCGAAACGGCCGAGCGCATCTACGAGCGGTGCGCGGCCGTGCTCGACGAGCTCGACGCGCTGGAAGTGGAAGCCCAGACGCACACGCGCGAGCCCGAAGGCCTGCTGCGCCTCGTCGCGCATACGACGGCCGCGCTGAACCGGCTCGTGCCGCTGATCGCCGGCTTCAAGCGCGCGCATCCGAACGTGCGCCTCGACGTCACGCTGACCGAGCGCCCGGTCGACCTGGTCGGCGAAGGCTACGACATCGGCATCGTCGTGCCGTACATGCTGACGAGCGAATCGACCGTCGTACGGCTGGTCGAGCGCATTCCGGTCGTGATCGTCGCGACGCCTGCGTATCTGCGAACGCATGCGCGCCCCGAGACGCCGGCCGACCTCGCCGATCATCCGTTCGTGCCGATCTCGCCGTCGCTGCGCCGGCCGGCGCTGTCGTTCCGCGTCGACGGCGACATGCTCACCGTGCCGTTCCGTTTCGACATCTCGTCGAACAGCCCTGTCTTCAACCGCGAAATGGTGATGCACGACTTCGGCATCGGCGTCGTCCCGAAGACGCTCGTCGAGGCCCAACTCGCGTCGGGCGCGCTCGTGCAGTTGCTGGAAGACGCCGATCTCGTCGATGCGTTCGTCGAAATCAAGCTCGCGTACGCGAACCGCGCGCTGCTGCCCGCGAAGGTGAAGGCGTTCATCGACTACACGGCCGCGTACTGCGACCGCGAAGGCTGGATCGTTCCGGCGGCGGCGTGACGGGGCGCGAACGCGCCTTTCCGACGCCGATTGGTACAGCCCCGACACCAATCTGATCCTGTCCCGCCCCTCGCTTCGCGCCGCCCCGCCTCCTAACATGTGCACATGCACAAGACCACGCTCACCGATGACGATTGCTTCGCGGTCCGGCAAGCCGCCCGGCGAATCTCGCAGTTCTACGAGCGTTACCTGTCGCGCGCGGGCGTCACGCCGTCGCAGTACAGCATCCTCGCGCTGCTGCGCGAGCGGCCCGGCCTGACGATGGCGGCGCTGTCGAACGTGCTGGTGATCGAACGCACCGCGCTGCTGCGCGCGCTCAAACCGCTCGTCGGCGCGGCGCTGGTGACGGGGCGGATCGAGCCGCCATGCCGCGGTCAGACGTTCGCGCTGACCGCGCACGGCGAAACGAAGGTGGCCGACGCGCACGTGCACTGGCTCGCCGCCCAGGAAGCGTTCGAGCGATGCTTCGGGTCGGCGCAGGCGGCCCGCCTCAGAGACGAATTGTTCCGGATCACGCACAACCTGCCGGAACGCTAACCCTTTTCCCGATCGACACGACGTCGTCGATCGTTTTGATTAGTGCATATACATAGGTGAATCGATGGATACGACCCAAGCCGCTGCCTCGTCACGGGAAGCAGCCACAACCGAGCGGCCCGCGACGCAACAACGCCGCGTGCCGTGGATGCGCATCGCGGTGGGCGCCGTCGTCGTCGTGGTCGCGGCCGCGGCGCTCGATTGGCTGTTCGTGCTGCGCTTTCAGGAAAGCACCGACGACGCGTATGTCGGCGGCGACGTGACGGTGCTCGCGCCGAAGGTCGACGGCTTCGTCGACAAGATCCTCGTCACCGACAACCAGCGCGTGAAGGCCGGCGACGTGCTCGTGCAGCTCGATGCGCGCGACTACGACGCGAAGCTCGCGCAGGCCAGCGCCGAAGTCGACAGCGCGCGCTCCGCCGTGGCCGAGCTCGAAGCGAAGCAGCAACTGCAATACGCGGTGATCGGCCAGCACGCGGCGGACAAGAATGCGTCGTCCGCCGAACTGACGCGTGCCGCATCGGACCGCGTGCGTTACCGCGAACTCGTGAAATCGGACGCCGTATCGAACCAGATCGTCGAGCGCGCGGATGCCGATTATTCGAAGGCGGGCGCGGCCGTCGAACGCAGCGACGCGGCGCTGCTCGCGTCGAAGCGGCAGCTCGACGTGCTCGCCGCGCAGCTCGCCGATGCGCGGGCCCGCGTGAATACCGCGCTCGCCGCGCAGCGCGTCGCGGCGCTCAACGTCGAATACACGACGATCCGCGCGCCGGTCGACGGCTACGTCGGCAACCGCACGGGCCGCGTCGGGATGCTCGCGAACGTCGGCGTGCCGCTGCTGACGGTCGTGCCGGCGTCCGGCCTGTGGGTCGATGCGAACTTCAAGGAAGACCAGCTTCGCAAGATGCGCGCGGGCGACCGCGTCGACGTCGCGCTCGATGCGTCGAGCACGAAGCTGCATGGCCGCGTCGACAGCCTCGCCCCCGCGACCGGCGCGACCTTCAGCGTGCTGCCGCCCGAGAACGCGACCGGCAACTTCACGAAGATCGTCCAGCGCGTGCCCGTGCGCGTGCATCTCGATCCGCAGCCGGGCATCGAGCACGTGCTGCGCCCCGGGCTCTCCGCGGTCGTGACCGTGCATACCGACCACGCGAACTGAGCGGGAGCCGACGATGACCACCGCGTTTTCCGGCGACCCCGCGTCGCAACCGACCAGGCAGCGCGTGTTCGCGTTCGCGCTGATGTGCGTCGGCTTCTTCATGGCGACGCTCGACATCCAGATCGTCGCGTCGTCGCTGCGCGACATCGGCGGCGGGCTGTCCGCGAGCCAGGACGAACTGTCGTGGGTGCAGACCGCGTACCTGATCGCCGAGATCATCGTGATCCCGATGTCGGGCTGGCTGTCGAAGGTGATGTCGACGCGCTGGCTGTTCGTCGCATCGGCCGTCGGGTTCACGATCACCAGCATGCTGTGCGGGCTCGCGTGGGACATCAACTCGATGATCCTGTTCCGCGGGATGCAGGGCGCGCTCGGCGCCGCGATGATCCCGACCGTGTTCACCACCGCGTTCGTGCTGTTCCCCGGCAAGCAGCGGCTGATCGCGTCGACGACCATCGGCGCGCTCGCGTCGCTCGCGCCGGCGATCGGGCCCGTGATCGGCGGCTGGATCACCGACCAATGGTCGTGGCACTGGCTGTTCTACCTGAACCTCGTGCCCGGTATCGCGGTGGCCGCGCTCGTGCCGCGCTACGTGCATATCGACGCGCCCGATCTCAGCCTCATCAAGCGCGGCGACTATCTCGGCATCGTGCTGATGTCGGGCTTCCTCGGCTGCCTCGAATACGTGCTGGAAGAAGGCCCGCGCAAGAACTGGTTCGGCGACGATGCAATCGTGATCTGCGCGTGGATCTCCGGCATCTGCGGCTTCCTGTTCATCGTCCATGCGCTGACCGCCAAAGACCCGATCGTCGATCTGCGCGCACTTGCCGTGCGCAATTTCGGGATCGGCAGCCTGCTGTCGTTCGTGACCGGCATCGGGATCTTCGTGACCGTGTTCCTCACGCCGCTGTTTCTCGCGCAGGTGCGTGCGTTCAGCTCGCTGCAGATCGGCATCGCGCTGCTGTCGGTCGGCGCGTTCCAGTTGATCGCGCTGTGCGCGTATGCGTTCGCCGCGCGCTACGTCAGCATGCGTGTGCTGCTCGTGTTCGGGCTGATCTGCTTCGGCCTCGGCTGCTACCTGTACACGCCGATCACGCACGACTGGGGCTGGCGGGAACTGCTGCTGCCGCAGGCGCTGCGCGGCATCGGCCAGCAATTCAGCGTGCCGCCGATCGTGACGATGGCGCTCGGCTCGCTGCCGCAGTCGCGGCTGAAATCGGCGAGCGGGTTGTTCAACCTGATGCGTAACCTCGGCGGCGCGATCGGTATCGCGGTGAGCGCGACGATGCTCAACGACCGGCTGAATTTTCATTATCTGCGGCTGAACGAGCACGTGAGCGCCGGCGAACCGCAAGTCGCGTCGCTGCTCGATCGCCAGGCCGCGTACTGGGGTTCGGTCGCCGGCAATACGCTGAATACCGCGCAGGCCGGGCTCGCGAACCTGCATCGGCTGATCTATCGCGAAGCGCTGACGCTCACCTATGCGGATGCGTATTACGCGCTGTCGCTGTGCTTCGTCGTCGCGCTGCTTGCCGTCGTGTTTTCCAAACCCATCACGTTGAACGCGCCGCCGCCGGACGCGCACTGAGGCCCAGGGACCGTCATCATGAAGAAGCTACTCGTCGCGCTGGCCGTCAGCGCATTCGCCGCCGGGTGTGCGGTGCAGCCCGCGCAGCATCCGGCGCTGAACGAATCGGTTCAGACGCTCGCGCCCACCGCGTGGGATACCGACGTGCCGCGCGCGGACATCGACGCCGCCGCCTGGTGGTCGCAGTTCCACGATCCCGTGCTCGACCGGCTGATCGCCACCGTGCTCGACGGCAACCTCGATCTGCAAGCCGCCGCCGAACGCGTGAAGCAGGCGCAGGCGCTGACCGTGCAGAAGCGCGCGGTGCTGCTGCCCGAACTCGATGCGACCGCGCATGCGGCCGACGCACGGCAGAACACGCCGCCGCCGCTCGGCTATGTGCGGCAGGCCGGCGCGGGGCTCGCGCTGAGCTGGTCGCCCGATGTGTTCGGCGGCGAACGGCTCGATCTGCTTGCCGCGCAAGCGGAGCTGGTCGGGCAAAAGCACGCGGAAGATGCGATGCGACTCGCGCTCGCGGCCGACGCGGCATCCGCGTATGTCGATCTGCGCTGGGCGCAGCAGGAATTGAAGATCCTTCAGGACAACGCGAAGATCCGGCAGCATGCGCTCGAACTCACGCGCAAGCGGCAGGCGTTCGGGTTGTCGACGGAACTCGACGTGACGCGCGCGCAGAACCAGCTCGATGCGCTCGAAGCGAGGATTCCGCCGACGCAGGCGCAGATCTCGCATCAGTTGAATCTGATCGCCGTGTATTCGGGGCGGACGCCGGAATCGGTCGATCGGCTTTTGCTGGCGCAGGCCGGGGAGATTCCGGCGCCGCCGGTCGGCGCGCCGGGGACGTTGCCTTCGCAAGCATTGTTGCGGCGGCCCGATGTGCTGACGGCCTACGCTCGAGTCGAGCGGCGTGCCGCGCAAGTGGGCGTGGCGAAGGCCGAACGGTATCCGAAGTTTTCGTTGAACCTGACGGACGGGATTCTCGCGGCTTCGTATCTCGGGTTGCCGACGTTGACCGATAACCTGTTCAGCGCGGCGCTGAGTGCGACGAGCCCGATCTTCAATGCGGGACGCATTACCGCCGATATCTCGCAGAGCGAAAGCCGGATGCGCGAGTCGGAACTCGGGTTGCGGCAGACGATGCTGCAAGCGTTACGGGAAGTCGAGGATGCGCGCGCGAATCTCGTCAGCTCCGATGAGGCGACGCGGCGACTCGATAGTGCATTGGCGGCTTCCGATAAAGCGCTCGGGCTGGCGAATCAGCTTTATAAGAGCGGCGCGACGGACTTTCTGGACGTGCTGTCAGCGCAGGAGGTCTATCTGCGGGATTCGGATTCGCTCAACCAGGTCAAGCGCGAACATGCGCTGGCGGCGGTGGCGTTGTATCGGTCGCTTGGAGGTGGGTGGAGCCGAAACGATGCGGCCGACGGGCCGACGACGGAAACCGAGGCTGTGGCGAAAAACTAACCGTCGGGGCATGCAGGTCAGCGGGGCGTTGGTCGGTTGTCGCGCTGCTGCTCGACCGCGGCATCTTGCGCTCGCTGGGCGGTGAGCCTTCCCGCGCCGCCGAGATCGCGAACCGGATCGCCGGTAACGATCTGACCGCCGCCGTGAATCGACGGGGTCGCCTTCCAGACCCATATCCTCGCGCTGAATACGGCCGTCGACGCCGCGCGGGCCGGTGAGCAGGGACGCGGCTTCGCGGTGGTCGCGTCGGAAATACGCTCGCTGGCCCAGCGCTCGTCGGCGGCGTCCAAGGAAATCGAGGAGCTGATCCGCGAGGTTCAGGCCGACCACCGCACGCGATGCCGAAGTCGGCCGCCCCGACGCGCCCGCCAGGCCCAGTCAGCCCCGATTCGGCCCGCCCCGCCGCCCGCCCCCGTGGGACAACCCGCCCCGGCGGAGGACTGGACAACTTCCTAGGCGACCACCCGTGTCGCGAGTAAACTGACAAAAGGAGCAAACTGCGAGGGGCGGCGCCGACCCGGAAGGGCCGCGCGCATCTTCGTGGGCGTTGAAGAGGCCGGCGACGACGTCAGTCATCGGCGCAACGCACTCCCCGGATGCGACGGATACCCGCCTGGCATCCGCGAGACCTCAACTCAAAGGAACGTTCAAGATTGAATACGAGCGCACCTTCGCCCCATCCCGCCGGCGATCAACCGGAGTCGGGCGGCAAAGCCGCCGCACCGGAATACGTCTACCTCGGGCGGCAACCGATTCTGGACCGAAGCGGAGCGTTGATCGCATTCGAACTATTGTTCCGCTCCGGGACAGCCAATCGCGCCCAAATCACGGATGACACCGCCGCCACCGCGCAGGTCATCGGCAGACTCATCGGCGATATCGGCCTCACCGCCGCATTGGGCGACCGCACGGGCTATGTGAACATCGATCGGACCGTGCTGATGTCCGACATCGTCTGGTTGTTGCCGCATGAACGGTTCGTCCTCGAAATCCTCGAAACCGTGACGTTCGACGAGGCGCTCGGCAAGCGCTGTAGCGAACTGCGGCGCGCGGGCTATCGGCTCGCGCTGGACGATGTTTCCCTGGTTTCCCCGCGCCTGCTCGAATTTCTGCCTTACGTCGATATCGTCAAGATCGATTTTCTCGAATGCCCGCACGCGCACCTTGCCGAACTGATCGGCACCGTCAGGCAGCACGGGAAGATGTCGGTCGCCGAGAAAATCGAAACGCCGGAGGACCATGACACCGCCATGCAAGCGGGCTTCGAACTGTTTCAAGGCTACTACTTTGCGAAACCGCAGGTGCTGACGTCGCGACGCGTCACGCCATCGCGCGACGCGCTGCTGCGCCTGCTCGTGCTCCTGGGCGGCGAACCCGAGATCGTGGCACTCGAAGCCGAACTCAAGCGAATTCCGAATCTCGTCATCCCACTTCTGATGCTGCTCAATTCGAGCGCGGTGGGGCTCAGCCAGCCCGTTTCGTCACTGCGTGAAGCGATCATGCTGGTCGGCACGCGGCAGATTACGCGATGGACCCAGTTGCTCCTGTTTGCCGACGAGCGTCTGGATGCGTTGCGCTCCGATCCGCTGGCCCAGCTATGCGGCGCGCGGGCACGATTCATGGAACTGGCCGCGGGCCGGCTGCGGCCCGATGACGACCGGTTTGCCGCTACCGCGTTCATCGCGGGCGTGTTCTCACTGGTTCATGTGCTGTTCGGCAGCACGATCGAGGACGTCGTGACGACGACGCCGATTCACGCCGATATCAGGCGGGCACTGCTCGAACGGCATGGCGAACTGGGTTGGCTCCTGAACTCCAGCGAGGCAGCGGAATCGGGGGACTTCGACGCCATCCGCGCAGCGTGCGATGCAATGCCGATCTTCGCCCCGAACGACCTGACCACGCTCTGGCTCGCTGCCGCCACGTGGTACGACGATCAGGTGCGCGGGCTACCCGCATGCCGCCCTCAGTGAGCGTCGCAACGGGCGGCGCGATGGTTACGCCGTCAGTCTCGGCAGCCCGCAGCCGCTCGACTTGCCGACGTACGGCACGAATGTTGTCCTCGCACTCAACTCTTCGCCGAATCTGCCGTTAACACAGGGCGGCGGCCCGTGCGAGGGCGGTGCGCCGGCGTGCGGTTTCGCCGGACAACCGGGCATCGATCGCGATCCCGGGGCAAACGTGCCGCGTTCGTCGCCACGGCACCTCGAGCGACGGGTCGATGCCGCGCGGTCGAGTTCGATGCGTGCGCCCCCGCCGAGGCAAGCAACATCATGCCTTGCCGGCCACCACGGGCGCGCCCGAAGGTGGCCGGATCGAAGCGCGCCGCCGAGAAATTTTCGTCTTGGTTAGAGAATGTACCCGAACAGCTACGATGTTCCGATCGCGCGCCTCGTCGCGCGCCAGATTCTGTCCTGCGCGCCCGCCACGCCGGTGCGGGAGGCCGCGCGACGCATGTTCGCCGAACGTTGCAGCTCGATCGTCGTGATGAAGGCGGAACAGGTCGTCGGGATCTGGACCGAGCATGATGCCCTGTCGGCCGGCGGCAATCCGGACGAACTCGATCGGCCGGTCAGCGAGGTGATGAGCCATCCGGTGCTGACGCTCGAGGCCGACACGCCACTCGGTGAAGCCGCGCTGAAGTTCAAGCAGTCGGGCGTGCGGCACTTCGTGGTGGTACGGGATGGCGCCGCGATCGGCGTGCTGACGCAAACCGACGTCGTCGTGAACCAGGGCCCGGAATTTTTCCTGCACCTGAAGCCGATCGAGTCGATCCGCGTCCATCCGCCCGTCGTGGTGCCCGAGCAGGCCGGGCTGCACGACGTCATCGCACGGATGCGCGCGCAACGGCTCGATGCGATCCTCGTCGGCTACGACGACGGCGAGCACGGCATCCTGACCGAACGCGACATCGTCCGGCTGCTGGCAGACGGCGGCGCCCAAGGCGCGGGCGGCGCCCAAGGCGCGGTCGGCGCCCATGCGAGCAGGCCGCTGCAGATGCTGACCGCCAGGCAAAGCCTGTATGCGGCGCAGCGCTTCATGACCGAACACAACATGCGGCATGTCGGCATCCGCGGCGACGATGGCAGACTGACCGGGCTGCTCTGCTTCGCGGACGTGCTGCAGAGCATCGAGCACGAATACGCGAACGAGCTGCGCAGCGCCTTGCGCGAGCGCGACGAAGCGCTGGGGCTCGCGCGCTTCAACCTGCGCATGGCGGATCGCGTGTTCGAATCGGCGCTCGAAGGCATCATGGTGACCGACCGGCACGCGCGGATCGAGCGCGTCAACCAGGCGTTCACGCGCCTGACCGGATACAGCGAGGACGAAGTGATCGGGCGCAACCCGGGCTTGCTGAGTTCCGGGCGCCAGACGCCTGATTTCTACAAGCAGCTGTGGCATTCGCTCACGACCGATGGCCACTGGCAAGGCGAAATCTGGAATCGCCGCAAGACCGGCGAACTGTTTCTCGAATACCTGACGATCACCAGCATTCGCGACAGCAAAGGCGAGATCTCTCACTACGCGGCGATCTTTTCCGACATCACGCAGCGGCGCCAGGCGGAGGAACGGCTGGGCTATCTCGCCACGCACGACGTGCTCACCAACCTCGCGAACCGGATGCTGTTCGAGGAACGGCTCGCGCACGCGATCGGCCATGCGAAGCGGTTCGGTCGCAAGGTCGCGGTGATGTACCTCGATCTCGACCGCTTCAAGCTGATCAACGATACGCTCGGCCACAACGCCGGCGACGAGGTGCTGAAGATGGTCGCCGAGCGCATCGTCGCCAACGTCCGCGCGAACGACACGGTGGCGCGCATGGGCGGCGACGAATTCGCGCTCGTGCTCGAGGAGATCGACGACGTTCGCGACGTGGGACGCGTCGCGCGCACGCTGCTGGACGAAGTGGGACGGGCGATCGATATCGGCGGTCGCGAGATCTTCGTGACGCCCAGCATCGGCATCAGCATCTATCCGGACGACGGCGCCGAGGCGGAGGATTTGATCCTGCTCGCGGACCAGGCCATGTACGGCGCGAAGAGCCGCGGCAGGAACGTGTTCCAGTTCTTCGAGAGCAAGATGACGTCGTCGGCGATCGAGCAACTGGAGACGCTCGGCGAGTTGCATCGCGCGCTCGAGCAGAACGAATTCCGCCTGTTCTACCAGCCGCAATACGATCTGGCGAGCGGCCGGATCGTCGGCGTGGAAGCGTTGCTGCGCTGGCTGCATCCACACCGCGGCCTGGTGCCGCCGGGTGACTTCATCGGGCTGGCGGAGCGATCCGCGCTGATCGTCCCGATCGGCAGATGGGTGCTGCACGAAGCCTGCCGACAGGCGCGCCGCTGGCTCGACGAGGGCTTCGAGTTCGGGCGGGTGTCGGTGAACGTATCGGCACGGCAGTGCTTTACCGACCACTTCCTCAGCGACCTGACGACCATTCTCAGCGAAACCGCATTGCCGGCCGAATACCTGCAGCTCGAGTTGCTCGAAAGCATGGCGATGAACACCCGCGAGGAAATCGGCATCCTGCTGCGCGAGCTGGCGACGCGCGGGATCAGCCTGGCGATCGACGATTTCGGCACGGGCTATTCGTCGCTGGTGTATCTGAAGGATCTACCCGTCGATACGCTGAAGATCGACCGGTCGTTCCTCACGAACTGCGGCTCGGGCAGCACGGACGACGCGATCGTGCGCGCGATCGTGGCGATGGGGCGTGCGCTGGGGCTCGACGTCGTGATGGAGGGGATCGAGACGGCCAAGCAATTGGCCTTCCTGCAGGAGATCGGCTGCCACAAGGGGCAAGGTTTCCTGTTCGCGCGGCCGCAGCCCGCCGAGCAGTTGGTCGGCATCTCGTCGCGCCGCGGCGCTGAACTGCTGACGGAGTGAGGCGGTCGCGGGGCGCGGCGCGTCGGTCGATATGCAAGACCGCCTTGTCGTTGAAGCGTATCGATCGCTCAAGGCGCGTACCAGTACACGCCAATTGACGACAGCTCGCGGTTCCGGGTACTGGGGATTACCCACGTAGAATTGCCCGAAATACGCTGCTCTTTCTTGATCGCGTCATCGAGGAAGGCCGTTCCCGATCCAGCGTATCCAGACCGAGGCGGCGAGTTCTTCGCTGAGTCGGTGCGGCGCCGTTTGACGAGCGATTGCATCATATTCCAACCTATTCCGCCACGCTCGCTACACCTCAATGGCAAAGTCAAGCGATCATAGCTCACTGACATCAACGAATTCAGGTCGCATCATTCGCCGACCGAGAATGCGATCGATCAACGAATGGAGGAGTGGAAGTTCGACTACAACCGGCGGCGCCCGCACGGCTCGCTTAGTGGCCAGACACCCGTCGATCATATCGCGCGCGGATCTGACCGAAATCACACCTCTCGCGGAGGAGATGGAAAGTGCCTTCGACAAAACGAAAGAGCGAATTCGGCACCGCGAATGGCGCGTCGACAAGGCCCTCGCTGAACATCAGCGGCGCATGGTGGAGCTCTCGTCTCCTAACGGAGCTGCGAGCTCCACCACACAACGAAAACGGCGCCCTTAGAAGTGAAACGATGTCCGTGAATCGCACACCTCGACACGACCGACGTGAACCTACGCATCGTTCAGTCGCCCACACGAGCAGTCATACTGCCAATTAACGTGCACCCACACTCGGTATGATGGCCGTGCAACGCAACGCGTTGACCATCGATCGTTACCGTCGGATGCGCCTCGATTATCTTGTTGACTCCATGTGGTCGTCCGTCCGGATATTTTTCCGGACAGTCCACCAGATCGTGCAAACGCGCAATCTTTTTGCCATCGATGCTATGTGTTTCCGATCCAGTGATCACTCGTCCGCCATGTGAGGTCGCATCACCGACCACGATCATCTGCAATGCCATACGTACTCCCTATAACGTAACGGGCCGAGAAGCGTTCCCGGCGTCGTGCGGACCCATCCGCTCAATCTCGGCCCATACACTTTCCGGGACGCCAGTAATAGCGACACTAAACGACTCATCAGACCGCTGACGCTGAATCAGCAAATCATGAACAAACCGATGCCGATCGAAATCCTGCCCGTACATATAGGTATGCTGACAGAAAGAAAGGCGATCCCCCGGCTCGCGGATCCCCCACTGCACCGCACCGAGGTAACGAGGAATAAAATCCTCGAAGCGGTCAAGGTAGGTACGCTCTCCGTCGACATCGCCGGACTCGATCAGTGAAGCCAGAATCTCGTCGGGCTCCGTGTGCGCCGTGAGGGCATTGACGTCCGCCGGCTCGAGCTGAACCATGACGGAACGGCAGATCCTCGCGCTTGCCATTGATTCGTTTCGAATGTGCTGCCACTCCCTGTGACGCCCCCGGTACATCCATTGCTCGATAGGGCTCATGAACATGCCGCGAATCTGCTCACCCCATGTGTTCAAAACGGCCGTTGTGTTACGCGGATCAAAGAATCGCACCATCGCGGTCATGTTGTCGCCAATATCCGCAAACAGGAATGCTTGCAGATGCGTGACGAGCGCGTCCATCTCAACCCGGCTGAAGATCAAGGACAGGCATGGACTATGACGGTCGAGCTGATCGAGTTCTACAAACCAATCCGCCTCCGTGTCATCTACCGAGACCAAAAATAATGAAGCCGGCCCGAGTTCCTCTTCAGGCAGACCCGCGAAAACGGAGAGAAACGGTACGCCAGCACGCTGCAGCAAAGGCACCACTTTCGGCGGACATACCGCCGCGTCGACCAGCCCCATCAGGCGCGCTTGCGAGGGTGTAGCTTGTAGTTCCATCTGAAATCCTGTTTATCGGCTTGCTTTCCAATCCGCCTCAAGCCCACCCAGCTTGGGTTCTGCCATTACCCAAGTCCAGCTGCGAAGCGTTTGACGCAAGGCCGAGATATGCCTTGCGCTTATCTCCGCCAACAAACACGACTCGTGGGAAACCGTACCCTCCTGGCGCGTACTCGTGAAAATACGGCACCCGGAACCAGCAGCGGCTATCGTGTACGTAGTCATCAAATAGAGTGATGGCCCCTGTGGGTAACTTGTTCACGGCGTCGGGAGATGTATGTTGGCGTAGGAATGATTCCACGCCAGGTAATGGCGCAGCCATAACGTCGTCCTGGACGCGATAATTCTGCACGAGCGTCGACCAGACCGTGTTGAGCAGTATTCCGCTATACGCAAGCGTCACGCAGGGGGAATCACTCCCGGGCTGATCATGTTCGACGACAAATGTCGGTGGTACCTTGATCACATCACCACCGCGGGTCACTATTGGGCGATGATCCGTGCGCTTCACTTTCCACCGTTCGCACTGGTCTGGATACAGGTAGCCGAGAAGCAGCCGCATTTCCTCCGCGCCCTGCCGAAGGTCGGTCTGATCGTTGGTCGCAACATCGAGCGGCCCCTCGCCCGGACGGGCAGGTTTGGGGTTAGCGACACCGGGATGAGCAATTGCACCGCATAACTGTTCGTTGCGCCGGTCCATGGCCTCCTTCAGCGCCGTTGCCTGTCCCTTTTGAGAGCTCATATACGACGCGTATCCCGCTCCCATTGACAGGGCGTTTGCCTGGAGCAGTTGAGATTGCGACCTGAGCTTACTCATGGTCGGATCGTTTTCCGACGCCTTAGAAACCGCCTGCTGTACCTTGTGCGGCGTCATCTTGTCTTCGTGCGCGCGCTTGAAGAACGACTGCCCCGTAACATAGCGCTGTGGATTACCAATGTCTGCGCGCAGCGTACGCCACGCCAACATCTGGCCCAATCCGACCTTCAGCGCGTCCTCCACACTGTTAACATTCTCGACGGTCTTTCGCCAAGCGTTAAATGCATCGATCACCGACTGGTCGAGAGAAAAGTCGGCAACCAGATCGGCACGTTTACTTATCGCATCGCTATCCATCAGTGGCACACCGTACGAGGCGGCCTTAAGATACATATCGTGCAGCGGGATCTGGCTAAGCTTATAGCTGTCGTCCCCAGCTTTCGCTGCGGCTCCTCCTTTACCCTGTTCGCACGGCGCATAGCCGCCACCCACGTCCGAATGGACGCCCGGATAAGCTACCTCGTCACGGATGCCGCCGCCGTAGCTGTCTCCGTTACGGATTGAATCAAGCGGAAAACTCATACGCTGCTCGTGCACCGAGAACGCGTGATAACAGAATCGCACATCCTTAGGAATATCGAGCCGACCGTCGTTAGCGAACGCGAAGTGCCCATCAAACGTGCCAAAGTCCACGGTCGCACGAGTCGAGTCGGGAGGGCCAACGGAGGCAACTGTATCGAAAAGACCGACGAAGTTAACCTTGTAATTCAGAGCATATTTGCCAGTCTGGTATCCAATCCGCCCGTCCCGTGCCCATTCATTCATCAGCTTGTTGACGAATACGCGTGCACATGCCGCCCCCCGCGAGAATCCAATTACGTTGATCCAGATCTGCTTGATCGTGTGCGGATATCGCCCCTCGTCGATCGCCTGCTTGTGGGCGAGACCCAATCGATCGGTATAGCCAACCAGCGGGAGTTTGTGACCATCGGCCACTTCTGTACAAACTCTTTGGACGTCGCTATCCGGAATCAGATTTCGCGTCTTGTCCGTAGCAATAGCCCGATATATAGCATTCAGTACTCTCGTGTAGCCCCACACGCATCGACTTCCAAAACCGGATGCCATTGACTTGCCGGAAGTCGAGTACGTCTGCTCACCAATACTCTTGAACGGTGTACCCACACCCGCAATATAGAAGCGAAATATCCCTTCTTCTGATCGGTCCAGTGCCGCGTTATACAGACGCGCAACATTGGAATGTGTGTGAACAAGCGAATCCCGGAACGGATTTGTCTGTTCGTCGTTATTGTTCGTGCCGTCAAAGAACAGCGTGATATGAAGTGTCTGAGGGCAAGACATTAGAGCATCGCACACCAACGCACGCCCTTTTCTCAACGCCGTGATACTACCTGCTATACGCCCGCCCTGAGGCATCGGATCCGCCCATCTGAGGCTCATTTCGCGCCTCCTCCATTCCGGTACAACCGATTCCATTCTTGATCCAAAACCCCGTGCGCGATGTACGGATCGGTGTCTGGAGGACGTATGCCGGGGTCGTTTAAGTCACCTTTCTGGCCGTCGGCAACCATGATACGGACCCGGTCATCCGGCAAAAAGACCGCCCATAGGCCGCCCATAATTTTTCCGTATTTCGGGATCCGAACGTTTTCCGCCTTGTACCAGTACCCCGGTGTCTTTCCGTCCTGCTTCTTGTCAACCAACCAGCGCACCGTCAGCCTCAGGTCCGGCTGCCATACAGAGGGGATGTCGCTGCAGCACATATCACCGCCGCCACCGGACGGCTTATTGTCTGCTTCAGCGGGTAATACGTTGGGGCCACCGCCGCTTACCCCCGCCCCCTCCGGCCCCTCAAATCCCCACTTATGGATGTACCAAGGGGAGTAGTTGAGGGTCGAGGCGCCCACACCCAGCGTATCGTAGTGCTTCGGCAGGCTCGACAGGTCAAGCGGCTGTGCCATAGCGCCGGGATGCTTATCGCATGCTCCAAGGCCAAAAATGGCAGCAAAGGCGACGGCCTGGATCGCACGTCGCCCCAAACGGGAAAGTCGGTCTGTCATCATGGGTAAGTCTACGGATTAACGGGGTACCAGGGCCGCTCCGCCCCGAGCTGCCTTAAGCATGCATTCGACACAGATCTTCTTCGGAGATAAATCGACCATCTGGTCCTTCGGGCCTGGCAAATCATGAGAAGCTGCGTACGCGGTAAATTTTCCTGTTGTTCCGCTCACCACCCCGCTCGCATCCATATTCAGGAAGCTGCCGTTTACCTCGACGCGGAATTTGTGAGCACGCAGCAGAATCTCCTCACTTTCCAGCAGGATCTGCTTCTGTGCTCGCGCCACAATTGACTTCGTCAGCGCGTTCAATACGATGTCGCCCGCAGCCGAGACAAGATGCATAGGGCCAGTCTGCGCAAACAAACGAAGCGTGTCTCGCACCGTCGCGAAAAGGCTGCGTCCACTCGCAATACCAATATGACCTTCTGTTGTGATCGCGGCCTGCTGAGACGCCACATGCACGGTCGCTGGTGTGGTGATCTCGATACCCGCCTTGCCGTCGATCACCAGATGCGGTTCCGACAACTCCGGAAACTCGTTGTTGCTGCCAGCGCCCGTACCGCGAATTTGTTCGTTCTGTGCCGCAATGGTATTGACGATGTCGGCCTGATGGCCGTCCGCATCCTGCGCCTCGCTCTGCTGCGCGATCTTCGTCAGCGCGTCATGCAGTTGCTGCGCCTTTCCGAGTCGGTCAACGGTCTCGCTCATATCTTTCGCGGCGGCCGTTGCACCCGCACGCGCCTCGGTCGTCACCAGCATGCCTCGGTTCGCGCGCAACACGCCCCAGGAATCCGTTGCCAGCTCCCACCCTGTGCCGCGAGCTTCGTTTCGCCCCGCGTTGCCGTCAATGCGTGTGTTGTAGCCAACTACGAGGCGTGACTGCTCGTAGTCGCTCGATACTTGAACCTGCAGTTTTCCTGGTGTGTCGTCGGCTACAACTTGATTCGCCTGCGTTCCCTCGAGATCTCTGGAACGCAGCCCCGATAACGCCTGGTTATCTGGCAGTTTCCACTGCACGAAGTTATTTCCGTTCGACACGCGACCTGTAATGAGGGGGCGATCCGGTGCCCCGTCCAAAAACGACACTACGACTTCGTCGCCGATTCGAGGAACATGGATCATCCCAAATCCCTCGCCTGCCCAAGGGTGGCTCACCCGGACCCAGCAGGAACTACGCTCGTCACGCTGACCGATCCGATCCCAATGAAACTGAACCTTTACTCGGCCCAACTCATCCGTATAAACGCGACGACCTTGCGGACCGACAACCGTCGCCGTCTGCATCTGCATGACGGGTTTATGGTGTTCGTACGGGCTACGGAAGGGCACCGATTTACGTTGTGCCTCGATTTCAACCAAGAAGAAACCCTCGCCCCCATCGAAATGAGTAATCCCAGCGGTCGGTTGCCCGTCGAAGGTAGCTTTCGCTTTAGCCAAACGCCCATTCAGGCTGTGAGGAAGGTTCCCGTGATGGCTCGATCCCGGCAGGTTGTTCTCGATCAGCCATATTACTTCGACGACTGCGAATTGACTGCGCTCGCTCGACTCCCGGTCATGCTCCGGATGGCCAACAAGCTCAAACCATCGCCCAGCATCGATACCGCGCAGTCCCCCCGTGCCGTAAAACCGCTTTTCGCGTGATTCCCACTCCTCCATGCGCACCTTGGTGAGATGATCGCCACGCTCTTGATCAAGATACGTATAGGGGCCGGTATACTCATACACCTCCAACTGCTCCGGCAGCTGATGTGACACGGTCGGGATATTGGTGCCCTTCGGATTCGCAAGCGGCGACGGATACTTATAGTCGAATGTGCGAGTGGTCAGGGCCGCGCTATGGAGGGTTCGCAAGCCGGACCAGTGAACCAGCGCGTCAACCTCGCTGTTAGTACCGTATCGAGAGAACTGAACCGACCGCGCGGCGAGGGGTTCACACGTATCTAGGTGATCCGTGATAGTGAGTGTATGCGAGTTACCATCGTCGGCCTGCTTCCAGATGCTGAACAGTCCTTCCTCTTCCATCAACCGGTGGACGAAATTCCAATCATCTTCGTATTGAGTACAGTACGACCTCGGCGGAAGCTGCCTGGACAGCGCAAATTCAAATCGGCCTTTCGCCTGCGGATGCGCGTTGAATACATCCCGGAGGATTTCATCAACAGGCTTGTCCTGCCAGATACGCTGATCGCGGCGAAATTTCAGGAAATGCATCCATGATGCAAAGCTGATCTGGTAGCTGGTCAGCCCACCCTCTGATCCCAGTCTTCGGGCGGCATAGACGTAACCGTTTCGTGGCTGATAGGACCGATCTGCCTGCTGAATCCAGAGGGTAACAGATTGACCGATCAGGTCTTTCAGCTTGAGATCGCCTCGTGTCGACAGGACGTCGACCGCAAAGTCGAAATGTCGGCCGATCCGAGACCAGCCCACAGTGCGCTGGGGTAGCAATACATTTTCCCCAAAGGGCGTGTCGAGTTTCAGCAGCCGATCTTGCTGAAGCAATCCGCCCTGCATCGCCCTCACGATGTCTTGCGCATCCATTTCCATCCCTTTATTACTTTTTGCTTACTTTATTGTCAGTAGTATGACACAAGCTCTCTGGCGCGATTCTACAGTCAAATGCTTCGCCAGCACGGTGAACTCAAGCGCATAGATTTGAGGTACGTCCACGCGCGAGCCCCTTATCTCGTGGGGGGACTCGCCGACGGGGCTCCAGGTGGGTCAATGTGGTGTGTTCGACGGATTGGCAATGGCGGGAACGTCCGCATTTTGGATTTTTCGTGTGTTACAGCCACGAATCACTCGGTGGCCGGCCAGCGGTAGCCGATCACTTCGTTCAGCGGATACGCGAGTTCGCGAACCTCTTCCAACTGGTTGCCGCCGAACAAGTGGACGTGCTCATCGTCGTGACGCAGGTAGAAACCGACGTGCCCTTTCCAGCTCGTCGGATCGTCGCGCGTCAGGATCGCGATGCAGCCGTAGACCGGGCGCTCCAGCGGTTTGCCCCATTCGAGCCACGAGCGTGCGAGCGCCGAGCCGGTGCCGCGGAATCCGGCGTGCGCCATGCACCAGTTCACGAACGACGAGCACCAGGAAATCTTGTCGTCGTAGCCGACCAGGTTCGTCTGGTTGTTGTACTCGACGATGCGCGGGTTGATGCTGCCCGGCGGGTGGCGGCGGATGCCGAGTTCGGCCAGCGCGACGGGCATCCAGGGTGGGTGGACGGCTTTCACGTTGCTCTCAGGGTTTGATAGGGTCACGTCGTTCTCGGGTACGTGTCGGGTGCTGTTTCGCCCAATCTTCGCACGAATGAATACGGCGAATCCACTGCGCCCTTCGCGGATCGGGATTTTCGTCGACCCCGCCCGTATCATGGAGGCAGCGCCCTCGACTCCCTGCCCGCCATGCGCATCACGCCCCTGCCGCCTCTTCAGTGCCTCATCGCGTTCGAAGCCGCCGTGCGGCACGCGAGTTTCACGAAAGCCGCCGCCGAACTGCATCTGACCCAAAGCGCGATCAGCCGCCAGATCCAGCAGCTCGAGGAATTTCTCGGCCGCTCGCTGTTCGTGCGCGAACACCGTTCGCTGCGGCTGACGATCGCCGGCGAACAATACGCGGCACAAGTCCACCATCTGCTCACGCAATGCGCGCAAGCCACGCACGACGTGATGAAGCCGTACGGCGATCTCGAACTGACGATCGCGTGCTCGTCCGGCGTCGCGCTGCTGTGGCTCACGCCGCGGCTACCGAACTTCCGCGCCACGTATCCGAACATCAAGCTGCGCCTGATCGTGCGCGACGGCCTGGCATCGATGTCGCCCGCGGAATTCGACGTGGGCGTCTACTACGTGCGCCAGCAGGCGCCGGCCGAATACGCCGCACGCCGGCTGTTCGACGAGGAAGTGTTCCCCGTCTGCGCGCCCGGCTATCTGGCCGGCCGCACGCTCGACCCGGCCGATCTCGCGAACGAAACACTGCTGCGCCTCGAAGACGGCCAGCGCCAATGGATGTCGTGGTCCGAATGGTTCGACATGAACGACGTCGACCGGCAGAAGGCCCAACCGCAAGACATCACGATCAACTCCTATCCGCAGATCGTGCAGATGACGATTCTCGGCCAGGGCGTGTCGCTCGGCTGGCGCTACATGATCGACGCATGCATCGAAGCCGGCCTGCTCGTGCGCGTGACGGAAGCGTCCGCGAGCCACGGCGGCGGCTATTACGTGATCTCGCCGAACGACCGCGCGCAGAACCAGGCCGCCCGCCTGTTCACCCGCTGGCTGTTCGAACAGGCTGAGAAGCAGACCGCGCCCTGACTACCGCGGGCGCGACGCATGCGTACAGCGCATGCAGGCATGCGAATCTTTCGTTTCAGAAAAAAATGCGGCTCTCCTTAGCATGGGATTCACGCGGGGCAGCCGTCCCGTCTTCGGACTTCTGACAAAGGAAGAGACCATGCAAGGAACGCTTTCCCCGCGCGCCGCGCCTTCCGTCGATGCGGCGGTACAACAGCGCCGCCGCGCCATCGTCGCGACCGTGATCGGTAACGGCCTCGAATGGTTCGACTTCACCGTCTACAGCTTCTTCGCGGTGATCATCGCGAAGCTGTTCTTCCCGACCGGCAACGAACTGACGTCCGTGCTGCTCACCGTCGCGACGTTCGGCGTGGGCTTCTTCATGCGCCCGGTGGGCGGCATCGTGCTCGGCGTCTATGCCGACAAGGTCGGACGCAAGGCCGCGCTGTCGCTCACGATTTTGCTGATGGCGGCCGGCACCGCGCTGATCGGCATCGCGCCGACCTACGAACAGGCCGGCATCGCCGCGCCGCTCCTGATCGTCGTCGCGCGGCTGCTGCAAGGCTTCTCGGCCGGCGGCGAGATGGGCGGCGCCACCGCGTTCCTCACCGAATACGCGCCGCCGGAGAAGCGCGCGTATTACTCGAGCTGGATCCAGTCGAGCATCGGCTTCGCGGTGCTGCTCGGTGCGGCGACCGGCACGTTCGTCACGACGTCGCTCGACACGCAGGCGCTGCATAGCTGGGGCTGGCGGCTGCCGTTCCTGCTCGGGATCATCGTCGGGCCGGTCGGCTACTTCATTCGCAGCCATATCGACGAGACGCCCGCGTTCAGCGCCGTCGAATCGCAGGCGAAGGAAAGCTCGCCGCTGAAGGAAGTGCTGCACACGTATCCGCGCGAGACGTTCGCGAGTTTCTCGATGGTGATCCTGTGGACCGTCTGCACCTACGTGCTGCTGTTCTACATGCCGACCTATTCCGTGCGCACGCTGCATCTGCCGCAGTCGACCGGCTTTACGGCCGGCATGGTCGGCGGGCTGATGATCATGTGCTGCTCGCCGATCGTCGGACGCCTCGCCGACGCGTGGGGACGGCGCGTGTTCCTGTCCGGCGCGGCGCTCGCGATCCTCGTGCTCGCGTGGCCGATGTTCTCGTGGATCAACCATGCGCCCGGGTTCGCGTCGCTGATCGTGTTCCAGGCCGTGTTCGGCGTGCTGATCGCGGCCTATACGGGGCCGATCCTCGCGGCGTTCGCGGAGCTGTTTCCGACCAAGGTGCTGTCGACCGGGTTATCCGTTGCGTACAACTTCGCGGTGACGATCTTCGGCGGGTTCGCGCCGTTCCTGATCACGTGGCTCATCGCCCGCACCGGCAGCAACATGGCGCCCGCGTTCTACGTGATGCTCGCGGCGGCCGTCAGTTTCGTCGGCACGCGCTTCGTGAAAGATGCGAAGCGTGCGGCCGCAACGACTCGATAAGGATATTTCTCCCATGACCATTACCGTGCTTCAAGGCGGCAACGTGCTCGACCTCGAACGAGGCGTGTTGCTCGAACATCATCATGTCGTGATCGAAGGCGCGCGAATCGTCGAAGTCACCGATCGGCCGGTGGATTTGCCGAATGCGCAGGTGATCGACGTGCGCGGCAAGACCGTGATGCCGGGGTTCATCGATTGCCATGTGCATGTGCTGGCGTCGAATGCGAACCTTGGTGTGAATGCGACGCAGCCGAATATTCTCGCGGCGATTCGGTCGCTGCCGATTCTCGATGCGATGTTGGCGCGGGGGTTTACCAGCGTGCGGGATGCGGGGGGCGCGGATTGGAGCTTGATGCAGGCGGTCGAGACGGGGCTGATTCCGGGGCCGCGGATTTTTCCGTCGGGGAAGGCGTTGTCGCAGACCGGCGGGCATGGGGATTTCCGGCCGCGTGGCGATTTGCTGGAGCCCTGCTCCTGCTGTTTCAGGACGGGGGCGATTGCAAGGGTCGTCGATGGTGTCGAAGGCGTGCGGCTCGCCGTGCGCGAGGAGATTCAGAAAGGCGCGACGCAGATCAAGATCATGGCGTCAGGCGGCGTGGCTTCGCCGACCGATCCGATTGCGAACACGCAGTATTCGGAGGATGAAATTCGGGCGATCGTCGATGAGGCTGAGGCCGCGAATACTTATGTGATGGCGCATGCGTATACGGGGCGGGCGATTGCGCGGGCTGTGAGGTGCGGCGTGCGGACGATCGAGCATGGGAATCTTGTGGATGAGGCGGCTGCGGCGCTCATGCATGAGCGGGGGGCGTTTGTGGTGCCGACGCTGGTGACTTATGACGCGTTGGCTAAGCATGGGGCGGAGTTTGGGATGCCGGCGGATTCCATCGCGAAGGTGGCTTCCGTGCAGCAGAAAGGGCGCGAGTCGCTTGAGATCTATGCGAAGGCCGGCGTGAAGATGGGGTTCGGATCGGATCTGCTCGGCGAGATGCATGCGTTTCAGTCTGGGGAATTCCGGATTCGGGCGGAGGTGCTGGGGAATCTGGAGGCGCTCAGGTCGGCGACTATGGTGGCGGCGGAGATTGTGAATATGACGGGGGAACTTGGGGTCGTTGCGGTTGGGGCGATCGCCGATCTCGTCGTGCTGGATGGGAATCCGCTTGAGGATATTGGCGTCGTGGCCGATGAAGGCGCGCGGGTCGAGTATGTGTTGCAGCGAGGGACGGTTGTGAAGCGGCGTGTCGGCGGGCGGTGATTTGACGCCATACGGCTATTTCGGCAGGCGCGGTGCGGCCTCACTGGCCTTGCGGTCGTGACAGTTGTTGAAGATCGCTAGAGGTGTGAATCGCGGCGTTCGCGGCAATGGCCGGGGCGGTGGTGCCCCGGCGGTCAGTCGTGTTCATGCAACGCCCGCATTCCACTCGCTAGAGCCGCATCAAGCGGCCCTTGCAGGTGTTACAACGGCGACGGTCCCCGGTCAGGATCGTGGTACGGCTGCTCTCGCAGCGCCAACTGGCTGTAGTCCGGCGTGATCGTGATCTGCCGACTCACGTAGTTGACGTTCAGGTATACGCGGTCGCCAGGCTTGAATCCGAAGATCTTGAAATCAATGTCGATCGCCTTCATCCAGGGCAGGTACGGCCAGCCTCGTTTGGGAAGGTCCGGGTAGTTGCGAAGGACCAGCTCAAACGTCTTCTGCATGTTGACGGGTTTGTTCTTTCTACGACGTGGCTTAGTATTGGCGTCAGCCATTTCCGACTCCTTGTGCGAGTTGGTGGTGGTCAGCGGGTCGTATGGGTTGCCGCCCATGCGGCCCGCGCTTCTTTGGTCTCTCGGGTTTCCCCTTCTTTCTCCCCTCTTCGCTCGGTCTTGTTGGGCAAGACGGCTTTCTTTCGACCATCGGTGCGGAGAGGGCTGCGTTCAGCTTCCGATGGTGAGAAGCAAGGCTTCATGACCAGTGTAGTCGGGCTGGCATCTCAGAAATGGGGAAATGAGGGGGACTGGCCGTTAGGCATAGGGCGTGTGCAAAACAAGACGTATGCTACGAATTCGTCAGGTGCGTAAGTCAAGACCGGATCTCTCAGTCAGCGTCAGATCAGGTCTGACATTGCTTGGCCGTCACTTCATCAAGGCCGTGCTCGACCTTTCTGCGATATTAGCCTCGCCCGATTGGGGGCCGGAAACCGGACGTTCGCGCGCTGATCGAAGTAACGCGAAGGTTTCGCAGACCATACCTACGCGTCGGAATGTTTCTGCTGATATGCCACCGCAATCGCCGACGCATGAGCCCTCGCGTCGCAAATAGACCCAAAAACTCCTTGCCCCGCGACGTTGCCCCAGAAGGACAATGAGTACTGTGGGTCGAAATGCTCCGTCCGTTTGACGAGGTACTCAGTCGAGTAGAGCCCGTCCGAGGCACGCCGCCATATTAGAAGGTACGCGTCGTTTTGATCGTCGTACTCTTCGACGACAAGTACAGGGGCTTGGTGACTTGCATCATTGGTTGATCGAGATCTGATCGGCTTTGATCCAACGACGCAAATGCTTACCGGATGCGCTAACGTAATCCACGTAGGCCCAGCCAGTAGGAGACTGCTTCAGTACAGTTACGACATCATTCTGGACGAGATAGGCTCGACTTGCGGTCGCGTCGTCGGGGGACATGAAAAGAGTCGCTTTTGCGACCGAAACCGCGGCGGGCGGGCCTTCAGCATCCGCTTCCTGCGCTACCGGCATACCTAGAGAGGGGGCAGAGCCTTTCGAAAGCGTCGTCTCGATCAGTTGCGCATCGAAGCGGGCCCCTTCCGCCTTTAGAGCTGCGGCGATTTTTCGATAGGACTCGCGATTGGTCGATGAAAGTGGGTCACACCGCAAGAGATTGTCAGCCCCCGAAGCATCGCGCATCAGCAAATGTGCGGGCTGTCCTGCATTGATGGAGGTCAACTTATTACTTGCCGAAGGACGATCTCGCGTGAGCATCATAGAAGTTTGAGCATCTGTTCCCCACTGGGCGCCTTGATTTGGTTGCCATCCCGCTCCGCAAATCTCTCCGGTTTGCTCAGCCGTAATACAGCCCGTTTTTATCTCTATCATGGAACAGTACTCCCGGTTCAGCACCGTTTCCGGTTGCCCTTGCCCCATGAACACTGTTCCCTGATCGTTTCGCATAACGATTACATATTGACCAGAAGGTGAGATATCCCATTTGTTGGGAGGCTCCATCTGCGTTCCGCCGCCGGCGCTCGATTCACCTGCTCGCGGCAGCAAGCCAAACGTCATTCCGTTCGGAAAGGAGAAGACCGCTTTCTTCCAGGTCCGACGGGGCAATGGATCTTGAGGATTCGCAGCGTTGCTATAGCGCACTGCTGCTCCACCAGGCAATGCAAAACGTAGAATGGACTGCGGAGCTGCGCTTGCGAAACTTGACCAAAGCATGGTCATCGCAAGCGCAGCTCCGACATGCATTACAAGCGTGTATGTGGTACCTGCCCGCAACAACGGAACACGCGGTTTCGTAAGTTTCAACGCTGACTTATTCAAGATGGCATTCCCAAAGCTTGTGACTTGCGGCGGAATTCTGTGGCCAATCAGGCAGTGAGTCTCGCGTCGATATTATCGCAATCCAGCTAGGCTCGACGGACCGTGGCCGGCGTTTGTAGCCGTGAGCGCTGTGGGGCCGACCACCGCCACCCTCGACTTTCAGTTTGAAAATGCGTTTTATTCTTGTCTGACATCGCCAAGACCAAACCCGAATGCAAAACGGCCACCGTGACCCCACGGTAGCCGTCCTCGGAAACGTACAACTCCTAAACCCCAAATCAGCCTTTACTCATCCACCTTAAAAGCCGAAACCAGCTTGGTCAATTCCGCCGCCTGCTGCTTCAAACTCTCCGCGGCCGCCGCGCTTTCCTCGACCAAGGCCGCATTCTGCTGCGTCATTTGGTCCAAAGACTGCACCGCATCCCCAATCTGATCGATCCCGGCACTTTGCTCCAGGCTAGCCTCAGCAATCTCGCTCATCATCGCGCTAACGCCTTGAACCTGCGATACCACATCACTCATCACCTTCCCCGCCTCCCTAACGAGCCGCGACCCGGCACCCACCGTCCCCGCGCTATGCTCGATCAGCGATTTAATCTCCTTCGCCGCTTGCGCACTACGCTGCGCCAGATTCCGCACCTCCGAAGCGACCACAGCAAACCCACGCCCCTGCTCCCCCGCCCGCGCCGCCTCAACCGCCGCATTCAACGCCAGAATATTCGTCTGAAACGAGATACTGTCGATCATCACGATGATTTCGGAGATCCGCTGCGACGCATCGCTGATCTGCTCCATCGTCGCCACGACCTCGCCCACCACCTGCCCACCCCGCGCCGCCATATCCGCCGCACCATTGATCATCTTCGCGGCCGTCGTCGCCGTCTCAGTGTTGTTGCGCACCACGGCCGTGATCTCTTCCATCGACGAAGCCGTCCGCTCCAGGTTGCTCGACTGCCCTTCGGTGCGTTCGCTGAGATCCGCGTTCCCCGAGGCAATCTGCGCCGACCCGGTCGCGATCGAAGCCGAAGCCGCACGAATCCGATGAACGAGCGTCGACAACGACGACACGAACCGATTGAACGCATCCGACAACTGCCCGATCTCGTCCTCGCTCTCGACCGCCATCCGGCGCGTCAAATCGCCCTGACCGCTGGCGATCTCCGACAGCAGCGTAGCCGCACGCCTAATCGGCGCGGCAATCGCGCGTCCCACTAGCCAGATCACGAGCAACGCAACCCCGAGCCCCACCACCGCCGCGACCAACGCCGCACTACGAATCGCCCGCGTCACCGGCCCTAGCAATTCAGCCTCCGGCACCTGAACAACCACATACGCATTCAGCTCCGGAATGAACGACGTCGCGATGAAACGCGCGCCACCATCACCCTCGTAGCTGAGGTACGCATACGGCTTGCCCGCAAGCAACGTCGACGACGCATCGCCCGGCAGCCCCGGCTCATCCTTCAGAAAATGCTTGCCGTCGATCAGCGACGCATCGCGATGCATCATGATCGCGCCGTCGGGGCGCACGAGGTACGCAAACCCGGTCTCGCCGATCCGGTAAGCCGAAATACCCTTCGCGAGCGCATCGACGGACAGGCTCATGCTCGCCGCACCGACCGGCACGCCGTCGAGTTCCACGCGGCTGTTGATGAACATCATGTAGCCGCCGACGGTCACCTCGCGATCCATGTTCACGTCGTACGCCTTGCCAGACGACAGGAAGCTGGTCAGCCACTGATCCTTGTCGGTCACCTTCCGCTGCAAGCCGGCTTCGTTGTAGTAGTTGCCGCTCTTCACCGACACCCACTGCACGGACGCGGCCTTCTGCTCGTCCTTCACGTTCTTCGCAAGCTGGATCCAGTTGCGCGTGCCGGCGTCGGGTTCGCCGTCGGCTTCCCATTGCAGCAGGAACGCATCGCGCGCGAGAATGCGCGACGCGGCGATCGGGCCGGCCATCTGGCGCTGCACGTCGGCGCGGATGCCGTTCACGGCGGTCGGCAGTTCCTCGCGGACGACGCGATCGCGCACCGCGTTGCCGATCAGCCGGACGCTGAGCCCGCTCGAAATCGCGACGAACACGAGCAGGCAACTCGTCATGCTGAGAATCAGCTTGTTCTGAATGGAAAGCTTGCGCCAGAAGTGCATGGGGAACCCTCGATAACCGCTCGGTCTGAGCCAGATTGGGTTATCGGCAGGCGGGCGCAGAATCGCATCGCAAATTTCAGATAGCGATCATTCGAGATTCGTTATGTTGTTAAAGAGCGAGAATATGCGGCCACTTCTATGCACAAGGAACAACGAAAATACAACACGCTGATCAGTAGGCAACGAAGATCGTGACGCGCCGGTTCCTCGCCCTTGAAGCCACATCGTCCCCCGCGACGAGCGGCTGCGTATTCGCCCGCCCGATCGCCGCCAGCCGATGCGGCGCGACACCACGCTCGGTCAGGTAGCGCACCACACTCCCTGCGCGCGCCGACGAAAGCTCCCAGTTCGATTCATATTTCGCGTTTGCGATCGGCACGCTGTCCGTGTGGCCTTCGACGAGGATGTCGCCCGTCGCATGCTCGCTCAATGCTTGCGCGATCTGGTTCAGCACCGGCGACGAATCGGGCAGCAAGCGTGCATCGCCGACGTTGAACAGGATCTTCGCGTCGATGCCGATCTCGACGCCGTGCGGCGCCTTCACCAGCGAAATGCGCCCATTCGACTTCAACGAATCGAGCAACGCGAGCCACGGCGGCGCAGAGTCGGACTTGGCGGCATCGACGGAAGCAGTCACCGCACCCCCAGCCTGCCGCGCAAGCGTTTGATACCGCGCATCGAGCGCGTTGTATTTCGCGAGCTGCAGCACATACAGCGCGAGAAACAGCACCATCAGCGTCGTGATGAGATCCGCGTACGAAATCAGCCAGCGCCCCGACTGCGCGCCTTCGAGTTCGTGATTGTCGCGATCGGCGGCGGATGCGCCGTCAGTTCGAGCCGTCATGCTATCTGGAATCAGGGTTCGTCAATCACGCCAGCGACTCCACCGCCCGCCCGCGCACATCGCCGGTCAACCGCGTCTCGATCGTATGCGGCGACTCCTTGCGCGAGATCGCGAGCAGGCCGTCGAGATACAGCTTACGAAACCGCATCTCGCTATCGATCTGCGCGCGCAGCTTGCCGTACAGCGGCAGGAACACGAGGTTCGCGAACGCGAGCCCGTACAGCGTCGCGACGAACGCCATCGCGATCCCCGGCCCGAGCTGCGCCGGCTCCAGAATATGACTCGTCACCTGCACGAGCCCGAGCACCGAGCCGAGGATGCCGAAGGTCGGCGCATAGCCGCCGGCCTGCTGCCACACGCGCACGGCGGCGAGACGGCTGCGTTCGTACGCATCCAGTTCGCGCTGCAACGCATCTTCGACCACCGCGGTCGACACGCCGTTCGCCAGCAGTTCGAGCCCGCGCCGCGCGAACGGATGAATGCCGCTCACGTCCATCGATTCGAACGCGAGCAGCCCGTCGAGCTTCGCGCGGTCGCCCCATTCGAGCAGGTCGGACAGGTTCTTGCGATCGACTTCGCGCGCCCGCACGAACGCGAGCCGCAACTGCTTCACCGCGTCGAAGAAGCGCGCCCACGTGTTCTGGATCATCACCGCGCCGAGCGTGCCGCCGAGCACGATCACGAGCGCCTCGACTTGAAACAGCATCGAGAAATGCCCGCCTTCCAGCGCGAACCCGAACACGATCGCCGCGCCGCCCAGCACCACACCGACCAGGGTCAACAGATCCATACGCCCCCCGTATCACGCGTCCGACGACAGTGTCGCCGCGACGGGCACCGCACCCGCCGCAGGCGCCTTCGCCGCGCGCACGGCCTCCAGCACGCGCTGTTCGATGTCCTCGATCTCGATCGGGTCGAGCTTGAGTTCGCGACGCATCACCCACGACACCTCGTTGCGCCGCGCCTCGGTCATCACGGAAAACAGCTTGTCGGCCACCGCGCGATCGTCGAGGTTCGCGATCAGCTTCGCGAGGTCGTAGGTATCGAACGCGCTGATCACGTCGAACAGCGTGCGCTGGTCGATCCACACGAGATCCTCGAGCGTGCGCACGTCGCCGCCGCGGCGCCCGTTGCGGCGCGAGAAGTACGCAACGCCTTTCTGTTCGACGTAGTTGAGCACCTTCGATTTGCGGAACGCGAACACTTCTTCCGCGATCTCGCCGTTAGACAGCTTGTTGAGCAGCAGCGTCTTGTCGACGCCAATCAGCGATGCGAGATCGGCCAGTTCGATGAGTTCGAGCTCGCTGTTGATCGATACGTCGAGATCGTGATCGGCAACCTGCTGCGCGCGATCGATCACACGTGCTGCGTCGAACGTGACGACCTGGCGCGCGTCCGCCGAAGTCGCGTAGTCGGTTGCGCCGCCGGCGCCGTCACCCTGCGCGGCTTCGATCGTGACGAGGTTGAGCTTCTCCATGCGCCGCAGCATCGCGAGCACGTGAGGCCGAGAATGGCCGGCAATCGCGCGGCATTTGCGGATCACTTCGGCGAGCGGCACGGAGGTTTCGGCCGCACGTGCCTGCATCGGCCGGCGCGCCCACGTGTCGCCCGATTCGCGCGCGTCGGCGCCCGCCATCAGCGACAGCACGTGCGCATACGACAGCACGCCCGGCATGAAGTCCGCATGCGTATAGGTCGCCAACTGGTCGTCCTTGCGCTTCACGCGGCGGATCATCGTTCGCACGATATGACGCAGCAGCGCGGACACACGCTCGATTTCTTCATCGAGGATGCCGGCCGGCACGACCGTGAGTTGACAGAACGACAGCGCCTTCGCGGTATGCGCACGCGGTTCGGCGGCGAGCAGCGCCGATTCGCCGAAGAACTCGCCGCGGCCGAGCGTCGCGACGATCACGCGCGTGTCGTCGCAGCGCGTGGACAGCTCGACCTTGCCGTCGGTAATGAGGAAGATGACGGGCTCGCCCGCGAAGCCCTCCGAGTAAATGATTTCCCCGGGCGCGGCGGTACGCGTCCACGATTGCTGACGATTCACAAGTCGATCCCCCTGCTGCGCTGGTTGTTGCGGACTGCGCGTCGCACGTCTTAAGCATGCGATCGCGAGTCATCCCCGTGACTTGTTTAACGTCAGCGGGCGCAACGCCCTTTAGGGCATTCGTGCTCGTTTTGAACCAAAATCAAGGTGAAACGTTTGCGAGTTGCGCGGGTCCATCGATCGTTCGTTTCGTCGCTTGCACCTGTAGTGAAATTGAAGGCGTGCCGCGAGCACGCGCGTCAGAACTCCATGTCGAGTTCGTCGATGTCCTCGTGCTCGGCCTTCGCCGCGTCGATCCACTCGGCAACGAACGGATGCGCCAGCACGCGCATGCAGTACTCGGCGACGTCCGATTCGAGCTTCACGTCGTAGGTCAGGAAGCGTGTGACGACCGGCGCATACATCGCATCGGCGATGCCGATCTCGGCACCGAACAGCCAGGGGCCGCCGTACTCCATCAGGCACTCGCGCCAGATGGTCACGATCCGCTCGATGTCGTGCTGCGCGCGCGACCAGATCCGGAAGCCGGGGAAATGCCCGCGCAGGTTCATCGGCAGCGCGGATCGCAATGCGCTGAAGCCGGAATGCATCTCGCCGCAGATCGACCGGCAATGCGCGCGTGCGTGGCGCTCGTCAGGCAGCAGCCGCGCCTGCGGGCGGATCTCGTTCAGGTATTCGGCGATTGCGAGCGTGTCCCACACCGCGTTGCCGTCGTGCGTCAGGCATGGCACGAGGATCGACGGCGACAGCAGCAGCAGCTCGGCGCGCGACGTGGCGTCGATCGGCACGCTGATCGTCTCGAACGCGAGGCCGCTCAGCTTCGCGAGCAACCACCCGCGCATCGACCACGACGAGTAATTGCGGCTGCTGATGGTCAGCGTCGTCCGTGCATTGGATTCCATGTCGCTCCCCTGCTGAATGTCATTCGTGCCCCTGCACCGTAAACGGACGCGCCGTCGGACCGCGCACCACGCCTGTGCGGCCCGTACGCCGAACTGGCGCAACGTCGCACGGCATCGCGGCACGTGTCGCGCGCCCGGCCAGCAAGGCGACGCATTGCCTTCGCCCTGGTCATCACGTACCGCGCGCGCCACCGCGCCCTCGAACCGCTGCAACGCGCGTGCCAGCCGCATGCTGGCATACGGCTTGCCTCGTTCCTTGCAATGCGGCGTCACGAGCGACGGTCATGAATCTGCTTGCCTATCCGTTTTATCAATGGTCTGCGGAATGCCTGCGCCCGGCGCGTGCATGGGCGGCCGCGACGCGCGCGACGATGTCGCTGTGGCCGCCGGCGACGTCGACACCGACGGGCCGCATGGTCGACGCGCTGTGCGAGCTGCTCGAATGCTGCGCGTTCTCGCACCGACGGCCGCCGTTCGGAATCGCGTCGGTCGTCGTCGACGGCGAAACGGTGCCGATCGTCGAGGAAGCGGCCACGGCCACGCCGTTCGCGACGCTGCTGCATTTCCGCAAGGCGCGGCCGGTCGCGCGCCAGCCGCGCGTGCTGATCGTCGCGCCGATGTCCGGGCATTTCGCGACGCTGCTGCGCGGCACGGTGCGCACGATGCTGGCCGATCACGACGTGTACATCACCGACTGGCACAACCCGCGCGACATCCCGCTGGCGGCCGGACGTTTCGGTTTCGACGAATACGTCACGCACGTGATCGACTTCATTCGCCACATCGGCCCGGACGCGCACGTGCTCGCGATCTGCCAGCCGACCGTCGCGTCGCTCGCGGCAGTCTCGCTGATGGCGGCCGGCGGCGATCCGGCACAACCCGCGAGCCTGACGCTGATGGCCGGCCCGATCGACTGCCGCGTGAATCCGACAAAGGTCAACGAACTCGCGACGAGCCAGCCGATCGAGTGGTTCGCGCACAACCTGATCAGCGTGGTGCCGACGGGCTTCGTCGGCGCGCAACGGTGCGTGTATCCGGGCTTCGTGCAGGTGGGCGCGTTCATGTCGATGAACCCGGACCGGCATGCGGCGTCGTTCGCCGATCTGTACTACGAACGCGCGAAAGGCGATCCCGCGAAAGCCGATACGTTGCGGCATTTCTACGACGAATATTTCGCAACGGCCGACCTCACCGCGGAGTTCTATCTGGAAACGGTCGAGAAAGTGTTTCAGCAGTACGCGCTCGCACGCGGCGAACTGACGGTCGGCGACAGGCTCGTCGAACCGGCGGCGATTCATCGCACCGCGCTGTTGACGGTCGAAGGCGAGAAGGACGATATCTGCGCAGTGGGCCAGACGGTGGCTGCGCAGGAACTGTGTTCGGGGTTACCGTCGTACCTGAAGACGCATCACGTCCAAACGGGCGTGGGGCACTACGGCGTGTTCAACGGCAGCCGATGGGAGGCGCAGATTTATCCGATCGTACGCGCGACGATTCACGACAACGAGCCGTACGATCGCACCGCGGATGCGGAAGGCGACACAAGCGGCACCCATTACGTCACGCTGCGCGCGCTGCTCGATGCGCGCACGGCCGGGATCGATGCGGCGACCGAAGCGCAATCGGATCACGCGCACTGAACGCGGGTAGCGACACAGTGAATCGCCCCGCCGGAGTGGCGGGGCGACGTGTGCTGCTGCATCCGGATGGCGCGCGAGCAAACCGCTCGCGCGCCGGGCCGGCTCGTTACGAGCAAGCCTTGCCGTGCGACGCGTGGTAGCCCTTCGCCTTCGCGTCGGCTTCCGACATGTAGCTGCCGTGCTTCGTCTTGCCGTAGTACTTGTCGGTCGAGCAGTGATAGACCTTCGTGGTGTCGTTCGCCCACACCTTGCCCGCGCCGCCGCCCGGCGCGGCGGCGGTCGTCGCGGCAGCGCTCTTCGCCGGGACCGTGTCCGATGCCGGCGCGGCGGAAGCCGCCGTGGCCGCCGTTGCGGCCGGTGCGCTCGCCGCGGCAGCGGCCGATGCGCCGTACCACGTCTTCACGCCCTTGTGGCCTGCACACGCGCCCTTCTTCGAAGCGCCGGAGTAGAACGAGCCGTCCTTGCACAGGCCGGTCGTGCCGGCCGGCGCGCTGGCCGGAACCTGCGCGAACGCACCGACCGACATACCCATGCCGGCGACCAGCGCCGCGATCAACATTGTTTTTTTCATGGTCCTCTCCTGATTTGCCTGAATGACGAAAGCGTCCGGGGCATTCCCCGGGAACCGCGACGGTTACCGCACCCAGCGGCACACGCGGTGGTGGTGGTGGTGATCGAAGTGGCACACGCGGTGCGGATGCGCTTCGGCCAGTGCCGGCACGAGCACGGCGCAAGCCAGTGCGGTTGCCGTCAGGATCTTCGCGATGCGGTTCATGGTGAAACTCTCCCGGATAGTCAGCCGGTGCTCCGGCTGGTACCTCCTTAACGCCGGTCGTCGGCAGGCCGTGCACCGCGCCGACGTGCAATTGACGATCTTTGACATCGCATCGTCGATCGACGGTAGAAGCTGACGAACCTCTTTCTTTTCTTTCGGGTTCTTCAGCTTCGTGACCGTTTGGAATTCGAATCAATAGACGCAAGCGGAAGGTCGGTCGCGGATCTCGGCGGACCATAAAAAACCGCCCGAAGGCGGTTCGTCGAAAACGCACACCCGACCGGCACGCTACGCCCCGGCCTCGCCCCACGGCGTCGGCTCCGGCACCGCGCACGGCCCGTCGACGTCGATCGATTTGAAGTCGGCAGGCCCGACGATCTCCAGATACTCCATGTCCGGCGAGTAGTCGAACAGGTAGTGGACGATCCCCGGCGCCTGGTGCACGCAGTCTCCGGCCGCCACCAGCGTTTCCTGGTCGCCGTACATGAAGCGCGCCCAGCCCTTCAGCATGATCACGATATGGAACTCGGCCTCGTGACGGTGCCAGCCGGTGCCCGCCACCGGTGCATGATTGGCCCTGACGACTTGCGCGACGACCTTGCCGTTCGTCGCGGCGGCGATGCCGAGATCGCGGTACAGGAAGAAGTCGCGCAGGCCCTCGCCTTGATAGGCGGTGTCCTGCGGCTTCACATGGGAAAAAGCGGTGGTGGCCGGCGTGCTCATCGCGGTGCTCCTTCATCGAAAGGATCACCCGAGACAAGCATTAAGCGTTCCAGTTTGCGACGGCGCGACACCATGCGCTCACCGCTTGCGCCGCTCGCCAGTCAGCAACGTCTTCCGGGGTACGCTCTATCGCGGCGACCCATCGTGGAGCACGGCCGCCGTCCAAGACGAAATCTCCGCGGTGCGGAGCACGACGTGGCCGGGGATGAGCACATGACACCGACCAGAACCGAACTTGCCGCTGCATGCGATCTGCTGCCCGATCGCGCGCGACGCCGCTCCTCCACGGACACGCTCGTGCTGCTGTCGATCCACGTCGAATCGGACAACCTCGCGATCGTGCGGCGCCAGTTGCATCAGGCCGTCGGCGCCGCGCTCAACGGCTACACGGCCACGATCGACAGCCGTACCGGATGCGCGTGCATCGAATTCGCAGTCGCGCGGTCGCAGGCGTCACTCGCGATTCAACCTGAACAACGGAACGCAGTCCTATCGAAACACGATGTTCGGCCGCCGTGCTTACGTCGGCCTGCAGAGCGACCGGTACGGCGCGCTGGCGCTCGGCCGCCAGTACGACGTATACGTTCACCGACGGCCGCTACGACGACGCCACCGGCAGCCACCGGCCGAAGTGGCACCAGGTGACGCTGATGACCGACTACGCGCTGAGCAAGTGCACCGACGTGTATGCGGAAACCGTGTACCAGCACGCGTTCGGCGTGCCGTCGGGCGCGACGCTCGGGTTCGCGAACGTCACGGGGCTCGCGGCTTCGTCGACGCGCACGCAGGTGGTCGCGACGGTCGGCATCCGCCATCGGTTCTGACCGCGCACGGGCTGTCGAAGGCCGGCCGCTCTGTGCAATCCCGCATGGACGCGCACCGGCCGAACAGGGATCATTCGGGGAATCCGGGCCGGCGCGCCCGCGAAACCGGTACACTCGGCGCCGGGCGCGCGCCGGATCGGCATTCGGCGGCGGCCCGCTGCCGACTCTGAATCGTGATCCCATGACCACACCGATCTATCAGGAAATCAAGGACTTCATCCTCGCGCGCATTCATGCCGGCGAATGGGCGGAAGGCGACCAGGTGCCGTCGGAGAACGAGCTCGCGCGCGAATTCAACGTCGCACGGATGACCGTGAACCGCGCACTGCGCGAGCTGACGGCCGAACAGGTGCTCACGCGCACGCGCGGCTCCGGCACGTACGTCGCGTCGCCGAAATACGAATCGACGCTCGTCGCGATCCGCAGCATCTCCGACGAAGTCGCCGCGCGCGGCCACGGCTATCGCGCGCAGGTGCTGCTGGTCGGCGCGGCCGTCGCCGACGCGAAGCTCGCCGACGAACTGCAGCTCGACACCGGCAGCCCGATCTTTCATTCGCGCGTGCTGCACTTCGAGAACGACACGCCCGTGCAACTCGAGGAGCGCTGGGTCAATCCGGCCTGCGCGCCCGAATACGCATTACAGGACTTCACGACGACGACGCCGAACCAGTACCTGACGCGCGTCGCGCCGTTGCAGCGCGTCGAATACCGGATCGAGGCCGCGATGCCCGATGCCGACACGCGCCGCCACCTGACGATGGACGACCGCGAGCCGTGCCTGCTGCTGCATCGGCGTACGTGGTCGCAGGGGCTGGTCGCGTCGGTCGCCAACCTGTGGCACCCAGGCAGCCGCTACCGGTTCACCGGGCATTTCTGATCCCCGCAGGCCGGCTCACGTCGCGCGCGATCGTCCCCAGCGTTCGATCGCACTGACGGCCCGCGTCAACCCATCCTCCTGCGCGAGGCGCGCACCGAGCGCCGTCGCGCTCGCCTTCGTCTCGCGCCGTTCGAAACGGGAGTTTCAGTCACTCGCGAAGCTGTTTATCGAAGGCGCGCAAGCGAAACGGCGACGCACGCACAAGCGCCCGGAAGGGCATCGCGTAAGCCAGCCAATGCAGCGCAGCGGGCGCGGGACGTAGCCAGCGCGTCGCACGTCGCACACACATTGTTACAACGAACGCACACTTTGCATGCCAAATTTCCCGCGCAGCAGTATGCTGATGCGGTACGGTTGCGCATTGTGCATCGGGCAATCCCGTAGTTTGCACGCGACACGCGCCGCCGTCTCGACCGCAATCATGCATTGCAAGGAGGGTTGTGATGGCTACCACGCATCAGCACTTCCACCTCGAACTCCGGCACGCCACCGCGCCGACCTACTTCATCAGTTACCTGTTCCCTGCGTTGCTGTTCGTCTACGAACTGCTGCGCGTCGGCCAGTGGATCCGCGATCACGGGATGCAATTCGTCGCGTTCAAGCAGATGGGCTACGAGTATCTGCTGATGCTGCTGTTCGTCGGCCTGCAAATCGTCGTCGAGGCGATCTTCCTGCTCGGCGCGGCGATGCGCAAGGATCATCGCGATTTCGAGCACCGGCTGCCGAACGTGATTCTCGGCATCGGTCTGTCGATCGGGCTGCTGGCGATCGACCTCGCGATCCAGCTTTCGTTCTGACGGCCGGCGGGCATACGCCCGCTGGCGACGTCGAGCGCGCTCAGGCGCCCGCGTCGCGCAGGAACGTCGCGACGGCGGCCAGCACGTCATCGGTCCGCTCGCGATGCGGCATGTGTCCGCAACGCGCGAGCAACAGGAACGACGACGGCCCCGCGACGCGCGCGGCGATCCGCTTCGGATGCACGTCGGACCCGTATTCGTCGTCCTCGCCGTGAATCGCGAGCGTCGCGCACTGCACGTGCGGCAGATCGTCGTCGAGATTCCAGTCGCGGAACGCCGGCGACAGCCACGTGTCGACCCACGCGTGCAGCACCCATTCGGCCTTGTCGCCGTGATAGCGCGCGAGCCGGTCGAGCTGCCCAGGCTCGTCGAACTGCCGCCCCGCGTCGCGAATGCCGGCCAGCGTGCGATCCTCGACGAACGCCTGCGCGGCGACCGTGACGAGCGCGCGGCAACGCGCCGGATGCGCGGCCGCACAGCCGACCGCCATCCCGCCGCCGACGCTGTGCCCGAACGCGACGAACGCATCGACGCCGAGCCGTTCCAGTACCGCGGCGAACGCGTGATCGGCCTCGTCGCGCACGAACGTCGTGCCGAGCTTGCCCGGATGACGGTCCGAACGGCCGAAACCGAGGCGGTCGTATGCGATCACGTCGCGTTGCGTCGCGCTCGCGAGCTGCGCGGGGAAGTCGCGCCACAGATCGACGCAGCCGAGCGAATCGTGCAGCAGCACGATCGGCGCGGCCGCATGCCGCGCCGGCCCCGCACGCCAGCGTTTCGCAAAGAGACGCCCTTGCGGCGTCTCGACGGTTATCTCCTCGGTCACGATATCGGTCATGTGTCGATCGTCTGCATGAAAGCGGCCGCGCGGCGGCGGCCGCATCGAATCCGGGCATGGCGGCCTGCCGGCGCGCGCGGCGTCAAGCAAGCCTAAGCCCCCTTTTGCCCCCGCGCTCACTCGGGCTGCGGCGGCAGGTACTCCATCTGCGCTTCGTCGTACAGCCGGTAGATCAGCGCCTGCATCGCGCGGATGTCCTCCGATTCGTCGAGCATCCGCATGCTCATGATGATCGGCGACACGAGGTTCGGATCGTCGAGCGGCTTGTAGCTGATGTCGTCGCGCTTGAGCCCGTACACGCTGTGCGGCACGACCGACACGCCCTCGCCCATCGCGACGAGGCCGAGCGCGATCTGCAGTTCACGCGTCTCGTAGATCTTGCGCGGTTGCAATGCCCGATCGTGGAAAGCCGCGAGCACCTGGTCCGCGTAGCTCGGGCGCGGCGCCTTCGGAAAGATGATCAGCGTGTCGTTGACGAGATCGTGCAACGACAGCACGGGCTTCGCGCTGTCGAGCACGTGGCCGACCGGCAGCGCGACGATCATCCGCTCCTCGCGCAGCACGACGCGCCGCACGCTCGGATCCTCATGGCGGATGCGTCCAAACCCGACGTCGATGCGCCCTTCCTTCAGCGCCTTGATCTGGTCCATCGTCGACATCTCGTGCAGGCTCAGCTCGACGGCCGGATATTCGCTGCGAAAGCGCCGGATGATCTTCGGCAGCATCCCGTACAGCGTCGAGCCGACGAAACCGACCGACATGCTGCGCTCGATCTTGCCGACGCGCTTCGTCATCGATTCGAGTTCGGTCGTCTGCGCGAGCAGCTGCACCGCATGCGAATAGAAGAAGCGCCCGGCATCGGTCAGCTTCAGCGGCCGCGCGGTGCGCTCGAACAGCGGCACGCCGAGCGCCTCCTCGAGCTGCTGGATTTGCCGGCTCAGCGGCGGCTGCGCGATATGCAGCCGTTCCGCCGCCCGCGTGAAATTCCGCTCTTCGGCCACCGCGACGAAGTAGCGGAGGTGTCTCAACTCCATGTTCGAATCCTCCCGGGACAGGCAACGGACGCTCATCCGGCACCGCGCGGACAGCGCCCGCAACGGTCGCCCTCGCCGGCCATCCGTACCGGCCTCCTCGATCGCCTGCTTCCCGATCCCGTCACGATACCTCAGCCGGCGCCGATCCCGGCTCGAGCAGCGTCGTGCTCGCGGCGACGTCCGGGGCCGCGCAAAGCAAAACGGGAAGCCGCGAGGCTTCCCGTTCGTTCACCGACGCCGCGCCGCGGCATCGTGCCGACCGCGTCACACCTCGGTCGCATACAGCGCGTCGCGCTGCTCGTGGCTCAGCGAGTCGAGCGGTACGTCGGGCAACTGATAGCAGATCATCGTGCCGTACAGCTCGGCCAGGCAGTTGCTGCCGGCGTCGAGCGCGTAGCCGTCCTCGCCGTCCGGCGCCGGCGGATACACTTCGCGCCACGCGTTGATCGCGGCTTCGATTCGCACGATGGAAACGGGTCCGGCCTTCCGCTCGGCGGGTGATGCGCTCATGAATTCCTCTGGGTTGCGCGCTCTGCAGGGCCATGCCGGCCCGGCTGGAGCGATGAAAACGCCGGGCGTCTCGCCGGCCGCCGCGCGCCGCGCGCGCCGGATGCCGATCCGCGCCGCGCCTGTCGCGCCGGCCGGGCCACGGCCCGGTAGGGTCGGGCAATATAACCGGCTTTGACCCCGCGCAGGCAAAAGCCGGGCAAAAAAAACGGGAAGCGCGCGGCTTCCCGTTTCGTCGCCCGTCACGCGGCAACCTGCCGCGCCGGCGTCAGCCCACGGTTTCGCGGTTCGCCACCGGCTGCCGCCGCGCGCCGCGATTCGCGGCGATCCACGGCGCGATCTCCATGTCCTCGTAGCGCACGAACCGGCTCTTCTTCAGGAACCGGAAGCCGAGCCACACGACGACGAACAGCGGAATGCCGACGTAGGTCGCGGTCACGCCGGCCCAGTCGATCCGGTTCGCGAGGAGCGCCTGGTAATCCTGGCCGAGCGCGATCACGAGGCACAGCACGAACGCGAACAGCGGGCCGAACGGGAACCACTTCGACTGGTACGGCAACTGGTCGAGCGAATAACCCTGCTTCACGTAGCCCTTGCGGAACCGGTAGTGGCTGACCGCGATGCCGAGCCACGCGATGAAGCCCGTCATCCCCGACGTGTTCAGCAGCCACAGGTACACGGTCTTGTCGCCGTACAGCGACGTGAAGAAGCACAGCGCGCCGACGGCGGTGGTCGCATACAGCGCGTTGCGCGGCACGCCGCCCGGCGACAGCTTCGCGAACACCTTCGGCGCGCGGCCTTCGGTGGCGAGGTTGTAGAGCATCCGCGTGGATGCATACATGCCCGAGTTGCCGGCCGACAGCACGGCCGTGAGGATCACCGCGTTCATCACGCCGGCCGCGAACGCGAGCCCCGCGTGGCGGAACACGAGCGTGAACGGGCTCACGCCGATGTCGGTCACGTCCGTCTTCAGCAGGTTCGGGTCGGTATACGGAATCAGCACGCCGATCACGAAGATCGCGAACACGTAGAACAGCAGGATCCGCCAGAACACCTGGCGCACCGCGCGCGGGATCGTCGTGCGCGGATGCTCCGATTCGCCGGCCGCGACGCCGATCAGCTCGGTGCCCTGGAACGAGAAGCCCGCGATCATCGCGACACCCATCAGCGCCGGCAGCCCGCCCGCGAACGGCGCGTCGCCGATCGTCAGGTTGCCCCAGCCGTTCGCCGGCGCACCCTTCAGAATGCCGAAGATCATCAGCAGCCCGACGCCGATGAACGCGACGACCGTGACGACCTTGATCAGCGCGAACCAGTATTCGGCTTCGCCGAAACCGCGCACGGTGAGCGCATTGAGCAGGAACATCACGGCGAGGAACGCCGCGCTCCACCATACGCCCGGCACGTCCGGAAACCAGTAGTGCATCACGAGTTGCGCGGCGACGAGTTCCACCGCGATGGTCACCGCCCAGTTGTACCAGTAGTTCCAGCCGAGCGCGAAGCCGAAGCCTTCGTCCACGTATTTCGCGCCGTAGGTCGCGAACGAGCCCGACACCGGCATGAACGCGGCCATCTCGCCGAGGCTCGTCATCAGGAAGTAGACCATCAGGCCGATCAGCATGTACGCGACCATCGCGCCGCCGGGGCCGGCCTGCGAGATCGATGCGCCGGACGCGACGAACAGGCCCGTGCCGATCGAGCCGCCGATGGCGATCATCGTCAGGTGGCGCGCCTTCAGCGCGCGATGAAGCTTGGGTGGGTTCGCGGACGAACCGGGTGGGTCGGAATTCGGAATGGCGGACATAAACGAGACGAACGTTGAGCGGGCCGGCATCCGTAGCCGGCGCATGCGGAATCGGAGCGCGGTGCGCGTCCTGCGATGCATTCGATGCGGCCCCGATACGCGTTGCGCGGCGGGCGCCTGCGGCGAAGCGCGGATTCTACCTGATTCGATAGGGGGCAGCCGAGGTTGCGCCGGCCGCCGCCACGCCGGAGATTTCGCGGAATCAGCGGGTTGCCGCACTGGCCGGCGTCGTTTTGCTTACCGTCGCAAAAACCACGATTGCCGTCGGGTCATTCGGTTTTCATTTCTCGCGAGCCGGCACTTCATACTGTCCCGATCCGCCGAATATCGCGGCAATAGGCAAATTCGACTGATGATTATGCGATTAATCAGACAAAAGACCGACACTGTTAACTGATTCAAATCAAGCCGCCGGCGCACCATGCGGTAACGATGCGTAATCGCTGCCGAATCGCGCTCTCCACATGCATCTTTTGCATGTGCACACGAAATGCCCGAATTCGCGGGATAATGACGCCTAATTCGAAATAATCCGCGCGCGGAACCGCCAACGATGCGAGTAGCCGCCGCCCGCTCCCCCGAGGATGAAGTCATTCCCGCTGCCCGCCACGCTGCGCCGCCATACCGCGTCGCTCGTGGCACGCATTCTGTCGCCCCGCGGCGTACTCGTGGCGGGCATCGTCCTGCTGATGTTCAGTTGGGGACTTTCCACGTCGCTATTAATCGAGGCGCGACGCGACGCGTATGACCATGCGGTCGAAAATGCGCGCAACCTGATGCTGCTGATCGAACGCGATATCGCGCGCAATATCGAACTCTACGATTTGTCGCTGCAAAACGTCGTCGACGGCATGGCCGATCCCGAACTGACGACATTGCCGCCGCGTCAGCGCCATCGGCTGCTGTTCGACCGCGCGGCGACCGGCGCCTATCTCGGCTCGATTTTCGTGATGGATGCGCACGGCAATATCACGATCGATTCGACCGATTCGCCCGCGCGGCAAGGCAATTTCGCCGACCGCGACTATTTCGCCGTGCATCGCGACCGGCTCGCCCCCGGCCTCTACATCAGCCGGCCGTACGCGTCGCGGCTGCGCGGTGGCGCGCTGACCATCGCGCTGAGCCGCCGGATCAACCGGCCCGACGGCACGTTCGGCGGAATCGTCGTCGGCACGCTCAGCATCGACTATTTCCGCGCGCTGCTCGACGGCATCGCGGTCGGCCGGCACGGCAGCGCGGCGATCGTCGAGGACAACGGCACGCTCGTGTCGCGCCTGCCTTACGACACGCGGGTGGTCGGCCTCGACCTGCACGATTCGCCGCTGTTCATCGACGCGCAGCGCAGCCGCCATGGCGAGCTGACCGGGGTCGGCGCCGTCGACGGCGTGCGGCGCATCTATGTTTACAAGCATCTCGCCGGCCTGCCGCTGATCGTCGACGTCGCGCCGGCCGAGATCGACGTCTACGCGTCGTGGCACCACCGCGCGATCTGGACCGTCGTGCTGATGGGCCTGTTCACGGCGTTCATCGCGTGGGGCTCGCTCGCGCTGTCGCGCGAGCTGAAGCGCCGGCAGGACGCCGAATCGAAGCTGTACCGGCTCGCGCACACCGATTCGCTGACGGGCCTCGACAATCGCGGCACGTTCGACACGGTGCTCGCGAAGGAGACGCAGCGCGCGTCGCGCAGCGGCCGCCCGTTGTCCGTGCTGTTCGTCGACGTCGACCACTTCAAGGCGTTCAACGACTACTACGGCCATCCGGCCGGCGACGACGTGCTGCGCCAGGTCGCGCAATCGCTGACGCGCAACCTGCGCCGCGACAGCGACCACGTCGCGCGCTACGGCGGCGAGGAATTCGTCGTCACGCTGCCCGACACCGACGCGCCGGGCGCGGCAACCGTCGCCGAAGGCGTCCGGCGCGCGATCGCGGGGCTCGACATCGAACACGTGAAGAGCCCGTACGGGCGCGTCACGGCCAGCATCGGCACGGCCACCGCCGCCGATGGCCGGATGAACGCGGCCGCGCTGCTGCGGCGCGCCGACGAAGCGCTGTACCGCGCGAAATCCAGCGGCCGCAACCGCGTGCTGGACGCGCAATCGAGCGCGGCAGACGCTTGACGCGATCCGCTCCGACCTGCCGCGTGACCTGATGCGGCCGCCCGCCGCCCGGCCCGGCGGCCCGGCGTGGACAGCCCGCGCGCGTTCGGCTAGCGTTACGTCTGCTGCGCATGCGGCGCGGCGCCGGCCCGCGCACGCCGCCGTGCGCGTTCCCGCCACTCCCGCTCCGTCATGACCGCCCCGCTCCCGACCCGCCTGCCGCCGCTCGTACGCCACGCGCTCCGCCCGCTGCTCGACCCGTATCGCCGCTACCGGCACGCGAAGCTGATCCACGCGGCGCGCGTCGCGCTCGCGATTCTCGTTTCGATCGCGCTGTCCACCGGGCTGAACGTGCCGCATGGCGAATGGTCGACGATCACCGTGCTGATCGTCGTCGGCGGGCTGCAGCACCACGGCAACATCCGCAAGAAGGCGGCCGAGCGCGCGCTCGGCACGTCGATCGGCGCGCTCGCGGGGCTCGGGCTGATCCTCCTCTACTCGTTCCTGCACGCGCCGTTCGCGATCTACCTGCTGATGGCCGTCGGCTGCGGTATCTGCGCGTATCACGCGATCGGCAAGGCCGGCTACATCGCGCTGCTGTCGGCGATCACGATGGTGATCGTCGCCGGCCACGGCGACAACGAGATCGTCGACGGCCTGTGGCGCGCGGTGAACGTGCTGGTCGGCATCGCGATCGCGCTGGCGTTCTCGTTCGCGCTGCCGCTCTACGCAACCTACTCGTGGCGCTACAAGCTCGCCGACGCGCTGCGCGCGTGCGCGGCCGTGCATGCACGGCTCGCGGGCGACCGCCACGTGAGCGACGACGCGCACCTGAAGGAAATGGCCGCGCTGAGCGCGCTGCTCGTGCAGTTGCGCTCGCTGATGCCGTCGGTGTCGAAGGAATGCGAGACATCGATGACGCAGCTCGAGGCGATCCAGCGCAGCCTGCGCCTGTGCATCGGTTATCTGGAGATCCTGTCGAGCGCGCTGCCGGCCGACGACGACGCGGCGGCCCGCGAATACATGCGCGTCGAGATGAAGGGCGTGCACCGACGCATCCGCGACACGCTGGTCGGCGCGAGCCGCGCGCTCAAGTTCGGCACGCCGAGCCGGCTGGCGCCCCGCCGCCGGCCGGCCAAGCCGCCGCACGACGCGCCGCCGCCGCAGTTGTCCGGCTACGTGTCGATCACGGCCAAGCTGGCCGGCGAAGTCGACCAGTTGCGCGAGCGGCTGCTCGATACCGCGCGGTCATGGAATATCTGAAATTCCGGCTTCGCGCGCCTTTCTTTCAAATAACTTTCCACGCGACAAGGCGACGCGCTCGTGACGGCGCCCCGGGTCGACCGTCGATCCGGCCCCGGAAATCCCGTCGCCGCCCGGCTCGCCGGCGCGTGTTTCGGCGGCGATGCAACGCCGTCCGGCACGGCGTTCTCCAGCCGGTTAACCGCCCGTCAGGCCCGCCGCGACAGGCGCGACGACGGTTCCGCACCAAAATCAGCCCTTGCCCCAACTTCCCGGACAGCCGATACTCGCATATTCCGCGAAATACGATCCCACCGGCTTCAATCCACGGTAATTCCTATGAGCACGATTCTCGAAAGCCTCCCGACCGGCCAGAAGGTCGGTATCGCCTTCTCCGGCGGCCTGGACACCAGCGCCGCGCTGCACTGGATGAAACTGAAGGGCGCCGTCCCGTACGCATACACGGCGAACCTCGGCCAGCCCGACGAAGACGATTACGACGCGATCCCGAAACGCGCGATCGAATACGGCGCAGCCGGCGCCCGCCTGATCGACTGCCGCGCGCAGCTCGTCGCCGAAGGCATCGCGGCGCTGCAAAGCGGCGCGTTCCACATCACGACCGCCGGCGTCACGTACTTCAACACGACGCCGATCGGCCGCGCCGTGACGGGCACGATGCTCGTCGCCGCGATGAAGGAAGACGGCGTCAACATCTGGGGCGACGGCAGCACATACAAGGGCAACGACATCGAGCGCTTCTACCGCTACGGCCTGCTCGTGAACCCGGATCTGAAGATCTACAAGCCGTGGCTCGACCAGACGTTCATCGACGAACTCGGCGGCCGCGCCGAAATGTCCGAATTCATGAACCAGGCCGGCTTCGCGTACAAGATGTCGGCCGAGAAGGCGTATTCGACCGATTCGAACCTGCTCGGCGCGACGCACGAAGCGAAGGATCTCGAAAGCCTCGAAAGCGGCATCAAGATCGTGAACCCGATCATGGGCGTCGCGTTCTGGCGCGACGACGTGAAGATCGCCGCCGAGGAAGTGACGGTGCGCTTCGAAGCCGGCCAGCCGGTCGCGCTGAACGGCGTCGAGTTCACGGATCAGGTCGAGCTGCTGCTGGAAGCGAACCGCATCGGCGGCCGCCACGGCCTCGGCATGAGCGACCAGATCGAGAACCGCATCATCGAGGCGAAGAGCCGCGGCATCTACGAAGCCCCGGGCCTCGCGCTGCTGTACATCGCGTACGAGCGTCTCGTCACCGGCATCCACAACGAAGACACGATCGAGCAGTACCGCGAGAACGGTCGCCGCCTCGGCCGCCTGCTGTATCAAGGCCGCTGGTTCGACCCGCAGGCAATCATGCTGCGCGAAACCGCACAACGCTGGGTCGCCCGCGCGATCACCGGCGAAGTGAAGATCGAACTGCGCCGCGGCAACGACTACTCGATCCTGAGCACGAAGTCGCCGAACCTCACGTATCAGCCGGAACGCCTGTCGATGGAGAAGGTGGCGTCGACGTTCTCGCCGCGCGACCGGATCGGCCAGCTGACGATGCGCAACCTCGACATCACCGATACGCGCGACAAGCTGCGCGTGTATGCGCAAGTCGGACTGCTGACGCCGGGTGAGACGTCGGCACTGCCGCAGATCAAGGGCGACGGCGACAAGTAAGCCAGTCGCTTTCGCGAGCAGCCGGGCGGCGTGACGACCGCCCGGCTGCATGCAGCACTTCCCTTCCCGCTTTTTCTTCAAGCACTGCCGGAATCGCCACGCGTATCGCGACGATCCTGCAGGCGCGTCAAAGTTATTTCGATGCCGCGGCGGTCGCGGTGGCCGCAGTCGTCGTCAATACCGTCGAAGCAGTGGAAGCAGCGGCAGCGGCCGGCGCCGGCGTACGCGCCAGATCCTGGCCTATCATGTCCGCGACCGACTTCTCGCACGACTTGATCCCTTCCACCGACTTGTCGAAATTCTTCTCGAGATCGCTGAAGCTGCCGTACGTGTAAGCGAAATCGCTGTCGATGTGGACGCTGTTCGCCTTGACGTCGTAGCCGCACGCGAACGTCTTGTAATAGAGGTCCTGCTTCGTCTTCGCGTCGAGAATGCGCGCGCGGATGACCACCCACGGGATGTAGTCGGGCTGGCTTGGCGGCGAGATATAGCCGAACGACGAAAACCACACGTTCATGATCGCATCCGCGTCGGTCTGGATCGCGGAGTAGTCGTCCGACTTGCCGTCGTCGGCGAGCTTCACCTTCTGGCCGTCCAGCTTCACGACCTGATAGCCGTTGCCGGCGAGGCGGCCCGCCACGCCTTCCGCGATGTCCGGGGCGAACACGATCTTGCTGGCCGCCACGTGATCCGTGTACGTGCTCGTATGGCTCGCGTTGACGGCCACTTGCGCGAGCGCGCCGATCAGGCCGAACCCGCCCGCCGCGCCGCCGAGATTGAGGACCGAGACACGCTTCGGCTCGGTGACGTCGAGCATCGCGATCGAATGCAGCTTCTGACGCGCCTCGGGTTTCATGTCGGTATTCGGCAACGTGGCGCAGCCGGACAGCAGCGTCACGAGCAGGCCGCAACCGACCAGGGTGGCTTTGGATGAGTTCTTCATTGGATCAGTGGCTTTCGTTGTTGACGGAACGTGTTCATCGGGCCGCCACACGCGGCGCGTCGAAGCGCCGTGTGCGGTGCGACCGTGCGTTTATTGTTTGATCACCTGACCGTACGCGATGAAGCTGTAATCAGCCGCGCGCAGCACGTAGAGGATCGAGCGCTTGAAGCCGTTGGTTCCCGTGATGGGCACGAACATGATCGCGGCGCTGCCCGACAGCGGAACGCCGGCCGGAAGCTTGCAGCCCGTCGACGCCGAGGCCGTCACCGTCATGTCGTACATGTTCTGGTTCGAGCCAGACGTGGAAAGCAGCAGCGTGCCGCTCAAATTGCAACCGCTCAGCGTGCCGGTCAGCGTACCGCCCGATGCGATCGCGAACGATGCGTTGGTCGTCGCCCACGTGCCCACCACGCTGTCCTGCGTGACGGCAAGCGCGTTTGCGGCGTTGTAGGTCCACGTGAAATTCGACGCCGTACCGTTGCGGCTGATCGTGCCGGACAACGTCTGCTGCGGGCTGTATGCGCCGGAGCCCGAATCGATCTTCGTGACGGTGCCGCTCGTTCCTGCAAAGTTGATACCCGGCGCGATCGACCACGTCGAACCGTTGACGGTCAGGGTCGTGAAATCGTCGGACATCACGAACGATCCGAGCAGATTGAGCGTGCTCAGGTTGTTGTGCGGGTCGATCAACGCGATCGTCGAATAGCCGAGGTTGCCGGATGCCGACCAGATCCCGATCGGGCCGGTCGCCGTTGCGGCCGTCGAACCGGCTTGCGGGTTCGTCAGGCTGGGCAGTGCCTCGCCGACCGTCACCGGCTGCGACGATGCGACGGGGGCGCTTGCGGGGGCTGCTGCGAGCGGTGTGGACGCGACGGCCGGTGCGCTGGCTGCGTTATTGGCGCCGCCGGTATTGGAAGGCGTGCCGCTGCTTGCGTTCGACGAGCCGTCGCCGCCGCCGCAACCGGCGACGACGAATACCGAAATTGCAGCTGCGGTCAGCAGACAAAGGGAATGCTTGTTCAATTCAATCCTCGATTTTTTTGATGCGTTTTTTTAGTGGTCTAGATTCGAATCGCGTTACTTTTCAGGTGGGTTGTGTGGGCCTCCTCGAGCGACGGTGAATGCTTGGGTGATGTGTTGGGGAAGCGCGATGAGGGACGCGTCGGTTGCCGGATATTCGGCGCGACGGGTACGAGCGTGGAGATGTGGTCGTGCGGGAACGCGCACGCAACGGTGAGAACCGCGTGCAGCAGCAGGCATGCCGCGGCAAGGCAAAGACACAGCGCGCGCCAGCCCCCGGTGCCTGCGCGCCCCATCGAATCGGTGCATCCCATCTTCTGATACTGCGCACGGCTTCGCCGGCCGGCGCCCCCTCGGTTATCTGGTCGTGTGGTTTGGTTGTATGGCTTTGGTAATACTTTTTTTTAGCTACCGAGGAAGGTAACGGCAGTGGGGGGGATTTCTTTAGGGTGGTTTATCGAGGGAGTTTTCTAGGGGCTTTGTCGCTCGAAGCATTCCCGTTCTCGCCCGGACGCGGGGTCAGGCGATGTGGTTAATCCGCGTGATCCCGGACGAGCCGAGCATCCTCACGGATGCGTCGTGAAGGTGGTCGCTCACAGCGGTCGGTGCTTGGCACCGCGGGCCAACGCCGTCGAACCTCGCTATCACGAGTTCACTGAATCTCGGGAGAGTCTATCAGTGGCTTTGATCAGATCCGGGATTCTAAATTTCCCGACCATTTTCATAATATTGCTCTTCGCCGACTCCAAATCGATTCCGACAGCAGTAACAAACAGTGGCTTCGAACTTCCACCACGCAAAATTTCTGCGTTTTTGGGGTTCCCACGAATTTCGTCTTTGCAACGCCAATCACCGGAACCTTGCCACGAAGGTGTTGCCACAACCGCATACCGACGCCTGGATACTCGTCGGCGCCAAGCGTCACATAGCCATCGACGACGATACATTCGAGCGGATGCTCAATATACCTCAGCAACTCGATGATAAACGGCAATTCACGCAAATAGAATTTTCCGGGGATGTAGCTCGAGAGTCCGTCAACTGCAGCCGTCAGCCTTTCTGCCACCACGCTACTTTCCCATGATTTAATCATTATTCCTGCGGCATGCGCACTGCCCCCTGTAGGAAACGTCGATAATTAAAATCACATTACCTCGCGCCCATCCACAAAAACCTTAATGGATAACCCGTGCTGTTTCACAAATGACCCAACATCAAGGCACTCGCCATTTCCGTGCTTGATTCCTCTTAACTCAACCCCATCCACATGCAACTCCTGCAAATGCAGAAGATCAATCAAACTCAAAAAATTCACTCCTACATTTATCAACCTCAGCACAGAAACTTTTTTCAAAACACCACCATCCATCAAATAGCAAAAGAATTCACCTTCAATATCCCCTCCGAATAAAGTTAGATCACTCGAGATCTTCAGTCTCTCGATATCATGAATATTAGAAATAGGAAAAAATCGAGCCTTTCCTGCTATCCGCGGAACGGCTTCCAGAAAGCCATTACAAGCACTCAAAATTACGAGCTCCCCATCCTCGGAAAAGCGCATCCCGCCATAAAACTCGGAATTGGTCGTTACATCTACACTCTTCAATTCACCGGACGAGTACCACTCATAAACCTCGCCAAACTCCTCATTAGGAATATCAAAATAAACCATCTGACCGGCCTCGGTCCACCTGGCCTCTGAATACACGATGCCATTCCGCAGAAAGACTTCCCGCGTACACGCCCCATCATCAAATTCGTATCCGATTCCACTGAATGGATGCCCCTGATACAACGGCACCTCGTAATCAGACAGCATTCCGGTGAGATCAACCTGGTCAAGTTGATCACCAGGGCTAGCGCAAAGTGGATGATACCCCCCCGCCTCGATACCATTCGCCAACTCTATCGCACGCACCTTCTTATCCTGCGCAATTTCGAAGCCAACTCCGGAAAATTCCCTTCCCAGGAGGAAATACCGTCCACCCTTCAGTTCCATCAACTCAATCTTTACCCGATTCAATTTTATTTCCTCCCGGTGATGACATTAGCCTGAGGCGGAATGATCCCACTGCAATTCTTACATGCCATGAATGCGCCCCCTTGGTTTCCGGCCGCACTGCTCGGTCCCAGCTTAATGGTTGCAATACTGACATCGGCTAGGTTCAGCGTGGCCGGATTCGGCGAGTTCAAGCAGCGGCATTGTTCAACTAAAGCAACCGGGGCCGTTCTCCGAGATTGCAATAGCACGAAGAAATCAGGCAGGTCACTTCGACCAATTGAAGAAGGTCTATTCGGACGGCAGGCGGGAATTCACCCTCTGTCGTCATCAATGTCGCAGCTGTCGATAATGCGTTGGACAAATGTTGTGGAATGCGCATCGCTTGCTTTGACTCTCCGCGGCCAACGGCATCAACAATACTGAAAGACCAACTGGGTTTCAAATTCATCTTGAAAATCAGACGATCCATCAACGAAAACAAAACCCGCTCAAATCATATATTTCGACATAAACTCGAATTCATCGACATATGCCTTCGGCCCAATTTCCGACATCCACTCCTTTGGTACGTATGCACTATCAACATCCACCTTATAACCATTCCGCCAAGCAAGCTTGCTATAAATAACCGCTGAAGCACAAATTAAGTCGGCAAAAAATCCTCCATCCAGAGATGCACGCTTGCAAATTGATTTCGGCGAAACCAATTCACCAAGCGCGACCTCCATCCCATTAACGTCCCCCTCCGCAAGTGCCAAATAAAATCTATGATCGACCAGAAATTTTCTCCCCCTACCACCCCTTGGAGGATTTGAAATCGCTCTCTCGCAGCGCTCCCTCAATACGTCCCAATCCCCACGCAGCGCAACAAAAAACTGCTCCATCCAAAAATCAAATACATTATGGTTATTTATTCTCTTTACGTCAAATTCAGAATCAATTCCACCATACCAATTAAGCAACCCCTCGTGATCCGAAATCAAATAATAAATACCATTAATCGCCCTGCGTTCGTATGCCAACGCACCAATAGGCTCATTATATTTCGACTTCGAGAGAATATACTCCAGCTTTGCACGGACATAGAACCATTGCTTGAAGGCCGCAATATCGCCGGTCTCGAACCATACCGAAATTGCCGATGCCTCCGCATAACTCATTAACGTGCGCAGACATCCGGATGGATCACCCAAATCACCTTCTATATTGGCAATACAATTATCCACCACACCACTCGAAATATCGAACGCACGCCTCTCCAAGACATGATTCAACCGATTAGCCGCTTCCTCGGTAGTTGGAATTTTTTTCACAAATCTGTCCTTCAGTCTTCTTTCAATAGCACAATCACCAATTTTCCAGTCACCTCATTTACACCAGCAACTGCCATGAAAATTTGCTCATTGCTTCAGGCAACTCTACAGCTCGTTCATTACCGTTCTCCTCAGCAACTGGAGAAGTTACTCCTTCGCCGACTCGCAGACCGAACCAAATGGTGCGACTCGCATCCAAGAAGGATGCTTCATCAATGTAATCGGTTCGCCCAAAGGGCCGTATCCACAGTATCCACACATTGCTTCTTTCAGATAAAGAAAAGCCGAAGTACTCGCGGAGTAGTGAGCCAAACTGAATTTTTTAAAAACCGGTTTTCCAGACAGTCAGATAGAGATCTGCAAAGTCAATTTCCCGCTTGAAATTGCGACCCAACCACTCCTCAGAAAATCACCACTTTCCTGCCGTCTATTTTTGATATCCGAACGTCACAAAAACCTCCCGAATTTCATCATCACACATCACCCGTGCCGGCACCGACACATCACCAAACTCCCTCTGCAATTTCATATTCCAGCCATCGACGATCAATTTTGCGAGCTCGGCAGCCTGGCCGGTATCAAGGTCATCAAACGTCCCGGTTATTTCAAGCAGATTTATTCAGAACTGAATCTCATGAATGGCCCTCCCTTTGCTCAACAAACCCTCGCACTCCTCATCGCTTAACAATTCAGAAACAAATACCCCACCGCCAACAATCCTAAAATTCGGGAGGATTAATTTTTCACAATGAAAGGCGAAGTCGTACACCAGCCCATGAGCCTTATAGACGGCATTCACGTAGTCAAGTCCAGAAACACGACCTGACGGATTGGCAGCAACAAATGAGGCAAAGTCGAATGACTTGTCGTTATGGACGAGCTATTCGTCGCTATCACCTCGTTCCGAGTTCTTCACTAGCCCGAGACAAAATGCGGTCGTTTTACGTTCGGCATGTCATCGTATGCTTTCAGGACGGTTTGCAACGGTGTCAGCGATGGGTCGCGATTCCCGTAGACGATCTTGAGCCACGTCGCACCGCGTATGAACTGCCCCGCACCGAACCATTTCGATTCGAGGTTCGCCTTCAGCATACGTCGGCCCGCTTCGAACAAAGCATCGGGCGTGTAAGCGTTGGCGTGAGCGACCTCGGGACGGCAGCCATATAGACACAGGGCATAGGCATACTCGCGTGGCTTGAGCGTCTTCGCAAGACTGGGAGGCTTGTCGTTGACCCAATGTTCGTACATCTAGATACCGTTTTCGAAGCCCTCCATACCGTCCGGCATAGCATCGTCGCCCGTTTGATAGGCGAACGCCATATAGTCATCAAGGCCATCTCGAACGATCTCGTTCATTGGCCACGGGCGGGCTTCATTGCGCCAGGCGGCCTCTTCGAAGATTCTCGCGCTCTCCCACTCGGCACTGTTCCAGCCGGTATCCATCCACTCGGCGATCGCTTTCGCCCAATGCAACGTAACTCGATGAAGATCTCTGTTCACCCCGAAATCCTCATCCAATGCAATTGCCTTTTCAATCCAACTAAGCGAACGAGAGATTACTGGGGTAGCCTCCTCAGCCAAGCCCACCAGCCATGCCCGAACCACATCGGACATGTTGTGCGCAGCAATGTTTCCGATCGGTTGTCCGTCCAGGAAAACGGTGCGCATAACTCGGGGAAGAGTTCCCTCAATCATCACCTCTCTTGTACGAACTGGATCAAAGAACACACGTGCCTCAACAAGGTTTTCCATTTCAGAACCAAGTATGAACGGGAGGTCTTCCGCCCGACCGGCTTCAGCTACATGCCGGAAATCGTGCCGGATCGGTCCGCTGATTCCGTGTGTGCTGCCCGCCTTAGAACGGTACGTTGATCGGTGGCTGATCCGCCAACAGATCAGGTGCACCACACGTCGGCCGGCAACGCTTCGCCTAACTCCTCTCTTTTAATTCCCGTACAATTCTATTCCAATATCGAACCGCCTCGATATGCTGCCGCCTCGTGAGCCACACTTTATTGGAAATATCATTCGGATTTCCACCAACGATAACGGGCTTCACATCGAATAATTCCATTCCCAATGGACGCTCCTCGTATCTTCGCGATTTCATTGTGGCGCCCCCGACAGTAGGGTGGTAAAGCTGTCCGCTATCGGTATAGCATCAGCGAGATCCATGCCGATGAATGGAACCTGGACAATCCGCATCGAACTGTCCCGAGTATCAAACGCATACGCCTCACCACCACCATTGGAACCGAAGAGAAGCAAGCCTGGCGCATAGTCAGCAACCTCATATTCCATATTGAAGGTAGCGATATCTTCCGCTTTCCACAGCATAAGATATTCGCTCTCAATGAATCCCTCTCCTCCGTTGTGACTTCTCAGGAACGCCAAGTAGTCATCGGGAAGAGAAATCGCGACCATAGCCATCAATTCTGAAATAGCTTGATCCGACGCCCCTTCGTTCCAGCTCCAATTTACCATTCGCTTACTATCCATGATCTCTAGGCTATCGTAGCAGCCCCTCAGTTCTTAATATCCTTCATCAGCCGATTCCACCATGGCGTAACCTGTTGACGGTGCAGATCTCGAGGAATTACAACTTTGTTTTCCGGATCAGTGGGGCTGCCGCCAAACTTAACAGGCTGCACCTCATGCACATCGACCGGCTGTCCAACAAGTCCCTGATCTTGACGAATGGAACTGTTCGCAGCGTTCGCTGCCTTGCGTGCAGCCGCATACTCTGCCCCTTCTAGCAACTGAAACGGCCCATCTGGCATTGGAACACCATTGGGATAGCCTTGCCAGTCAATAATCGAGAAGCTGCCAGACGCATTCTTTTTACCCAATGTCCCTGCCAGCCCCAAGCCGGCAGCACCTTCACCCAATCCCTGGAAATTTGACGTGTCAGCGCCGAACTTGGCGATGTACGTCGACATCAACTGGCCAAGGTTGTCCTTCGTGACATCCGCGTAGCCGGGACCATACGAATATGCCGCGTTGTCCACCACGCTTCGCGCAACATCTTCAGCCCCGACAGGAACCTTCCACTGCTCGACGTATTGTCCCTGCGCGTCCTTGTAGAAGGTCGTGCCGCGCGCGGCAGTGTTGGCTTGGGCATCGGCGAGGCTGCCCCATACGCGCATCCCATTCGGCCCACCGTTCGCGCCATAAACGTTCTCAGCGGCTTTCAGCAAATCGTCCGCACTGTACGCGGACGCAAGTGTTTGGTTTTTCGACCTCAGCTTGTCGATAAGCTCGACGACTTTGTCGACGTGCTGCAAATCGTTGTTCAAGGCATTGTTTTGCGCCGCAGCCATGCCCGCCTCGGCATTCTGATCGGCCACACCTGCCGCCAGTCCGCCGATTGCGGTCGCGAACGCGCTTACAAACGCCTGCTGTACCGATCCGTCAACCCCATTCTTCGCCGTCCCATAAACGAGCAGCGGCGAAATTACCGCACTCGCCGCAGCACCTACAGCACCGCCGCCGCATCCTTGCCCCGTCGCCGCACCTGATGCGCATCCGAGCACGGCATGTTCGAGGACGTTCTGAATGGAATAAGGACTGGTGGTGTCACCAATGCCGTACGCGACTGTTGCTGCAGCATCCCGGACGAAGCCATCTCGCAAACTGTCGAGGAAACGTCCCCCGCCAATCAGAGTCTGCACCCCCGCCTGAATCGTCGCATCCGCCGTCATTGCCAACGCGGCGGCAGGCAGGGACACAGATGCGGCGCCCGCTTGCGGCACCAGCGCATTGCCCGTGTTCTGCACACCGGCCAGTGCCGAAAGAGACGGCGCACTTCCCTCGAATGCAGCATTCGCGCTGAACCCGAACGAGCCCGAACCGCTGTCAAACGTGATGCCGTTCGTCAGCCCGGCAGTCACGGCTCCGATCAGGCCATTCTTCAGGCTCGCGCCAAAATCAATCTTGCCGCTAGCGACCACCTGGCCGAGCGCGCTCGATGCAAACGAACTCAACCCGACTGCAATCATGGTGTTGGCCAATCCACCAACGGCCAGAGAACCGCCTGCCGCACTTGCGGCCGCGGTAATGGCAGCACCTGTCAGTCCCTGCTGTGCCGCCATGAATGCCGCGGTGGTTGCCGCTTCGGCAGCGCCCGACATCGACGCGATCGCAGCGGATATTTCCGGCTGCATCATGATTGCCGCGGCAACAGCGACGACCATCGAGAAGATCTGCGTCATCCCGAACGAGCCGCCCTCCTTCACGAAATCCTGATGAAGGTTGTCGCTCAGTGCCGTTTGCGTGAAATTGCCGCCGAGCTGCTGTTGAAGCGCCGCAAGCGCCTGCTGGGTCCCACTCTGATCGATCGTCCCGTCGGCCGCCAGCTTCTGCAGCGCCCCACCAATCTGATTCAGCGCCTGAACATTCAACTCCATGTTCGCCGCGCTCATGAACCCGCCGGGCTGCACCACCGTCCCGGTCGTCTTCAGATATCCGCCATCGACCTTCTGCCAGATTTCACCGACGTTGACCTGGTTCGCCTGGTTCGTCAGCGTGTGCGTGTCGACGCTCAGCGTCCCCGATGCGGTGATGCTTCCGGTATTGAGAATGCTGCCGTCACCGTCCTGATTGAACTTGAGCGTGACGTCATGACCGGAGATGTTGCCGCCCGCCGACATTGCCTGCGTGTCCTGCGGCAGATACACCTGCGGCATCAGTGCGGTAATCGTCGGGCACGTCGCCGCTCCCGTCGCGTGACACGACGGGTCCGGCACCGTCTGCTCGACGTACCACAGCATCGGCTTGTCGAGCGTGTTGATCTGCTCCTGCGTCAGCGCGGCGCCCAATTGCAGGTCGTGCGCCTTCGAGTAGTCGACCGCGTTCTGATACAGGTACATCTTTTCCTGCGCCGTCACGGACAGGTTTTTCTCGTTGTCGTACGTCAGCCCGTCGACGAAGCTCGACTTGCCGGTCTGCTTCAGCGCCGCCTGCTGCAACAGCAGGTCCTCTTCCTGCGGGTTGTAATAGAACAGCGTCGATGAAGGCTGCAGCGCCGACGGCAGATTGTTCAGCAAGTCCTGCGGACCGAGCGAGCCGAGCACGGAACCGCCGAGCGACGCGTCGACGTACGACGCAGCGCCCGCGACAGGTGTCGGCAGCTTGCCGGTACCGACGGCACGAGGCACCGACAGGTTCAGCCCCGGCAAGTCCACCGGGCTCAGCGAAATGACCTGCGACGGCGCATTGACACGCGGCGTGTAGGTGTTCGCGGTCGTGATCCCGTTGATGAGCTTCTGGCCCGTCAACGACACATACGTTCCGATCACGTTGCCCACGTTCTGGATCTGTCCGCTCGACGAGATCGACAGGTTCGGCGCCTGGATCGTCGCCGCGATGTTGCCGACCGGCGTCGGCGGATCGATGGTGCCGCCCGTGCTCGTGTATGCGCTCCCGTACAGCGCCTTGCACTGCTCCGGCGTGCCGCACGCCCAGATGTCGTGACGCTTGTCGCTGCTGAACATGCCGGTTTCCTGCACCCAATGCGAGTGCCAGTAGGCGTTCAGCACCTGCGCCTCGTTCACGACGGGGCCTGCGACGGCGATCGTCGCGTTGTTGCCGGCCGCGATCAGGCTGCCGATGTTCGTCAGGCTGCCCGCGTTGATCTGCAGGTTGTTGCCCGCGCTGATCACCGACGAGCTGCCGGACTGCTGGTCGACATAGCCCTCGCAGTAGCTTTCCTTGTAGCCGCCGGCTGTCATGCAGCCCGAGTATTGCTCGTGCTTGCCGTAGTTCTCGTGTACCGGCACGGGCGGCGGCAGGTTGTTGGTGATCGCGCCCGATACGTTGAGCTTGATGTCGTTGCCCGCGACGATGTTGCCGGACGTGTTGTTCAGGCTCTGTGCGGGCGTGGTCGAGCTTGCGGTCGTGCCGACACCGCCGATGACGATGTCGTGGCCCGCGAGCAGGTTGCCGTACGTATTGTTGATCTGGCCGGCTGCGATCACGAGATCGTGGCCCGCATAGATCGTCGCGTCGTTCTGGCTGTAGCCGAACGTCGTCGTGGTCGGGTTGTTGCCGCGCGGTTGGCCTGCGTTGCCGCAGGCGGAGTTCGGCACGCCGGATGCGCAGCCGACCTGGCTCGAATAGTTTTGCTGATTGCCGCCCTGGTTGGTGAGCGTACCCGACGCGATGGCGACGTCGTTGCCCGCGTACATCAGGCCTTCGTTGACGAGATTTCCGCCGCCTACCGTCAGGTTGTGACCGGCGGCGATCATGCCGGTCGGCGTGGACGAATTGACCGTTCCGACTGAAGTCGGCGCCGCTGAATTCGGCAAGATGCTGAACACGGTCGGCTTAATGCCGTCAGCCTCACGCTGCGCGTCCTTGGCGGCAATCGTGCCGATCGATTTCAACTGATTCAGGAACGCCGTGTATTCGCCCTGATCGACGGTGCGCACCGATTGATTGATCATCGTCGGCGCGACCGCGCCATTACCGAGCGACCCGATGTTCAGCCCGACATCCCCCTGCGCGGCAATCTGGCCACCGCGATTGGATAATGAGCCGGCCGACAGCGAAATCGACCCGCCGGCCGAAATGACGCCCGACGTCCCGGGCGTCTGGGTCGTCGTGGTTTCGTGGACGGTCGGCAGTGTAAACGTGCGCGTGCCTAATGCGCCCGGTTGCGGCCCGTTGCCGACGTACCATACGGTCTGATACTGAGGATTGCCGCGAGAATTGTCGCCAACGTACACCTGGAATTTGTTAAACGTGACCGTTCCGGATCCCGCGACGGGCGACGAAACGCTCAGGTCGCAATACTCCCGACACGGATTCGTCGATGACCTCGACGTAATGGCAGCTTGCGCCCCCGTCGGCGACAGCAGATTGCCGAGTGTCGTATTGAAGCTGAACGTCGTATCGCCGAGAGTCAGACCGGAATCCCCCGGCCCTGGAATCCGGTACTGATACCAGTATGTCTCGGCGCCAACCGCCCCCGACCACAGCAATCCCGGATCGACGACGTCCTGCGTCGTCGTCACCGCCGCGCCCGGCGCCGTCTGGTCGTTCACCACCGCACCTGCGGAAATACTGACATTCCGCCCGGCAACAATCGACCCACCCGTGTTCTGCAACGTCCCACTCAAGCGAAACACCGCGTCGCCCTTCGACTGCGTCGTCGCACCCTGGTTGTCGTAATTCCCCCCATTCACGGTCAGCACACTACCCGCCTCGACCGTCCCGCGATTCGTCGTATCGCCGTTCAGCGTCAACGCGTTATCCGCATGCACCACCGCCCCGGCCGCGTTATTCAGCGTGCCGTTGAACGTCACATCCGCCCCGGTGACCTGCCCGTGATTCTCGAAACTGCCGCCTGCCGTCAGCGTCAACGGCGACGTCCCGGTGATCGTGCCGTTGTTCGTGATCCCGTTCAGTCCCGTCAACGCAACGCTCTGCCCGCCGTAATTCCACGTGCCGCCGACGTTCACGTACCCGGCCGTGATCGACAGGTTGCCGCCCTGGCTGATCGTCCCCTGCGACGGATCGAACGCCATGTTGACAGCGCTGATCCCCATGTTCCGTTGCGCGAGCAACTGCCCGCCCGCGTTGTAGAACGCGCCGTTGCCGCCATTGATCGTCAACGACACGTCGCCGGTCGCACCGGTCGCGGCCTGCGGATTGCCGGCAAAGACGATCCCGTTCTGATTATTAAGCGTCCCGGTATTGACGTTGAGCGCGTTCACCGCCATCAGCGAGCCGCCCACGTTCGTCAGCGCGCCCCCGACGGTGACGTTGGTCGTCGTTCCGTTCACCAGCCCGGCGTTCGCGAAGCTCGACGCGTTGATCGTCGTCGTGCCGATCGACGCGAGCGACGCACCCGCCGCATTCGTCAGGTTCGTCGCCGACACGTTGAGCGATCCGGCCAGCACGTTCGCGGCGTTATACAGCCCGTTCTGCGAAGCCAGCGTCGCGTTGCCGACGACGTTCACTGCCTTGCCGCCCGCCAGCGTGAGCTGGTTCGATGCCTGCGCGGTGAGCGCGCCACCGACCGTCGCATTCCCAAGCGTCACGTTCGAGCCGTTCACCTGCAGGTTCCGCGATGCGACGAGCGATGCATTGCCGGCATCGACCGTTCCCAGCGCGGAAACGGTTACGTTCTTCGATCCGACGGCCGAACCGCTCAGCGTGACGTTGCCGCCCGACACGCCCAGTTGGCCCGCAACGATGCTGTTGCCGCTCAATGCGACGGTTTGTCCGGCATGCAGCGTCGCGTCGCCGTTCGCCGACACGCCCGCGACCGACACGTTGCCGCCGATGCCGTTGACGTCGACCGTCCCCATCGACCCCACGCCACCCGCGAGCGACACGTTGTTCGCGGCCTGAACCGCGACATTGCCGCCCGACTGCAACAGGCCGCCGAACGACACGCTGCCGCCCGTCGACTTTGCCGATACGTCGCCGACCGCGGTGGTCGCACCGAGCGACATGTCGCCGCCGGACACCGCCGTCAACTTGCCGGCGCCCTGAATCGCGCCGAGCGTGATGCTGTTTCCGGCATTGACGGCGATGTCCTTGCCGTACGTCAGTGCCGCGCCGCCGCCCAGCGTACCGCCCGCGTTGATACTCGCGGCTCCGAGACCGAACAGCGCGCCGCCGAGCGTCATCGTGCCGCCCGACGTCAACGCCGTATCGCCGTTCACGAGCCCGCCGGAAAGCAGCGCGAGTCCGCCGCCCGCACTGGCCCGCACATTCCCCGTCGACATGACCGCGCCGCCGACGCCGAGATTGCCCGCCGTCGCGGTCAGCGTCGCGTCGCCGGTTGAATTGATCGCGCCCGCGACACCGAGGCTGCGTCCGGCCGTCACGTTCAGCGCACCGCCGCTGGACGCGGCGCCGAGCCCCACATCGCGCGCGGCCGCGATCGTCGTCGCGTTACCCGACGTCACCGCGCCGTTCACCATCACGTCGCCGGCGCCGTTGCGGCCCTGCGCCCGCAATCCGATCGCGCCGCCCGCTTGCACCGAGCCGGCCGACAAATCGTTGCCGGCGGTCATCGCGAGATCGCCGTTGGTCGCGACGTTGCCCGTCACCGCGATATTGCCGCCCGCGGTGACGCTCGCCTGGTGCGCGAACGCGATCGCGTCGGCCGTCACCGAGCCACCCGCCGTCAACGTTCCGTCTTGCTGCGCGCCGACGCCGGCGAGCGTCATGTCGCGGCCCGCGTTCAGCGAAGCATTGCCGCCCGCGACACTCTGCCCCGTCACCGCGATGTCCTGTGCGGCGCCGACGTTCAGGTTGCCCTGCGTCGTCAGGCTCGCCGCACGCGCGTTGCCGCCCGAAGCGGTTACGGCGAGATCGCCCGCCGAATTGACCGCCGACAGCGCGACACCGCGCGCCGCATTGATCGTCGTCGTGCCGCCGGTGTTGATTGCGCCCGCAACGGAAGCGTCCCGCGCGGCTTGCAGCTGCATCGCGCCGAACGCGGTGGCCGCTCCGCCGAGCGTCACATCGCCGCCGCCGGCACCGCCCTTCGCCGTGACGTCGAGATTGCCGTTGACGGCCTGGACCGTGCCGAGCCCCGCATTGTTGCCGCCCGTCGCGCTGACGGCCGCGGCCTGCAGCGCGCCGGTCAGCGCGACGTCGTGCGCGGCATCGAGCGTCGCCGCCTGGGCGAATGCCGCGGCGCCCGCACCGATGATGTCGCGGCCCGCGCTCAGCGTGCCGTCGCGTTGACCCGCGAGTGTGCCCGTCAACGCGATATCGCGACCGGCCTGCACGTTCGTCGACTTCGCCACCGCGATCTGGCCGCCGAGCTGCGTATCGAGCCCGGACAGGCTGTTGAACGCGCCCGCCGTCGTGGTCGACCCCGTAAGCATGACGCTACCGTTCGCCGCGGTTGCCTTCAGATCGCCGTTCGACTCCACACCGCCGCTGACCGCCACGTTGCGTTGCGCGGTCAATGCGAGCGCATCGCCGCTGCCGAGTGTGCCGCCGATCGACACATCCCGCGCGCCCGTCACGTTCGCCGCCCCCAGTGCGGACGCCGCACCCGTGATGCCGGCATCGCCTTCGCCGGCGTTGCCGTTCGCGGTCAGCGTCAACGTGGTCGACGACGACGCATCGTGCAACGTCGCGTTGTTCCCGCCCGTCACCGTGATCGCCGCCGCCTGCGTGCCGCCGGTCAGCGCGACGTCATGCTGCGCCGCATAGGTCGCGGTCGCGGCAAACGCCTGCTTGCCGCCGCCGTTGATGTCGTGCGCGGCCGTCACCGTGCCGTTCGCCTGTCCGACCATCGTGCCGTTCAGCGTGGCATCGCGGCCGGCCGTCAGCGTCGCGTCGCCGATCGCGCTGGTGCTCGCGCCGAGCGACAGGTCGAGGCCCGTCGCGATAGCGAGCTTGCCGCCGCTGTTGATGCCACCGGTCGCGTTGAGGCTGCCTTGCCGCGCAGCCAGCGCCGTATCGCCGACCGACTCGATCGCGCCGCTCACCGCGATGTCCCGCTGCGCGGTCACGCCGATCGTCGAACCGCTCGCGGCCTTGCCGCCGATTGCAACGTCGTTCTGCGCGAACGCCGTGATCGCGCCCGCGGCGGCGACCGAACCGTCGATGCGCAGATCGCCCGCGCCCGTCGCGGTGTTCGTCCCGTTCGCGCGCAGCGCGATCGTGCCGGTCGACTCGACGTTGTTCACGGCCGCATTGCCGGCCGCCGTCACGCTGACCGACTGCCCCTGGATCAGTCCTCGCTGCGCGACGTCGCGCCCGGCTTCGAGCATCGCCTGCTGACCGAACGTCAACGTGCCTGCGCCGACGATGTCGCGCGCCGCATTGACGACGCCTTGTCCCTGCCCGGCCAGCGATCCGCTTACGTTGACGTCGCGTCCGGCCGCAAGCGTCGTGTCGCGCGACACGGTCGTGTTGCCGCCGAGGTTGATGTCATTGCCTGCCTGCGCGTCGAATGCGCCGTTGCTCGCGATCGCACCGGTCGACCCGATCGTGCCGCCGGTCGCCAGGAGCGACGTGTTGCCGGCGGACTGCAACGAACCGCCGATGTCGATATTGCGCGCGGCGGCCAGCACCACGTCCGCGCCGCCCGTCACCGCGCCGGTCACGCTCAGGTCGTTCGCCGCGCCGAGCGCGAGCGTCGTGGCAGCCTGCACGTCGTGCAGCGTGGCCGATCCGCCGGCCGTCGTCCGCACGTTGCCGCCGCGCAGCGAACCGGTGAGAGTCGTATCGCCGCCGGAACCGACGTTCGCCGCGAGACCGAACGCAACGGCGGCCGCGCCGCCTATCGCGCCGCCGGCGTTCAGCGTGCCGTTGCCCTGCGCGACGACCGAGCCGTTCATCGTCAGGTCGCGTCCCGCGTCGACGGTCAGGTCGCCGAGCGACGACGTCGAGTGCGTGCCGAGATCCACGGACTGCGCGGCGTTCACCGACAGATTGCCGCCCGACTGGATATTGCCGGTGCTCGTCAGCGAGCCGGCCGCATTCGTCAGCGCGACGTCACCGTTCGACTGGACCGTCCCGGCGATCGACGTATTGCCACCGCCGCCGATGGTCAGGCCGCTTGCCGTGCGCAACGTGCCATTGACGAACACGTCGCGCGCCGCGTCGATCGTTCCGTTCGTCAGCGAGTTCACGTTGCCGCCGATCGAAACGTCGCCCGTGCGCGTCGCGAGCCGCAGCCCCGCGTTGGCCTGCACGTCGTTCAGCGCGATCGAATCGGTTGCCGTCATCGAGACGGCGCGCCCCTGGAACGCGCCGGTCACGCCGATATCGCGCCCCGCGCTCAACGTCGTGTCCTGTGCGAAGCCGCTGTTGCCGCCGGCGACGACGTCACGCGCGGCCGTGAGCGTCGCGCCCCCCTGCCCGGCCAACGCACCGCCGATCACGAGATCCCGGCCCGCCGTGGCGCTCACGTCGCCCGTCACGGTCGTCGCGCCGGTCAGCGAGACATCCTGCGCAGCCTGCGCGCTTAGCGCGCCCGCGCCGTTCAACGTGCCGGCCGACGCGACGCTGCCGCTGGCCGCCGTCATCGCCAGATCGCCGACGGCCTGCACGGTGCCGCTGCCGCCGACGATCACGTTGCGCTGCGCGGCAAGCGCGACCTGCGCGCCGCCGGCGAGCGTGCCGTTCACGACGACGTCGCGCGACGCGCGCACGTCGGCGGCGCCGAGTGCCGCCGCGTTGCCGTTGAATACGACGTCGCCGCCGCCGGCGTTACCGTTTGCCGTCACACCGAATGCGCCGCCCGCCTGGACCGTCGCGAGATTCGCGCTGTTGCCCGCATCGACCTGCAGGCCATTGGCGAGCAGCTTGCCGGTCAGCGCGACGTCATGCGCGGCACTCAACGCGCCGTTCTGGCCGAACGCGATCGAACCGCTTCCCGTGATGTCGTTGCGTGCGCTCAGTAACCCGTTGCGCTGGACGATCACGACACCGGACGTATCGACGTTGCGCCCCGCGTCCACGCGTGCATCGGTCCCCACCATCAGCGAACCGCCGACGGACGCGTCGCGCGCGATATCGGCGGCGAACGTCGTTCCGCTCGCGAGCGATCCGCTCACGCTCAGGTCGCGCCCCGCCTGCACGCTGACCGCGTTCTGCGCGGTCGCCTGCGACGCGACGACGGTGTCCTGTCCGGACGTCAGCGCAAGATCGCCACCGCTCTTCACCGTCGCATGCGTGACGACGCTGCCCTGCGTCGCCGTCAACGCCAGCGCGCCGGAGGTCTGCAGCGCCGCGTTGACCGTCGCATCGCGTTGCGCGGTGACGCGCAGCGTGTCGCTGTTGGTCTGGCCGTTCACGTTGACGTCGCGGGCCGCCTGCACGGTCGTTGCGCCGGTCACGACCGACGTGCCGTTCAGGTTCACGTCGCCCGTGCCGTCGGTACCGCGCGCGGTAACGGACAACGCACCGCCGCCCTGTACGTCGCCGAGCGTGACGTTCGCGCCGCCCGCGACCGTCATGTCGCCGTGCGCCTGGGCATTCGCGACGTTCACGTTGCCGCCTGCCGCCACCGTGAGCTTGCCGCCGGACTGGATCGATCCGGTCGACGTCACGTCGCCATTCGCGTCGATCGCGTAACCGCCGACCCCGATGTGCGTACCGGTCATCGACACGTTGCCGGCACTATGGACCGTCGCCTGCTGCTGCGCGGCCGAGCCCGCGACCGAGACGTCGCCGTTCGCCGACAGCAGCAAGTCCCCTGCGTTCGCGGCAAGCTGCGCGTCGGATCGCACCCCCATCCCCGCCGCGGTGCTGACCACCTGGATCTGCCCGGCCGTCATCGCGCCGAACGCGGTCGCGTCGATCGCGAGCGAACGATTCGCGCCGCCGTTCGCGGCATTGATCGCCGCGGCGGAGTTGTCCGAGCCGTTCGACGCCGTGCCGTACGTGGTGCCGTACGTGTCGACGGCGGCCGGTGTCACGAACTGACGCCCGGCGATCACGTTGATGCGCGTGCCGGCATAGAGCGGCGCGTTGATACCGATCGTCTCGCCGATCAGGTCGATCGTGCCCACGGTTCCCTCGATCCCCGCGCCGGGCCCGTTGACGCCGGCATTGCCTTCGATCTGCAGGTGACCGCCGGTCACGTTGTAGCCGAGCGCCTTCGCGTTCGCGAAGTCGGCCGCGCTGCCGCCGACGCCATTGAGGAACTGCGGCGCGCCGGTCGACAACGTCACGCCGATCGTGTTGGTGAAGCCGGCGCCGCGTGTCGTGATCCCGTTCGGATTCGCGATCACGACGGTCGCGGGTGCGCCGAATACTTCGAGCGGGCCATTCAGCAAGCTCGCGTATGCATTGCCGGTCGACGTGACCTGGTTGACGATCACGCTCGCCGTGCGGCCGTTCAGGTTCGGGTTGGCCTGCACGTTGCCGCCCGTCAGCGACGTGCCTGACATCAGACTGTTGTTCAGAATCAGCCCGACCGGATCGATGTTGAATTGCTGATACTGGTTCAGCGAAATGCCGGCCGCGTTCGGTGCGGTGATATTGACGACCGGCACGCCGCCGCCTGCGCCGGTCGACTGCGTGATGGCAGGCTGAAACGAGATCGGCGCCGTGGGATCAACGATGGGCGCGGCGGCCGCGAGCTGCATCGAGAATCGGACGCGCAGCGACGCGAGATCGAGCAGCCGCTGCCATGCGTCGTCGTCGAGACGGCGATTGCCCGCGCCGAGCACGCCGGCTGCATCGCGGCCCTGCTCGACGGTGACCGCGATCGGCCCGATGAACATCGTCAGTGCGAGCAGCGCGCTCGTCGCACGCTGCCACCAGCGGTACGATCCCGCGACCGGCTCGACCGCGAGGAATCGCGGCGCACTTGCCGCCGACCGCGCACGTGCACCGATTCGCGCCGCACCGGCGGCGGCAAGCTGCTGCAAGGTCTTACGCTTGGACGTGTTCATCTTCTGTTGTTCGCTTCGTTTCGTGGCCCCGCGCCGTACGCCATCGGCCGGCCGACCGTGGCGCCGAGCGATGCCGGGTTTCCCCGCCCGGCATCGCATGCGTGTTCGCCGGGCGGCTGCCCGACGCTGCTACCTGCTACGGCTACTTACTGCTGGATCCGCGCGTTGCGGATCAGATCCGCAACCACCTGCGCGGTCGCCTTCTCCATCGCGACCTGCTCGAGTTGTTGCCGCAGCGTGTCTTTCGCCTGGTCGAACGGCGGCACCTGCGTCGGGCGCTTGTCGTCGACACGCACGATCCAGTACGCATCGCCGACCTGCACGGGCTCGCGCGTCAGCCCGCCCCGCGGCAGTTTCACGAGCGCTTCGGCGAGCGGCTGCGGCCAGTTCTGCGTGTGGCCTGCTTCGATCGGCGTCTTGAACGAGATCCAGTTCAGCGCGCCGCCTTGCGCCGCGGCCGGCCCCTTGCTGAACTGACGCGCGAGCCCGCCGAAGTCCTCGCCTTTCTTGAGCCGCGCGAGGATCTGCTTTGCGGTGTCCGCGTCGTTGACCGCGATCACGCTCGGCTTGTATTCGTTCTCGCCGAGCGTCGCGACAACCGCGTCGTAGCGCGCCTTGACGTCCGCATCCGTGACGGGCGCCGGCTTGACCTGATCGCGCAGGTACGCCTGCGTCATCGCGAGCGCCTTCGCCTGCTCGGTGGCGGCAACGACCTGCGGTTTCGTGTCGTAGTGCTGCTTGAGCGCCGCCTGTCGAAACAGCTCGCGTGCGATCAACTGGTTCTTCAGCGCCGCGCGCAGCGCCGGCGTATCGGGTGCCTTCGACGCGCGCACGGCTTCGTCGACCTGCGCTTGCAGGATCGGCACGCCGTTTACGCTCGCGATCGCATCGGCGGGCATCGTGGCGGTGGCATCGGCGGGTTTCTTCGCCGCCTTGGGGACCGCGTACGCGTGCGGGACGACAGCGCCGCAAAGCATCGCCGCGACGAGCGCGACGCCGATCTTGCGAATACGCGCCGGCAGGTTGGGTTGCATCGCGAGCTCGCGACCGTTCGACAGGCGATTCATGAAGTTCTCCATCAGTCCGTCCAGTTGAGTGTTGCCAGCAACACGCTGGCTTTCTTGCCGAGCGCCGCCGGTTGCGCGAGCGCCTGCCCGACGAGCACTTCGGTCGACAGGGTCCCGCCTTTCAAACGCCATTGCGCACGCGTGCCGACCCCCGTGCCGACGAGCGACGGCCAGCCGCCCTGCGCGTTCAGGTGCGTCTTGCCGCCGTCCAGAAACACGTACGGTTCGATGCGCGCGTCGTGCCACGCCGGTACGTTCTGCCAGGCCAGCTCGTTGCGCACGAATGCGCCGCTGTCACCGGCGATCCCGCCTTCGGTAAACCCGCGGACCGAGCCCATGCCGCCCAGAAAGATCTGCTCGTTGCCGAACAGCGCGACGCGGCTGTACTGCGCGCGAAGCGTGCCCCGATACGCCCAGCTGGAACCGGCAAAATTGCCGAACGTGAACTGCAGCGTGCCGGTGGCATCGAGCTTCGTGAACTGGCTGTGCGCATCGTCGATGCCGATGTCGGACGCATCGTGGCTGGCCGCCAGCCAAGGCAAACCCTGCGACAGGCCGACATCCCAGGTCGCGGCTGCGCCCTGATCGCGCATGACGAAGCGGGACAGCCCGTTCAGCGCGACACGCAACACCGTCAGGTTCTGCGGCGACAACGGCATGCCGTTGAGGTCGCGCTCGGTACGCAGCTTGTTGAGCGTCACGTCGACGCTCATGCGCCCGCGCGGCGAACGCATCAGCACGTCGTTCCAGCCGAGCATCTGGCTGAACGTGCGCCCCGCGATCAGCGCGACGTCGCCAATCGCCTGCTGGTACTCGGACATCGACGCCGTGTAGCTGAACGTTTGATAGCCGTACGGCACCGCCGCCGAGAACACGAGCGCATTCGTGTCGGTCGTCCCGACGTAGCTGAACGACAGCGATTCCTGCAGTCCGATCACGTTGTCGGCTTCGACACCGGCGCGATAGCGCGTCTTGCCGGTCTGCGAGCTGCCGTAGTTGTCGATGCCGAAATCGTAATGAAGACGGTCGCCGTAGCGGTTCGAGATCGCGACGATCGAATCGCCCGGCGCTTCGCCGGGGAGAATCCGGATTTCGGCCTGATTGCGCCGCAACCGGTTGATCTGGTCGACGCCCTGCTCCAGATCGGGCAGACGCAGCACGTCGCCCGGCGTGCTCGCGAACGCCCATGCGGTACCGGCTTCGGTCAGCAGCCCGCCGCCGCGCACTTCGTACCACTTCTCGTCGGGATCGCGCGGCCTCAGCGGCTTGCCGTTCAGCGTCAACGCGGCCACGCGGCCGGGAACGAGATTGATCTTCAGCGTGCCGGACGCGAGATTCTGCGGGCCGAGGTACGCACGCGTCGTGATGTAGCCGCGCGCAATGAACGCTTCGGTCAGCCGGCGCAGCAGCAGGTTGATCCGGTTGCGCCCGAGTTGCTTGCCGATGAACGGCGCCGCGATACGGTCCAGTTCGTGCTGCCCGAGCATCGCGTCGCCGGTGAATTCGATCCGCTCGATCAGGAACGTCGGCGCGACGTCCGGCAGCGTGTCGACGTCGGCGCCCGGCGGCAGGTCGGGCATCGCCGGCTGCTCGGGCACCGCGATCTGCGCCGGCGGCTGCGCGATCTCGTCGCGGCGCTGCCGGTCGCGCTGCTCCTGCAGCAGACGCTGCGCGGGATCCTGTTCCGCACGCGGCACCGCCAACCCGGCCGGGAGCGCGCCGAGGCCCGGAAGCGCGCCGGCCGGCGGCGCGCCCGCGAGCTGTGCATGCGCGCACGGCGACATTGCGCCGATCGTCAACGCGAGCGCGGCGGCAATGCGGTGATCCTTGTGCGACATCACAGGCCGAACCACGACACGAGACCCATGTGATTGCGGTTGCCGATCGTCACGAGATCGCGATGCGGCGGCCGGATCGTCACGATGCCGCCTGCAGCGAGCACACCGTCGGGCGCGCTGTACGCGCCGCCGTCGATGTCGGCCTCGCCGGTCAGGCGCACCTTGCCGGTTCCTCCGGTGAACACGCCGCCGGTGTCGGCCGCATAGATCGCCGCCCAACGATTGCCGAACCACGCCTTCAGGTCGTGATCGCGATTGATCACCGTGTAGCCCGGCACGCCCTGCGCGAGCGTCTTCGGCGCGTCGAGCGTCAATGCGCCGTACGCAAGCACGGTTCCGCCCGTGTTCGTGATCTGCGTACCGGCTTTCAACTGGATGTCGGCTTTGGCCTCGATCGCACCGCCGAACGCCTGCACGTTCGACGATGCGCTCGCGCGGCAGAACACGAAACACGAGCGCCGGTACGATGCCTGCCCGGTGAGAATGGCTTGCGTGAGGATGTTGTCACGCGCAGCGATGTCGATCGCGCCGCCATTCGACAGGATCGATCCGCCGATATTCGTCACGTTCGCGGCGCGCACGCTCACGTTGCCCGCATCGGCCGTGATGTACGCGAGTTTCGATGCGTCGGCCAGCGCGCCATAGTCGACGGTGAAGCCGTCGCTACGATGCTTGAAGAACAGGAAGCGGCCGCCCTGCTCGGAGAAGCCGACCACCGCACCGTTCTGCACGCCGGTGCTGTGGTCGACGATGTTCTGCAGATCTCCGCCCGCGTCGATCGACACGCTCTGGTTCGACAGGATCCGTGCATTCCGGTTGACGATATCGGCGCCCGCGGTCAGCGACACGTCGCCCTTCACGCCGAACAGGATGCCGATCCCCGTCTGCGGCAGCGACTGGTTCAGGATGCGGCCCGCCGCATTCAGCGTCACCGCGCCCGCCGAATCCGGGTCCGCGTCGATCGCGGCCTGCCCTTGCACCAGCGAGCCGACATTCACGATGTCCGCCGCGCTCTTGAGCACCACGCCGCTTTGCGACGATGCCACGGTGGCGCCCTTCATCGCGTCGTCGGGATTCAGCGCGATGCCCGCGCCATTCAGCTTGACGCTGCCCGACGCCATCAGGCTGCTGCCCGTCAACGCGATCGCATCGGCTGCCGACACATTCGCGTGGCCGCCACGCGACTTCAGGTCGGTGTCGGTCAGCGTCATGCCGCCCTGCACGGTGACGTCGAGGTCTCGCGCGACGTCGATCTTCGCACCGGACATCTCGACGTTGCCGTTCGACGCGAGCGTGAAATCCCCGAGCGACGCATTCATCGCGCCGGCGCTGCGCACGCCGGGGCCGCGATCCGTGACGATCAACTGCACGCGCCCGCTCGTCACGCTGCCTGCGGCAGTGATGTCGATCGCGTAGGACGATGCGGTGTCCGGCTGGGTCGTCGCGGTACGCGAGAGCCAGTCGTTGGCATTGTCGTTCGGCGACAGCCCCGTGTTCAGCTCGACACGGCTGCGTCCGGCCAGCAGGCGCACACCGGCCGTCGCCGACGAAAACGTGTTGTCGATCGCGCCGTCGACGACGATGTTCTTCGCGATCAGATCCAGCCCGATCAACGCGCCGGCCAGGCCGCCCGGCCCGACGACGATCGTGCCGGTCGACGTATCGAGCACGATGTTGCGCTGGATGACGCCAGGGGTGATCTGCAGGTCGTTGAAGCTCACGCTGCCGGTCGACAGCGCGAGGCGCCCCGTGTTGACGAACGATCCGCCGTTGACCGTGATGCCGTTCGGGTTCGCAAGCACGACGTTCGCGCGCGGCCCCGCCACGGCGATCTCGCCTTCGATCAGGCTGCGGTTCGTGCTCGTCACCTGGTTGACGATCGTGCGCGCGTTGATGCCGACGTTGTTCAGCGTCGCACCGGCGGTCGTCACGTTGAACGACGAATACGTGTTGCTCGATACGCCGGCGACCGCCGGCGCAAGATTGACGAGCTGCCGGCCATTCGGCCCGACCGACACGCTCGTGGGCGTGCCGCCGTCCGCGACGATCCCCGCGGCGGCGGCGCAATGCGGTAGCAGTCCCGTTACGGCAAGGCAAAGGCACAGCGCGCGCCAGCCCCCGGTGCCTGCGCGCCCCATTGAATCAGTGCATCCCATTCTGGTCCCGCGCACGGCTTCGCCGGCCGTGCGCCCTCGGTTTTTTGGTCGTGTGGTTGTACTGCTTTCGTCATACTTTTTTTGCGATACCGAGGAAGAGTAACGGCGGGGCCACGCCTTTCTTTAGGGTGCTTGATCGAATAATTTTTCTAATCGCTTCGGAGTCGACATTACAAATAGATTTCACGTCGAGGCACAATGAAGGCGTCCGATCCATCCTGCTCCTCATGTCCTCTACATCGACGAACACGCCGCTCACCGTCATCCATCTGAACGGCCCGATCAACAGCGGCAAGACGACGATCGGCCGCGCACTCGCACGCGTGCTGCCCGATGCGCGCTTCATCGACGGCGACGATCACGACGCGCCTGAAGACGCGCCGTTCGACGTGCAATGGGCGATCGCGCTGGAGCGGCTGGTCACGCGGATCGCGCAAGCGCGCGAACGCCACCTCGTGATCGCCTATCCAATCGGCGAAGCGGAATTCGAGCGGCTGCGCGCGGCGTGCAACGCACGCGATGCGCGTCTTTTCGTCGTGACGCTCGCGCCGCCCGAGGCGGTTGCGGCGTCGAATCGCGGCACGCGCGCCCTGACGGACTGGGAGCGGGAACGCGTCGCGCAAATGTATCGCGAAGGCTACGCGTCGCGCGCGTTCAGCGATTGCGTGATCGATACGTCGAACGCGTCGGCCGATGGGTGCGCGACGGAGATCGCTCGCCGCGTGGCCCTTCCCGCCCATTGACGCGGCGGCTTCGGTCGTGCGCCGTCGTCGGCGCACCGCATGCACGTCGGACGCATGCAAGCGAACGCGCGCCGCTCTCAATGATGTTGCCGTACGCCCGACACGACCTGCTCGCGCGCCCCCGTCCGGCTCAACATCAACGTCACCACCGCCGACACGGCGAGCGTCCCCGCGACCACATACAGCCCCGCCGCATACCCGCCCGTCACATGCTTCAACCAGCCGATCGCGAACGGCCCGACGAACCCGCCGAGATTGCCGATCGAATTGATCATCGCGATCCCCGCCGCCGCGCCGGCCCCCGACAGGAACGCGCTCGGCATCGCCCACAGCGGCGCCTTCGCGGCACTGATGCCGATGTTGACGACGACCAGCGCGAGCACCGTCAGCAACGCCGTGCTCGCCTGCCCCGCGAACACGAAGCCGATGCAGGCCAGCACGCATGGAATCACGACGTGCCATGTGCGCTCGCCGGTGCGATCCGAATGCCGTGCCCACACGATCATCGCGACCACGGCGGCGATGCTCGGAATGCCGGTCAGCATGCCCGTCTGCAATGCAGTGAAACCGAACTGCTTGACCATCAGCGGCGCCCACAGGCCGAGCGTGTACAGCCCCGCCGACGTGCCGAAGTAGATCAGCGCGAGCGCCAGCACGCGCGGGTCGCGCAGCGCCTGCCATGCGCCGGCCGTGTGCCCGGCGTGCGTGTGGCGCGCGTCCGCTTCCGCCTTCAGCTTCGCGATCAGCCAGTCGCGTTCGTCGGCCCGCAGCCACGCGGCCTGCGACGGCGCATCGGTCAGGCGCTTCAGCACGACGAAGCCCAGCACGACCGCCGGCAGCGCCTCGACGATGTACAGCACTTGCCAGTCGGCGAGCCCGAACATCGGCGGCATCTGCATGATCGCGCCCGACAGCGGCGAGCCGATCGCGGTCGAGATCGGCGCTGCCGCCATGAACCACGCGGCGGCCACCGCGCGCTGCTTCGCGGGAAACCACAGGCTCAGGTACAGGATGACGCCGGGGAAGAAACCGGCTTCGGCCATGCCGAGCAGGAAGCGCAGCACGTAGAAGCTCGTCGGCCCGGCCGCGAACGCGGACACCGCCGACACGATCCCCCACGTGATCATCACGCGTGCGATCCAGATGCGCGCGCCGACGCGATGGAGAATCAGGTTGCTTGGCACTTCGAACAGAAAGTAGCCGATGAAGAACAGGCCGCCGCCGAACCCGAACGCGGTCGGCGACAGGCCGATCGCCTTGTTCATCGTCATCGCCGCGAAGCCGACGTTGACGCGATCGAGAAAGCTGACGAAGTAAAGCAGCATCACGAACGGAATGATGCGCCACATCAGTTTCCGCGCGACGCGGGTTTCCAGATCCGCTTGCATGTGTCTCCTCCTTCGAGGTCGGGCCGTGCGCCGTCGGTCGTTGGACCCCGCGCGCCGGCCGGCGCCCGGCTCGCGTCGCATGCGCGAGTCGCGGGCTGAAAATGCCTGAATGAAGCGAGCGCTCGGCGCTCGGCGGCGCGCACGCGCGGCCGCCGCCGCGTCGCCGCCGTCAGGCCGCGACTGCCGCGTTCGCGACGCGCTCGCAAACGGCCGCCGTCACTTGCGCGGTCGTCGCACTGCCGCCGAGGTCGCGCGTATGCAGCGACGGGTCGGCCGTCACGGCCTCGATCGCGTGCATCACGCGCGCGGCCGCTTCCGTCTCGCCGAGATGCTCGAGCAGCATCACGACCGACCAGAACGTGCCGACCGGATTCGCGAGCCCCTTGCCCATGATGTCGAACGCGGAGCCGTGGATCGGCTCGAACATCGACGGGTAGCGCCGCTCGGGATCGATGTTGCCGGTCGGCGCGATGCCGAGACTGCCCGCAAGCGCGGCGGCGAGATCGCTGAGGATGTCCGCGTGCAGGTTGGTCGCGACGATCGTGTCGAGCGACGCCGGACGGTTGACCATGCGCGCGGTCGCCGCGTCGACGAGCTCCTTGTCCCACGTCACGTCGGGAAACTCCTGCGCGATCTGTTTCGCGATCTCGTCCCACATCACCATCGCGTGCCGCTGCGCGTTGCTCTTCGTGATCACGGTCAGCAGCTTGCGCGGTCGCGACTGCGCGAGCCGGAACGCGAAGCGCATGATGCGTTCGACGCCGGCGCGCGTGAGGATCGACACGTCGGTCGCGGCCTCGATCGGATGGCCCTGATGCACGCGGCCGCCGACGCCCGCATATTCGCCTTCGGAGTTCTCGCGGACGATCACCCAGTTCAGGTCGTCCGGCCCGCAGCGTTTCAGCGGCGCATCGATGCCCGGCAGGATGCGCGTCGGACGCACGTTCGCGTACTGGTCGAAGCCCTGGCAGATCTTCAGGCGCAGCCCCCACAGCGTCACGTGGTCGGGCACGTCCGGGTCGCCCGCGGAGCCGAACAGGATCGCGTCCTTGCCGCGCAGCGCGTCGAGGCCGTCGGCCGGCATCATCGCGCCGTGCCGGCGGTAGTAATCGGCGCCCCAGTCGAAATCCTCGAACGCGAACGCAAAGCGGTCGCTGCCGCGGGCCAGCGCTTCCAGCACCTGCTTGGCCGCAGGCACCACTTCCTTGCCGATGCCGTCGCCGGGAATCGTTGCGATACGGTAGGTCTTCATGCGGACATCCTCGATCGATCGTGAGCGTGTACGCACTTTACCGAACTGGAAGTACGTAAACCGGGGCTATACTCAAAGCATCTTTAACTTCAATTCATGAATCCCGTCATGGCGGATACCGTCCAGCCGGCCGATCTCGGCTTCTTCTCGACGCTGGCCGCCTCGGGCAGCCTGAGCGCGGCCGCGCGCGAACTCGGGCTGACCGCGGCGGCCGTCAGCAAGCGGCTCACGCAGATGGAGCGGCGCGCGGGCGTGACGCTCGTCAACCGCACGACGCGGCGGATGATGCTGACGCCGGAAGGCGACGTCTATCTGGAGTACGCACGCCGGATCCTCGATCAGATGGACGAACTCGGCGAACTGCTCGGCAGCGCGAAGCAGCGGCCGAAAGGCCTGCTGCGCGTGAATGCGACGCTCGGTTTCGGGCGCAGCCATGTCGGCCCGGCGATCTCGCGCTTCGTCGCGCGCTATCCGGAGGTGTCGGTGCAGTTGCAGTTGTCGGTGATGCCGCCGCCGCTCACCGACGACGCATTCGACGTGTGCATCCGCTTCGGCGAACCGCCCGACACGCGTGTCGTCGCGCGGCGGCTCGCGCCGAACCGCCGGCTGCTGTGCGCGGCGCCCGCGTATCTCGCGCGGCACGGGACGCCCGGCACGCCGCACGACCTCACGCGACACAACTGCATCGGCATCCGGCAGGGCGACGAAGGTTACGGCGTATGGCGCCTGACGAGCGGGCGCGGCGCGGGCCGCCACACGGAAGCCGTACGGATCAACGGCAACCTGACGACGAACGACGGCGAGATCGCGGTGAAGTGGGCGCTCGACGGGCACGGGATCCTGATGCGCGCGGAATGGGATCTGCGCGACTATCTTGCCGACGGCAGGCTGGTCGTCGTGCTGCCCGACCATGAAACGCCGAGCGCCGACATCTACGCGGTGTATGCGCAGCGTCACCAGATGTCCACGCGGATTCGCGCGTTCGTCGATTTCCTGGCGGAGGATTTGGGGCGGCTGAAGGCGACGTAGGGGTGTCGGTCACTTGTGCATGGCAGCGTCAGGCACGGCTCGCATCCCGCCGTCAGGCCACCGCTACCAGCCCGCCGTAGCGGTCGCCGCTAGCGGCCGCACCCGCCAACGCCGGCCGCCATCCCACCGCCCCCGCCGCCGCCAGTCCTGCCTGCTCATACCCGGCCTGCACGAAGCGCTCCGCGATCCAGTCGACGAACGCCCGCACGCCGGGCGACACATGCGGGCGCTTCACATAGACGGCCGACACGGCGAGCGCATCGGGTTGCCAGCGCGGCAGCACTTCCCGCAATCGCCCCGCGTCGATCAGCGGTTGCGCGGCGACGCGCGTCGGCTGGATCAACCCGAGGCCGTGCGCGCCGCACGCGAGATACGCCTGCTCGTCGTCCACGCTGACGATGCCGTCGAGTTGCACCTTGCGCACCGCGTCGTCCACCACGAACTCGAGTTCGGCCGGACGCTGACCGCACACGTGCGCGCCGGCCACCGCGCGATGCGCGTCCAGATCGTCGAGCGTGCACGGCACGCCGAAGCGGTCGAGATACGCGGGGCTCGCGCACGTCACGCGCTCGAGCGAGCCGAGTCGGCGCGCGACGAGCGACGAATCGGGCAACGCACCGAGCCGGACGCTGCAGTCGATCGCGTCGCCGATGCGATCGCCCGCGCGCCCGGCCACGGCGAGGATCAGCTCGAGATCGGGATGCCGCGCATGAAATTCGCCGAGCGCCGGCAACACGATCGCGCCCGCCACCGACGCCGGCAATTCGACGCGCAACGGCCCGCTCGGATGCAGCGCGGCGCCGCGGATGCTCGCTTCGAGCTCGTCGACGTCCGCGGTGATGCTGACGCAGCGCCGGTAATACGCGTCGCCTTCGGGCGTCGCCCGCAGCGCGCGCGTCGTGCGCACCAGCAGCGGCATGCCGAGCGCCGCTTCGAGTTCCTGCACGGTGCGCGTCGCGGTGGCGCGCGAAATGCCGAGCGCCTGCGCCGCGCGCGTGAAGCTGTTCATTTCGACGATGCGCGTGAAGATGCGCATCGCGCGGATCGGATTGTCCACCCAACACCTCTGCGTGGTTGCGATATGCCGCCGCGCGCATTCGCGCACCGTGCGGCGTGTCGATGTCGATGTCGACGCAAGCCGCGCGACCCGCGCGGCCCTCGGGTCAGGCGTTCGCCGCCGCGACGCCGGGCGCCGGTTCGGCGAGCAGCCGTTGCGCGAGCGCCAGTGCGTCGTCGCGGCTCGCCGTCGCGTTCAGCGGATAGCCCCAGACCTTCTCGAAGGCGCCCGAAAAGGCATTGAGCGCCACGCGGCGCGCCGCGTTGGGCTCGATCGCGATCATCCCGGGGATCCGTTCGCGCGACAGCGCGCGGTTGGCCTTGCTCCACTTCGCGAGCTGTTTGCGCATCTCGTGATCGTTGTCCGGACGATCGTCGCCGGACGGCGCATCGTCGGTCAGCAAGACGAAGCGTTCGCGGCGCGCGAGCAACGCGTCGAGTTCGGCGATCAGGCGAGCGGGATCGGTGTGGGTCGAGCCGCTGTAACGCAGCCAGACAAACGGGAATTCAGTCGTGACGATTTGCATGTCGACCTCCAGATGAGAACGATTCTCATCTTATGGATCGAGACCCGATGCGTCATTTCTCATCCCGGCCAACTGCTTTTTCAATCCGGCCAAACGTGCGTGAGCGTGCAGCGTGGACGGTCAGCGTTGCCGGTCGGTCAGGTATTGGGTCGGCGACTTGCCGGTCGCCTTGCGGAACATCGTGACGAAACTGCTCGCGCTCTCGTAGCCGAGATCGATCGCGATCTGGTGAACGCGGCGGCCGGTCGTCAGCATCCGCAGCGACAGCGCGACGTGCAGCCGACGGCGCCAGTCGCCGAGGCTCATGCCGAGCTCCTTCGTCGCGAGCCGCGTGAGGCTGCGCTCGCTGATGCCCGCGCGCCGCGCGAGTTCGGCCAGCGGCGACTTGTCGGCCGGATCGGCGAGCAGATGGTCGATCAGCTTGCGCAGCCGGCGGTCGGTCGGCATCGGCAGGTACAGATCCTCGACCGGCGCCGCGACGAGTTCGTCGAGCAGCGTCGCCACCAGCCGCCCTTGCGGCCCGTCGACGTCGTACAGGTTCGGGAAGCTGGCCGCCTTCAGCAGCAGCTCGCGCAACAGCGGCGACATGGCCAGCGTGCAGCAGCGCGTGGGCAGGTCCAGCGCCGCGTCGGGTTCGACCAGTACCGCGTAGAAGGTCGCGCCGGCCGAGCCGCGCGCCGCGTGCGGGACATCGCCCGGAATCCAGACCGTGCATTGCGGCGGCGCGGTCCACACGCCGCCGTCGATCTCGCAATAGACGACGCCGCTCAACGTGTACAGCAGTTGCGCCTGGCGATGGCTGTGCCGCTCGAGCCGCCATTCGGGCTCGACGACCGAGCCGCCGAACACGACGAGCGGACGCGGCACGTGATAGACGTCGGCGTCCGCGGCGGGATCGGTGATCGGTGGAAGGTCGCGCATGGAACGACGGGCTGTGAAGAAGGCAGGACGCCGGCGCGTCCTGTCGTGCTTATACCAGAAACGCGCCAGCGCAGCCGCGCCGTTCGACGCGCGTCTGCGGCCGTGCACCGGACGGAATACAATGCGCCGATCCCCTGCCGCTGCGCCACCTGCCGGAGCCGCCATGTTCGACCTGACCACGCTGACCACCTTCACGGCCGTCGTTCTGGGCCTGTTCCTGATCCCCGGCCCCGCCGTGCTGCTCGTGCTGAGCCGCACCGTGCAGGGCGGCCGCAAGACCGGCATCCTGACCGGCCTCGGCGTCGCGAGCGGCGATTTCGTGCATACGCTGTTCGCGGCCGTCGGGCTGTCCGCGCTGCTGATGACGTCGGCGCTCGCGTTCAACGTCGTGAAGCTGGCCGGCGCCGCGTACCTGATCTATCTCGGCGTGCGCGCGCTGCTCGAGAAGGCGGCCGATCCGTCGCTGCCGAAGGTGTCGCCCGTCACGCCGCTCAGGGCGTACCTTCAGGCGATTCCCGCCGAGGTGCTGAACCCGAAAACCGCGCTGTTCTTCCTCGCGTTCATGCCGCAGTTCGTGCATCCGGAGCGCGGTTCGACGTTCGTGCAGTTCGCGGTGCTCGGGCTGATCTTCGTCGTGCTCAGTTCGCTCTACACGACGTTGATCGCGTGCTCGATCCGCCCGCTCGGCCGCATCGTGAAGCGGCTCACGTGGCTCACGCGCTGGCAAGGCAAGATCATCGGCTCGATCTTCATCGCGCTCGGGCTGCGCGTGGCCGTGCAGCAGCGCTGATGCGCGCGGCCGCATGACGCGCGCCGACGCGGACCTGCTCTACACCGACCCGCGCCTCGTCGCGGTGTACGACCTGTTCAACGCGGGCGATCGGGACTTCGCGTTCTACGCCACCGCGATCGGCGCCGGCCGGCGACGCATCCTCGATCTCGGCTGCGGCACCGGCACGTTCGCGCGACGGCTCGCGGCGGCCGGGCATGATGTCGTCGCGATCGATCCCGCGCCGGCGATGATCGATTACGCGCGACGCCAGCCGGGCGCCGACGCGGTACGCTGGCTCGCGTGCGCGCTCGACGGCCTGCCGCCCGGCGCGCCGTTCGATGCGGTCGTGATGACCGGGCACGCGTTCCAGTGCCTGCTGAGCGACGACGACGTCGACGCGACGCTGCGCGGCGTGCGACGCGTGCTCGCCGACGGCGGCCGTTTCCTGTTCGACACCCGCAACCCGCGCACCGAACCATGGCGAACATGGACGCCCGCGCAGTCGGCACGCAGCGTCGAGTCGCACGCATTCGGCATCGTCGATCTCCATCACGCGGTGCGTGCGATCGACGACGCGATCGTGACGTTCGACACGCGCTACCGCTTCCGCCGCGACGATACGGTGCTGACGAATACAAGCCGGCTGCGTTTCATCGCGCAACCTGAGTTGCGGGCGCGCGTGACGGCGGCCGGTTTCGCGGCGGCCGACTGGTACGGCGATTGGGAGCATGCCCCGTTCGACGAGGCGAGCAGCGCGGAAATCATCGCGATCTGCCACGCGTAACGGGCGCAACGCAGACATCACGCGCCCCTCGCGCTCACACGCCATCGAGCGCGCGCCGCACCGCATCCCAATCGAGTCCGAACCGCGCGAGATACTTGCGCAACCGGTCCGCATCGTTCGGCTGCTTCTTGCTCTGCCGCGACACGGCGAACAGCGTGCGTCCGGCTTCCGACAGGCTCGCCGACGTGCGGCACACGTCGAGCACGCGCTCGAGTTGCGCACGGTCGAACAGGTCGAGTTCCGCCGCACGCACGCCGAACACCGCGTCGACGCACGCATCCGATGCCCCCGCCCCACCCGGCGACGACCACGTGCGCGTCAGCCGCTCGACTTCCTGCTCGGCGAGCGCCTCGGTAATCCGCCCCGCGTCGGCCAGCGTCGCCATCCGCGTGACCGACGCCGACAGCTCGCGGAAGTTGCCGGCCCACGTCGCGCGCGGCGACGCCGCGAACGCGAGATAGCGCCGCTTCGCCTCCACGTTGAAACGCACCTGCTCGCCCTGCTCGCGGCCGAAACGGTCGAGTTCGAATTCGAGGTTCGGCTCGATGTCCTCGCGGCGCTCCGCGAGCCCCGGCAATTCGTAAGTCCACAGGTTGATCCGCGCATACAGATCCTCGCGGAACGTCCCGGCCGCCACCATCTGCCGCAGGTCGCGGTGCGTGCCCGCGATCAGCTCGAAATCGCTGGTCGCCTCGACGTCCGCGCCCACCGGCAGGAAGCGCTTCTCCTCGATCGCCTTCAGCAGCATCGCCTGCTCGTCGAGCCCGAGTTCCCCGATCTCGTCGAGAAACAGCAGCCCGCCGTCCGCCGCGCGCAGCAACCCCGCGCGCGCCGATTGCGCGCCGGTGAACGCGCCCTTCACGTGACCGAACAGCGTCGACATCGCCGCGTCGCCGCGCAGCGTCGCGCAGTTGATCTCGATGAACGGCCCGGCGAGCCGATGCCGGCCGCGCTTCAGCTCGTACACGCGCTTCGCGAGAAACGACTTGCCGGCGCCCGTCGGCCCGACCAGCAACATCGGCGCGCGCGACCGCACGGCCACGCGCTCCAGTTGCTCGATCAGCGCGTTGAAGCGTGCATTGCGCGTCGCGATGCCGGCCTTCAGGAACGACACCGTTTCGTCGCGCTCGCGCGTGAAGCGCTGCGCGATCCGGTTGTAGCGCGACAGGTCGAGATCGATCACCGAGATCGTGCCCGGCCCGCTCGGCCCTTCGTCGGTTCGCTGCGGCGGCCCCGTCTGCACGAGGCGCGCGGGCAGGTAGCGCGCTTCCGCGAGCAGGAACCAGCAGATCTGCGCGACGTGCGTGCCGGTCGTGATGTGGATCAGGTAATCCTCGTGTTCGAGGTCGAACGGATACGCGCGAGCGTAGTCGTGCAGCGTCGCATAGACCTCCTCGAAATCCCACGGATCGTGGATCGTGACCGGCGTGAGCCGCACGTCGGTGTGCGGCGACACGCGCGCGAGATCGTCTCGCACCTGGTTGGCGAGACGCGTGTAGTCCAGCGAATGCAGCAGTTCGAGCCGGTCGATCGGGAGGGCGGGCTGCTCGCACAGCGAAATCGTCGGCCGCCATTTGCGGTAACGGCGCGGCGCGCGGCCACCCTGGTCGAGCACGGTGCCGAGAAAACCGATCGCGACAGTCTTTCGCATGTTTATCTCATGAGATAAGAGGCGATCCAATTCTATCGGATTTTTCGGACGACGCGCGGCAGGAGGCATTCACACCCGATCACGCATCAAAGAAAAATACTGTTTATTTTCAAAAACTTAAAAAATATTTGAAGGTCAAGTGCGCGCACTGGCACGCTCCTCGCTGAATACAAAGCGCCGGATGTCCCGCTGGCCCACGAGCCAGGGTTCACAAAGCCCTGCTGGTGCGCCGCCGCCGAACCTCGTTCGTCGCGGCAGCGCATGCCGCCATGGACAGACGAAGGCAGGGGGCGCGCCAGGATGCCTCGCCCGGGTTCGAATCCCGGGGCGCCCCATTGTTCGGAAGCTCAGTCGGGTGGAGCAGCCGGCGAAAGCCGGCCGGTGGCGGGTTCGAATCCCGCCCGAACGCTGTCCGCAAGGACAGTCATCTTGATAGAAGCAGTACCCGCCGGTGCGGGCCGCAAGGCCCGCCGCGCGTCGGACCGGTTGCGGTTCCGCGCGATCGGCCGGACGGCCGCACGGCCCGCGCGAAGGCGCACGACGACGCGATGCAGGATGCGTCGTCGTGCACTTCGACGCCGGGCCGGCGCGCCGCCCGCCCGGTTGCGTCGCCCCGCGATCCGCACGATGCGTGTCACCCGGCGGCCATTGAAGATAAGGACAAGAATATGTGGATGCGACATGTCGTGAAAAAGAACGAACGCGCGCTGCTGATGAACGAGGGCGATTTCGTGAAGGTGCTGGAACCGGGCGTGTACAAGGCCTTCGATCCGTTCAAGCGCCTGTCGGTGCAGACCGCGCGTCTCGATGCGCCGCTCGCCGACGCCGCACTGGCCGATTACCTGCGTCACGACGCACAGGACGTGCTCGCGCAGTATTTCGTCGCGATGGATCTCGCCGACGATGAAGCGGGCCTGCGCTACGAAGACGACGTGCTCGTCGAGATCCTGGCGCCCGGCACGCGCCGGCTGTACTGGCGCGGCCTGATCGCGCACCGTCTCGAGCGCATCGATCTCGCGCAGGACAGCATGCTGCCGGCCGCGCTCGTGAAGCGCATCGCGCAGCCGGCGCTGCGTGCACGCGGCGTGGCGGGGCTGACGGGCGTGCTGCTGGCGCAGGTGCCGGCGTACCACGTCGGTGTACTGAAGATCGACGGCAGGATCGAGCGGCTGCTGGACGCGGGTACGTCGGCGTTCTGGCGCTTCAATCGCGACGTCGCGGTCGAACTCGTCGACCTGCGCTTGCAGGCGATCGAAGTCGGCGGACAGGAAATCCTGACGCGCGACAAGGTCGCGCTGCGGCTGAACCTGTCGGCGACGTGGTGCTATGCGGACGTGCTGCATGCGTTCGGCCAGTTGCAGAAACCGGTCGAACACCTGTATCGCGAGCTGCAGTTCGCGCTGCGTTCGGCGGTCGGCACGCGCTCGCTCGACGAGCTGCTGGAGGACAAGCAGTCGATCGACGACGTCGTGATCGCGCAAGTGCGTGCCCGTCTCGGCGATTCGGGCGTGGACGTGCGCAGTGTCGGCGTGAAGGATATCGTGCTGCCGGGCGACATGAAGACGATCCTCGCGCAGGTGGTCGAGGCGGAGAAGTCCGCGCAGGCGAACGTGATTCGCCGCCGCGAGGAAACGGCGGCCACGCGTTCGCTGCTGAACACCGCGAAGGTAATGGAAGAGAACCCGACCGCGCTGCGGCTCAAGGAGCTGGAAACGCTCGAGCGCGTCGCGGAACGGATCGACCGCATCTCGGTGTTCGGCGGTCTCGACCAGGTGCTGAACGGACTCGTCAGCATCAAGGGCGCGTAATGCGGCATCCGGCGCGAGGCAGGTGACTCGCGTCGGACCCCGAAATGAATCAGGTGAAGCAGATGACAGACATGGATTATCAGGTGATGGAACTGGCGAACGGCAAGCCGGTGAAGATGTGGACGCAAGGCGTCGCCGTCGAAGAGGAAGCACGCGCACAACTGCGCAACACCGCGCAGATGCCGTTCATCTTCGGCCACGTCGCGGTGATGCCGGACGTGCACCTCGGCAAGGGCTCGACGATCGGCAGCGTGATTCCGACGAAGGGCGCGATCATTCCGGCCGCGGTCGGCGTCGACATCGGTTGCGGGATGATGGCCGCGCGCACGACGCTGACGGCGTCCGACCTGCCGGATTCGCTGGGTGGGCTGCGCAGTGCGATCGAGCGCGCGGTGCCGCACGGCCGCGCGCCGGGCCGCCGCGATCCGGGCGCATGGGGCGATCGCACGCCGGCCGCCGTGACCGACGCGTGGAAGTCGCTGCAACCGGGCTTCCAGCGGATCGTCGACAAGTATCCGAAGCTGGAAAAGACGAACCACTACGCGCATCTCGGCACGCTCGGCACCGGCAACCACTTCATCGAGGTGTGCATCGACGAGGCGGACCGCGTGTGGTTCATGCTGCACAGCGGCTCGCGTGGCGTCGGCAATGCGATCGGCAGCCTGTTCATCGAACTCGCGCAGGCAGACATGCGCCAACACATCGCGAACCTGCCGGACCGCAACCTCGCGTATTTCACCGAAGGCAGCCGGCACTTCGACGATTACGTCGAGGCGGTCGGCTGGGCGCAGGACTACGCGCGGCGCAACCGGCAGGCGATGATGGACGCGGTGATCGGCGCGGCGCGCGGCGTGATCGGCACACCGTTCTCGGTCGACGAGCATGCGGTGAACTGCCACCACAACTACGTGCAGCGCGAACGCCACTTCGGCGAAGACGTGCTCGTCACGCGCAAGGGCGCGGTGTCCGCGCAGAAGGGGCAACTCGGGATCATCCCGGGCTCGATGGGCGCGAAGAGCTTCATCGTGCGCGGGCTCGGCAACCCGGAGAGCTTCTGCTCGTGCAGCCACGGCGCGGGCCGGACGATGAGCCGTACCGAAGCGAAGCGCCGCTTCACGGCCGACGATCAGGCGAAGGCGACGCAGGGCGTCGAATGCCGGAAGGACGCGGGCGTCGTCGACGAAATCCCGATGGCCTACAAGGACATCGACGCGGTGATGGCGGCCCAGCGCAGCCTCGTCGAAGTGGTGCACACGCTGCGCCAGGTGGTGTGCGTGAAGGGTTAGCGCGGTGCGCGGCCGATGGCCGGCGGCCGCGCACAACGAAAGGAAAACGACAACGATGAAAACCGACAAGACGATGACGACCGTGCGCAGCGCGCACCCGATCGACCCGGCGGTGCGGGCGCGCGTGATGGCGGAGCTCGCGGAAGTCGAGCGCCGCCACGATGTGAGCGTACTGTTCGCGTGCGAATCGGGCAGCCGCGGCTGGGGATTCGCGTCGCCGGACAGCGATTACGACGTACGCTTCGTGTATGCACACCGGCGCGACTGGTACCTGAGCGTCGAACCGCAACGCGACGTGATCGAACGGCCGCTCGACGACGAACTCGACGTCGGCGGCTGGGAATTGCGCAAGGCGCTGCAATTGCTGCGACGCTCGAATCCGACGCTGCTCGAATGGCTCGACTCGCCCGTCGTGTATCGCGAAGATACGCGCTGGGCGCCGCGGCTCAGGTCGCTCGCATCGGCGTTCTTCTCGCCGGTACGCGGGCGTCATCACTACCTCGCGATGGCGAAGAAGAATTTTCGCGGCTATCTGCAAGGCGACACGGTGCGTTACAAGAAGTACCTGTACGTACTGCGTCCGCTGCTCGCGGTGCGCTGGATCGACATGGGGCTCGGCATGCCGCCGATGCGCTTCGTCGATCTCGTCGACGGGACCGTGCACGAGCCGACGGTGCGCGCGGAGCTCGATGCGTTGCTCGCGCTGAAGATGAGCGCGAACGAAAGCGAATACGGGCCGCGCCGGCCGGCGATCCATGCGCTGGTCGAGACGATGCTCGCCGATGCCGAACACGATCGCGAATACAAGCGGCCGTGGGGCGACGTGGCGATGCTCGACGCGTTCCTGCGCGACGTGGTCGACGGCCGATGAAAAGTGAACGGCGCGACGCCTCCGGGGATCGCGCCGTTTTTGCATCCGCACGCGTCCGATCGATGCCTGCGAGCAACGACCGTGCCCGCTTGCTACGTGTCGCAGTCACGATCGCAGCCCATCTCGGCGGTATACTCGATGCCGTTCGCCAGAGCGCGCCGCCGCATGCGCCGCAGCCTTCGACCTGCCCCGCTTGCTGACGATACGCTTGCAGTCCGACGTCTTCCGCCCGTCCATCCACAGTCGATACGAACCGTCATGTCGCACCGCCTTTCGCTCGCCATCGCCGCCCTCCTCGCCGTTTCCCCGTTCGTTGCCGAGGCTCTGCCGCTCGCGCGGCCACCGGTCGAACGCGACTTCAAGAACTGGTCGGTCGTCTGCGACAACGGCAACCGCTGCATTGCCGAAAGCCACGCGGACGATATCGACGACGCACGCCCCCACCTCATTCTGCGCGTGACGCGCGATGCCGGCCCGGACGCGCAAGCCTCGCTCGACCTCTACGCCTCGGCGCCGCTGGACCTGCGCACCGCACGCGTGGATGGCCGGCCGTTCGATGCAATGGCGGCCCGATGGCATGCGTTCGGCGGCAAACCGGACGATGACGACGCGCACCCGTTCCGTATCCGGACCGACGATCCGGCAACGGTTGCCGCCTGGCTCACCGCGTCGCGCAATGGGCAACTGCTGAGCTTCGGCGATCCGGCGTCGGCACAAACCGCCCGCACACCGTTGACGGGATTGAGTGCCGCGCTGCTGTTGATCGACGACACGCAGGGCCGTGTCGGCACCGTCACGGCGTTGCTGCGCCCGGGCACCCGGCCGGCGTCGGCGGTGCCGGCCGCGCCAGCGCTGCCGCCCGCGGTCATGCCCGCGCCGCCGCCCGCCTCGCCCCTGTCGAGCGCCGAACGGCGCCCGCTCGTCGATGCGGTGCTCGCGAAGTTCGGCGGCGACGTGAAGCAATGTGCGGCCGAGGTCGAAGACGAAATGCCCGCGCGCGATCGCAGCAAGGCGTCCACTGCCGTGGCGATTTCGGCCGACGAGGCGCTCGTCGCGATCCCGTGCCAGACCAGCAGCCTGTATAACCACACCGACCTGTGGTATCGCGTGCGGCGAACCGCGCCCTACTCGCCGACGGCGATGAATTTCGGCGAGAACGCAAACGCGGGACTCGATTCGGCGTCGTTCGCGAACGAACTGACCGACGCCGGCTACGATCCCGCCAGCGCGACGCTGTCGAGCAAGGTGAGGCTGCGCAGTGCCGGCGATTGCGGCTCGACCGCATCGTGGATCTTCGACGGCCGGCGCTTCATGCTCGGCGATATCGCGACGCACGGCACGTGCAACGGCCTGTTCGACGATCAGTGGCCACGCCTGTATCGACGCGCCGATGCGACCGGAAGCCGCTGACGCACGTATCGCACCGAAACACACCGGCAGACATAACCGATAACAAACCGAGGGGCCGAACCATGCATCACCCGTTCATCACCGCGTCGCGCCACGCGGCCGCGATGCGGCGCACGCGCGGCTGGCGCAGCGCGCTTGCGCTCGCGCTGATCGCCATCACCGCATTCGCGTCGATGCCGGTGCGCGCGGCAAACGCCGACGAGCCGGTCGAGATCCCGTTCTGGTCGCGCAACTGGGCCGGCACGATCGGCAACCGGCACGTCGAAGTCTCGTTGTCGCGCGTCGCCGACACGGTATCGGGCTGGTACTGCTACGCCCCCTGCACGTCCGACAAACGCTATCGGCTCGCATTGAAGGGAACGCTCGACGCGCACGGTGCGACGCTGTCGGAACGCGATAGCGGGGCGAAAGCCGACGCCGATCGCGTGACGGGCACGTGGCGCGTTGCGTCCCTCGACAACGCGGTGGCCGGCACATGGGCTTCGCCGGACGGCAAGCGTACGCTGCCCGTGTCGCTCGCGCCGAAACAGGACGGCAGGCCGTTCCCCTACGACATCCGCCTCGTCGCCGACCATCTGCCGGACGATGGCGGTTCGTGCACCGACGTGCCTGAAGTCACCGCAATCCGCCTGTACGACCACGGCCGCCTCGTCCAGACGCTCGAGACCGATTCGCGGGGCACCTGCAACCTGTTTACACCGGATTTCGCCGACGCGAACTTCGATGGCTGGCCCGACCTGATGCTCGCGCAATCGATGGGGGCCGGTCCGAACACCCCGTACCAGACGTGGATCTTCAACCCGAAAACGCGGCGCTTCGCCGATGCGCCGCAGGGACTGCAAGACATCACGTCGCCGGATTTCGACCCGGTCCACCGGCTCATCTGGAAGAGCTGGCGCGCGAGCTGCTGCGAGCACGGCGTGACGACCTACCGCTGGCAGGGCAACGACGTGAAGGAGGTCGACTCGGCGAGCAGCTACTTGCTGCCCGTGCTCGACGGAAACACGCGTCGCTATTGCTACGTCGTGCCCGGCTACGGCAACGGCCATATCGAGTATCCGCAACGCATCGAGCAGACCGATACCGGGCTGCGCTCGACGCTGGGCGCGCTGAAGGACTGCGAGACAGGCGATTCGCCTCAGATGTCGCGGGTGTATATCGACATCTGGAAACCGGGCGCGCCGGGTGGCGCGCCGACGCTCGCGCGTACCGAAAAGGTCGCCTGGAAACGGACGTCGACGCGCGCCGGCATGAAGTTCTGCCCGGACGTGCCGTTCTACGACAACGGCCGCATCCGCCGCGTCCTGTTGCGCGACGATCCCGACCAGTGCAGCGACTCGAATCCCGACAAGAACTAGTGTGCGGTGCGCCCGCACGCCGTCTGCGGAAAGACGCATTCTATGCGCCGCGCCCCCATAAGCAACCCACGATTCGTTCTAAAGGCACCTGCACACGTGCTCCTATAATCGCCGGACGGCAGGCCCCCTCGACCTTCACAACAACAAACGGAGCACCCATGACCGATCAGGCCCATTCGAACTGGCGTCTCGAAACCATCGCCGTGCACGGCGGTTATCGTCCCGACCCGACCACGCGCGCGGTCGCCGTCCCGATCTACCAGACGGTTGCGTACGCATTCGACGACACGCAGCACGGCGCCGACCTGTTCGACCTGAAGGTCCAGGGCAACATCTACACGCGGATCATGAATCCGACGACGGACGTGCTCGAGCAGCGGATCGCCGCGCTCGAGGGCGGCATCGGCGCGCTCGCGCTTGCATCGGGACAAGCCGCCGTCACGTATGCGATCCAGACGATCGCCGAAGCCGGCGACAACATCGTGTCCGCGAGTTCGCTGTACGGCGGCACCTACAACCTGTTCGCGCACACGCTGCCGCAATACGGGATCACCACGCGCTTCGCCGATCCGCGTGACCCCGCGTCGTTCGAGCCGCTGATCGATGCGCGCACGAAGGCGATCTTCGCGGAATCGGTCGGCAACCCGCTCGGCAACGTGACCGACATCGCCGCGCTCGCCGAGGTCGCGCATCGCCACGGCATCCCGCTGATCGTCGACAACACGGTGCCGTCGCCGTATCTGCTGCGCCCGTTCGAGCACGGCGCGGACATCGTCGTGCACTCGCTGACGAAGTATCTCGGCGGGCACGGCACGAGCCTCGGCGGCGCGATCGTCGATTCGGGCACGTTCCCGTGGGCCGAGCACGCCGACCGCTTCAAGCGGCTGAACGAGCCGGACGTCAGCTATCACGGCGTCGTCTATACCGAAGCGTTCGGGCCGGCCGCGTATATCGGCCGCGCCCGCGTGGTGCCGCTGCGCAACATGGGCGCGGCGATCTCGCCGTTCAATGCGTTCCAGATCCTGCAGGGCATCGAGACGCTCGCGCTGCGGGTCGAGCGGATCAGCGACAACGCGCTGAAGATCGCGCAGCATCTCGCGCGCCACGAGCACGTCGAATGGGTGAACTATGCGGGCCTGCCCGATCACCCCGACCATCCGCTCGTCGCCCGCTACCTGTCGGGCCGTGCGCCGGGCATCTTGACGTTCGGCGTGAAAGGCGGCCGCGACGGCGGCGCGAAGTTCCAGGATGCGCTGAAACTGTTCACGCGGCTCGTCAACATCGGCGATACGAAGTCGCTCGCGACGCACCCGGCATCGACGACGCACCGCCAGTTGTCGCCGGCCGAACTCGCGAAGGCCGGCGTGAAGGAAGAAACGGTGCGGCTGTCGATCGGCATCGAGCATATCGACGACCTGCTCGCCGATCTCGACCAGGCGCTCGCGCAGCTTTGAGCGGAACGGGCGCGCCGGCCACTCGCCGATGCGCCCGCGTCAAACCGCTTGCCCCTGGAGCGGCTTCAAGGTGGTCAATCGCCGGTTGATGCCGGGCGACGCGCGGGTCCAACGATCACCGCGCGGAATTGCGCTGCGGGTATACGCACGGATGCGTTTTCACATACAGGTTCGGATTGCCGCAACGATGCCCCGCATAGTCGACCTGCTCGCCCGGCGGCAGGTCGGCCGGCACGGGCTTGCGCGCGGCGGCGGAAGCGAGGGCCGTGGTGCCGGAACGTGTCGATGCACAGCCCGCGAACAACGTGACGATCAGGACTGCGATCAAGGAGAAACGAATGGCGGGACGACGCAATTTTCGGTCCGGGATGAAGGTCTGAACGGCGCCGCCTCTATCGATGCTGCTGTCGCGGGCGACACGAATTCCGCCGGCGCGCTCAGCCAACGGCAGACTGCATGTTCCGCTTCCCGCTCATCGCCCCCATGACGCGAACATGACGGTTGCGTCATGTCGATCGAATCCGCCCCGCACTCCCGCGCGCGCCGAAATCTGACGCATTTTTCATCTCGCGATCACGATCACGCACGGCTGCTTTCGCATACTGGGTCCATGGTTCGCCACCCGGCGGCCCCGATCAAGGAGAGCACTCGATGAAAACGGCAAAACTCGCAGCACTGTTCGTCACCGCCACGCTGTCGCTCGGCATCGCCACGCAGGCCGCATTCGCCCAAACGCAAACGCAAGGCAAGACCCGCACGCAGGTCGTCAACGAACTGAAGCAGGCGCAGCACGACGGCATCGTGCCGATCAGCAAGACGCAGTACCCGCCGACCGCCGAGGTCGTCGCGCGCAACAAGGCGCTTCACGTGATTTCGGTGCATGGCGGCGAGAAAAAGCCGCCGGCCGACAACCACGACGACCTCGCCGCGAAGTAACGATGCGCGGCCAGACGGCCGCCGGCAACGCGCCGCGCGGGGCTGCCTGACGGCGAATGCGCGGGCGTATCCGCCCGCGCTGTCAGGTGCCGATGGCGGCCGGCCGTTCGGGCTCGGCCGGCCGTCGCGGGAAGCGCAGCCAGAAGGTCGTGCGGCGGCCCGGCTCGCTGTCGACGCCGCATTCGCCGCCGTGATTGTCCATGATCGACCGGACGATCGCGAGGCCGAGCCCCGTGCCCGACGCCGAATTGTGGCGTGACGGATCGATGCGATAAAAGCGTTCGAAAATCCGCCCGACATGTTCCGCCGCGATGCCGGGCCCCGTATCCGACACGGCGATCGTCGTCGCGCCGCCCTGCTCGACGCAATCGATCGTCACGACGCTGCCGCGCGGCGCATAGGTCAGCGCATTCGACAGCAGGTTGCTCAACGCACGCTGGTACAGCGTCAGATCCGCATCGACCCACGCGTAGCCGTCGACCTTCACCGTCACGCCTTCATCTTCCGCCAGCGGCTCGTAGTAGCCGGCCACCCGCTCCGCCTCCCGCGCCGCATTCAGCCGCCGCACGCTGATCGACGTGCCGGCCTGTTCCGAGCGCGCGAGAAACAGCATGTCCTCGATCATCCGCGACAGCCGCTGGTATTCGTCGATGCTCGATTCGATCACGCTCCGGTATTCGTCCGCGTTGCGCGGTTGCGAGAGCACGACCTGCGCGGCTGCCTGCAGGTTCGTCAGCGGCGTGCGCATGTCGTGCGCGAGATTCGACGAGAACTGGCTCAGCCGCGTGAACGATTCGCTCAGCCGCGCGAGCATCCCGTTGAACGCATGCTCGAGCTCCTTCAGCTCGCCGGACGTATCGAGTTCCGGCAGCGGATGCGCGAGCCGGCTCGTCGACATCTGTTCGGCCCGCGCCGCGAACCGCCGCAGCGGGCTCAGCCCGAGCGCGGCGATGCCGTACGCGATCGCGGCCGCGATCACCACGCCGAACACCTGGATCACGACGATCGTATAAGCATGCGTGCGCAACAGCAGCATGTCGGCGCTGCGGTCGTACTGCACGGCGACGCGCACCACGGGCGCACCTGCACCGGCGAGCGGCACGGTCGTCACCAGATACTGGTGCCGCGCGCCGGGCGGCGCGACGCCGGACGGCGCGCGCCCGACGTTCATCGACAACAGCGGCGTATAAGGGCGGAAGCCGGGCGTGCCGACGACGCGCGTGCCGGCTGCATCGAAGATCGCGAGATCCATGTTCGGATGACCGTGCAACTGGTCGATCCAGATATCGGCATTGCGCGCGACGTCGTCCGTCGTGCGCGCCTCGGCCAGATGCGCGCCCAATGCGGCGGAAATGCCGGCCATCTGCTCGGCTGCCGTCGTTTCGACGCGGTTGCTCAGCGCTTCGTACAGTGCGACGCCGCTCGACGCGAGGATCACCGACGTCGACAGGATGATCAGCGCGGTCAGCCGGCCGCGCAGCGTCCGCGGCAGCAGGCGCGCGATCATGCGGCCGCGCCGCCGCGCGCTTCGAGCACGTAGCCCATCCCGCGTACCGTATGGATCAGCTTCGGTTCGTACGCGTCGTCGATCTTCGAGCGCAGCCGGCGGATCGCCGAATCGACGACGTTCGTGTCGCTGTTGAAGTTCATGTCCCATACCTGCGACGCGATCGTCGCGCGCGGCAGGATCTCGCCTTCGCGGCGCATCAGCAGCCACAGCAGCGCGAACTCCTTCGCGGTCAGCAGGATCGTGTCGCCCTGCCGCGTGGCCTTGCGTCGCGTGAGGTCGAGTTCGAGATCGGCCACGCGCAGCGTGTTCGAATCGCGCGGCTGGCCGCGCCGCAGGATCGACTTGATGCGCGCGGTCAGCTCGACGAAATCGAACGGCTTCGCGAGATAATCGTCCGCGCCGAGTTCGAGGCCCTTCACGCGATCGCCGACGTCGTCGCGCGCGGTGAGAAACAGCACGGGCGTCGACTTGCTGCGCCGCAGGTTCTGCAGCAGCGTCCAGCCGTCCTGCCCGGGCAGCATCACGTCGAGCACGAGCAGGTCGTACTCCTCGGTTTCGGCCTGATGCTGGCCCGTGATGCCGTCCTCGACCCAATCGACGACGTAGCCGGCCTCGGTCAACCCCTTGCGCAGATACGCGCCCGTCTTCGGTTCATCCTCGACAATCAGAATTCGCATCACGCGTTACCCTTGAAGAAACCCAGCCGGCGCATCATGCCCGCGGCGAAACCGCCGCGCAACGCCGCGCGCCACGACACCGCGTGGCTCACGCGGTACAGCACCGGCAGCACCAGCAGCGTCAGCGCGGTGGACGACAGGATACCGCCGATCACGACCGTCGCGAGCGGGCGCTGCACCTCGGCGCCGGTGCCGGTCGCGAACGCCATCGGCAGGAAGCCGAGCGACGCGACCAGCGCGGTCATCAACACCGGCCGCAGCCGCGTGAGCGCGCCGTCGTGCACCGCCGCGTCGAGCGGCATCCCTTCGTCGCGCAGGTTGCGGATGAACGAGATCATCACGAGGCCGTTGAGCACGGCCACGCCGGACAACGCGATGAAACCGACCGCCGCCGTGATCGACAGCGGAATCCCGCGCAGCCACAGCGACACGACACCGCCGCTCAGCGCGAACGGAATGCCGGTGAACACGAGCAGCCCGTCCTTCACGTTGTTGAACATCACGAACAGCAGCACGAACACCATGAACAGCGCGAGCGGCACGACGAGCTTCAGGCGCTCGCTCGCGCTTTGCAGCTGCTCGAACTGGCCGCCCCACGACATCCAGTAACCGGCCGGCACGCGCACGTCCTGCTGCAACTGCTCGCGCGCATCGGCGACGAACGAGACGACGTCGCGCCCGCGCACGTTCGCGCTGACGACCACCCGCCGCTTGCCGTCCTCGCGGCTGATCTGGTTCGGGCCCGGCACCACGTCGATCGTCGCGAGTTCGGCCAGCGGCACGTACGGCGCCGCCGCGAGCGGCGCGCTGGCGCCGGCGGCCGGCGCGGGCAGCGCGATCGGCAGCCGCTCGATCGCCTCGATGTCGGTGCGCAGTTCGTCGGGCAGCCGCACGACGATGTCGAAGCGGCGGTCTCCCTGAAACAGCGTGCCGGCCTTCTGCCCGCCGACGGCCGCGGCTACCGAGTCCTGCAGGTCGGCGACGCTCACGCCGTAGCGCGCGAGCTTGTCGCGGTCAAGGTTGACGGTCAGCACCGGCAGGCCCGTGGTCTGCTCGACCTTTACCTCCGATGCGCCCGGCACCTTCCGCAACGCAGCCGCGATCTGCTCGCCGGTCTGGTTCAGCACGGCCATGTCGTCGCCGAAGATCTTCACGGCGACGTCGCTGCGCACGCCGGAAATCAGTTCGTTGAAGCGCAGCTGGATCGGCTGCGAGAACTCGTAAGCGTTGCCCGGCAGCTCGGCGAGCGTGTCCTCGATCTCGCGCACGAGCTGCTCGCGCGGCTTCTTCGGGTCGGGCCACGTGTCGGCCGACTTCAGCATGATGTAGCCGTCCGACAGGTTCGGCGGCATCGGGTCGGCCGCGATCTCGGCCGTGCCGGTGCGCGCGAACACGCGCTCGATTTCGGGGAAGCGCGCCTTCAGCGTCTTCTCGATCGACTTCTGCATCTCGACCGACTGCGACAGGCTCGTGCCGGGAATCCGCAGCGCGGCCACGGCCAGGTCGCCCTCGTTCAGGCTCGGGATGAACTCGCTGCCGAGCCGCGTCGCGAGCCCGAGCGTGACCAGCACGATCGCGCCCGCCCCGATCATCACGCGCGCCGGGCGCGTCATGAACGCGGCGAGCACCGGTGCATACGCGCGCCGCGCCCAGCCCATCAGCCGGTTCTCCTTCTCCTCGACCCGCTCGCCGATGAACAACGCGACGGCCGCCGGAATGAACGTGACGGTCAGCACCATCGCGGCCGCGAGCGCCATCACGACGGTAATCGCCATCGGATGGAACATCTTGCCCTCGACACCGGTCAGCGCGAAGATCGGCAGGTACACGACCATGATGATCAGTTGCCCAAAAATCGGCGCGCGACGCGCCTCCTGCGATGCGCCGAACACTTCGGCGAAACGCTCGTCGCGCGTGAGCGGCCGCCCCGCCGCCGACTGCGCATGCGCGAGCCGCCGCACGCAGTTCTCGACGATCACCACCGCGCCGTCGACGATGATCCCGAAGTCGAGCGCGCCGAGGCTCATCAGGTTCGCGCTCACCTTCGCGTTGACCATCCCGGTGAAGGTCATCAGCATCGACAGCGGAATCACGAGCGCGGTGATCAGCGCCGCGCGGATGTTGCCGAGGAACAGGAACAGCACGGCGATCACGAGCACCGCGCCTTCGAGCAGGTTCTTCTTCACGGTGGCGACCGCCTTCTCGACGAGCACCGTGCGGTCGTACACCGGAACCGCCTTCACGCCGGCCGGCAGCGTGCGGTTTACGTCTTCCATCTTCGCGGCGACGGCCTTCGACACCGTCCGGCTGTTCTCGCCCATCAGCATGAACACCGTGCCGAGCACGACTTCCTCGCCGTTCGACGTCGCGGCGCCGGTGCGCAGTTCGCGGCCGATGTCGACCACGCCGACGTCCTTCATCCGCACCGGCACGCCGCCGACGTTGGTCAGCACGACGTTCGCGATGTCGTCGACGGTGCGCGCCTGGCCCGGCACGCGCACGAGATACTGCTCGCCGCGCTTTTCGATGTAGCCGGCGCCGACGTTGTCGTTGTTGCGCTCGAGCGCCCGCACGACGTCGGCGAGCGTCAGCCCGTACGACATCAGCTTCGTCGGGTTCGGCGCGACGCGGTATTCCTTCACGTAGCCGCCGATCGAGTTGACCTCCGTCACGCCGCGCACGTTGCGCAGTTGCGGCCGCACGACCCAGTCCTGCAGTTCGCGCAGGTCGGCCGCCGTATAGCGCGTGCCGTCGGGCTTGCGCGCGCCGGCGTCGGCTTCGACGGTCCACAGGTAGATCTCGCCGAGGCCGGTCGACGTCGGCCCCATCGCCGGCGCGATGCCGGCCGGCAGCTTGTCCTTCGCCTCCTGGATGCGCTCGTTGACGAGCTGCCGCGCGAAGTAGATGTCGGTGCCGTCCTTGAAGATCACGGTCACCTGCGACAGCCCGTAGCGCGAGATCGAGCGCGTCTGTTCCAGCCCCGGCAGCCCGGCCATCACGGTCTCGACCGGGTAGGTGATGCGTTGCTCGGCCTCGAGCGGCGAGTAGCCGGGCGCGGACGTGTTGATCTGCACCTGCACGTTGGTGATGTCGGGCACCGCGTCGATCGGCAGCCGCTGGTAGCTGAACACGCCCAACGCGGCCACGGCCGCGATCGCCAGCATCACGAGCCAGCGGTGCGCAATCGCAAAGCGGATCAGGCGCTCAAACATGTCGGGATTCCTTGACACGGGTAACGGTCGAGCGCACCGGACGGGCCGCGCGGCCGGTCACCCGGCGAATCGGAAAGCGGGCTGCGTGGCGGGCCGCCAGTCGCGCCACGGTGCATGCGTATTGCTGCTCACTCATGTTCCGCGTTCCCCTTGCCGAGCTCCGCCTTCAGCACGAAGCTGTTCGACGCCGCGTATTCCTGGCCGGGCTTGAGCCCCTTCAGCACTTCGGTCGCGCGTTCGTCGCGCCGCCCCGTTTCGACGGCCTGCGCGACGAAGCCCTTCGGCGAACGCACGAACACCGACGGCGCGCCGTCGACGTCCTGCAGCGCGTCGCTCGCGACCGCGAGCGGCACGCGTTGCGTGCCCGCGTCGACCGATACGTTGACGAACATCCCGGGACGCCACACACGATCGGGGTTCGGCAGCACGACGCGCGCCGGCGCGGTGCGCGTCTGCTCGCCGAGCAGCGAACCCACGTACGCGATCGGGCCGCTCGAGCGCGATTCGAACGCGGTCGCGATCACCGTTGTCTCGCGACCGACGCGCACGTCGTTGAGCCGCTGCGCCGGCACCGCCATTTCGGCCCATACGGTCGACAGGTCGGAGATCACGAACATGCTCGCGTCGGCGGCAATCGCCTCGCCCGGCGTCGCATGCTTCTCGACGATCGTGCCGGCGAACGGCGCGCGCAGTTCGTAGCGGTTCAGCACGCCCGCGCCCACCGGCGCATTCAGCGCGGCGAGCTTCTGCCGCGCGTTCTGCACCGCGATCTCGGCCTCGCGCAACTGCACCTGGGCCTGCTGGTAGTCCTGCTCGGCCGAAATGCGCTCCTGCCACAGCGTGCGTTCGCGCTCGTAGGTCGCGCGGGCGCCCGACAGCCGGCGCTCGGCCGTCAGCAGCTCGCTGCGGCGGTCGGCCAGATCGGTGCTCGCGATCACGGCGAGCACCTGCCCCTTCGCGACGTTCTGCCCGAGCGACACCGACACCTGCTCGACGATGCCGGCCACGCGCGGCACCACGTGCGCGGTGCGATCCTCGTTGAACTTGATTTCGCCGGGAAGCTGGAACGGTGTCGCGATCTGCGCGGGGCCGGCGTTCGCGAGCGCGATCTTCGACGTCGCCAGTTGCGCGTCGGTCAGCGCGATCGCGCCGTCGGCGAGCGCGTACGGGAACGACGCCGCATCGTTGCCGGCCTTCACGTCGATCGTCGCATCGAACACGTGCGGCTTCGCGATCGACTGCGCGGACACGAACTTCTGGCCGGCCGCGTCGAATCGCAACGGTTCCTGCGTGTGGTCGTACCGCACCAGCGTGCCGGACACGGTCACGCCCTTGTCCAGCGGCTTGCCGTCGACGGACGGATAGACGACGAGCCGCGCGTCGCCGGGCTTTTCCGTCATCACGATCTCGACGGACAGCTTGCCGCGCGTGAGCACGACACCGCCGCGCGCGCCGGCACCATCGGCCTGCTGCACGGCTTCGGCGGCCGTCGGCGCCGATGCGCCGTTGACGCTCCGCGTGACGGCGAGCGCGCCGATCACGATTCCGGCGCCGCCGAGCACGGCCGCCGCGATAACGAAGATTCTGCTGCGTGACATGATGATCCTTCCGGTAAGAGGAGCGCTTATTGCGCGACGGCCGCGAGCGGCGTGCCGACGAGCCGGCCGATGTCGGCGCGGGCCGCATGGGCGCCGGCGAGCGCACGCACGTATTGCGACTGCTCCTGGAACAGCGTGCGCTGTGCGTCGAGCACGTCGAGGAAGCCGAACTTCCCGAGTTCGTAGCCGCGCGACATCGCATCGAGCGCGAGGCGCGCGGCCGGCAGGATGTCGGACTTCAAGCGCTGCGCTTCCTGCTCGGCGGCCTCGAAATTCGCGTATGCCTGCGTCAGTTCCAGTCGCAGGCGCGTGCGTTCGCGATCGAGATCGGCGTTCGCGCGCGTGGCCTTGTGCGTCGCCTCGAGCAGCGCGCCCTTGTTCGTGTTGAACAGCGGAATCGGGATCGATACGCCGACCACGGCCTGGTTGTCCGGCACGCCGCCCGTGGTCACGCGCTTCACGCCCGCGCTGACCGTCACGTCCGGAATACGCCGTGCGCGTTCGAGCGACACGGCCGCATTCGAGCGCAGCATTTCGGCACGCGCGATCCGTGTGAGCGGCGAATCGTCGAGCTGCGCGGTCAGCGCGGACAGCGGCTCGACCGGCGGCACCGTTTCCAGGTCGCCACGTACCGCGAGCCGGTCGTTGCGCGCTTCGCCCATCACCGCGTTCAGCTTTTCGCGCGCGACGTCGACACGGCCGCGCGCGGTCACGACTTCGATCTGCACGCCGGCCGCCGCCACCTGCGCCTTGGTCGCCTCGACCGGCGACACCTTGCCGGCCTGCGCCCGGCGCCCCGCGAGATCGGCCGAGCGCGCGGCGATCGCGGCCGATTCCTCGGTCACCTGAAGCTGGCGCTGCGCGGCGAGCAGCCCGTAGAACGCGGCGATCACATCGGCGCGCACGGCCGCGCCCTGGTCGTCGAGCGACGCGTTGGCCGCCTCGCGGCCGTACGACGCGACGTCGAGCCGCGCGCGGCGCTTGCCGCCCAGTTCGATGGTCTGGTTGATCAGCGCGGTGGACGTGCGCTCGGCGCGACTGAAGCCTTCCTGCAGGAACGAGATTTCCGGGTTCGGACGGGCGCCGGCCTGCATCAGTGCGCCGGCCGACGCATCGACGTCCGCGCGCGCGCCGCGCAGCGCCGGGTTGTTGCGGGCCGCGACCGCGAGCGCATCGGAGAGCGTCAATGACGATGCAGGGAGCGTATCGGAGGGGAGAGCGCCGATCGGCGTCGCGCTGCTGGCTGCGATCGTGATCGGCCCCGGCGACAGCGACGACTGCGCATGAGCCGTCGCGGCCATCGCAAGGACGATGGCCGCGACGAGGTTGAGCTTGAGCATGTTCGGTTCTGCGGTAACGGTTCGCGACCGATGCTACGGACCTGCCGCAGTGCGAACATGAGGCGAAGATGATATTTCCGTCATGTTGGGCGCGGTGTACTCGCCGAATCGACGTGCATATCTGCCCTGCCGGTCACGTCAGCATAAAAAATACGTTTCAAAATTTAGAACTAGTTCTATAGACGTATTCGCTCGAAAAGATGACTGTTCAAGGTCCCGGCAACATGAACAAAACCATGCTGTTTTATGACATCACGGTCGTGCTGCCTCCTTGAAAACCTGCGAATCGAGACTTTTAATCAGTGAAAAACCTCTTCGATCACAACGAGTACGACTTTGACACCGGCGAAGACAAAGAATGGTTTCTCGTTCACTCCGGGGCCGTCACCAACACAAACCCGGGATCGGTGGTTGACGTTTACATCAACACAACACCCATCTGCCCTAATATGACCAATCGAGAATTTAGAATCATGGTATCTCGGCTGCTTAAGTGGTCCATAATTCTGGTTGAGCGCAGGATCACCGATCTGAAGCGGTATGACAAAACAACCAAAGACAGAATGATATATTGGTTCAATCGATGCGATGAAAATACACGAAAATACCTTCTCATCGGCTTCTCACGACATCTCTCCGTTCTCAAAACGCTGACGCCACACCATTTCGTTCGAAGCGATCCGAAGCTCGATAGAATGTTAGGCTGTGTTCCGAACATGATCGACATCGAGAATGAAGCCGCTCACGTTTGCGGGCCCAACACGGAGCGCAGGCTTATCAGCATTGCGATGAAGTTTTGTACCGGCTTGCGCGATCAGAATATGTTCGGAGATTCCCGCCTATCCACGCTCATTCACGAAGTCACTCACTTCGTCGACACCTTCGGTAGCGGCGACCCTCGTTACGGGCTCGATCCCACAGCGGCCGCATGGGCAAGGACCAATCCCGACCAGGCATTGAGGAACGCGGATACCCTCACAGGGTTCGTGATCTACGGCGAAGAATTATTTGCGGAGTAAGGAGCCGAATTCAGCATGAGAATTTTTATCACGTCACTAATCGTGCCTATCGCAACGTTGCTCCTTTTCCCGGCAAGCTCTGCGGCGGAATGTCAGGGGTCACAAAATCTGCCGTCACGGCAATTTTTCGTGGCCTTCTCCCACAACAGTCACGAGATCTCCGAATCCGAGAAAATACGAATTGGACGATGGATTTCAGCAATGAATTTCGATTATCCGATACAAAACTGGATCACTGTAATTGGCAGCGCTTCCAAGATTGAGGCTGATCCTGAACGACTCGCAACGAAGCGAGCTTCCGAGACGGCGAAAGTCGTCATAGACGACGGTCTGACAAACGCACCGATTCAGATAAAAACGCAAATTTATCCAGCCAGCAGTGCAGCTGGATCGACATCGGAAACACGCGAAGTCGCCATTCAAGTGAGCCCCGGCTGCCTCGACAACTGCTGTACCGGCCATTGACATGAAATCGGCTCATTTACCGCCGCCGCGCTTGCGTTGACCCGTGTACCTCCAACGCTCGCGTGCGACGGTCCATCGAATCCATCCGAACGAGATTTCGATGTTCGATTCGAGCGATATGTCGATCACCGAACCCGGGAAGCTATCCGCGCATTTTCGAGAATCAAACGCGCCCTTGCTTCCCCCGCCGCCGCTGCACGAGCCAGTCGAGCAGTTGCCGCCCGTCGCGCTCGCCGAACCAGCGCGCATGCCCGATCAGGTAGCCGTCGTACGCGATATCCACGGTCGCCGGCGCATCGATGATGCAGCCGAAATACGCGACTTCCGACAGCGCGAACTCCGTATGCACGATCGGCAGCAGCGCGACGAGCGCCGCATACGCATCGTCGCTCAGCGGTTCGAGCGATTCATAGCCGTCGAGCAGCATGTCGATCTGCTCGTATTCCACGCGCCGCGCATCGGCCGGCGCCATCCAGTCGACCGTATTGCGCTCGATCGCCAGCGCGAGGTCCATCACCGCACAGGTGCGATCCGACAAGCCGAAATCGAGCACGGTCCGCACCTGCGCGCCGGGCCCCGCTTCGGTCCACAGCAGGTTTGACGCATGCCAGTCGCCGTGCGTCCACAGCGGCGTCAACGTGGGCAGCAACGGCACGAGACGCGCGTGATACAGGCCGATCGCCTCGGCCACGTCGCCACGCCAGTCGCGCGAGCCGAGCGCACGCACGAGCAGCGGCTGCGCATCGACCCAGCGTTCGAGCGCGCCCGCCAGATCGGCGGACGACAGCACGCGAAAACTCGACAGCAGCGTGCGCACGGGCCGCGCGGGCGCATCGTAGCCGGCCGACGCGCGATGCAGTTCGGCCAGCGCGCGGCCGGCCGCGTACGCGTGCGACGGATGCGTGAACGGCTGCCACGACATCACGCCGCGATACGGATCGACGCCGGGCGCGAGCACGTGCACCTCATACGTCCACTCGCCAAACGCAAAGGCGGTCGCGCCGTGACGATCGGCCAGCACGTCCACCACCGGCATCCCGCGTTCGCGCAGATGCGCGATGAAGCGATGCTCTTCCTCGAGCCCCGCGACATCGCGCAAGCTCGCGTGATGTCGCTTGACGAACAACCCGCGCCCGTCCGCCATTCGCACGAGCACCGCTGCCGCGAACTGTCGCGGGCTGTGCCACGTCAGCCGCACCGGCTCGCCCGCGCCGTCGATCCGCGCGAGCACGGCCGCCACCTCGTCGTGCGTGATCAGCGGCCAGTCGCGTTCGGCCTGCTCGCCGTCCACGCCGAATTGCGGCGGTGCGACGTCGCGCGACAGGGGGCCGTCCGGCTCGAGGGGGAATGACATGAACGACGTTGCTCCGTGGTTGAATCCGTGCGCGGATCAGCGCGCGCCGCCGCCCGATGCGAGCGGGCCGCCAGCGGCCGCGCGCAATGCGGCGGCCGTGCGGCTCCAGTCGCGCCAGCCGACGACGGCCAGCCCGATGAACAGCGCATAGAGCCCGGCAGTCAGATACAGTTCCTTGAACACGAACATCCCGACGTACACGACGTTCACGATGATCCACAGCCCCCACGATGCGATGTAGCGCCGCGCGGTCCAGTATTGCGCGACGAGGCTGAACGCGGTCAGCGACGCATCGACGAACGGCAGCGCCGCGTCGGTCCAGCGCGCCATCATCCCGCCGAGCAGCGCGCTGCCGATGACGGCCGCGATCAGGTCGGGCAGCATCTTGAGCGGCTGCACGCCGGTCACGGGCGCGACGTCGCCGGCCGTCACCGCGCCGCCGCCGGCCTCGCTCGCGCGCTGCGCGAGCCAGCGCTGCCAGCCGTACACCTGCAGCACCGCGAATGCGCCCTGCAGCAGCATGTCCGAGTACAGCTTCGCATCGAAGAAGATCCAGCCGTACAGCGCGACCGACGCGAGGCCGACCGGCCAGCACAGCATGCGCCGCTTCGCGGTCAGCCAGATCGCGAGCGCGCTGACGATCACGCCGGCGATTTCGAGTGGGGACATCGTCTGTGCTCTCCTGGTGAACTGCCGGGGCCGCGCGTCACGCGGCTGCCTCCGGTCGGTCAGAAATCATAGGTCAACGATACGCGCGCGGTGCGCGGCGCACCCGGGAACAGGTACGCATCGCCCTGCTGCTCGCCTGCGTCGCGCCAGTAGAACTTGTTGAACAGATTGTCCACCGACACGCGCAACACCGTACGATGGCCGCCGATCTTCGTCGTATAACGCGCGCCGAGATTGAACACGAACCACGACGGCACGCGCGCGGTGCCCTCCTCGTTCGCGTTGCGCGCAGCGCTGTATTCCACGCCGCCGAGCACGTTCAGGCCCACGACGCCCGGCACCGCGTAGTCCGCATACAGCGACGCGCGCAGCGCGGGCACGTTGATGATCTGGTGCCCTTCGTACGCCGGCGATCCGGAATCGTATGCGCGGGCGCGAATCGCCGCGACGCTGGCCGTGAGGCCCAGCCGCTCGGTCACGCGCCCGGCCGCGCCGAGTTCGATCCCCTGGTGCCGCTGCGTGCCGCGCTGCACGAACGTGTAGCTCGTGCCCGACGCGTCAGGATCGGCGAACTGGAACGGCTTGCTGATCGAGAACACCGCGGCCGTGAGGCTCAGCCGGTCGAGCCAGTCGTATTTCGCGCCGACCTCGATCTGGTGCGATTCGACGGGCGGCAGGAACGCATACGCGTTGGTCGCGCGCACCGGCGCCTGATCGCCGAGCGACAGCGCCTTGCTGTACGACGCATACAGCGACAGCACGTTCACCGGCTTGTAGACGAGCGCGACCTGCGGCAGGAACACCGAGCGGTCGGTATGCGTCGCCTCGCCGTCGAGGCTGCTCCAGCTGCGCTGGCGCAGCAGCACTTCCTTGCCGCCCGCGAGCACCTGCCAGTGTTCGCCGAGGCTGATGCGGTCGAGCCCGAACACGCCGTACTGCCACGAATCGAGCTGAGGATACGACGGCCCGGGCGTGTTCGGCGACGGTGCAAACGCGACGTCGGGCCCGTAGATGTTCTCGCTGCCGACATAGTCGTACACGGCAGTCGCCATGTGCACGACGCGGCGCTGCACGCTCACGCCGAGCGTCAGCTCGTGCCGCAGCGGCCCCGTCGCGAACTTGCCGGTCGTGACCGCGCGCAGATCGTCGTTGCGCCGGTATTCGCCGGGGCTGCGGAAGTCGTACACGTCGTAGTCGCCGTTCGCGCCGAAGAAAAACGGCGACGTCGCGCCGGCCGCGCAGCTCGCCGCGTACGAGCAGCCGTACGCGAACGCGCTGTTGTCGTCGATCATCGTGCGGCTGCGGCCGGCAGCGATATAGGCCTTCCAGTCGTCGTTGAACTGGTAGTCGAAACGCGCGTTCAGGTTCAGCGCGTCGGTCGTCACCGGTTTTGCCCACGGCTGCGTGCCGAGCGCCTTCGACGTCGTCTTCACCGACGGCACGACGGTGCCGCCGAGCAACTGGTAGCCAGGCGCGGAACGCTGGATCCACTGCTGGAACTCGGCATTGAGCTGCAGGCTCGCGCGCGGGCTGATGTCCCAGTCGGCGGCGATCGAGCCGAACGTGCGCCGTCCGTTCGTGCCGTCGATATACGAGTGCATGTTCTCCTTCGCCGCATTGATCCGGAACCCGAACTGGTTGTCCGGGCCGAAGCGGCGGCCGAGATCGACGGCCGCCGACGTCGAGCCGCGGCTGTCGACGCCCCCCGTCACACTCGCGACGTTCGCGGAGCGCTTGGTCACGAAGTTGATCACGCCGCCCGGTGCGACGACGCCGCTGTCGATGCCCGCGAGCCCTTTCAGGATCTCGACGCGCTCCTTGTTCTCGAGCGGCACGTTCTGCTCGCCGGACACCGTCAGCCCGTCGATCCGGATCGCGCTCGCGAGATCGACCGGAAAACCGCGGATCGCGAAGCCCTCGAAATAACCGACCGGCGCGTAGTCGTTGACGACCGACGCATCGTTGCGCACGACGTCGCTCAGCCGCTTCGCCTGCTGATCGTCGATCACCGCGCGCGTGATGACGTTCACGGACGCCGGCGTGTCGCGCAACGGTGCGTCGTCGAACCCCGCGACCGATGCTTCGCGCGCCCGCAACGCATGGCCGCGCTCGCCGCTCACCGTGATCGCGGGCAGCGTCGTGCTGGCGGTCGCATCGGCGCCCGGCGCAGGTGTGTCGCCCTGAGCCGCGGCCGCCTGCGCCGCGAAAAGCGTGACGCCGAGACCGACGCCGAGCCCGACCTTCGCGCGCCGCCGCCGTGCGCGCGCCGCTGTTGTTCTATTCACCGTCATTGTTCTGGAGGGAAAACTCGCCATTCGACCTGTCGAAACCCGAAAGCCGTTACGAAGCTGCGAAGCGTGCGCTTGCAACCGCAACCGCATCCGCGCCCATCGCCGGACACGAGCCGTCGACACGATATTCATCGGACGAACCGGACCCTGCGGCGTGCAAGCGGGCCGACCGGTCGGAACAACGCAGGATGGGACATCGGATTCGGATGACGCGCCGGAAGCCGACGCAGCGGCCGACGGGTTCGTCGGATGCCTGTCGGGCGGCCGGCTGCGTCGCGCGGTCGTGTCATGCGGGGGACGCTTCGAACGCCCCGGTGCGGGCGGCGGGCAGTCGCGCCGGCCGTTCATCGGAACGGCGGCCTGCCCGTCGCGCGCGACATCGCGGCGTGGCGCGCATTTTACCCCGGGCGCGGCAAAGGGCCGCGGAATCGGGCGGAATGGGAGACGGGGAAGGCGGGGACGGGGACGAACGGTGCAGGCGGCGCGATAACGGCGGCGACGGCGACGATGCGGTCGCGATTCGCGTCGTGCGTGCCGGCGCTGATGCCGGCGTCGTCATGCACCGGTCAGGTGGCCGGAAACGGGAGCGGGAACGGCGGCCCGCTAACGGCTCACCGTCCGCTCGCTCAAAACCCCTGCATCGTCACAGTCGGATCGACAACCAGATGCACGACGCCGTAAATGACCGCGCCGACCAGCAGCGCGAGCAGCAGCGCCACGAACGGCAGCAGCGTGAAGTTGGCGTTCGCGAGATCGTTCGCGTGCGCCTTGCTGTTGCGCACGCCGAAGAAACTCCACAGGACCAGGCGAACCATGCCGAGCAGTTTCATGATGGGCTCCTTTATCGAATCGGTTGACCCTATCGTCGATCCGGACAGCATTCGAAAAAAGCAGCAGTTGCGTGCGCTTTTCGCGCAGCAGGCCGTCTGCGGCGGCATGTCGCACACGCGTCAGCGGTCGAGCACGAGCGGCTCCGTCGCGCGTTGCGCGGGCCGTGCGACACACAGCAGCGCGCAACCGGGTTCGATCGCCGCATCGGGCATCTGCTCGTAGTCGACCGCGCCGGACAGCACGCGCGTCGCGCACGTGCCGCACGAACCGGAGCGGCATTCGGACGGCACGGCCACGCGCTGCCCTTCCGCGAATTCGAGCAGCGTGCCGTCGGCGGGCGTCCACGCGGCTTCGCGCCCCGTGCGCCGGAACACGACCGGCACGCTCGGCGCCGCTGGCGCGACAGCCGCGCGGGTCGCACTGCGCGAGACGCTCGACGGCCCGAACGCCTCGAAACGGATGCGTTCGTCCGGCACGTTCAGCGCGCGCAGCCCGTCGTACAGGTCGCGCATGAATGCCGCCGGCCCGCACAGATAGAAATCGTAATCGTCGAATGAAAGGACCCGCTTCAGTTGCCCGATGTCGATGCGCCCGGCCCGCGCGGCCGAGCCGTCGTGAGGATGACTGTCGAACCAGTGAAGCGACACGCGTGCATCGGCGGCCGCGATGCGCGCCAGTTCGGCGGCGAACGGCCGGTCGGCCGCTTCGCGTGCGCCATGCACGAACACGACGCGGCGCGACGGCGCGTCGCCGGCCAGTGCGCGGCGCAGCATCGCGACCATCGGCGTAATGCCGATGCCGGCCGACACGAGCACGGCCGGGCGCGGGCTCGCGAGATCGAAAGTGAAGCGGCCGCGCGGCATCTGCGCGTCGAGCGTCATGCCGGCCTGCGCGTGATCGTGCAGCCACGCCGATACGCGCCCTTCCCGTTTCACGGTGATCCGGTAATGCGCGCCGCCCGGCGCGTCGGACAGCGTGTAGCTGCGAATCGTGGGCGCGTCGCTCCCCGGCAGCGCGATGCGCAGCGTCAGATGCTGACCGGCTTCGTACGCAGGCAATACGCCGCCATCCGCCAGTTCGAAATGGAACGACCGGATCGCGCGCGTTTCGTCGACGATCTTCGCAATGCGCAGCGTTCGCCATGCGGGAGCCGATGCCGGCACGGCGGCGGATGGCGCCGGTTCGGCCGTTGCCGCCGCACCGCCCGACGCCGACGCCGCCGTCGCCATCGCCGCGAACTGCGGCGCACGCTCGACCGCCGACCACCGGAACGGCAGCACGGCCCGCACGCGCCGCACTTCCCGAACGTGGAAACGCACGACGCGCTGCCCGCCGTCGAACGACGCGACGAGCGGCCCGTCCCACACGATCTCCGCGTGCGCGGCGACGTACAGCAGATCGCCGCTGTCGAAATCGACGAACAGCAGCCCCGCGCGCGGATCGTGCTGCAGGTTGCCCAGCGTATTGAAGAACCGGTTGCCGCTGAAATCGGGCGTGGTCAGCGTACGCGCATCGTCGACGCGCACGAAGCCCGGCACCCCGCCGCGATGCGATACGTCCGCGCCGCGCGCCGCGCCCGCCTCCGCCGACGTGTTCGCACTCGCGACGAAGAACGTATCGGCCTGCGCGAGCAGCGCGCGATCCGCGTCGCTCAATGCGTCCGACACGTCGGGCGCGACGGACGCTCCGACGTCCCGCGCGACGAAAGTGGGCTTGCGGCCCTGGATGTACTTCGCGCAGTTGCCGAAGCTCTGCTCGACCGCGATCGTCAGCGCGTCGCCGTCGACCGCGCGCACGACGCCGTTCACGCGATTGCGCCGCCGCGTATCGAATTCGATCCCGAGCCCGCCGAGCGGCGCGCCCGCCTGCCACGCGCCGGCCAGCGGATCGCCCGGCAGCGCGGGTGCCGCGATGCGCAGCGTGTGGGCGTCCGGCGACGTGACGAACCCCGGCGTACCGACGCGCAGCGTCGCCCACGGCTGGCCGTTTGCATCGACGCCGCCGAGCACGAAGAACGGCAGTTGCGCGAAAAACGTCCGGTGCTGATCCGGCATGAAGCGCCGGATCCCGCGCCGGCCGGCCGCGCTCGCCGCGTCCGTCACGCCTGCGCGCTGCTGCACGGCAAGCTCGCCCGCGTGAAACGGCGCGGTATCGAGTTCCCACCCCGGTACGACGGCGGTTGGCGCATTCATCGCGTTCTCTCCCGAACAAGCGCGGCAGCCGTGAGTATCAAGCGGCGAGCAGACCCGCGCGCGTCGTCGGCATCGCGACGAAGCCCGGCAGCGCCTCGATACGCGCCAGCCACGCCCGCACGTGCGGATACGGTTCGAGCGACACGCCGCCTTCCGGCGCGTGGGCGATGTACGTGTACGCGGCGATGTCCGCGATCGTCGGCTGCGCGCCGGCCGCGAACGGCTTGCCGGCCAGCTCGCGATCGATCACGTCGAGCACCTTCCCGGCCGTGCGCTTGGCCGCTTCCGGGTCGAGCTGCGCGCCGAACACGGTCACGAGCCGCGCGGCCGCGGGGCCCGATGCAATCGGCCCGGCCGCGTACGACAGCCAGCGCTGCACGACGGCCGCGCCGACCGGATCGTCGGGCAGCCAGTGCGCATCGCCGTAGCGCTTCGCGAGGTACACGAGGATCGCGTTCGAATCGGCGATCACGGTGCCGCCGTCGTCGATCACCGGCACCTGCCCGAGCGGATTGAGCGCGAGAAACGCCGGTTCGCGCTGCGCGCCGGCCGCGAGATCGACGTCGATGGTCCTGGACGGCAACCCGAGCAGCGACAGGAACAACCGGACACGATGCGCGTGCCCGGACAGCAGGAACGAATAGACGCGAATGGGCGAGGCGGGCTTGCTGGCGGCAGACATGGAAACACTCCGGAATCTCGCGCCGCCGGGGATCGGCGACGAACGGCTCCAGCGTAACGCTCGCCGTTCGTCGCCAGAAGACGGATAATCGCGGAAACATTCTCCGCTTTCATAGGACAATCGACGATGGCCGATCTGCGCGACGTGAACCTGAACCGGCTGGCGATCTTCGTCGCGGTGGTCGACGCCGGCTCGCTGACGGCCGCCGCCGAGCGGCTCGGCCTCGCGAAGACGGTCGTCAGCACGCACATGCAGCGCCTCGAATCCGAGGTCGGCGCGAACCTGCTGGTGCGCACGACGCGGCGGCTGAGCGTGACCGATGCCGGCCGCGTGTTCTACGACGCGTGCCGCGACATCGTGCGCGCCACCGAAGCCGCGCTCGACACGGTGTCGTCCGACGCCGGGCCGCTGCGCGGCACGCTGCGCGTGAGCGTACCGATCGACTACGGCGCGCTGGTGGTCGCGCCGGCCGTCGTCGCGCTGCGCGACCGGCATCCGGCGCTCGCCGTCGAACTCGTCGCGAACGATCGCGTCGTCGACCTGGTCGCGGACAACCTCGACGTCGCGATCCGCATCGGCCGTCTCGCCGATTCGAACTATCGCGCGGTGCAGCTCGGCACCTATGAGAAATGGCTGGTCGCGAGCCCGGCGTTCGTCGCGCGACACGGGCTGCCGCGCGATCCGGATGCGCTCGCCGCGCTGCCGTTCGTGATGCTGTCGTCGCTGCCGCGGCCGCATACGCTCGAACTCGATGACGTGCGGGGCGGCCGTGCATCGGTGCGCTGCGTCGCGCCGGTCGTGTCGAACACCGCGACCGCGTGCCGCGCGATCGTGCTCGCGGGCGGCGGCTTCGGGCTGCTGACGGATTTCTCGACCGCGGACGACGTCGCGGCCGGCCGGCTCGTGCGGCTGCTGCCGGGCTGGCACACGGCGCCGGCCGGGATCCATGCGGTGTATCCGTCGACGCGGCTGCCGTCGCCGAAGGTGCGCGCGTTCATCGAGGCGATGAAGGCGCGGATCGGGGAGACGCCCGTGGTCGTACCCGCGAAGCGACGCCGCACGCGTTAGCGTGTCAGTCGAACCGGACGACGTTACATTCGGGACTCATTCGTCGCAGCCCTCGATATCGGCGAACACGCACTCGACAGGACGAAAACGGCCCTGCTCGATTTCGCGCTCGCCTGAAGACAGCAGCGTCGCCAACACCAGCGTCGCCTGAGACGCTCCCGACGATTCGATATCGACGACATACCGCTCATTGCCTGCAATCGGCCAAGATCCGGATGGCCGCCCGTATCAACGCATGATTGATGGCGAACCGTCACGTCACGCATTGCCGCTACCCCGCCTCCCGCAACGTCCCCAGCAGCACCTTCCTGCAACTCGCGATCATCTGCGCCTCCGGATCGCGATAGTCGGTCAGCAGCCACGCCGCGCCCACGTTCGTCATCGCGCCCACCAGCGCGAGCCCGATCAGCCGCTGCTCGGTACGCTCGGCAGGCGTGACGACTTCTCCCGGCGCGCCGATCGCCATGATCAGCTTGCCGAAGTCGATCAGCATGCGCTGGTACGTCATGTCGGTATCCGCGCTCACACCCATCACCTCGAGCAGCAGCACGCGCGCCGCGCACGGATCGCGCAGAAACGCGAAGAACGCGGCGAGCCCCGCGTCGACACGCTCCCGCAAATCGCCGCCGCGCGCGGCGACCGCCCGCGCGACCGCGTCATGCAATTGCTGCGCGTGATGCAGGTAGGTGCAGCGCAACAGATCCTCGGTGCTGTCGAACGCCGCATAGAAATAGCGGTCGTTCAGCTTCGCTTCCTGGCAGATCGACCGCACGGTCGCCTTGCGAAAACCCACCGTGCCGAACACGCGCGTCGCCGCGCGAATCAACGCGTCGCGCCGCTCGGCGGCCCGCACCTCGGGCGCCACGCCGCCATACGACCGGCCCTTTTTTTCCGTTTCGAGTGCTTTCTCCATTCCGCTATTTGACATCAGGACACCCGAAAACTAAAGTGGTGACGAGCAACACCACAATAGATGCGCCGCCGGTGCAGCGCAAGCGGAACGGGAGGACGACGAATGAAGGGGTTTTCCGGCAAGGTCGCCGCGATCACGGGCGCCGGTTCGGGCATGGGCCGCAGCCTCGCGGTCGAGCTCGCGCGGCGCGGTTGCGAAGTCGCGCTCGCCGACGTCAGCGAAGCCGGCCTCGCCGGCACGGCGGCTGCCTGCGCGCAGCACGGCGTACGCGTAAGCACGCGCCGGCTCGACGTCGCCGACCGCGACGCGGTGTTCGCGTGGGCCGATTTCGTTCGCGCCGAGCACGGCAAGGTCAACCTGATCTTCAACAATGCGGGCGTCTCGCTGGCCGCCAGCGCCGAAACCGCGCGTCTCGCCGATCTCGAGTGGATCGTCGGCATCAATTTCTGGGGCGTCGTGCACGGCACGCAGGCGTTCCTGCCGCATCTTCGCGCGTCGGGCGACGGCCACGTCGTCAACACGTCGAGCCTGTTCGGGCTCGTCGCGATGCCGACGCAAAGCGCGTACAACGCGACCAAGTTCGCGGTGCGCGGCTTCACCGAGGCGTTGCGCATGGAACTCGAACTCGACGGCGCGCCGGTGAGCGCGACCTGCGTGCATCCGGGCGGCGTCGCGACGAGCATCGTCGACGCGGGCCGCGTCGATACCAGCATCCACGCGCTGACGGGCCAGGACGAAGCGACCCATCGCCGCCAGGCGAACCGCCTGATCAACGCGACGACGGCCGACGAGGCCGCGCGGCAGATCCTCGCGGGCGTCGAGCGCAATGCGCGCCGCGTGCTGGTCGGCGCCGACGCGCGCCGGCTCGACAGGATCGCGCGGCTGCTCGGCGCCGGTTACCAGTGGCTGATGTTGCGCCACGTGCGCCGCGCCCGCGCACGCAACCTCGAACGCGCCCACGCTCCGGCCGCGCGCCCGACCACGCCGACCCAGGACCCCGCATGACCTCGACGACCGACCGGCGCGACGCGCCGCCCGCTGCCGACGCCCGCCACGACAGTGACGATCGCCGCGACCTCGACGTGCTGATCGTCGGCGCCGGCCTGTCCGGCATCGGCGCCGCGTATCACCTGAAGCAGCGCTGCCCGCATGCGAGCGTGGCGATCGTCGAGGCGCGCGACGCGATCGGCGGCACCTGGGACCTGTTCCGCTATCCGGGCGTTCGTTCGGATTCCGACATGTTCACGCTCGGCTACAGCTTCCGTCCGTGGCACAGCGAGAAGGCGATCTCCGACGGGCAGACGATCCTCGACTACATCCGCGACACCGCGCGCACCTACGGCATCGACAAGACGATCCGCTATGGCCGGAAGGTCGTCGCGGCCGACTGGGATTCGAACCGCGCGCGCTGGACGGTGCGCATCGAGCGCACGCGAAACGGCGCGACCGACACGCTCGTCTACACCTGCCGCTTCCTCTTCATGTGCAGCGGCTACTACGACTACGACGCCGGCTACCTGCCCGACTGGCCAGGCATGGATACGTTCGAAGGCAAGCTCGTGCATCCGCAGCACTGGCCGAAAGACCTGTCGTACGCGAACCGGCGCGTGGTCGTGATCGGCAGCGGCGCGACGGCCGTCACGCTGGTGCCATCGATGGCGGCCGACGCGCGGCACGTGACGATGCTGCAGCGCTCGCCGACCTACATCGTGTCGCTGCCCGCGCGCGACAAGATCGCGAACGCGCTGCGCCGCGTGCTGCCGTCGCGGCTCGCGCACCGGCTCGTGCGCATGAAGAACGTGCTGCTGACGATGTACCTGTACAACGTGTCGCGCCGCAAGCCCGACCGGACGAAGCAATTCATCATCCGCGCGGCCAGCAAGCAGCTCGGCCCCGGCTTCGACGTCGCGAAGCACCTGACGCCGCGCTACATGCCGTGGGACCAGCGCGTGTGCCTCGTGCCGAACGGCGACCTGTTCAAGGCGATTCGCGCGGGCCGCGCATCGATCGTCACCGACGAGATCGAACGCTTCACGCCGACCGGCCTCCAGCTCAAGAGCGGCCAGCAGCTCGACGCGGACGTGATCGTCACCGCGACGGGGCTGAAGGTGAAGATGCTCGGCGGCGCGCGCGTGACCGTCGACGGCCGCCCGGTCGATCTGCCGGAAACGGTGTCGTACAAGGGGATGATGTACAGCGACGTGCCGAACCTCGCGTCGTCGTTCGGCTACACGAATGCGTCGTGGACGTTGAAGGCCGAGTTGATCGCGCGCTACGTGTGCCGGCTGCTCAACCACATGCGCGCGAACGGGTACGACACGTGCGTGCCGCGGCTCGGCGCGGGCGATCTCGGCGACGTGCCGGCCGTCAACCTGAGCTCCGGCTACATCCAGCGCGCGGCCGGCATCCTGCCGAAGCAGGGGCACCGCAAGCCGTGGAAATTCCACCAGAACTACGTGCTCGATCTCGCGTCGCTGAAGTTCAGCACGCTCGCCGATTCCGCGATGCATTTCGAACGCCGCGCAAAAACCGGCGCGGCCGCCACCGCACCGGCTGCCGAACCCGCACTCGAAACCCGCTGAGGCCGACATGACTCCTACGCTCCACCTGATCCAGAACGTGCTGCTCGGCGTCGTCGCGGTGCTCGCCGCGCTCGCGCTGTTTTCCGGCTACGTGGCCCGTCGCGTGACGCGCGCGTTTCCGCCCGAAGGCCGCTTCGTCGACATCGACGGCGATCGTATCCACTACGTCGAATACGGCAACGGCCCGCCGATCGTGTTCGTCCACGGGCTCGCGGGGCAATGGCGCAATTTCGCGTACCTGCCGCTCACGCGGCTCGCGCAGCAGCATCGCGTGATCCTGATCGACCGCCCCGGCGCCGGCCGCTCGCTGCGCGGCGCGGCCTCGCAGGCGAACGTGTTCGCGCAGGCCCGCACCGTCGCCGCGTTCATCGACGCGCTCAAGCTCGACAAGCCCGTGCTGGTCGGCCATTCGCTCGGCGGCGCGATCGCGCTCGCGGTCGGCCTCAACCATACGGACCGCGTGAGCCGGCTCGCGCTGATCGCGCCGCTGTCGCACGAGCAGACCGAGCCGCCCGCGCCGTTTAAGCCGCTGATGCTGCCGTCGCCGCTCGTGCGCCGTTTCGTGTCGTGGACCTTCGCGATCCCGCTGACGATCCTGACGGGCCGCAGCGCCGTGCGCCAGGTGTTCGCGCCGGAGGACGTGCCGCGCGACTTCCCGGTCAAGGGTGGCGGCCTGCTCGGGATGCGCCCGCACGTGTTCTACGCGACGGCGACGGACCTGCTGTCGGCGCCCGTCGACCTGCCAGCAATGGAGCGTCGCTACGCGGCGCTCGCGCTGCCGGTCGACGTGCTGTACGGCCACGCCGATCCGATCCTGAACTGGCGCGAGCACGGCGACGCGCTCGCGAAGAAATCGGCGCGCGTGCGGCTGAAGGTCGTCGAGGGCGGGCACATGCTGCCGGTCACGATGCCCGAAGCGACGGCCGACTGGCTTCTCGAAGTCGCCGCCGCGCCGGCCGACGTTGCGGCGCAGCCCGTGCGCATCGCGTAGCTCGCGGCGGCGAAGCGCGGCGGCCGGTTTCCGTCGCGGGGAGCCAACGCCGCGACGCAATCAGGCTTCGTCGTCGGGTATCGACAGCCCGCGCTCCGAGAGCACCTCGCGCGCGCTGCGAAACGCCTCGACCGCGGCCGGCGCGCCGGCGTACAGCACGCTGTGCAGCAATACCTCGCGAATCTCGACGAGGCTCGCGCCGTTGTTGAGCGCACCGCGGATATGCCCCTTCAGTTCCGTGCCGCGGCCGAGCGCCGCCAGCATCGCGCACGTGCACAGGCTGCGCGTCTTCAGGTCGATCCCGCCCCGCTGCCACGTGCTGCCCCACGCATGCTCGTTCAGCCAGTTCTGCAGCGGGCGGGAGAACCCGTCGAGATCGCTCATCGCGCGCTCGACGAACGCCTCGCCCATCACGTCGATGCGCCGCGCCTTGCCATATTCCCTGTCCTGTTCGCTCATGTCGGTGTCCTGGTGATTTGGCGTCGTGGCCGTGGCCGCTGCCGCGCCGGCGGCCGGGGTTCGCGTCATGTTCGGCGGGACGGCGCGTTTCGTCAAAGATGCGGGCCTCGATTCGCGGCCGGGCGCGTCACGTGCGATCGAGCGCTACGTAACATCCCGTCGCGCGTTACGGCGCCTGACGGGAACATCACGGCCGCGATGCTCGCGCGCCGCGCGTGCCTGTCGCGCGAAATCGCCATTCCTCCGTTTAAATCGCATCGATATTCCCGATTTCCGCAACAAATCACGACACCGTTTCGCGAAACATGTCGTGGCTCGGAATTTGCAGTGAAGGCTTGGACACACTTCCAATGTCGAGGCCAACATGCACATTCTCCTCAAGAAGACGACGGTAACGATGGCCGTCTCGTCACTGCTCGCGCTGTACGGCTGCGGCTCGGTCGATGGACCGACGACCCCGCCGACCATCAAGCCGAGCACGTCCGGGACGGGTGGTAGTTCGGGGACTTCGGGTACGTCGGGCAGTTCCGGTACGTCGGGTACTTCTGGCACGTCGGGTACCTCCGGCACTTCGGGCACTTCCGGTACCTCGGGCACTTCCGGCACTTCGGGCACTTCGGGCACTTCGGGCACTTCGGGCACTTCGGGTACTTCGGGCACTTCCGGTACGTCAGGTACTTCCGGTACGTCAGGTACGTCAGGTACGTCAGGCACCTCCGGCACGTCGGGCACCTCCGGCACGTCGGGCACGTCGGGCACCTCCGGCACGTCGGGCACCTCCGGCACGTCAGGCACCTCCGGCACGTCGGGCACCTCCGGCACGTCGGGCACCTCCGGCACGTCAGGCACCTCCGGCACGTCAGGCACGTCAGGCACTTCCGGCACGTCGGGCACGTCGGGCACTTCCGGCACGTCGGGCACTTCCGGCACGTCGGGCACTTCCGGCACGTCGGGCACTTCCGGCACGTCGGGCACTTCCGGCACGTCGGGCACTTCCGGCACGTCGGGCACTTCCG